>JBPYFJ010000068.1:0-78459 GCA_051985675.1 Xanthobacteraceae bacterium | reverse complement strand
GAGGTGCGTGATCACGTCGCCGGCCCGGATCCCGGCCTTCGCGGCCGGCGTATCGTCGATCGGCGCCACCACCTTGATCAGCCCGTCTTCCATCGTCACTTCGATGCCGAGCCCGCCAAACTCGCCGTGGACCTGTTTGGACATCTCGTCCATGCTCTTCGGGTCGAGGTAGCTCGAGTGCGGATCGAGCCCGTTGAGCATGCCGTTGATGGCGCCTTCGACCAGCTTCGAATCGTCCGGCTTCTCGACGTAATGCGAACGCACGCGCTCGAACACGTCACCGAACAGATTGAGTTGCCGATAGGTGTCGCCGACCGCCGCACGCGCGCTTGTACCAATCCACGACGGTGGCTGGGTGACCAGGGCCGTGAGCCCGGCACCGACGACTGCACCAGCGAGAAGCAACGATGTCTTGCGCATCATCCGCGAACCTTCTTGTCGTTGTCGTTTGTCGCCCACCACGGAGCCGGATCAACCGGCACTCCGTCCTTTCGAAATTCCACGTAAAGCGCCGGCGGGCGGGGGCCGGCGAGTACGGCGGCCACTCCGGTGGCGCCCTCTCCCATTACGGCGACCGGCTCTCCGGTCAATACGAATTGGCCAACGTCGACCGAAATTCGGTCCATGCCGGCCACCAGCACGTGATAACCACTGCCGGCATTCAAAATCAACAATTGTCCGTAGGAGCGGTATGGCGCCGCGTAGACCACCCATCCGTCGCAGGGGGCCGTTACCTGGGCACCTGGGCGCGTCACGATCGTGATCCCCTTTTCGGTGCCACCGACTCCATCGGGTGCTCCGAAACCCTTGGTCTTCACGCCATTCACCGGCAGCGGCAGAAGTCCCTTGGCGGAAGCAAATGCGACCGCGGGACTGAGCCCGCTTGGACCGGCCGTGTCCTGCTCATCGCTTCGTCGCACGAGCGGCCGAGGTGGACGCGCCGCCGCCTCCTGTTCAAGCTTGCTGATCAGGTCTCTGAGGTTGTCGATCTGGCGTCCCAATTGCGTGGCGCGCTGGCGCTCGGCGTCCAGCGCGGTCCCGACCGCCGTCTGCCGCTTCTGACGCTCCGTAATGAGCGCTGACATACGCAGGCGCTCCTCCGACAAAGCCGCGAGATCGGCGGTCAGCTTGGTGCGCTCGGCGCTGATGTCGGCGCGCAGGCGCACAAGATTCGTCAAGTCGGTGGCGAGCGCCTCCGCTTGGCCGCGCATGTCGGGCAACACGGCGCCGAGCAGCATGGCGGCACGCAGCGACTCGAGCGCATCTTCCGGGCGCACGAGCAGCGCGGGCGGAGGCCTGCGGCCGATGCGCTGGAGCGCCGCCAGCACTTCGGCGATGACGCCCCGGCGGCTCTCGAGCGAGGCGCGTAACGCGCGCTCGTTATCATCCATGGGCTGCAACCGCGCCTCGGCGGCCGCGATCCGATCCTCGACCAGCCGGACACGCCCGGCCGTTTCGACCAGGGCCGCACTGAGCTTCCTGCGATCCTCACCGAGCGTGTTGATCTCGTGCTGCAGCTTTTCGGTGGTCTCGGCCGACTGTTTCTGCGCTCCGCGCAAAAGCTCCAGTTCGCGGTTGCGCTGTTTGAGCGCCTCCGCCGGGGTGGCGCCGGACGGCGCCGACGTCTGGGCAAGCGCCGGGAGACCCATACTCAAGGCGGCAAGGCTGGCAGCGATCGCGGCCCGACTGGGCGGACAGTGCAATGTGAGGGTCATGCCCAATCTGCAAATGCTGCCGTGGAAGATCGTCGTCACGCCCGCTACGCGCTGCGTCACGCTCAATCGCAAGCGACGTGCCAAACCGGTTCTATCGTCGTTATGTAAGACCATATTGAGGCGGCAGGTTGACACGGTCGTGTGATCGAAGCGTTAGCGCGCGTGTCGAAAAAGCACCAAAAGGCGCTATTTTCGCGGCTTTCTCAGGCGCGATGGTAAGGGTGGCCCGATAACATCGTTGCGACCCGGTAAAGCTGCTCCAGCAGCATGATTCGGACGAGCTGGTGGGGCCAGGTCGCACTCCCAAACGCCAGGACCAGGTCGGCACCCCGCTTGAGCTCGCCGGCGAGGCCGTCCGAGCCGCCGATGAGAAAATAGGCGTTCCCCCGGCCGTTGTTGCGCCAGCGTGTCAGCCGCTGCGCCAAGGTCTCGCTGGTAAGCGACTGCCCACGGGCATCCAGGGCCAGCCGGACGTGATCGCCCGACATCAGCGCCGCCAGGGCGGCGCCCTCCTGCGCGATGCGGTCTTCCGGGCGCCGGGCTCGGCTTTCGTCGATCTCAATGACCTCAATCGATTGGAAGCCAACGGTGCGGCAGAGCTTGCCGACGCGTTCCCGGTAGCGCTCGGCGAGTTCGCGCTCAGGGCCGGCCTTGAGGCGGCCAACCGCACCCACAACCAGGCGCATCAATCAGGCTCCGACACCCGCCACCGGGCCCGACGGGTATCCGCCGCTCCGCCTTGGGAGATCAGCTCACCCGCCGCCGCTCGTATCCGGATACCCACATCTTCTCCAGACCGTAGAAGGTGCGGACTTCCGGCCGAAACACGTGGATGATGACGTCACCGGCATCAATGAGCACCCATTCGGCGTTCGGCATGCCTTCGACCCGGGTCTTGATACCGGCACGGCCCAGATCCTCGATCACGCGATCAGCGATGGAGCCGACATGGCGATTGGAGCGGCCGCTCGATACGACCATGTAATCGCCGATGCTGGATTTGCCGTGGAGGTCGATGGTGACGATGTCCTCGGCTTTCATGTCGTCAAGCTGGGCGAGGACCATTTGGAGTATCTCCTGAGCATCAGGGATCCGCGTGTCAGGATCCGGCTTGGAGATGCGTGCGGGCGTGCTTTGGATGCTTGCCCGAAAGACCAGGGTTGTGTTCAGGGGCCCTTCCTTTCGCTTTAGGGCTTCGGGGCTCGCCGAGGCCCGATTCTCAAGATATGCGCAGCCGGTTAACGGAAATCAACCATAGCCCAACGCATGCCCCAATATAAGCACGCGGTATGCCAGTTTCATGACTCGCGCCGGGCCCGCAGGGCAGTCGAAGAGAGCGGCGATTTGAGCCCGTGTAGAAAGACCCAGGCCGGCGGCGACCGATACGGGAGCGACCACGCCTCCCCTTCGGGAATCCGCGCCCGCGCAAGTGCCTGACCGGCGACGCTCGCGCCCGCATAGAGGCTCGGACCCAGCCGATCAACAACCGCAAACGGAATCATCTCGGCGATTGCCCGCCATTTCTGCCAACGATGGAACCCGCGCAAATTGTCTGCCCCCATGATCCAAACGAAGTGCGCGTCGTGGCAGCGGGACAGGACGTAGGCGATCGTATCGTAGGTGTAGCGCGTGCCGATCTGCGCCTCGATGGCGCTGACATCGATGCGCGGATGCTTCGTCAACGCACGAACCGCCGCCACGCGGCGCTCGAGGGAATCGAGGTTGCGGGTGTCCTTGAGCGGATTGCCGGGCGTAACCAGCCACCAGACCCGGTCGAGACCGATCCGCTTCATGGCGAGGAGACTCGCCGCCAAGTGAGCCCGGTGGGGCGGATCGAACGTGCCGCCGAACAGCCCGATCTTCAATCCCGGCGCGTGGGGAGGAAGGACAACTCGTTCGGGCTCGGGCGCCCGAGACCGTTCACACGTCACGGTCTGATCTGCCCGCTGCCATGGATGCGATATTTGAAGGTGGTCAGCTGTTCGACCCCGACCGGCCCGCGCGCATGCAGCCGCCCTGTCGCAATGCCGATCTCCGCCCCGAAGCCAAACTCGCCACCGTCGGCAAACTGGGTCGAGGCGTTGTGCAAGACGATCGCCGAATCGACGTTGGTGAGGAACTTATCCGCTGCCGCGCGATTCTGCGTCACGATCGCGTCGGTGTGATGCGATCCGTGACCCTCGATGTGCGCGATCGCGCCATCGACCCCATCCACGACCTTGGCGGCAATGATCGCATCGAGATACTCGGTCGACCAGTCGGATTCGCTCGCCGGCTTCACGCGGGGATCAATCTTGCGGGTCTCCGCATCACCGCGCACTTCGCAGCCTGCATCGAGCAACATGACGACGAGCGGCGCGAGATGCGTGCCCGCACAGGCACGATCAACGAGCAGCGTCTCGGCCGCGCCGCAAACGCCAGTCCGCCGCAGTTTGGCATTGAGCAGAATCGTCTTGGCCATGGCGAGCTCGGCGGCGCCGTCGACGTAGACGTGACAGTTGCCGTCAAGGTGCGCAAACACCGGAACGTGCGCCTCGGTCTGCACGCGTGCGACCAGACCTTTGCCGCCGCGCGGCACCAGCACATCGATCGTCCCGCCGAGTCCGCGCAACATTTCACCGACAGCCGCGCGGTCGCGGGTCGGCACCAGCGCGATTGCATCAGGCGGAAGGCCGGCGGTCGCCAGCCCCGCCGCCAGCGCGCGATGGATCGCGCGCGCGGAGCGAAAACTCTCCGAACCGCCGCGCAGAATGACTGCGTTGCCCGCCTTCAATGCGAGCGCGCCGGCATCCGCCGTTACGTTGGGCCGGCTTTCGTAGATCACGCCGATGACGCCGAGCGGAACGCGCACGCGTTCGATCCGCAACCCATTTGGCCGTGTCCAGGAATCGATGACGGTCCCGACCGGATCGCGCAGCGCGCGGACGACGTCGACCCCTTCGGCCATGGCGGCGATGCGCTTCTGATCGACCTGCAGCCGGTCGACGAACGCCGGGGTCGCGCCGCCGCTTTTGGCTTCGGCGACATCATCCGCGTTGGCGTCAAGGATTTCACCGGACGCGGTCCGGATCGCCGCCGCCATGGCGGCGAGAGCGGCGTCCTTCTGCTCTTGGGGTGCGAGCGCCATCACGTGCGCGGCCGCTTTGGCGCGGCGGCCGATGTTGCCCATGATGACACCGATATCCCCAGAGTTATCAACTGTTTTCAGCGGTGCCGTCACAATCTGACATCCATATGTCACAAGTGTTTCCTAGCATTTTTTATCGCAGCCTGCGAGTTCGCCTGCTTGCCGCACACTTTTGCAATTTACACGTAATTGTCCCCGCAATTCTTCCAACGGCTGGGGAAACTTCGGCGCCCGGACACGTTGTCCCGGTCGCTCGTAGCTCTGTAGGAGAGTAATCCATGGCTGTACGCCAACTCCCGAGCCGATTTCCGGTCGGCACCCGTTATGTGATCGAAGGTCACCGCGGCGAAGAGGGTGAACTGTGCGTAGTTTCGCGCAAGATCATCATGCCAAACGGCAAGTCTTTCGATCTCAAGGACGGCGTTAAGATCGGTCGTATCAGCTTCGCCCGGCCGCGCGCCGCCCGGCTCAAGGAACATCGTCAACGCCAGCGTTCCAATTCGGATTGAACGGTCTTACCTCTTGCATTCCTCGCCTGACTGCGTTTGTTGCAGCCAACGGCGAGGCAAGGGCCGCCGGGTTCTTCGTTGCCACGCAAGGGGGCGCGGTTGGCAATCATCCATCAAGCAACCATCTACAAAATCTGCCGGCCCGATGAATGGGCCTGGGCCGAACGCGCGGGCGTCTTCCACGGTTCGCCGGACGACAGGCGCGACGGCTTCATCCATTTCTCGACCGCCGCCCAAGTTCCCGGGACCGTCGAGAAACACTTTGCCGGCGAGTCCGGCCTGGTGCTGGTCGCGGTCGACGCCGCCAAACTCGATGCCGCATTGAAATGGGAACCGTCCCGGGGCGGCGCGTTGTTCCCGCACCTCTATGGTGATTTGTCGTTGACGGCCGTGCTCTGGAGCCGAGCGCTGGCCTCGATCACCGATTTCAAACAACTGGCGCAATAGCAGCCGACCTGCGGGTCGGGAACGGCAAGCGGCATCACTTGCTCGCACCAGCAGTCGCCTGGATTGCAGGTCATCGGCACACCGCACCGGCTGCAGCGTGCGTTTGCCATCGCCGTCATCGCTTTAGTCCCGGCGCAAGTTGCGTCGTGCGATGAAACAGCGGCTTCCAGAAACCCGCGTTCCATCCGGCCACGAGCCAGTAGCCAAAGCCGGCCGCGATCCCGGCCGCGACAATGATCTTGGGGTCGTTCAGGAACGCATAGTCGTCCCGCATGTCGCTCGTTGCTGACCAGCCGACCCACGCAGAAAGCCCGCCGTTGAGCGCATGATAGATCCAAGATCGGATCGCAAATGTTTCGGCGACGAGCACCCCGATCGCGGCTGGCGCCATGATCAACGTCGCGTAGAGGCCGATGCCGAAGAGCAGCAGCGGTCCTGCCAACACGTCGCCCTGTTGTCGCTGATAAAAGCTGGCCAACGCCAGCATCGTGGGCCAATGCGCGACGATCAGGGTCGCCACCGCTGCCAGCACGGCGATGAGCGCACCCGACGGCACGAGCAGAAAACGCAGGATGAGGCGGCCGACCGCATCCATGGCTAATCCGTCATCGCCATGGCGCGCAGCGCCAGACGCTCGCGCGCTGAAAGCTTTTCGGTAGCGCTCTTGAGCTGGCCACATGCGGCCAGGATGTCGCGCCCGCGGGGGGTACGTACCGGCGATGCGTAACCGGCATTGAAGATGATCTCCGAGAACTTTTCGATCTGCTCCCAGTCGGAGCACTCGTAAGCGGACCCGGGCCACGGGTTGAACGGGATAAGGTTGATCTTGGCCGGAATGCCCCTGAGCAATCTCACGAGCGCCTTGGCCTCGGCCAGGCTGTCGTTGACGCCCTTGAGCATCACATACTCGAACGTGATGCGACGTGCGTTGCTGAGCCCCGGGTAGTCGCGGCAGGCGGCAAGCAACTCGCTGATCGGATATTTGCGATTGAGCGGGACAAGTCGGTCACGCAGATCATCTCGCACCGCGTGCAGAGACACCGCCAACATGACCCCGATCTCCGCGCCGGCACGCACGATGTTTGGCACCACCCCGGAAGTCGATAGCGTGATCTTGCGCTTGGAAATCCCGATGCCGTCGCCATCGGCCACAATCAGCAGGGCGTCGCGCACCGCGTCGAAATTGTAGAGCGGCTCGCCCATGCCCATCATGACGATGTTGGTGATGAGCCGGCCGCCGTCAGCCTCCTCGCTGCGCTGCGGCGCGCGGCCGATCCAATCGCCCAGTTGGTCGCGCGCAACGAGAATCTGCCCGACGATTTCCCCGGCGGTAAGATTGCGCACAAGCCGCTGGGTTCCGGTGTGACAGAACGAGCAGTTGAGCGTGCACCCGACCTGACTCGACACGCACAAGGTCCCGCGGCCCGCCTCCGGAATGTAGACGCACTCGATGTCGTGCGCGCCTTCGCCGGTATGCTGACCGGGCAACCGCAGCAGCCATTTACGCGTGCCGTCGACCGAGACCTGCTCGGCCGCGATGACCGGCCGGGCCAGCGTGTAGCGGGCGTCGAGCGCGCCACGCAGCTCCTTCGATACGCTCGTCATCCCGTCGAATGCTTGGGCGCCGCGCAGATAGATCCAGTGCCAGAGCTGTTGCACCCGCATGGCGCGCTGCCCGACCGGCACTCCGAGTTCGCCCAACATGTCCGCGAGCTGTGTCCGCGTCATGCCGACGAGTGACGGCCGCGCCGGCGCGACATAGTGCTCGAGCGGCACCTTTTCGATGCCGCCGACCAACTCAGGTTTGCGCGCTGATGCGGTCATGCGCCCGATAGATAGGCCGGCCGGACCGCTCGCACAAATCACCCCCCATGGATGCCATTCCCACGGAATCACGCATCCATGGTCGAAATGATGGGAAAAGCCGCTTCTATTCAATATGTTATCATGGATGCCCGGAATCGCCTAAATTCTCCGGGTCACGGTGCGGCGCGCTGAGTGCCTTACTGGCACTCCTGACCGACCCGATCGAGCGCCTGGGCGAGACCGCGCAGCCCATAGGTATCGGTCGAGGCTGTGCCTTTTGCCGATGTGCCTTTGACCACGGCGTCGGTGCCCTTGCGCAGGGCGTCGACCAGCCTTGGCTCGTCGGCCGCATTCTTGATCCAGGCGCCGTCGTTCTGCGTGTACATCGGGTAGTTGCTGCCGCCGACGTCGATCGAGGCCTCTGCGTTGGGCTTGAACCCGTAACCGACGATGATCGACACCTCGTCCTTCACCTTCTCGGATGGACGCGACGAGATGAACATGTAGGGCGGATCGCGCGGGCGGTTGGGCGGCGTGGTGGCGGATTTACTAGGCTTGGCGAGCGCAAAACAGATCTTCTTGCCGCCGGTCGTAGCGGTGTAGGCGCCCCACTCGCCATACTGTCCGAGCAGATTAGGCGATGAACCACCGGCGGGCGTAGCGGTTTTGCTCGCCGCCGGCTTGTCGCTGGCCGGTTTCTTCGCGGTCGTCTTCTTCTTGGCCGGTTTCGCCGGCGCTGCGGCGGTCGAAGGTTGTTGCTGCGCGTACACGACGGGTGCACAAGCAAGCGTCGCAACCAGCGCGCATGAGATGAGCAGGCGGCGCGTCATCAGGTCTCGCTCGTTCGCTAAAGTCGCTAATCCCCAGTCATTGTACTGGAATAATGGGAAAATCGGCAAACTGAAGGCGTATCATGAAGGCTGTGCTGTGTACCCGTTTCGGGGGCCCCGACGACCTTGAATTGGCGGACCTGCCCGCCCCGGACCCTGGAGCGGGAGAAGTGGCGATTGCCGTGCAGGCGGCCGGCCTGAACTTCTTCGACACCCTGATCATTGCCGGCAAGTATCAGATGAAACCCGCCTTTCCATTCTCGCCGGCGGCGGAATTCGCGGGCGTGGTGGATCGGGTCGGCGCCGGCGTGACCGCCTTCAAGCCGGGGGATCGGGTCGCCGCCTCCACGGGTTACGGGGCGGCCCGTGAGTGCGTGGTGGTTGCCGCCAACCGGTTGGCCGCGGTGCCTGACGGCGTCGATTTCGACCGAGCGGCCGGCCTGCTCGTTACCTATGGAACGACCCTGCACGCGCTCAAGGATCGCGCCAAGCTCAAGCCTGGCGAAACCCTGGCAGTGCTGGGAGCCTCGGGAGGGGTTGGCCTCGCTGCAGTCGAACTCGGCAAGCTGATGGGTGCGCGGGTGATCGCCTGCGCGTCGTCCGAGAACAAGCTCGCCGTGGCGCGCCAGTACGGGGCCGATGCGGCGCTCAACTACGCCGCCGAGGACCTCAGAGAAGCGTTGCGGCGAGCGACCGACGGCAAGGGACCCGACGTAATCTACGACCCGGTTGGCGGGCCCTATAGTGAGCCAGCGCTACGCGCCATCGGTTGGGAAGGTCGGTTTCTGGTCGTTGGATTTGCGGCTGGCGATATTCCCAAGCTGCCGCTCAACTTGGTGCTGTTGAAGAACTGCGATGTACGCGGCGTGTTCTGGGGCGCCTGGGCCGAGCGCGAGCCGGAGGCGCATCGTGCCAACATCGCGCAGCTGATGAGTTGGTGCGCGGACGGAAAACTCGCCGTCCACATTCACAAGGTCTTCCCGCTGGCGCAGGCCGCGCAAGCCCTCAAGGCGATCGCGGGCCGTTCAGTTATGGGCAAGGTCATTCTGCGGCCGTAGCGCCCGCGCTTCGATCAGCCCACGTGTTCGCCCGCAAGATTGCGCGCGAGCGCTCGCCTGGCGGCATCGCGATGCTCCGGCCGGATATGATTGGCGACGAGCTTGATCGCAGTCGCGAGCACCGCGGCGTCGTCGGCGAAGCCGAATATCGGAAGCACGTCGGGAACGAAGTCGAACGGCAGAACGAAATAAGCGAGTGCACCCACCAGCGCGACATGCACGTGGCGCGGGGTGTCGCGGTCGAACGCACAGAAATACGCCGCCAGCAGATCCTCGGCGAACGGAAGCCGCGCGCCGACCCGTTTGGCCTTCGCCCAGAACTCGCGGCGCACGCTGCGCGCATTTTGCTCGTAGTCGCCCCAATCGGCAGCTGGGTCGGACATTGCGACTCTCCCTAGTCAATCCAGCAAATGGGGATCGGCGCGCTTGGCCGCAAGTTGAACCGGCCGCCTCCACGGAGCACAGATCACGACCGTTCAATCGCGCTTGAGCGCGGGACGGCGGGCGCAATTGTGTGACGGCCGGCACAGACGCGCCGGACGCGGATTTGTCACAGGTTTGGCGGAGTATCCGGCTCAAACCGGATGCCTGACCATGCAAAACCTGCCACCGGTGCCATTAACCATCCGGCCGGCAGGGACGCTTTGCCGCTTACCGGACCGAGATATTCGTTGGGCTTGCTGATAGGATGCGAAAGGGTAGGTCACCCGAGTTGCGCGTGAGAGATGCAGGAGCTGCGTTACCGACCGAACCTGCGCCCCACGGCCGGTTAGCAGTGGACAGCCATGCCCCCTGTGCCGAACCTGTCGATGGTCAAGCGTTTCTGGATCATGCTGCGGTTCTGGAAGCGCGACCCGGGTCGTCCATCAGCGAAGCGCGTTCAAAAGAGGTCTGCGGTGCCATTCGATCTTGACGCCATTGAAGAAACGATGAACCGCCGGATGCGCATGATCTGGGTGCGCTACGCCACGTTTCTATCGATCTTCGGTTTCATCGTTGTGGCCGGACTTATCGCCCTGACGGTCTACCTCACGACCAAGGCGTCGGTCATGAAAATGGCGGTCGGGCCGCAGGGCAGCAAGGATGTCGAGTTCGTCGAGAAGCTGGCAGAAAAGTTTCGCAGCGAGCGGGCCCCGATCCGCATCCAGCCGGTGATCACGCCTGGCGCCGTAACGCTGGCGGACATCCACGGCAAGGCACCGTTCGATCTCGCCGTCGTTCGCGGCAACCTAGACCTGTCGACCGACTGGCCCGTGGTCGCGATCCTGCGCCAAGACGTGGCCGTATTGATCGTACCGGCGCCCGACGCATACGCGGCCAAGAAGGGCCGACGGCACGGCAAGATCGAGAAGGTCAGCGAGCTCGTCGGCAGGCGCGTCGGGATCGTCGAGGGCACCGATGGTGGCGCGGACCTCCTCAACGTCATCTTGAAGCATTACGGCGTACCGGCCGACAAAGTTAAGGTGGTCAACGTTGCGCCGCAGGATCTCAAAAAAGCAATCCGCGACGATCAGATCGATGTCGTTCTGGTGGCGGGACCGCAGACCGGTGATGCCATTGCACAAGCGGTGTCGGCTGCGTCGGCCGGCAAGGAAGGCCCGAGCTTCATCGAGATCGATCAGGCCGAGGGCATTGGCAAGCGGCTGCCGCCCTATGACTCGGAAGACATCGTAGCCGGCGCGTTCGGCGGCGTCCCGCCGGAGCCTGACGACAAGCTCACCACCCTCAAGTACCCGATCTACATCGTGGCGCGCAAAACATTGAGCGAAGACAAGGTCGCGGCGTTCGCCAGGCTGCTCTATCAGGACAGGCAGTCGCTCGCCTATCAATTGCCGGGCACCGTCGCGATCGAGTCGCCGTCGACCGACAAGGACGCGGCCGTGCTGGTGCATCCGGGCGCCGCCGCGTACCTGGGCGACAACACCAAGACGTTCTTCGATAAGTACGGCGACGAGATTTTCTACGGCCTGCTGATCTTCCCGATCATCGGCTCGGCGATCGCCGGCGTGCTAAGCTATTTCCGGGCTGACAAGAACACCCAGCGGATCCGCCAGCTTCACCGTCTACTGCAGCTCATCAAGCGAGCGCGCAGCGTGCAATCGATCGAGGAACTCGAAAAGCTGCAGGACGAAGCTGACATGATCCTGGGGACTGCGATCCAACAGGCCGAACGCGGCCAGCTCGACGAGAGCGGAATCGCCATTTTCACGCTCGCGATCGATCAGGCGCGCGCGGCATTATCCGAACAGCGCACCGTGTTATTGCTCAAGCCCGAACCAACCCACAGGATGTTGCCGGCTCCGCCACAGCAGCAAGCGGCCCCGGCCCCGCCACAGGCTGCGAACGCGTAGGCGGGCGCTAGTACGGCAGGCCGACGTAGTTCTCCGCCAACGCGGTCGCGGCGACGCGCGAGTTGAAGATGTAGTCGAGCTCTGCGAGCTGCATCTTGCCCTCGAACGCACTGTCAGGGAACGTGTGCAGGAGCGTCGTCATCCACCAGGAAAAGCGTTCTGCCTTCCATACGCGCGCGAGCGCGCGCGCCGAAAAGTGATCGAGCCCAGCCGCGGACTTGTCTCCGTAGAACTCGACCAACGCCTGCGACAGGTAATACACATCGCTCGCCGCGAGGTTGAGCCCCTTGGCGCCGGTCGGCGGCACGATGTGCGCGGCATCGCCTGCGAGGAACAGGCGCCCGAAGCGCATCGGCTCCGCCACGAAGCTGCGCAGCGGCGCAATACTTTTTTCCAATGAGGGTCCGGTGACCAGCGCGCTTCGCGCCTCATCATCGAGCCGCAGCCGCAGTTCCTCCCAGAAGCGCTCGTCCGGCCATGCGTCAACATCCTCAGCGAGGCTGCACTGCAGGTAGTAGCGGCTGCGGGTCGGCGAGCGCATTGAGCAAAGCGCGAATCCGAGCTGGTGGCGGATGTAGATAAGTTCGTCGGACACCGGCGGAGTCTCCGACAAAAGCCCGAGCCACCCAAATGGATAGACGCGCTCGTAGGTCCTGATCGCGCTGGGCGGCACCGTCTTGCGGCTCACCCCGTGGAAGCCGTCGCAGCCGGCGATGAAATCGCAGGTAATTTCGCCGTTCTTGCCATCGTGGCGATAAGTCACTCGCGGGTGGGTGCTGGAAAAGTCGTGCAGGCCCACGTCGTAGGCCTCGTAGATCGAGGGTGCATCAAGCTCGGCGCGAGCCTCCATCAGGTCGCGCGTGATCTCCGTCTGGCCATAGACCGTCACCACCTTGCCCGTCAGCGCCTTGAAGTCGATGCGGTGGCGCACGCCTTCGACACAGATCTGGGTGCCGTCGTGTACGAGGCCCTCGCGATGCAAGCGTGCTCCGACGCCGGCTTCGTCGAGCAGATCTACCGCCCCCTGCTCGATCACCCCGGCGCGAATTCGTTCCAGAACGTAGGAAGGCGTGTGGCGCTCGAGAACGACGTTGTCGATTCCGTATTTGTGCAGGAGGTGGCCGAGCAGCAGTCCCGATGGGCCCGCTCCGATGATTGCGACCTGCGTGCGCATTGCCGTGCGCTCCTTCCGCACGCTCTCTCGTCCGCGAACTCGACAATGCCGCGGCCGGAGCTTCCTTGATCTCGATCAAAATGCTGCCCGAGCCTACTTTCCCGAGTCTACGTCATTGATCGTGATGATCTGGTAGGGCGCATTGTCGGAATCGCCGACCTGAGTGATCCAGATATTTTCGTTGCCACCGCCGATCATCGCGCCCTGCCAATTCTCAAAGACATCTGCCGGGTCCTGGGCCAGTACCGACGCCCGCAACTTAGGCGTCACAAACGATGCGTAGTTGTTGATGAAGGACGTCTTGTTGCGGATCACCACCTTTTGCTTGCCGAAATAATTGACCGGATAGCTCATATGGTCGGCAAGCCAATTCTTGTCGTCCGCCCGAATTGCGTTCTGCAACGCGACGACAAACTTCTGCTTGGCTGACGCGTCCCCTTTCTGCGCGTACGCTGGCGTCGCAACCACGCCAAGCAGCGCCGCGCAGGCGGTGATCACGATTCTCAAGGAAAACTTCCCTTCAAACCCGCGGCCGCATCATACGCACGGCTTGCGGTGTTGTCTTGTGCAGACGAATCGGGAGTCATGGCAGCGAGGACGCCGGAGGATTCCGGCATGGGTGCCCGCAATCGCCATCGCAGCCCGAACCGCGAGGATCCGCCGCGCAAATCGCCGGTGCATACGCCGCCAGGCGCGCCGCCGACGCTCGCCGAACTGTCGGCCCGTAACGTCGCCGAGCTGCTGGTTTGGTGTGGGGCATGGCCGCAGCGGTGCTTTCACTGCGGCATCGTCAGTCTCGCGGCCCTCGATCCGACCCAGACGATTGCGGACGTCACCCCGCGATTGGTGTGCACGAAATGCGGACTTGTCGGCGGCTACGCGCAGCCGCGGTGGCCCTAGTGCCCCGAACCCGCATTAGGCGCGCTTTGCTAGCGCGACGTCGTAGCGGTTTCGCAACGAGGCGAGGCTTCCCCCGCGCATCACCGACCCGGGCAGCGGATGGCCGACGATATCCTCGGCCAACTGCGCGGTCGCGATCATCCGTTCGAGGTCGATGCCGGTGTTGATGCCCATCTCCTCGCACATGAACACCAAGTCCTCGGTACACACGTTTCCGGCAGCGCCGGCGTGCGCCGCAAACGGACACCCGCCCAGCCCGGCGACGGCCGCGTCGAAGCTGTCGACCCCCATTTCCAAGCCCGCATAGGCGTTGGCGATGCCCATACCGCGAGTGTCGTGCAGGTGCAGGGTAATCCGCAAAGCCGGGTACCGTTCGCGGACGGCGCCTACCAGCCGCTTGATCGATGCCGGTGTCGCCCAGGCCATTGTGTCGGCAAGGGTGAGTTCGCTCAGAATGAGATCATGCTCAGCTGCCACGTCGAGAATCTGACGCAGCAGATCCATGACCTTCGACGGCGCAACGTCGCCTTCGAAATTGCAGCCAAAGGCCGCCATGAGCGCCCCGCGCCGAACCGGAACGTCGTTGGCCTTGTAGCTCGCCACGATCCGGCGCTGCGCTTCCAAATTTTCCGCCATCGAACGGCGCTGGTTGCGCTTGAGAAAGGTCTCAGACGCGGTGAGCGTAATGGATCCGCTCACATCGAGGCGGCCGCACGCCAGCGCGCGTTCAAATCCGCGGTCGTTGAGCCACAGCGACGTGTAGCGAACACCGGGCCTCGGGGTGAAACGCCGAACGACCTCTTCGGCATCTGCCATGCCCGGCACCGCCTGAGGACTGACGAACGAAACAATCTGTATCTGTTTGACCCCGGTGTCGGACAGAGCGTCGATCAATTCTACCTTGCGAGCCGTCGAGATCGGGCCCTTCTCGATTTGGAACCCTTCGCGCGGGCCTTCCTCGTTGATCGCGACTGACTTTGGAATATCCGACACGGCCGTGCCCTTCCGTTCCGCCTAGCGCCCCTTCCAGTCCGGGTCCCTCTTCTCCACGAACGCGCGAATGCCCTCGATACGGTCCTCGCTCTGGTAAGGGCTCAAGCCCTCATTGAGCCGCATCGCGGCCGCGAGCGGGAGGCCAGACGCCTTCACCGCCGTTTCCTTCATCCGCCGGATCGAGACCGGCGCATTCTTGGCAATCGCATTTGCGAGTTCCAAGGCTTTTGGCAGCGCTTGACCCTTTGGCACCACATGATTGACGAGGCCCAGGCGACGCGCCTCATCGACTCCGAAATATTCGCCTGTGAACAACATTTCGAGCGCGATTCCCATTGGGACGAGGCGCGGAAGCACGACAGTGGCGAAATGCGCCCCCATGCCGCGTTTCGCCTCCGGCAGCCCGAACGTTGCGTGCTCGGCCGCGATCCGAATGTCGCAGGCGAGCGCGAGTTCAAATCCGCCCGCGACCGCCGGACCGTTGATCGCTGCAATGACCGGCTTGGTGGTTTCCAGAATGGCCTCGTGCAGGAAACGGGTGACGTTGGAGGTCAGCGGGATGAACGGCTTTTGCGCGTCGTCGGCTTCCTTGCGCGCCTTGAGATCGGCACCGGCGCAGAAGGCGAGGTCGCCAACGCCGGTCAACACGATTACGCGAATCTTGGGATCGATATTGGCGTCGACGAACGCTGTGAGGAGATCGTGGAGCAGTTCAAGGGAGAATGCATTGCGTCGATGCGGGCGATTCATCGTCAAGATACGAACGTGACCGGCGGTGTCCACCAGCAGGTCTGGACCCGACGGAAGCTGGCTTTGGTTGGGTCGCGGTCGTTCGGACATGACGAAATCTGGACCCCTGCGGCCGCAGGTGATGGCGCCACCATACCAGCGCAATCTCGCATCGCAACGCTGGTCCGCCATGACTTCGCCCGGTCTGACAAGCGGCCCCCGAGGATGACAATATGCTAAACCTCTTAAAACGATACCGCCCAATTGGAGGCCAGTGGTGAAGGCGATTGTGCTTCGTGAGTTCGGACCGCCGGACGTGCTGCGGCTTGAAGACGTTCCAACCCCGAGCCCTGGCCCGGGTGAGGTGGTTCTGAAGGTGCACGCCGTCTCGGTCAATCGGACCCTGGACCTCGTCGTGCGAGCCGGTCTCTACGCGCGCAAACCGCCCTTACCGCACATACTCGGCGTCGATCCATGTGGCACCGTTGCGGCTGTCGGACCATGCGTGACCACCCGCAAGGTCGGGGACCGGGTCGTGTGCGAAGCAATTATCGGAACCGAACCAAATGGTGCGCCACGCCTTCTCGGCGTCAACGCTTGGGGCGGCTATGCCGAATTCGTGAAGGTACCGGCGCATATCACACACGTTATCCCGGAGGGCCTGGATTTCCTGACGGCCGCCGTGGTGGCGCGGCACGCACCGCTGGCATTTACACAGCTCCGCGACCGCGCCCAGGTGAAGCCCGGCGAATGGGTACTGGTGATGGGAGCAGCTGGCGGTCTCGGCAGTGCGGCGGTTCAGGCGGCAAAGTATCTCGGCGCCAAGGTGGTCGCAGCAGCGGGCACTGATGCGCGGGTCGAGGCCGCGGTCGGGCTCGGTGCCGATGCCGGCGTCAACTACCGGTCGCAGGATCTCACCGCCGAGGTCCGACGGATTACCAATGGGGCCGGTGTCAACGTCGTGCTCGAAAACATCGCGGATCCGGGGCTCTTTCCCAAGGCATTCGCGGCACTCGCATTCGCGGGCCGGCTGGTCACGGCAGGCGGTCACGGCGGCGGCCTCGTGCCGCTCGATGTAAAACATCTTTATCTCAATCGGATCACGATCATCGGCGATCCCCGTGACACCCCCGACACGTTCGAGATCGCGTTGCGCGCGGCTGCCGAAGGCCGCATGCGCGTGCTGATCGATCAGGTGTTACCGCTGTCCCAAGCCGTCCTCGCCCACGAGATCGCCGAAGCGCGCGATGGATTGGGGAAGATTTTGCTCGACCCAACTCGCATGAATTGATGGATTTAGCGGCGGGTTGTCTGGTTCGCGATTGGTACGCAGGCCGCGCTAAAACGTCGACTTCAGCTTGAGGTGGTCGAGGCGGTTCATCGACTTCACGTCGACCCGACGCTTGCCGTTGTCCGCCTGGATGTCGAGGGGAACGACCGTACCGGCGCTGCCCTGCCCCCAGACCTTGCGATAGAATTCCGGCAGCGTCCGGATCGCAACACCGCCGACCCCGAGAATGACGTCGCCACGCGCCAGCCCGGCTTTCTCCCCCGGCCCTTCTGGACTGACACTGATAATCACCAGGCGCCCGTCCTGCTCCTCGGTGTTGAGACCGAGCCATGGCTGCGCCGGGCCGGCGGGCCGGCCTCGTGCCAGCAGGTCGGCCATAACCGGAGCCAGCGCGTCGATTGGAACGAACATGTTGCCTGGCTCATCCTTGCCTGATGCGTTGCCGACGATCAAAGAGCCGACGCCGACCAGCTTGCCTTCACGATTGATCAAGGCGGCACCGCTCCACGCCATATGCGGCGGAGACGTGAAGATTGCGCCTTCAATCATGTATTCCCAGCTGCCGGCAAACTCGCGCCGCGCCACAACGCGGACCGGCTGGGCGTTCCCGGATCCGCCGGCGCTGGCCGCGATCACCGGATCCCCCTTGCGCAGGTCCGCCGATTTGCCAAGCGCCATCGGTCGGACCTTGAGCGGTGTCACCGCCTGCAGCAGCCCAAAGCCGCTGGCGGAATCGTAGCCGACGACGTTGGCGGGGACCGTGTGCCCGTCGTTGGTCCCGACCTGGGCGGCATGCGCTTCCACCATCAGGTAGCCGATCGTCAGCACAAGACCCTGGTCGTCGATAACGATGCCGGATCCTTCGCGCTCGCGGCCGAGAATCTCGACCGTGCGCCCATCCGGGTTGATGAAGGTCTTCAGCTCGACGACCGCGGACAGAAGCTCGTCGGTCGCGAGCTTCTGAGCGTAGGCGGCGCCACAGAGGCCGGCCGCAGCTAGGGCAATCGCCAGGGCAGTCAGCCGAGCACGCACGCGCTTTCATTCCCTATCGAGCGGACGACATTGCGTTAATATACGCGGCCGGCAGGGGCGAGCGATATCCATTTCGCACACGAGGCGGTGACGGGGGAGGCATGCGGGCGCACAAAATCGCAGCAATTGCCGGCGACGGGATCGGGCCGGAAGTAATCATGGCCGGGCTTGAGGTCCTTTACACCTGCGCGCGACGCGACGGATTCGAGCTCGAGGTCATTTCGTTTGATTGGGGCTCGAACTACTACCGGAACCACGGCGTGATGATGCCGGCCAACGGGCTTCAACGGCTCCGCGATGTCGACGCGATCTACTTCGGGGCGGTGGGCGCGCCGGACATTCCGGACCACATTACGCTGTGGGGCCTGCGGCTCGCGATCTGCCAGGGCCTCGATCAATACGCCAACGTCCGGCCCGCGCGGTTGCTCCCGGGGATCCAGGGTCCGCTACGGGACCCAGGCGACCTCGATTGGGTGATCGTGCGCGAAAACTCCGAAGGCGAATACGCCGGGGTCGGCGGGCGGGTTCATCGCGGTCTGCCCGAAGAAGTGGCGACCGAAACCGCGGTCTTCACGCGCTCCGGCGTCACCCGCATCATGCGCTTTGCCTTCGGGCTTGCCCGGGCGCGACCCAAGAAGCAGCTCACCGTCGTCACCAAATCGAACGCCCAGCGCCACGGGCTCGTGCTGTGGGATGAGATCGCCGCCGAGGTCGCGCGGGAGTTTCCGGACGTGACCTGGGACAAGATGCTGGTTGACGCCATGACCATGCGCATGACCTTGCGACCGCAGACGCTGGATACGATCGTAGCCACCAATCTGCACGCCGACATTCTCTCCGATCTCGCGGCCGCGCTCGCCGGTTCGCTCGGAATAGCGCCCACCGCCAATCTCAATCCGGAACGCAACGCCCCCTCGATGTTCGAGCCGATCCACGGCTCGGCATTCGATATCACTGGCAAAGGGATCGCCAACCCGATCGGCGCGTTCTGGACCGCGGTGATGATGCTCGGGCACCTGGGCGAGCGTACCGCCGCTGCGCGGTTGATGCGGGCGATCGAGCGGGTGACCGCCGCGCAAGTGTTCACGCCCGACCTGGGCGGCAATGCCACGACGCGGCAGGTGACGGACGCCGTGCTGCACGCGCTCGAAGGCGATAACGCGTGAGGAGTTGCTGTCCGGGATCTTAGTCCTGCGAACCGCGCGGCCGGGCCCGTACCGCCCTGCCTTAGGAGCGCCCACCTCACTCCAGCCCGGTCGGGACGTTCTTGTTCTCGCTCTTGAGCGCCATGCCCGCCATCAACCCCATGGTTTCCATCAGGGCGGCGAAATCCTTCTGCAAATACTCATCCGGATTGGTCTTGAGCGTCGCCGCCCCGAAGTGAGCTTGCAGCACTTCGCGGGTCGCTGCCGTTACTGGCATCGGCACGTCGTGCTCGCGCCCGAGCTCAAGGCCAAGATCGAGATCCTTGCGCAGCAATTCCGGCGTGAACGTCGTGGTCCAGTCGAGGTTGACCAGCGCCGGCGATTTGTAGCGCGTGAACATCGAGCCCATCACGCTGTTGTTCATGAACGCCAGAAAAGCCTGCCGCGGCACGCCCATTTTGTTGGCGAGCAGCGTGATCTCAATGAGATTTTCAATCACGACGCCGAGCATCACGTTGTGCGCGATCTTGCACACGCGCGCGAGCTCGCCATCGCCCACGTAGGACACCCCATTGGGCGCAAAGGCTTCGATCATCGGCATCACGATCTTGCACGCGGCGTCCGGGCCGGAGACGACCGCCGACAACTTGCCTGCCTTGATCACCTTGGCATTGCCGCTCACCGGCGACGCGACAAAATCAGACCGGTGCTGCTTGAGCATCTTGCGCACGTCGGCGGAATCTTCGACCGAAATGGTCGAGCAATCGACCACTATCGGCGGCACCTTGTGACCTGTCGCCGCGCCGTGTGGCCCAAACAGAACCTCCTTGAGGTCCTTGCCGGTGGAGACGATGGAGAACAATACGTCGACGCCGCCGAGGTCGGCCGGCCGATCCACCACTTTGCCGCCCTTGGCGGCAAGCGGCTCGGCCTTGGCGCGAGTGCGGTTCCAGATCGATACGTCGTAGCCCGCCTTGAGCAACCGCTCGGCCATGGGAAAGCCCATGCGGCCCATGCCGATCCAGCCGAGTTTGCGGGTATTGGCCATCTGCATCTCCTAGCTTGCGGGGAAAGCGAGCCGCTGCCGTATCACGGTGCTGCTGCAGCTTCAACGGCGCAGCCATGAGGTTCAAGCGGTTTCCAATGCGGCTGCCGTGGACTAGGCTTTGTGTCGGTCGGAACGCGCAGCAGGGAGCATCCGCATGACCGACAAAATCACCCTCAATGTGAACGGAACAATCCACACGATCGAAGCCGATCCGGAGATGCCGCTCCTCTATGCGCTGCGCAACGACATTGGCCTCAACAATCCGCATTTCGGCTGTGGGCTAGCGCAATGCGGTGCCTGCACCGTCCATGTCGACGGACAGCCGGTGCGGTCCTGCATCACGCCGGTGTCGATGGCCGCCGGCGCCAGGGTCACCACGCTGGCCGGCCTTGGCACGCCGGAAAGGCCGCACCCGCTGCAGGCCGCTTACGTGGAGGAGGAAGTGCCGCAATGCGGCTACTGCATCAACGGCTGGATCATGACTGCTGCGTCGTTTTTGCGCGACAACAAGAAGCCAACCGAAGCGCAGATCAAGGACGCGCTCTCAGGCCTCAAATGCCGGTGCGGGACCCACGCGAGCATCCTGCGCGCGGTCAAGCGCGCCGCCGTGATGATGGGCTAGGAGGCTGCGCCATGACCAGATTAGAAAACCCTCGCAGCCTGTCTCGCCGCGCGCTTCTCCAGACCGGCGGCGCACTCGTCATTTCGCTCGGCACACCGATCACTCTGGATAGCGTGCTGGCAATCGGGCAGGCATCGGCACAGGGACTGCGTCCGCCTCTCACCCCCGACCAGCTTTCGTCCTACATCGCGGTCAATGCCGACGGCACGGTCGCGGCGTATTTCGGCAAGATGGATATGGGCCAGGGACTCTTTGTCGCCATCGGCCAGATCGTAGCGGAAGAGCTCGACGTGCCGTTTGATCGGGTCAAAGTGATCATGGGCGATACGGCCACCAGCGTGAACCAGGGCGGCGCGTCTGGATCAACGGGAGTGCAACTCGGCGGCAAACAAATGCGCATGGCAGCGGCGGAAGCCCGCCGGGTGCTGCTTGAAATGGCCGCGGACAAGCTTGGTCGCGCGGCAAACGAACTCACCGTCGTCGACGGCGTTGTCGCGGCCAAGAACGATCCCGCAAGTCGAGTGAGCTACGCCGAGCTGATCGGTGGGCGCTATTTCAACGTTCAGCTCGACTGGAACAAACAGGTCGGCAATCTGCTCTATGCGCCCGGCAAGGCGCAGCCGAAACCCGCGTCAGAACACAAGATCGTCGGGCAACCGATCCGACGCCAGGACATCGCTCCAAAAGTCTTCTGTCAGGAGGACTACTGCACCGACAAGAAAGTGCCTGGCATGGTGCATGCGCGCGTCATCCGCCCGCCTGTGGCTGGAAGCACGCCGGTGTCCGTCGACGAAAGCTCGATCACGGACATCCCCGGCGCCAGGGTGGTACTCGACAAGGGATTCCTTGCGGTGGTGGCCGACACCGAATGGGGCGCTGTCAAGGCGATGCAACAGCTCAAGGTCGATTGGTCCGACACGGCTCCGCCATTCCCCGACCAGATAGCGCTGTTTGACCACATTCGCAGCGCGCCGGTGCGCCACAGCGAAACCGACAGCAAAGCCATCGGCAACATTGCCGAGGCCTTTCGGTCCGCCACCCGGGTGGTCGAGGCGGAATACGAGTGGCCGTTCCAGTCGCACGCCTGCATGGGCCCGGCCTGCGCCATCGTCGAGATCAAGGACGGGCAAGCAACGTGCTGGTCGGGATCACAGAAGCCCCACTTCGTGCGCGACGGTGTCGCCCGCACACTTGGGATGCCGATGGACAAGGTTCGGGCGATTTGGATGGTCGGTCCCGGATCCTACGGGCGCAACGACGCCGACGACTGTGCGGCCGATGCCGCCGTCATCGCCAACGCAATCGGCAAACCCGTGCGCCTGCAATACATGCGCGAGCAGGGAACCGGCTGGGATCCGAAGGGGCCGGCCTCAATCCACCGCGCGCGCGCCGCCATCGAGGCCAGCGGCAAAGTGACGGCCTATGAATTCGTCAGCAAAGGCTTTTCGCGCATCGACGTGCAGACTAACGGCGGCAAGCCGGCGGACACGCTGGCCGGGCAACTGCTCGGGGTGCCGTTGGTGATCAACGACGGGTTCGGGGTTCCGGCCGAGTCGTATGCATTCGAGGCAAAGCGCATGGCATGGGAGACGATCGCCCCGCTCCTAGACCGCGGCTCGCCGCTGCGCAGCGCTCATCTGCGCGATCCCGTCGGGCCGCAGATTCATTTCGCGAGCGAATCGTTCATCGACGAGGTTGCGGCGGCCCTCAATGTCGACCCGATCGAGTTTCGACTGCGTCACGTCAAGAACGCCCGCGACATCGCCGTGATCAAGGCGGCGGCCGAGAAATCCGGCTGGGTCAGTCGTTCCTCGCCACGTCGTGACCAAACCGGCAATACGGTCAGCGGCCGCGGCATCGCTTATGCGCAGCGCAACGGCACAATCGTGGCAGTCGTTGCGGAGGTCGACGTTGACCGGTCTACCGGACGAATTTTTGCGCGCAAATTCACGGTTGCCCATGACTGCGGACAGATCATCAATCCTGACGGTCTCACCAAGACCATCGAGGGCAACATTGTTCAGGGCATCAGCCGCACGCTGTGGGAAGAGGTCCGGTTTGATCGCAAGAACGTCACCAGCGTCGACTGGCTGACCTATCCGATCCTCGATATCACCGAGACTCCGGAAACAATCGATGTGGTGCTGATCAATCGGCCCGAGCTTGCGCCCACCGGCGCCGGCGAGCCGTCCATCCGGCCAGTGGCGGCGGCAATCGCCAACGCAATCTTCGATGCGACTGGCGTGCGCATCCGGCGCGTTCCATTCTCGCCCGATCGGGTCAAGGCAGCGCTGTCGTAGAGCATGGCGCAGATTCGTACCCTCGACGCCGCGCTCGACGCGATCTCCGACGGCACCATGCTGGCGGTACCGCGCGAGCAGTCCGGCGTCGCCATGGAGGCGACGCGCGCGTTGATCCGGCGCGGCATCAATAATTTGCATCTCGTAGCGGTGCCGACCTCGACCCTGCAGGCGGATTTGCTGATTGGGACAGGCTCAGTCGCGGTGCTCGAGACGTCGGCCGTGAGTCTAGGCGAACTCGGGCCGGCGCCGCGCTTCACCGCGGCCGTGAAGGCCGGCACTATCGCCATGAAGGACGCAACCTGTCCGGCGATCCACGCCGCCCTGCAGGCGGCCGAGAAGGGCATTCCGTTCATGCCGCTGCGCGGCCTGATCGGATCCGATCTGCTCAAGCATCGACCCGACTGGCGGGTCATAGACAATCCGTTCGGCAACGACGACCCGGTGGTTTTGCTGCCGGCTATCAAACCCGACGTGACCCTGTTCCACGCCGGCATGGCCGACGCTGAGGGCAACGTGTGGATCGGGCGTCAGCGCGATCTGTTAACGCTCGCGCACGCCGCGACGACAACCATCGTGACCGTCGAGACGGTGACCGATCGTAATCTGCTCGAGGACGCGGCGCTTGCCGCCGGAACCTTACCGGGCTTCTACGTCGAGGCCGTTGCGGTCGCGCCGCGCGGTGCCTGGCCGCTGCCCCTGCCGGAACACTATGCGGCCGACGCAGTGCACCTCGCCGAATACGCGCGGCTCGCGGCAACTGCCGAAGGCTTCAACAAATATCTCGACATGTTTGTGCATGGCCGCCGCGCTGCCTAACGATATCCGCGACGAAGAGCTCCTCGTCGCCGTCATCGCCGACCTGATCGGCAACGCGCGCCACGTGGCGGTCGGCAATGCCTCGCCGGTACCGGCGACCGCCGCGTTGCTGGCGCGCGTCCGCGGCGCCGGACGGCCCTATGTGTCACTTCTCGGCAGCCGCCGCCAGTTCTTCACCGATGGAGGGGTCGAACTGTTCGATTGCGCCGGCCAGGGCCGTATCGACGTATTTTTTTTGTCTGGCGGGCAAATCGATGGCGAGGGCAACATCAACCTGGTCAGCATCGGCGACTACGATCACCCGACTGCGCGCTTCCCCGGGTCGTTCGGCTCAGGCTATCTCTACTACGTCGTTCCCAAGGTCATCCTGTTCCGCACCGAGCACTCGCGCCGCACGCTGGTGCCGAGGGTTGATTTCATCAGCGCGCCAGGCGTGAGCCCGGCCAACGTCTACCGCACCGGCGGACCGCTCTGCCTCATCACCAATCGCTGCCTGTTCGGCTTTGACCGAAACCGCCAACGCTTCCATCTGGCGAGCGTGCATCCGGGTCATGCCGTCGCGGAGGTGATCGAGCACACCGGCTTTGAATTCGACCTACCCGACCATGTGCCGGTGACCCGGGCCCCGGATCCCCAATCCCTGCGATTGATGCGCGAGGTTGTTGCGCCGGAGTTGGCCGAGGTCTATCCAAAATTCGCAGCCGACGTGTTTGGCGTTGTCCGCGCCGCATAGTGAAGGTCATGGCCGGGCTTGTCCCGGCCATCCACGTCTTTACTGTGGTGCCGCGCCGCCAAAGGCGTGGATGCCCGGCACAAGGCGGGCATGACGACGGTCAGGGAGGCGCAAGTTGGAAGCACTCGAAGTTGCAGTCATCGGCACCGGCTGGTGTGGGGGCATTCGCTCCGAAACCTTGTCGCGCTCGGCGCTGGTGAAGAAGCTGCATGTTTGTGAAATCCGGCCTGACCGCCTCAAGGAAATCCAGTCACTGACAAACGCTGCGACAGCCACGCTCGACTATCAGGACATCATCAAGAATCCGGCGATCGCCGCCGTCTACATCTCGACGACGCCGGAAACGACGCACTTCCCGATCGCGCGCGACTGCCTGCGCGCCGGCAAGCACGTTTTTCTGGAAAAGCCGATCGCGCTCGAGCTGTTCGAAGCCGACGAGCTGATTGCGATCGCCAAGCGCAACCGTCTGAAATTCACCATTGGCTATTCGCAGCGTTTCAACACCAAGTACGCGTACGCGAAGAAAAAGATCGTCGACGGCACGCTCGGACGGCTGGTGACCGCCGTGGTGAGTCGGCACCTCTCGCGCAGCCTCGGCAAGAAGATCGCAAGTCGCGTGAAGCTCTCGCCCGCCGCCATGGAGGCGACCCACGACCTGGACTTCGTGTTCTGGCTGCTGGAGCCCGCGAAACCGGTGCGCGTCTACTCGCAGGGTGCCTATGGGGTCATGCAGCCGGTCAATGGCTCCTACGACAGTATGTGGACCACTGTGACCATGGACAGCGGCGCCCTGGTGGTGATCGGCGCCGGCTGGAACCTGCCTCCGGGATACCCGAATTTCTCGTCGACCTGGGTCGAGATCACCGGCACCGAGGGGGCGCTCATTCTCGACGACACCCATCGCGATGTGTGGCTCAATACCACGGACAAAGGCACCGTATTTCCGATGTCGACCATGCCGGGCGAGCAGGTGGACCATGTCTACTCCGGGGCGATGGGGCCGGAGACGATTCACTTTTTGGAATCGATCATGCTCGACCGGCCCGTCATGGTGAGCCCGCAGTCAGCGCGGGTAGTGATGGAGGTCTACACGGCGGCCGATCTCTCGGCGGAACGCAACGAGCCGGTTGACCTCCCGCTCTCGAATGAGGCGCTCGCCGCGGTGGCGGTGCAATCATAAGATTTGGCGGCCTCACTTCAGCGGGCATTCGCCCGCGCCGTCGGGACCGAAAGCCTCGTCCGCCGAAACCTTGCGCACAGGTTTGTAGTAGTCCCACGGATATTTCGATTCCGCCGGCGTCTTGACCTCGTAGACCGTGAGATCGTAGGCGACACGCCCGTTCTGGCGGATCGAAACCGGTTTGCCGAAATAATCCGCCTTGCTCGATTTCATTTGCCGCATGACCGTCGCAGCATCGTCCGACTTCGCGGCGTCCAGCGCCTTGAGATAGTTGGTCACGGCCGCGTAGGTGTTCGCCTGCGACTTGCTCGGCATTTTGTTCATGCGCGCAAAGAAGCGCTTCGACCAGGCGCGCGTCTGGTCGTTCTCGTCCCAGTAGAATCCGTCGGTGATGTAGAGTCCTTGCGCGGCTTTGAGCCCGATGGCGTGCACCTCCTGCAGAAACATCAGGAACACCACCATTTTCCGGTCGTTCTGGGTGAGACCGAATTCGGCCGCCTGCTTGACCGCGGTCACCGTCTCGCCGCCGACCGTCGACAAGGCGAAAATGTTCGCGGGCGCGGCATTCGCGGTCAGAAGAAACGAGGAGTAGTCGGGCGTGCCCAGCGGGAATTTCGCACTGCCAACGACTGTTCCACCGGCCGCCGTGATCGCCGCAGTTGCTGCGCGCTCCATGGCTGTCCCGAACGCATAGTCCGGCGTGAGGAAGAACCATCGCTTGCCGCCCGCCGCCACTACGGCCCGTGCCGTGCCAACCGACAGTGCGTTGGTGTCGTCCATCCAATGCACCGTGTAGGGGGAGCACGCCTTCCCGGTCAGATCGGCGGACGCCGCAGCCGTGATCAGTAGAACCTTCTTCTTCTCGCGCGAGATATTCTGGACCGCGAGTGCAACGGAGGTGAGCGGCACGTCGGTGATCGCGTCGACGCCTTCGACGTCGTACCAGCGGCCGGCGATTGCGGCCGCCACATCGGGCTTGTTGAGCAAATCGGCGGATACGATCTCGATCGGCTTGCCGAGCACCTTCCCACCATAGTCGTCCGCCGCCATCTGGGCGGCCAGCACCGAGCCGGGGCCGCCGAGATCCGCGTAGACCCCGCTTTGATCGCCGAGAACGCCAATGCGAATCGACTTTTCCCCGGCAAATGCCTGGGTCCCGCCCAGGACCGCCAGTGCCGTCACCACGCGTGCGAGCTTCATGTTCCCTGCCCTCGTTAGCGCCATCTAAATCGCGGCGCTTAGCATCGGTGGATTCCTACCACGCCGCGCTAACGCACGGCGACCGGGAAATGTAAAAAGCCGCGAAATCGCGCGCGCCCGCCGCGGACGAACGGGCCGGCACGTTCGATCGTTGCGAACCGCGCGACGAGTTTTCCGATTGCAACCCGCGCTTCCATGCGCCCCAACGACATCCCGGCGCATGCATGAATACCGAGGCCGAACGCCAAGTGGCGGTTCGGAGTGCGACGAATATCGAGCCGATCCGGATCGGGAAATTGCGCAGGGTCACGGTTGGCGCCGCCGATGCACAAATGCACGTAGCTGCCGGCCGCAACTGCGATACCGTCGAGCTCCGCAGTCCTGACTGCGCGACGATTCCCCAGCTGATTGGAGCTTTCCATGCGCAGAAACTCTTCGACCGCTGTGTCGATCAGCTCCGGATGTTGCGCGAGATCGTGTCTCGCCTCCGGGTATCTCAGCAAAAGATCAACCGAGTTGCCGATAAGATTGGTCGTTGTCTCGTGACCGGCATTGAGCAGAAAGATGCAATTGTGGATGAGCTCTAGTTCCGACAGCCGGTCGGTGTCGCGGCTCGCGACCTCGAGATCGCTCGCGTCGATCAGGGTTGAAAGGATTTCTCTGCCATCGCGCGCCGGGTCTTTCGTCCTGCGGGCGATGAGCCCGCGCAGGTAGTGCTTGAATTCGTCAACGGCGGCCACGCCCTGGTCAAACTGCGCCGGCGTCAGCATTGGCTCGAGCGCGCCCAGGATTGCCAATGACCATTTGCGCAACGGTCCGCGTTCGTCCTGCGGCACGCCCAGCAGGTCTCCGATCAACTGCACCGGGATCGCGGCCGCAAGGTCGTCGATGACATCGATGACGCCGCGTTGCGCGGCGGCGTCCAGCAAGCGATCAACCAGAGCTTCGATGCGCGGCTCCAGCGCCTTGAGGGCGCGCGGCGTGAAAACGGGCGCCAGCAGCTTGCGAACCCGCGTATGAATTGGCGGATCGTTGAAAACCAGGCTTGTGGTGTGATGCTCGTAGAGCGGACTGTCCCCGAACTTGGGTTTGAAATCGAGCTTCTTGTCCGAACTCCACGTCGCAGTGTCGCGATAGACCTCTGCGAGGTCGTCATATCGAGTCAGGAAGAATGACCCGTCCGGCAGGCGATGAACGGGGGCATGTTCGCGCAAGGCCCGATAGGTCGGATAGGGATCATTCAGGAATGCCGGGTCGAGACGGTTAAGATCGAAATCACGGACGATGTCGGCCGCGGGAAAAACTTCCGCCATCGGAGCGCGAACCATGCAGTTTCTCTCAGCCTGCCGGCGCAACCTCTTCCAGGATCTTCGCTAATGCTTCCGGCATGTCGACCATCACGTCGTGCCCGCAAGGCAGATCGTAGATCTGCCAGTTGTTGGCCCGAGCCTTGGCGCGCGCCGCATCGAAGCCTTCATTGGGATAACCGGCGGCCCGAATATACGCCCTCCGGGCGATCCGTTCACGCGCGCCGGTGTGTGGGAGTTTCTGGGTAAGGGTTAGGATCGGCTGCGCCACACACAGTGCGTCGACCCAAGCGCAATCCCTTTCGTTGACCCGGAATGCCGCTGCCGAACGCGGGGCCACCACAGTCTCGCCGTTCCTGGCCGCAGCTTCGATGGCGTCGCGACTGACCTTGACAGCCTGGTCGGTGAGGCTCTGGCCGTCGTCGGGGTAGAACGCATCGAGGAACACGACCGAGCCGATGGCGCTTTGCATCTCCTCCGCCACGCCGGTCGCAACCATGCCGCCGTAGGAATGGCCGACCAGGACCACGTCGCCGAGTCGTTCCCATTTCATGAGGTTGGCGACGTCGGTGATGTGGGTTCGCAGATCAACCGACGGTGTCAGGAGATGGGTGCGTTCGCCGACGCCGGTCAAGGTTGGCGCGAACACCTCGTGACCACGCGCCGTCAGAAGCCGAGTCACCCGTCGCCAGCACCAGGCGCCGCGCCAAGCCCCGTGTACCAGGACAAAGGTTGCCATGAGCGCCTCCCCTCCGCGGCGTTGTCACGTTCTGCGTGAACGGACCATAAAGACGCGGGTGGCGAGCACAAGCCGCCCGCGTCCCCGACCGTGGCACACCGCGGAACGGCTGTCGCGATTACGAGTGTTGATGATCTATAGCGGAAAGCTATCGACGCAGCGACGACGGCTTCGTCGACGCGTCAGTCTCCGCCGCGATGCGCCGCCGGTATACCTGCATTGATCAAAGGTCAGACATTTGACCTTCGCTCGCCCCGGCGCACGGCCGACGCGACCCTCACCTGCTCATAATTCAATTCACCGAGGTCGGAACACGACCGGCTCTGTGATTGTTTATGCGTTGGTGGGAGTCCGAATTTTTTCTGCCCCGGGTCTCACGTTCCCGTGAAGCGGCATCAGCCATCGCCGTCTCGCCTTTTTGGATTGGTCCGAAGCTGCTTATGATCAACCAAACAATCTCACCAGTGGAGGTGGAGAATGGTCAGCCTCAACATCAACGGCAAAGCTCAGGAGGTGGACGTCGATCCTGACACTCCCCTGCTCTGGGCGATTCGCGAATGGGTCGGCCTGACCGGAACCAAGTACGGATGCGGCATCGCACAATGCGGTGCCTGCACGGTTCATATTGATGGCGTGGCGACGCGCTCCTGTTCAGTTCCGGTGAGCGCAGTCACCGGCAACCAGATTACGACGATTGAAGGGCTCGCCCAGAATGGCGTGCCGCATCCAGTGCAGAAAGCGTGGGCCGACAACGACGTCCCGCAATGCGGCTACTGCCAGAGCGGTATGATCATGGCGGCGGCGGCACTGCTCAAGGAAAAGCCGAAGCCAAGCGACGCGGACATCGACGCGGCGATGACCAACATCTGCCGCTGCGGCACCTATCAGCAGGTTCGCGCCGCTATCCATGCTGCGGCTACGGCCTAAGGGAGGGCACGATGAATTACATGCCACGACTCGATCGTCGCGCTTTCCTGGTCAGTTCCGCGGCCGCCGGCCTTACCGTCGGCTTCCACATCCCGTTCTTCGACGAAGCGCGCGCTGAATCAACTCCGCCCGAAATCAATGCCTGGGTGGTGGTGAAGCCAGACGACACGGTCGTCATCCGCATTGCTCGATCCGAAATGGGCCAAGGCACACGCACCGGCCTCGCTCAGTTGGTCGCGGAAGAACTTCAATGCGACTGGTCGAAGGTCACCACTGAATATCCGACACCCGGCATGAACGTCGCGCGCAACCGCGTGTGGCAGAATTTCTCGACCGGTGGCAGCCGCGGGATCCGTGACTCCAACGAATACGTCCGCAAGGGCGGGGCCGCCGCGCGCATGATGCTCCTGCAGGCCGCGGCCAACGCCTGGAACGTGCCAACATCCGAGTGCACCGCAGCAAACAGCGTCATTACCCACAAGGCGAGCGGGCGCACAACGACCTACGGTCAGGTCGCGGACGCCGCCGGCAAGCTCGAGGCGCCCAAGGACGTCGCGCTCAAAAATCCGAAGGATTGGACGATTGCGGGCAAGCCGTTGAAACGACTCGACACGCTGCCCAAGACCAACGGCACGCAGCTCTACGGCCTCGACATCAAGCTTCCAGGCATGGTGGTGGCGGCGATCAAGGAAAGCCCGGTTTGGGGCGGCAAGGTCAAAAGCTTTGATGCCAGCAAGGTCACCGGCAAGCCGGGCATCAAAGGCGTCGTTCAAGTCGGCGACAACGGTGTCGCGGTGATCGGCAACACGTTCTACCAGGCGAAGACCGCGCTCGCCGACCTCCCGATCGAATGGGACGAGGGCGACAACGTCAAAGTATCGAGCGCCACCATAGCGGCGATGCTCAAGGAAGGGCTCGACGCGCAAACCGCGTTCGTCGGCAACCAGAAGGGCGATGCCAAAGCTGCGCTGGCGAGCGCCGCCAAGAAAGTGGAGGCGGTCTACAGCTATCCGTTCCAGGCTCACGCGACCATGGAGCCGATGAACGCGACCGCGCTCTACACCTCCGACAAGTGCCAAGTCTGGTGTCCAACCCAGAACGGCGAAGCGGCGCTTGCCGCCTGCGCCGAGGCCGCCGGACTGCCGGTCAAGCAATGCGATGTATTCAAATACGACCTCGGTGGCGGTTTTGGCCGCCGCGGCATGAGCGACTACGTCCGCCAGGTCGTGTTAATCGCGAAACAGATGCCGGGAACACCGGTGAAGATGGTGTGGTCGCGCGAAGAAGACATGACGCACGACTTCTATCACCCGATCACCCAGTGCAAGTTGACGGCCGGTTTCGACAACGCCGGCAATCTCACCGCCCTGCACATGCGGATTTCCGGGCAGTCGATCCTGTCCTATGTGTTCCCGGCGAACCTGCAGAACGGCATGGACCCAGCAGTGTTCCAGGGGCTAACGCCCAACAGTCCCGAGGGTCATTTCGGTTACTCGATCCCGAACCTGCTAATCGATCATGCCATGCGCAACACGGCGGTGCGGCCGGGCTTCTGGCGCGGGGTCAACACCAACCACAATGCGATCTATGTCGAATGCTTCATGGATGAGCTTGCCCATGCCACCGGCCAGGATCCGCTGGCGTTCCGGCAAAAGCTCCTCGCCGATCATCCCAAACATCTGGCAGTACTGAATGCGGTCGCGGATCGGGTCGGCTGGGGCAAGCCGCCGCCGCCCGGTATCCATCGCGGGCTCTCCCAGTTCATGGGCTACGGCAGTTACGTGGCGGCCGCCGCCGAAGTGTCCGTAACCGACGGGCGCCTCAAGATCCATCGCATCGTTGCCGCTACCAACAGCGGCCACGCCGTCAACCCGGCACAGATCGAGCGACAGGTCGCGGGCTCGTTTGTCTATGGCCTGTCGGCCGCGCTCTATGGCGAGTGCACCGTCAAGGACGGCCGCATGGAGCAGGAGAACTTCGACTCCTATGACGTAATGCGCATGGACGAGATGCCCAAGGTTGAGACGATCGTGATGCCGTCCTATGACTTCTGGGGTGGCGTCGGTGAGCCGACGATCGCGGTGGCGGCGCCCGCAGTGTTCAACGCAATCTTTGCGGCAACCGGCAAGCGGATCCGCGAGATCCCGCTGAAGAATCACGATCTGCGTACGGCGTGACCGGAGGCGCTGCCCGACAGTTGCCTCTCCTCGCACGCGGGGAGAGGCCACGCGCCGTGTTGTTGTGATAGCGTCTGCCATGCCCGCGACCCGCGCAACAAGCCGCCGTAGCGTTCTCCAACAGGGCGCAGCGGCTGCGATCACCGTGAGTTTATCGGCACCGGCAATTGCTCAAAGCAGCGCCAAGATTGTGATCATCGGCGGCGGTTTTGGGGGCACCAACTGCGCGCGAGTGCTCAAGGCCGGCAATCAGCGGCTCTCGGTGATTCTCATTACCGAAAGCGACACCTACACGGCCTTCCCACTCAGCAACGCTGTCCTCGCCGGCCTGCGGCCGCTCACAGCTCAGCAATTCAACTATCGGAATATTGCCGCCGCCGGCGTAACCCTCGCCCACCAGGCGGCCGTTGCGATTGATCCTGGCGCCAAGGCTGTGCGCCTGCGCGGCGGCGACACAGTCGGCTATGACCGGCTCGTGATCGCGCCCGGCGTCGACGTACGGTTCGACGCGATCAAAGGCTACAGCGAAGCCGCCGCGCAGACGATGCCGCACGCCTGGACCGACGGCGTGCAGGTGGGGGTGCTGCGGGCCCAGCTGCAAGCCATGCCCGACGGCGGTGTCGTGGTGATTTCGTCGCCCGTCACCCCGGTCCGCTGTCCACTTGGCCCCTATGAGCGCGCCAGCATGATCGCGTTCTATCTCAAGTCGGAGAAGCCACGCGCCAAGGTGATCGTGCTCGATTCCAAGGATACCTTCGTGCTGCGGCAACAATTCGAAGCTGCCTGGAAGGAACTCTATCCCGGGATGATCGACTGGGTATCGCTCTCCGATGGCGGGAATGTCATCGAGGTCGACCCCGCCAACAAAACCCTGACCACCGATTTCGAGAGCTACAAGGCGGACGTAGCCAATGTGATACCGCCGCAGCGTGCCGGTCATATCGCCGCTGTGGCCGGAGTTGCCGACCGGACGGGTTGGTGTCCGGTCGATCCAATCACATTCGAATCGCAGCTCGTTCCGAACGTTCACGTCATCGGCGACGCGGCAATTGCCGGCGCCATGCCGAAAGCAGCGTCCGCAGCCACCGTGGAGGGGAAAATCTGCGCGAGTGCGATTGCGCAGCTGCTCGCTGGTCAAGCGCCGCAACCGCGCGAGCTCGCCAGCAGCTGCTACAGCCTTATCGGGCCTGATTTTGCTCTGGCAATCGCCGGAAAATACCAGCCGCACGACGGACAATTCAGCGAGGTTGAAGGCTCGATCATGAACAGCCCGGTCAATCCTGGGTCTGCGCTGCGAGCTCAAGAGGCGAAATCAGCCGATGTTTGGTTTGCTACAACCACGGGCGAGACCTTTGGCTAGGGCGCCGATTGTTAGTGCCGTGTTGGTGGCGTTTGCCTCCTATGCCGGCGCCGAAGATCTGAAGCCCTTCGCGGTCGTCGGCGATGAAATTCCGGCGTCGCTCACCGGCGCGCCAGGCGACCCCGAGCGCGGACGCGAGATCGTGGGCAACCGTCAGATAGGACTTTGCCTCCTGTGCCACACCGGTCCGTTCCCGCAGGAGCGCTTTCAGGGCGACCTCGCGCCCGACCTTGCGGGCGCCGGTGCGCGCGCCAACGCCGGCCAGTTGCGGTTACGGATTGTTGATGCCAGCCGGCTTAACCCGAACACGATCATGCCGCCCTATTATCGGGTTGATGGCCTCACGCGGGTCGCGGCGAACTATCGCGGCAAGCCGATTCTGTCGGCGGAACAAATCGAAGACGTGGTCGCTTTCCTCGTTACGTTGAAGGAGCCGAAGAATTGAAGGCGAAACCAGCCATCGATAGGGGCCGGCGCGACCTGATCAAGGGCGCGAGTGCGCTTGCCTGCGGTATGTTGTTGGCAGTGCGCAAGGCTGACGCGACGCCGGCCTCAATGCAAGCGGCGATCCGTGACGTTTTTGGCAACGCCGAAATCGGCCGCGGCAAGGTGACACTCGATATTCCGTCGCTGGTTGAGAATGGCAACACCGTTCCGATGACGGTTTCGGTCGAAAGCCCGATGACAGCGACCGACTACGTCAAGTCGATTCACGTCTTCAATGAAAAGAACCCGCAACCGAATGTGATTGGGATTCATCTCGGGCCGCGCGCCGGTAAGGCAAGCGTGTCGACCCGTATACGCCTCGCCGATTCCCAGAAAGTGGTAGCAATCGCCCAGATGAGTGACGGCTCGGTGTGGTCCGCCCAGGTCGATGTCATCGTCACATTGGCCGCGTGTGTGGAGGGCTTGTGATGACACGCCCGCTGATCAACGTGCCGGCCAGAGCCAAGCGCGGCCAAGTGATCGAGATCAAGACGTTGATCTCTCACGTCATGGAACCCGGGTTTCGACACTCCAGCATTGGCGTACTGCTGCCGCGTGACATCATCACGGAATTCGTCTGCGCATATGACGGCGAGGAGATTTTTCGCGCCGATCTTTTCCCGGCAATCTCGGCCAATCCGTTCGTGACGTTCCATACCGTCGCGACGAAGAGCGGCACGCTCACCTTCACGTGGACCGGCGACAACGGCTTTTCGGCCACCGGGCAGGCTTCGATTACGGTCGAGTGAGAGCGTCGCGCATGGTGAGCGCCGGCCTCCGAATTAGCTGTATCGCCTTGATGCTCGGTCATGCTGCGCTCGCACGCGGCAGTGAGATCCCTCAGTCCGAACGCCGATCCGGGTACGACATGATGGGCCGGGACACCAAGGCGATGCAGGATGACGACACCGCCAACCCGGCGACGCTGTGGGTGCTCGAGGGCGAGACGATCTGGAACACGAAGGCCGCCGACGGAAAGTCGTGCGCGGATTGTCACGGCGACGCCGGCACCAGCATGAAAGGGGTCGCGGCGCGCTATCCGGCATTCGACGCAACGCGGGACCGGGCGATCGACCTCGAGCAGCGCATCAATATCTGCCGCAGCGAACGCCAAAACGCGACGCCATTGCCGTTCGAGAGCCGGCAGCTGCTCGCGCTTGCCGCCTTTGTGGCGCGCCAGTCGCGCGGCATGCCAATCGAGCAGAACGATCCCCGCATGCAGTCGGTCATTGCGTCAGGCCGCGCCCTGTTCGAAGGTCGCCAGGGGCAGCTCAACCTATCCTGCGCGCAGTGTCACGACGACAACTGGGGCAAGCAGCTTGCCGGCAGCGTCATCCCGCAGGCGCATCCGACCGGATACCCGATCTATCGGCTGGAATGGCAAAACCTCGGCTCGCTTCAGCGCCGCCTGCGTAACTGCCTGTACGGGCTGCGGGCTGAAACCTACCCGTTGGGCGCGCCGGAAGCGGTCGCACTGGAGGCATTTCTGATGTGGCGTGCCCGCGGCATGCCGATGGATGCGCCAGGAGTACGACCGTAGATTTCATCGACCATCAGGTCCCCGTGAACACCGGCTTGCGTTTTTCCATGAACGCCTTGCGGCCCTCGGCATAGTCGTTACTGGCAAAGCAGCGCTCCACGAGCTCGGCGCTGTGCTTGAGGTTGCGAACCGATTCGTCCTTGACGGCTTCATTGATTGTGTACTTCACGGCATGCACCGTGAGCGGCGCGTTGGCTGAGATCGTAGTGGCGTAGTTCCTGACATAGATCTCGAGGTCTTCCTTCGGCACCACCCGGTTGACGAGACCCATCAGTCGCGCCTCCTCGGCGTCGAACTGCCGCGCGGTGTAAAAAATTTCCTTGGCGAAGGACGGGCCGATGACGTCAACCAGCCGCTTGACGCCGACATAGCCGTAGCCAAGCCCGAGCTTGGCGGCCGGAATGCCAAACTTGGAATTGTCCGAGCAGATGCGCATGTCGCAGCACATCGCGAGCCCTAGCCCGCCGCCGATGCAATAGCCCAGGATCATGGCGATGGTCGGCTTGGGGAAATCGTAGAGGCTCGTGAAGGCCTTGTCGCTGGTCGCGTTGTACTTATCGACCTGGGCCTGATTGGAACGCTGCTTGTCGAATTCGGAGATATCGGCGCCTGACACAAAGGCCTTGCCGCCGGCTCCGGTCACCACCACGACGCGCACGTCGTTGTCGGCGCGGAAGTCCTCGAGGATGCGGTGCGTTGCCGCCCACATCTCGAGCGAAACCGCGTTCAGCCGCTCGGGATTGTTGAAGATCAGATAGCCGATGCCGCCTTCCTTGCGCGACAGCATCTTGGTGGTCTCGGTCATGAAATCCTCGTCACTGATGTTCGCTCTAGACGGCTAGCGGTTTAGATCGCCTTGGCCGCCCGCAGCTCGTTGATCTGCTTGGTGCTGAACCCGAACTCCTTGAGCACCGCGCCGGTGTGCTGTCCGAGCGTCGGCGGCGGCGACGCAAGCCGGCTCGGCGTGCGCGACAGCGTCACTGGCTGACCGACGATGGTCATGCTGCGATCCTTGGCCTTGACGGTCTGCGCCAGCTTGAGATGCTTGACCTGCGGGTCGGAAAAAACCTCGTTGATCTTGTAGATCGGGCCGGTCGGCACACCCGCTTGGTTGAGTCGGTCGACCCATTCCTTGCTCGTGCGTTTGACCGTACGAGCTTCGATATCCGCGTTGAGCGCGTCGCGATGTTTAAGTCGTTCGGCCGCGCTCGCGTATTCAGGCCGCTTGGCCATTTCGGGCGCGTCGAGCGCTTCGCACATGCGCTGCCACATCCTGGTGCCGGTGGTGGCGATGTTGATATAGCCGTCGGAGGTCTTGTAGACGCCGGTCGGCGCGCTGGTCGGATGGTTGTTGCCGGCCTGCTCGGGAACCTCGCCGGACATCAGCCAGCGCGCCGCTTGAAAGTCGAGCATGAAAATTTGCGCCTGCAGCAGCGAGGTCTCGACCTGCTGGCCCTTGCCGGATTTTTCCCGCTCAAGCAGCGCGGTGAGAATGCCGAGCGCCGCGAACAAGCCGGCGCACAGGTCGGCGACCGCGATCCCGACTCGCACCGGCCCCTGGCCCGGCAGGCCGGTGATCGACATCAGCCCGCCCATGCCCTGCGCGATCTGATCGAAGCCGGGGCGATCCGCGTAGGGCCCGGTCTGCCCGAAACCCGAAATGCTGGCGTAGACAATCTTGGGATTGATCTTGGCAAGCGATTTGTAGTCGATGCCGAGGCGGCGCTTCACGTCGGGCCGGTAGTTCTCGACCACGACGTCGGCCTTTTTCACCATCCGCTTGAGCGCGGCCACCCCGGCCGGCGACTTGAGGTTGAGCGTGATGCTGCGCTTGTTGCGGTGGAGATTGGAAAAATCCGGCCCGGCGCGCGGCCCGCCCATGTCGGCAGCCTCGACATGTTCAGGGGTTTCGACCTTGATCACGTTCGCGCCCCAGTCGGCGAGCTGACGTACGCATGTCGGCCCTGCGCGCACGCGCGTAAGGTCGAGCACGGTGAAGCGAGACAGAGCCTTGGAAGCGCGGGCGGGCATCGAACGTCATCCTGGACTAGGCGTTTCTTGGCCCTGGTCGAGCGGGGCGCCCGACATTCCCCGATCAGGGCGGCGTTGTCCACCGGCGGCGGCGCGCCTTACCAATGCGCCAATTTCGCAATCAGGTCGGCCGCAATGATGAAGAGCAGGATGGTGAATGCTCGGCGCAACCAGGCTTCGCGCAGCAATTGCCCGGTCCGGACCCCGATCGGGGCCGCGATCATGACCGCCGGCAGCATCGCGATAAAAATGACAAGGTCGACGTATCCCAGACTATAGCTGGGCACTCCGCGCGCGCCCCAGCCCGCCAGGATCGCCCCGATCGTGCCGACGGTGCCGGTCACCAGTCCGGTCGCCGATGAGGTGGCGATCGCCGTCTCGATCCTCACGCCAAACGCCTGCAGCATCGGGGTCGTGACGGTGCCGCCCGCCGTCCCGGTCAACGCCGCCACGCATCCGATCGCCGAGGCAACCGCAACCTTGACGGCACCGAGCAGCGGCACCTTGGCGGTCATGTGACGTTTGACGAAGCCTTCGTAGATCGCGACCGCGATCAGGTAGACCGCGAACACCGCGGTCAAGATCTCGGTAGAGCAATACGGCAGCAGCACGTTTCCGATGAGTGCACCCACCAGCACCCCGACAGCCCAGGTCCAATAAAACTTGAGGTCGAGGTTCCCGAGCTTGACTTGTTTCCAGGTCGCTGCCACCGCGCTCGGTATCACCAGCGCGATCGAGGTGCCGACCGACACGTGCATCACCAGCCCATGCGGAACGCCGAACAGCGGCAGGAGATGCAGGAAGATCGGAATCCGGATGATGCCGCCGCCGACGCCGAACAGACCCGACAGGAAGCCCGAGCCGAGTCCAACTGCCACGAACACGGCGATGCGGATCGCCAGGTCTTCCATGCCGGCTCCTTCAGGCTGGCTTAATGCGGGGGCATCGGCATGTAGACCGGCGGCGTGCCTTGCAGCTTCATGCGCTTGCGGATCGCCTCGTCATCTGCCCCATGGGGCTTGAGATAGACGTAATAGCGATCGGTGCGCTCGACGATATCATCCTCGGGGTCGCTGCGCTCGCTCACGAGGCTCACGCTCTCGAACCGGATGTGCATGTAGCCGGGCATCAACTCGGTCCAGTCCTTGAGGTTGGGCTCGAATACGGTCTCATACGTGTAAGGACCGGTCAGTTTGATCACCCGTGTGCCGTCCCCGCTTGGCGCCCGCGATGGAACCTCCTTCCAGGCCAGGCCCGATTGTTCGAACACGCGCACCGGTCCCTGCATCACGTAGATCGTTTGCCCCGGATCCACGTTGGTCATCTTCATGATCACCCGATACGAGTTCTGATCCGCTTCGTAGGCGACGTTCACAAGCTCGACATAGAGTCCCTGATAGGCGACGTGCTCGAGCTGCAACGCCGCCAGCCGTTGCTGCGCCACGCGGTACTGCTGAAAGCGGCCGACCGCATAGTCGGCCGCAAATGCCAGCGCGACGATGACAATCGCGCCGACGAGAGCCCGCGACCTCAGGAAACCCAAGCCGCGCCCCAATCTGATCCGGGGCGCGCGGGTGTGCTTGGAAGGCGCCATACCAGCGCTCTGCAGTTTGGCCAACAGCGGGTTCGCGCCGGCCGCTCCCGCATCATGCTCGAGCTGGGCCAGCCGCTCTTCAAGCGCGCGGCAGCGAGCGCGCGCCTCCTGAAAATCATGCCAAAGCCGGACGATGAGCTCGTCTTTCTCGGTGTCGGAGAGCTTTTCGATCAGCAGTCGATGGTCGGGGCTGGTCATGCGGCCAACCTGCCGTCCGCGATGTGCACGACCCGATCGGTCTGCTCGGCGAGGCGAAGGTTATGCGTCACCATAATCAGGGTCATGGCGCGCTCCCGGTTCATGACCCGGAACTGCTCCATGATCTCACGCTCGGTTTCTTCGTCGAGATCAGACGTCGGCTCATCGGCGAGCAGCACCGATGGCGCATTGATCAGGGCACGCGCAATAACGGCACGGCGTTGCTCTCCGGCAGAGATTTCGGTCGGATAGGCATCGACATGCTGGGAGAGCCCGAACCGGGCGAGCAATTCGGCAGCCCCCTCATAAGCACGCCGGTTGGCGCGTGCACCACGAAGGAGCGCAGGCAGTGCGACGTTGTCAATGACTCGCAGCGTCGGCAGCAGGCTCGCAAACTGAAACACGAACCCGATCCGGCGGTTGCGAAAGTCGGCCAAGCCGCGATCCGGCAGCGCCCAGATATCGGTTTCTTCAACGCGGACTGCACCGCTGGTCGGACGGCTCAACCCGCCGATCATCGCAAGCAGCGACGACTTGCCGGAGCCCGAGCGCCCGACGATGGCGGCGAACTGCCCCTTGGGCACCGCCAGGTCGACCCGTTTGACGGCCTCGATGTCGCCGCGCTCGGTCGCGTAGATCTTGGTCACCGCGCCGCACGACAACATCGCCTATCCCTCGGAGCGAATAAGATCATAGGGTTCCTGTCGGCTTGCCCGCCAGGCCGGATAGAGCGCGCCCGCGATCCCGATCAGCGACGCGAGCACAATGCAGGCAAGCGCGATCAGACCGGTTGTAGTCATGTTCAGCCAAACAAACGGAATTCCCATGCGATCAAGGTAGTAAACCAACGAATGCTCGTAGATACGCATCAGCAACACGCCGAGCACGCATCCGATCAGGCCGCCCAGGGCGGTCGCGAGCGCAGCCTCGAGCAGGAGCACACCGATGATCTGGCCGCGGCCCGCGCCGATCGCCTTGAGCAGTCCAAGCTCGCGCCGGCGCTCCGTGACGATGGCCGAGAACAATACGCTCACCATCAACGCGGTCGAGACGAACATGATCACCATGAGGCCGAGCACCCCGTTGAGCAGCGCGGCCAAGCCCTGCCGTATAGAGGTGAGCATCGACTCGCCGGCGACGATCTTGATCCCGGAGAAATTCGCCAGCGCTGCAAAGCGCACCTGCTGGGTGGTCGCGCCGGGCGCGAGTTCGAGCAGAACGCCCGACAGCTTGTCGGGTTCGAGCGACGCCTTGCTGCCGCAGATTTGACGTATGGTATCGCGCAGCTCGTCGAGCGTCGCGAACGTGATGAAGAGACCGCGCTCGTGCGTGCCGACGGCAGTCTTTCCGAGCTTGCCGTAGACGGTGAGTGGCCGCCCGAACAGGAGGACTTCGGAGCCGAGCGGCTCTTCGCGACGGCCGCCCATAATGACATCGCCCGGCCGCAGCGGGCGATCGAGGTGCTGGTCGAGCCATGGCTGCACCGTGATGTCGCGGTCAGGGTCGAAGGCAATCAGATCGATGAGTTCGCGGCCGCGTCCATAGCCCGAAGCATCGGTGCGAAAGATCAGCTGCGGCGCGGCCTTGCGTACACCCTTCAGCCGTTCCAAGCGCGGCAGCATGCTGGTGTCAAGTGTAAGGTCCGTGGGTTCCGCGGTGAGCAGGGCTGCCGTGATATTGGTCAGTGTTCCCGCTGGAATGATCATCATGTCGGCGCCGAGACGGGTGAACCCGACCGCCATGCTGGTCTCGATGCTGCGCATCAGGACCGCTCCCGTGAAGACGGCGCCGGTGCAGACCGCCACTGCCGCGAGCAGCAGCAGCGTCCGCGCCTTGCGCCGTCCCAGATTCTGCAGCGCCAGGGTGCCGAGCAGAAAACGAATGTGGGAGCCGGGCATGTCGATCGCGCCGGTCACCACCGGCGCGGCGATGGACGGAACGGGTGCTTCAAAGCGTGCACGAACGCGTGTGCTTCATGTGCTCGAGCGCGGTCGGGATGATGACGCCGTCGTGGTGGCCGCCGTTGCTCGGCAATATACCCAGCAATTCGTCCTTCTCCACGTCGATCACCGCGATGCCGCTCGAGAGCCGCTGGAAGCCGCTGAACGGCGCCAACACGTACTTGCCGTCGTAGGTGATCGCCGGTGTCTGCAGGTCGGGCCCGATGCCCTGGATCTCCTTGATGATCTTCCAGGTCGAGGTGTCGACCACCATCACGCCGCTCGCCGCCGGCGAAGGATGTAGCACCGAAAGATAGAGCTTCGAACTGTCGAGCGAGAACACCATGTGGAACGGGTTCGGATATTTGCCGCCCCACAGCGGATCTTCGACATGCGCGATCTTCTTCCATTTGGTCGGATCCGGATCGCGCACGTCGAATATCGAGCAATTGTTTTCGCGCAGATTGTTCATCATGCACAGGAAGCGCCCGTCGGGCGAGAACCCGATCTCGTGCCCGGGCGAGTGGATCTTGTCGAACACGACCTCCCAATGGTCGTCGTCGATGCGCCGGACCGGATACTGGTCCTGCGAATCCTTATTGAACTGCAGGAACGCGACCGGATTGAAATTGTTCTCCGCGTCGAGGATCGCGATGCCGCCGCACAGCCGCACCACGGTGGCGGCCCAGCGGCCGGTCGGATGCCAGATCGTTCCATCGGCGCCGGTGAGCGTGTGCGGTGAATCGCCTGGGATCGTGCCCTCTTCGACGAACAGCTCTCCCATCGGCACCATTTCCCACTCGATCTTCTGGCCCTTGGTGCCGCGATAGTCGAACTTTCCGGTCTGCGGGTCGGGATAGATTTTTGAGATTTTCAGGGTGCCGCCTTTTTGCCAGCAATCCCGCAGATCAGTCGAGTTTCCGACCCAGTCGTACTTCAGCGCCGCGATCACGCGTGACGACGTACGGTCGAAGCAGGCTGCGATATCCTTCTGACCGTCGGTTACAAAATAGGACTGCGCGTCCTTGGGATTGATGGTTACATGAACGCCGAGCCCGAGCCCGGACGTCTCGGAGACGTTCTCCATCAGGTCCATCTGCGAGCCGTCGTAGCGAACCCGATAGATGTTGAACCCTGGTCCCGGCGTCATCGTGGTATTGATGCCGTAGATCAGGCAGTTCTTGCCGCCCTGCGTGCTGTTGATGAACTCGAACGAGTGATAGGGGTCGGCGCTCGGGAATGCACACAAGTGGTGCGAGATCGGATTATAGTCGCCGTAGGTCCAGTACCAGATCGACGCCAGCACCCGATTAGTGTTGAGATCGAGCGCATAGGTGCCGCCGCCGAGCTTGGTCGGAAGCAGCATAATCCATTTGCCGAGACCGCGCCCGCCCACGTCCGATTTCGAGTCGATCAGCTCACGCGTAATGTGTTCGCGCTGTGCCCCAGCATAGCGGCCGTCCGCACGTTGCGCGCCGGAGTCGGTGGATGCGGTGACCCACGAATATCCGACCGCGGCGGCCTCGCCGGCGACCGCCGTTCCGGCGACGACTTTGAGGAGGTTGCGGCGATTGAATTTCGACTTGGTCTTGGGCGGCGGCTCGACCGGTGCCGGCACCGCGCGTGCCTTGTCGTTCAGATAGTCTTGGAATGCCTGATGATCGTCCTGCGTGACTTCAGCCTTGCGGCGAAGATAGTCCTCAACTTGCTGCTTGGCGGTTGTCAGCGCACCCCGGCTTGGCTCTTCTTCCAGTTTGATTTTTGGGGTTTCGGCGGCTTGATCCTTGACGATGGTCTTTTTTCCCGGCTCCGACATGTGCTGCCCCCGGTGCTGATGTTGAATTTTTGAAGTCGAGAGTAAAAACTGCCGCCAGAATTGGCGAACAAACGTTGTCAGACGGTCTGGTCGAAGTCAATATTCGGGGTGCCCGCGTAGTCGCGGCGCTGACGTGCGTGCCGTGCGCGGTACGATTTTCCGAGCGTGTGCTGCTCGGCGACACGCGTTGCGAAGGCCGCCTGGCGATGTGATATGGGTGTGAGGGATGCGTGACTTCCGAAAGTCTACGGGCGCGGGCTGACGGGCGATGGGTGATCCTCTCCTTCTGGCTGCTGTCACGGGTCTCGGCCTGTCGGCGCTCGTCTCGGCGATCCGGCTGATCGACTGGTTCCTGCACAGCGACCCGAAAGTCATTGCGCAGACCGGGCGGTGGGCGGCCTTGGGACTGGCCGCGCTATCGGTGCCGCTGCTGATTGGGCTGCTGCTCACCCAAAGATGGACCACCGCCATCGGGCTCGGCGCGGTGATGCTGCTGGGGTTCGCTCTCTATGGTCCGCGCCTGTTACGAACCTTGCTACCGCGACAGCTTGTGCCGGACTGGAGCCCACCCAAGGGCGCTGGTGCTGCGGGCTTCAAGGACGCCGATATCGCCGATCCCGAGCTTGTCCAGCGCTCGATCACGGTTCTGGAAGCGTACCTGCGACACACGACCGGCATCGCCAGGCCCAGCGAGACGAATGGGCGGGGGGTTGAGGCGCGGCGCCAGGACAACGGCCACCGTCACAACGGCAACGGCCGGGACCCCGTGCCCACGGTTATGTCGGAAGCCGAAGCACTCGAGATCCTCGGCCTCGGCCCTGATGCCACCGCTGCGGATATCGGCGAGGCTCACCGACGGCTGCTGCAGCTCGTCCACCCCGACCACGGCGGTTCGCACTATCTGACGATCAAGATCAACCAGGCCAAAGACGTGCTCCTCGACAGTGCCGGCGCGCGCATCGGGCCAGGTGCGGCCGCGGCGCGCAAACGTGGACGCCGAAAGCCGCCGCAACCGCCGCCCTGATGCCACCTCGCGAACGACCCGGACGCGGACGTAGGTGTCCGGGGGAACGAATCGCCGCGAGAGGTCAAGGGATGAGCAAACCCAGCGATTTTCTGCCCGAGACAGAAACGAAGGTCCCGATCATTCAGCCGCCCGGCGGCGGCAAGGTTGTGGGTGTGCTGCGGGATCAGAGCACTTTCAAAGTGCTGAGCGAGCAAACCAACGGCGCCTACGCCATCCTTGAGCAGAAGATCCCGGCCGGCAACGGGCCGCCCTTGCACGTTCATCGCCACGAGACCGAGATCTTCTACATCCTCGATGGTGAGTTCGAGGTATCGATCGGCGATAGGAAGGTGCCCGCCCCGCCCGGGGCGATTGTGGTCGGCCCACGCGACATCCCGCACACGTTCCGCAATGTCGGGTCAAAAGACGGGCGGCTGCTGCTGACCGTGATTCCCGGGCACTTCGCCAATTACTTCATCGAGGTGGACGGCATGCGCGACGAAGACCATGCCGCCATTCGGGCACTCGCCGCCAAGTACGATGTGGAGATCCTGGAATGAAAGACGGCTGCCTTGATTCTGGCGTTGGCGTGGCCGCTCGCACGGATTGAGTGAATGACCGAAATCAGCAATGCGCTTGTCCCGATCGATTCCCTCAACGTCGATGTGCTGACGGACGATGTCAGCGACAGCTATGTCAGCAAGACGCTGTTCGCGGTCTCCGAATTTGCCAATGTAGTGCGGGCGGGCGCGAAGATGATTTCCGGCGAAACGCTTCTGTGCGCCAATCTAGGATATGGCCTGAGATTGGTGTCGCACGCCGGTGGCGTCCGGCACACCATGCTGTTCGACACCGGGACTGAAGGCAGTATCTTCATCCGCAACTGCGCCAATCTCGGCATCCCACTCGGCGAGGTCGAATCAATCGCCGTCACCCACGGTCATTGGGACCACATGGGAGCGCTGACGGACGCCATCGATGCAATCGTTCGGCAGGGCGGTCGCGTGAGCGTCCACGTCAACCCCGGCATGTTCAACGAGCGCGGCGTCCGCTTGCAAAACGGCTCGATCATCCAGGTCGCCAATGTTCCCTCGCCAGTGGAATTGCAGCAACACGGCGCCAGCGTGGTGAACGATCCCGACGAACGGCTATTGCTCGACGGTCACTTCTACTACAGCGGCGAGATTCCCCGCATTTCGCCCTTCGAGCGGGGGCGCACCGACCATTTGTGCCGTACCGGCCCGAACGCCCCCTGGCAGGCGGATCCATTCCTCATGGACGAGCGTATGCTTGCGGTCCACATCCGCCATTTGGGATTGATCGTCTTCAGCGCCTGCTCGCATGCAGGCATCGTCAATGTATGCACGCAGGTGACGAAACTGTTTCCGGACGTGCCGATCTACTGCGTGATGGGGGGACTGCACCTCGGCGGGGTGATGGAGGCTATCATTCCGGACACCGTCGAAGGGCTGCGCCCGTTCGGGATCAAGCACATCATTGCCGGGCACTGCACGGGCTGGCGCGCGTTGCATGCATTGGCCAACGCCTTTGGCGATGCCGCCAGCCAATCGGCGGTCGGAACGTCCTACACGTTTGATGGAGCGCACCAACGTGATCTGTAGGGCGCGCCGCGAGGAATCGACATGGTAGTGCGACAACAAGCGGTGCCCCCCGAGCGCAGCGATCGTCTGCCGGTCACCGTCATCGCGGGATTCCTCGGGAGCGGGAAGACAACGCTGCTAAATCACATCCTGGCCAATCACCACGGCCCCAAGATTGGCGTCATCGTCAACGAGATTGGCGAAATCGGAATCGACAGCGATCTGATCATCGCCACCGACGATGATATGGTTGAGCTTAGCAATGGTTGCATCTGTTGCTCGCTCAACAGCGACCTCGTCGACGCCGTTCGGCGCGTGCTGCAACGGAACCAGCAGATCGACTACCTGCTCGTCGAATGCACCGGCGTTGCCGATCCACTGCCGATCGTGTTGACGTTCCTGCGGCCCGACTTTCGAGCCTCGACCCGCGTCGATTCGATTATTGCAATCGCCGATGCCGAGAACTTCAGCCTCGACCTGTTCGCAAGCAAGGCCGCACACAATCAACTGCGCTATGCCGATACCATTTTGCTCAACAAATGCGACCTTGTCAGCGCCAACCGCCTCAATGATGTCGAGCACAAGATCCGCGAGATCCGCGACCGTGCGCGGATTGTCCAAACGACGCGCTGTCTGGTTTCGCTGCCCTTGATTCTCGGCGTCGGATTATTTGAGTCCGACCAATACGCAAGCAATCATCGTGGCCATTTTCATGGGTCGGATGATGGATTCGACAGCGTGGCGTTTGAAGTTCACCGCCCCTTTGATGCTGACAGGTTCCAATATTTTCTTGAGCACATTTCAAACAACGTGTTTCGTGCAAAGGGACTGCTGTGGATCGACGGGAGTGACCGGCAATACATCTTTCACCTTGTCGGTCAGAGGTTCACCCTTGATGAGACCCCGGGGCTTGCGCCGGGCCGAAACAGGCTGGTCCTAATCGGTCGCAACCTCGACCGCCGACAACTGCGGACCGAGCTGGAGGGCTGTCTCGCGGCCGAGCGAGCGGGCAATCCACCAGCGGACACGCCGATGCCGATCCACGCAGGCTGAACGCGCGCGGATGAGTCGCCTTGGATCGCCCGGATGCCTACTTTGTCTTCGACGCCGGCGGATCAATCCAACCGATATTACCGTCGGGGCGGCGGTAGACGACATTTACCCGGCCGCTGACTGCGTGACAGAAGATCAGAACCGGCGCACCGGTCATGTCGAGTTCCATGACGGCGTCGCTGACCGACAGCGTCTGCAGGGCAGTCGTCGTTTCGGCCACCACCGTCGCGTTGTAGTCAGCTACTTCTTCGTCATGGTCGGGGGCCGCAATCACGTAGCTCGCGGCATCGACCACGGGCGGCTGGCGCAATTCCTCGGCACGTGTCGGGTGCGACTTGAGACGGCCACGATAGCGGCGCAGGCGCTTCTCGATGCGAAGCGCGGCCTGATCTGCACTTGAGTAGGCGTCGGCCGCCAAGCCCTCGGCTTGCAGCACCATTCCACTGTCGAGATGAATCGCGCATTCGGTACGAAAGCCGAAGCCTTCCTTTCCGACCGTGGCGTGACCGGAATAGCCGCGGTCAAAATAGCGCGTCATCAACTCGTCGATGCGCTCGCTGATGCGTGCTCGCAGCGCTTCGCCGACGTCGATGTTCTTGCCCGACACCCGAAAGGCCATTGCTCCTCCCGCCTGCACCGCAGTTCTCGGCGCCGACCGCTGCGGATTGGGGCCGCGTCCGTCTTGGATCAATGCGCGTCGAGCAACGACTGTTTTTCCCGCCGGCGCTGAACGGACGATGGGATCCGCATTGCTTCGCGATATTTCGCCACAGTGCGGCGAGCAATGTCGATACCCGCCCCGCGCAACCTTTCCACGATCGTGTCGTCGGATAGAACGGCCGCCACGTTCTCGGCGTCGATCAGCTGTCGAATGTGGTGTCGGACAGCTTCGGCCGAATGCGCTTCGCCGCCATCAGCCGACGCGATCGCCGAGGTAAAGAAATATTTCAACTCGAAGATGCCGCGGCTCGTGGCCATGTACTTGTTGGCTGTTACACGCGACACTGTCGACTCGTGCATCCCAATGGCTTCAGCAACAGTCTTGAGATTAAGTGGCTTGAGGTGGGCGACACCGAGCTGCAGAAACCCATCCTGCTGGCGGACAATTTCCGTCGCGACTTTCAGAATGGTCTTGGCTCGCTGGTCGAGCGCGCGCACGAGCCAGCTCGCGGACTGTAGGCAATCCGCCAGATAGGCCTTCTCGGACTGGTTCTTCACGGTTTTCGAGACTTCAGCGTAGTAGATCTGGCTGACGAGCACCTTCGGCAGCGTGTCTGAATTAAGCTCCACCAGCCAGCTTCCGTCCGGCCCCTTGCGCACGAACACGTCAGGTATGACGGGCTGCACCGGCGCGGAACCGAAGGCGAGGCCGGGCTTCGGATCAAGCGCGCGGAGCTCGGAAACCATTTCCAGCAAATCCTCCTCGTCGACCCCGCACAATTTCTTCAGCGCGGCGAGATCCCGTTTTGCCAGAAGATCGAGGTGAGCAATCAGGGCCTGCATAGCCGGGTCGTAGCGGTCCCGTTCCTTCAGCTGTATCGCCAGGCACTCAGCGAGACTGCGCGCACCGACGCCACTAGGCTCCAGGCTCTGCAGTACCTTCAAGACTGCATCCACCTGATCGAGCGGGGCTCCGAGTTTCGCTGCGACCTCGCCGAGGTCGCCGGTGAAATAGCCGGTCTCGTCTATGAGATCGATGAGATATTGCCCAATGAGCCGGTCGCGCGGATCAGCAACGAGGAGCGCCATCTGCTCAGCGAGATGACCCGCCAGCGTGGCCTCGGAGGGCAGGAAAGCTTCCACATTATAGTCGCCGTCTTCGCGCGCAGCGCCCCGCACGCTTGCCCATTCCGAGGGCATAGCCAGCTCCGCGGCCGGCGAGCGCCCCCCGGCATCATCCGGAAAGACATTTTCCAGGCTGGTATCGAGCCGTTCTTCGATGGTTGTGCGGCTGGTCTCGAGCTCCTGGCCCAGCCAGTCGCCGGTCTGAGCCACCCCCTCCGGCTCTGGCTGAGGCTCGTCACGGCTTTCGGGCTCACCCTCATTCGCCCGTTCGAGCAATGGGTTACGCTCAAGCTCAGCATCCACATGGGCAATCAGGTCGAGGTTCGACAGCTGCAGGAGTTTGATCGCCTGCATCAGCTGCGGCGTCATCACCAGCGCCTGCGCCTGGCGAAGCTGTAATTTTTGCGTGAGGGCCATGGGTTACAGCGATACTTGGTCCGGTTCTTGCTTATCCGGTTGCGTAGTCGCTGTACACCCAATTGTTTGGGCGGTCCCCCGCCAAATTACATGCGGAACTCCTCGCCGAGGTAGAGGCGGCGAACTTCGGGGTGGTTGACGATGTCGTCCGCGCGCCCCTCCATCAGGACCTCGCCGGAATAGATAATGTACCCACGGTCGGTCAGGCCGAGTGTTTCGCGCACATTGTGATCGGTGATCAGGACGCCGATCCCACGTTGCGTCAGATGCCGGACCAGGACCTGGATGTCACCCACGGCTATCGGATCGATGCCGGCGAACGGCTCGTCGAGCAGCATGTAGCGGGGCCGCGTTGCAAGGGCGCGGGCAATTTCAACGCGCCGTCGCTCGCCGCCTGAAAGCGCGATTGATGGCGACTTGCGCAACCGGGTGATGTTGAATTCTTCCAACAGGGCATCGAGCTCGTCCTCGCGTTTCCGCCGGTTGGGCTCGACGATCTCGAGCACCGAACGGATGTTCTCTTCGACGTTGAGCCCGCGAAAGATCGAGGCCTCCTGCGGCAAATAGCCGATGCCCAGGCGCGCGCGCTGATACATCGGCAGCTTGGTGACGTCGTATCCGTCGAGCTCGATGCGTCCGCGATCGGCCTGGATCAGCCCGGTGATCATGTAGAAGACCGTGGTCTTGCCGGCGCCGTTGGGACCGAGCAGACCCACCGCCTCTCCACCCCGCACATAGAGACTGACGCTCTTCACGACTTTGCGGCCCACAAAGCTTTTTTCGACACCGTGAACCGCAAGCAGCTCCTGCGTGCCCGGCCGCGGCACCATTGGCTTGCTCAGATCAGGCACCGTCTCGGTCGTGCGACTGTCCGCACGGATTTGGGGCGGAACCGGATCGGTTTGTTTTGGCTTGAGCCGGGCAAACGGCGAAGCGTCGCGCGGCTGCTGGGGACTGATCGATGGCTCGCGCCGGGTGTCGCGTTGTGGTGCGCTGCGCGCTACGGGTTCGGGTGCCGGCTGAGGCTTCGCGGGCGCGCGACGCGCCGCCCCGGGGAGCCGGATCGGCTCGGTTCGAACGCGGCCGATCTCACCGCCGAGATTGTGCAGATTGATCGCGAACCGCGTTGGCGCGCTTTGCGATCGACGCGGTGGTCCGGTGCGACGAAACACGCTGAAAATGTCGACCACCCGATGTCCCGATTGTTAGAGGACGCAGGGCTGTTTTTGAGCGGCCGCCTGCTGTTTTTGGGCCTGCTCGCCCCCCTTCTGCTTTTGGGCCTGTTCGGCGGCTTTCTTCTCGTCTTGAATGCTTGAAGGAAGCAGCAGCGCCGATACGCCGCCGCCGTTTCCGCCTTCGATTTTCGCCGCGCCGCTGCCGAGGTTCACGGTCAGCTTTTCCCCCTTCAGGACATTCATTCCTTTGGTCAGCACGACATTGCCCACTAGCGTTACAGTATTGGACTGCATGTCGAAAATACCGGTGTCGCCGGTCGCAACCTGCTCGTCCTGGCAAACCTTGACGCCGCCCCTCGCCTCCAGCCGCTTAATGCGCTGCTGTCCTCCCGGTCCCGGCTTCGCCGAGGTCAGCGCGTTCGCGGTGCTCCCCTCGCCGTCGTAAAAAACCGCGAGGGATTTTGCGCGCATCGTGGTGTCGCCCTGAACGACTTTCACGCCGCCGGAGAACGTCGCGACCTTGTCCTTGTCGCGCACCTCCAGTTGGGACGCATCTATCTTCACCGGTTGATCGCGATTTTGCGCAAATCCCTGCAGCGCGTTGGCGGGTCCGCTCGGCTGTTGCTGCGGGGCTGGCGGTTGCGCGTGTGCCAACGCCGCAAGGGTCACGGCGGTAGCCATCGCCAAACCGAAACTTACGACAGGGTTTCGGTTCATGGCTTCTTCTCGCTGTCGGAGGGTGGGAGCACCAGATTCATCACCACGCCGCCGCCAAATCGGATGACGTCACCGCGATCGTCGACCTCAAGGCGATTGGCGTTGAGCGTGCCGTTGAGCATTGTCAGCTCGACCGGGCTCTGCGAAACGATGCTGCCCTTCTTGACGTCGATGACTGCCTCTCGCAAGTGGCCCGAGTATCCAGACGTTGAGGTCAGGAGAATGTCGCGGTCGAGGGTCAGCCGATCCAACTTGGACTCGTAGACGCCGCTAAAGGCGGTCATCTCCACCGTGACCTTGTCCTGCATCTCGACTTTCGCTCGGATCTCCTGGAGATCGACGATATCGGGTTTGGTGATGTCTTGCGATGCGGCCTTTGCGGTAACTTCATAAGGGCGCGCGTCCTTGGTGTAGCCAGCGACCCTGGGGGACTCCATGGTGATGCGCGTGCCCGACAGCACGATCTTGCCGGGATCGATTGGAAGCCGCGCCAGAACGCGGAACGGATTGAAGTAGGCTGCCATGATCAGCAGCGCGAACACGACGAGGATCACAATGGGAATTGCGGTACGCAGCAGCCGGACGAAACGGCTGTGCCGCACCGCCGCACGAAATTTAGCGGGATCGGCGCGCCCAAGGTCGCGCACACCGTCAATGGTCAATAGCGTTGTCAGACGCCCTACCCCGTCGCATTAGGGGCCGTCGACACCACGCGGCCCACCCCATCATACGATCACCCGACCCTAAAATCGTCCCGGAATGTGGCCGCGGCGCGGCGGCGGGCCCCTCCTCGGGCTCAGGAATGGGCGAAAATGTCCTGATCGGCCCAGCCCGCGAGGTCAAGGCGGGCGCGATCGGGCAGAAACGCGAAACAGGCGGCTGCCAATTGCTCCCGACCTTCCCGTACCAGCAGGGCATCCAATTTTTCCTTAAGCGCGTGCAGGTGCAGCACATCGGATGCCGCATATGCGACCTGCGGCTCGCTCAACTCGGTAGCCCCCCAATCCGAGAGCTGCTGTTGCTTGGAGAGGTCGATCCCGAGCACTTCGCGCACCAAATCCTTCAAGCCGTGCTTATCCGTATAGGTGCGGGTCAGTCGCGAGGCGATTTTGGTGCAATACACCGGCGTGGGCATGACACCAAACCGGTTGTAGAGGGTCGCGATATCGAAGCGCGCGAAGTGGAAGATCTTCAAGCGTGTTGGGTCGCCGATCAGGCGCTTGAGATTGGGAGCGTCTGTTGCATCGGCCGGAATCTGGACAACGTCGGCACTGCCGTCGCCCGGCGACAGCTGCACGACGCACAAGCGGTCGCGATGGGGATTGAGCCCCATTGCCTCGGTGTCGATCGCAACCGCGCCGCTGTAGCGGCTCAGGTCCGGCAGGTCGCCGCGATGCAAGCGGATGGTCATGGCGTGCCGGACAACGGGTTCAAGGCAAATTCAACGAAATGGCGGAGGTGGAAGCCGGGCGGCCTATCAGGCAATTGCTCGGATCCTCTGTCTCGGCGATTCCACCCAGCGGGTCGGTGACGCTCGATGCCATCGCGTTCGTCCATGGTGCCCAGGAGAGGACTCGAACCTCCACGGCTATTAACCACTGGTACCTGAAACCAGCGCGTCTACCAATTCCGCCACCTGGGCAAGCCGGGCACAGATAAGGGCTGCGGTTTTGGATTGTCAACGAGGCGCGACCTCGCGCGCATCCCCTATACACCCGGGCATTGATCCTGTATTGCGCTCGCTGCCGCCGTTTTCTCCTGCGCGCGAGCCGTCTCATGATCATTCAAAATCAGGTCGACACCCTCGTCACCGTGTTCGGCGGCTCGGGTTTTCTGGGCCGCCACGTGGTCCGGGCGCTCGCAAAAAAACACTATCGGATCCGGGTGGCGGTGCGCCGCCCCGACCTTGCCGGCCACCTGCAGCCGCTTGGGCGCGTTGGACAGATTCATGCGGTCCAGGCCAACCTGCGCGACCCGGCGTCCGTCGCCGCGGCGGCACGCGGGGCGAGCATTGTGGTCAACCTGGTCGGCATCCTGTTCGAACGGGGCCGTCAGCGCTTTGAGGCCGTTCAGGCGATTGGCGCGCAGGGCGTGGCCCGCGCCGCGGCCGAGCAGAATGCCAGGATGATCCACGTTTCCGCGATCGGCGCGGACGCGCATTCGACCTCGCTTTATGCACGCAGCAAGGCTGAGGGCGAACGGTTGGTGCTCGAGGCCGCCCCGCAGGCGACGATCTTCCGTCCTTCGGTACTGTTTGGACCGGACGATGACTTCTTCAACAAGTTTGCCTCGCTCGCACGTTTCCTGCCCGCACTGCCGCTCGTCGGCGGCGGTCACACGCGCTTTCAGCCCGTGTTCGCCGGCGACGTGGCAGCTGCGATCGCCAAGGCAGCGGAGGGCGAAACCAAGCCAGGCACGATCTATGAGCTCGGCGGGCCCGAAAGCTACACGTTCAAACAATTGATGGAATACGTTCTGACCACAACCGGGCGGCATCGCATGCTGCTGCCGCTGCCGTTCTGGGCCGCCCGTTTCCAGGCCACCTTGCTGCAGCTGCTACCCAAGCCGCTGCTCACCCCTGATCAGGTCGAACTCCTGCGCAGCGACAATGTCGTATCCGATCAGGCCATCCGCGAAGCGCGCACGCTGCAGGGCCTTGGTCTTCCTCAGGAAGCCGTGGAGGTGATCGTTCCGACCTATCTGTGGCGCTTTCGCAAGACCGGTCAATTCGGCGCCAGGATGGCGTGAGGAATGCCAACGCCGATCACGAACATCGAAGACTTGCGTGCGATGGCGCGTCGGCGCGTCCCCAAAGCGCTGTTCGAGTACGTCGACGGTGGTTCCTACGACGAACTTACTTTGCGCGCCAACCGCGCCGACCTCGATGCCATTCGGTTGCGCCAGCGCGTCATGGTTGACACTTCGAAACGAGATCTTACGACCATCCTGCTCGGCGAGAAGGTCGCGATGCCAGTCGCGATTGCACCGACCGGGCTGACCGGCCTCATTCACGGCGACGGCGAGATTCTCGCGGCGCGCGCCGCGGAAGCCGCAGGCTTGAAATTCTGCCTGTCCACGCTCTCCATATGTACCATCGAGGATGTAGCGTCGGCCGTGAAGCGGCCAATCTGGTTCCAGCTCTATATCTTCAAGGATCGCGGCTTCGCCCGCGCGATGATCGATCGGGCGCGCGCGGTCGGATGCACGACGATGTTTCTCACCGTCGATCTTCCCTACCGCGGCCAGCGCCACGCCGACATCAAGAACGGCCTGACGGTGCCGCCGCGGCTAACATTGCGCAACTGCTGGGACATCGCGACCAAGCCGAACTGGGCGATGAGCGTCCTCATGGGCAAGCGCAAGTCCTTCGGCAATCTCGACAGCTATCTCGGCAGCCAGCCAGGCTACGCGCCGAGTGTGCTCAAGACCGGTTCCTGGGCGACGAGCAATTCCGATCAAAGCCTGAACTGGCGCGACCTCGATTGGATCCGCGATCGCTGGAAGGGAAAGCTCGTGCTCAAGGGCCTTCTCGACGTCGAAGATGCCAAAAATGCCGCCCAGGAAGGCGTCGACGGCATCGTGGTGTCCAATCATGGCGGGCGCCAGCTCGACGGCGCCGCAGGGTCAATTTCGGCGCTGCCACACATCGCGGACGCGGTCGGCGATCGGGTCGAAGTGCTGTTCGACGGCGGCGTACGTTCGGGTCATGACGTGTTCAAGGCACTCGCGAACGGCGCGCGCGGCTGTTTGATCGGTCGAGCTTATCTCTACGGCCTTGCCGCAATGGGGGAAGCCGGCGTCGCGGCGGCGCTGGAAGTGATCCGCGAGAGTTTCGACAACGCGATGATTCTAACCGGCACCACGGCCGTCAATCAGATCACGCGCGACAAGCTGTTTCGCGCGCCGCCGAAGAATTAGCTACTTGCCGAGCGCGAGCCCGATCAGTCCGAGGCCGCCGACGATGACCCGCCACCACGCAAACAGCGCAAAACCGTGGCGCGACACGTAACCCAGAAACGTCTTCACCACGATCCAGCCAAAGATGAACGACGTTATGAAACCGACCGCAATGATCAACACGTTGCTGCCGGACAAGTGCGCTCCGCTCTTGTAGAGATCGTAAGCAAACGCCCCGACCATCGTCGGCATCGCGAGCCAGAACGAGAACTCGGCCGCCGTCCGCCGGTCCGCGCCCATCAGCATCGCTCCCACGATGGTGGCGCCCGAGCGCGAGACGCCCGGCACCATGGCTGCGCACTGGGCGATGCCGATGCCGAGATAGGTCGGGAGCGAGAACGTTGTTACATCGTGATATTTCGGTTTGAGGTCGAGCGCATCGATCCACAACAGAACCGCACCGCCGGCAATCAGCATGAAACAAACGATCCAAGGATTGAACAGGACGTTTTTGATAAAGTCGTGTGCGATCGCGCCGATCACAGCCGCTGGCAAAAATGCAACCAGGACACCAATGACGAACCGACGCGACGTCGCGTCCGTGAAGAACCCGAGGGCGAGCTGCCACAGCCGGGTGAAGTAGATCGACAACAGGGCCAGGATCGCGCCGAGCTGAATCAGCACAGCGAAGGTCTTGCCAAAATCCTCATCGGCGAAGCCGAAGAAATGCTCGACCAGCAACAGATGCCCGGTCGATGAAACCGGCAGATATTCGGTCAGGCCTTCGACAATGCCCAAAATAGCGGCCTTGATGACGTCGAATAACATGGATGGCTCCGGGAGAGGCGGGCGGTGCGGAAACTGGCTTCCGCTTTTGACCCAAGCCGCGTGCAAGGGCAATGGGGAACCTGGGAACTTCAATCCACCGCGCAGGCCGGTAAGTCTACACCCCCTATCCGGCGTTAACGATTTATGTACCGTATCGCCGCAATTGTCGTCTCACGGACGGAGCGTGATCCGTTCCGAAAACCGGTGTTCGCTCTTCGGGATCGTGCCCTAGGCTTCGACCTCTCCTACGACATTCATGATGCTGACGTTGTTTCACCATCCCCTGTGCCCGTTCTCGCGCTTCGCGCGCCTCGCGATTACCGAGTCCGGATTAACCGCCAGTCTTGTGGAGGAGCGCCCCTGGGACCGCCGGGTCGAGTTCCTGACCCTCAACCCGGCCGGCACCACGCCGGTCCTGGTCGAAGAGGGCGCCTCGCCCGTTCCGGACGCGCGCATCATTGCCGAATACCTGGACGAGACGCATGGCAACGAGCTCGGCGAACATCGCCTGTTGCCGCGCGACCCGAGCGCGCGGATCGAGGTGCGCCGCCTTTGTGCGTGGTTTCACGACAAGTTCGCATCCGAAGTGAGCGTTCCGCTCATCGTCGAGCGTGTCTTCAAGCGGCACATGCCGACGAATCAAGGCGGCGGCGCGCCGGACATCTACGCCATCCGTGCCGCGCTCGCGAACATCCGCTATCATATGGCTTATGTCGGATGGCTTGCACGCACGCGCGACTGGCTGGCTGGCGATCGCATGAGTTATGCCGATCTGGCCGCCGCGGCGCATCTGTCGGTGGTCGATTACTTGGGTGACGTGCCGTGGGACGAAGACGAAGCGGCGAAGGCGTGGTACGCGCGGGTGAAATCGCGCCCGTCGTTCCGCCCGTTGCTCGCCGACATTCACGCCGGCATCCAACCGTCCAAGACCTACGCCGACCTCGACTTCTGACTGATCCACACCACATCAAGGCAGCCCTCGCTCGGGCAGCGCGTGATCACGGGTTCGATTCCGTCGGCGTTGCGGCGCCCGATGCGGCTCCGCTGGCGAAAGGACGACTCGCACAGTTCGTGGCCGAAGGTGCTCACGGCAACATGGACTGGCTCGCCGACAGCCGTCGCGGCGATCCGCACGCACTGTGGTCGGCCGCTCGCGCCGTTGTCATGCTCGGTCTCAACTATGGGCCGGATCGCGATCCGTTGGCAATCCTTGATCATCGCGATCGCGGCGCGATCTCGGTCTATGCGCAAGGCGACGACTATCACGACGTCGTCAAGAAGCGACTCAAGAGCCTCGCGCGATGGCTGATCGCGACTGCTGGCGGCGAGGTCAAAGTGTTCGTTGATACGGCCGCATTGATGGAGAAGCCGCTCGCCGCAGCCGCCGGCATTGGATGGCAAGGCAAGCACACCAACCTGCTGTCGGAGCAGTTCGGCTCCTGGCTGTTCGTCGGCGCAATCTTCACCACGCTCGAACTCACGCCGGATGCTCCGGCAACCGACCATTGCGGCAGCTGTCACGCCTGTCTCGACATCTGCCCGACGGCGGCCTTTCCTGCTCCATATCGGCTCGATGCGCGGCGCTGCATCTCCTACCTCACGATCGAGCACAAGAGTCCGATTGCACGTGAGTTGCGTCCCTTGATGGGGAATCGAATTTATGGCTGCGACGACTGCCTGGCGGTTTGTCCCTGGAACAAATTCGCGCACGCCGGCCGCGACGCCAAGCTCGCCGCACGCGACGCGCTGCGCGCGCCACGCCTCGACGTGCTCGCGCGTCTCGACGATGCCGGATTTAGGGCCCTGTTCGCCAAGACAGCGATCAAGCGCACCGGCCGCGATCGGTTCGTGCGCAACGTGCTCATCGCGATCGGCAACAGCGGCGATGCCGCTCTTGCGCCGGAAGCCGAACGGCTCCTCGATGACGCCTCGGCGCTGGTACGCGGAGCCGCCGTCTGGGCCCTCGGTCGACTCGCCCCGCAGCGTCTGGCAGTGCGCGCATCGCAACGCCAAACCGACGTTCCCGAAGTCGAGGACGAGTGGCGCGCCGCGGTCGGCTGAGCTCAGAGCTCCTGCACCGCATAGATCAGTCGTTCAATATCTTCAGGCCGCGACAGCCGATGGTCGCCGTCCTTCACCAGCGTCAGCACGACATCATCCTGCGCAAGCCGTGAAACGAGTTCGACCGCATGGGTCCACGGCACATCGGGGTCGAGGGCGCCCTGTAGGATGCGAACCGGGCATCCGGTTTCGATCATGCCGCCAAGCAGCAGATGCGAGCGACCCTCGTCGATCAACCGTTTCGTGATCGGATAGCCCTCGGGGTCGTATTTCGAAGGTCGAATCCAGACGCCTTTGGCTTCCACTTCGTGTTTCACCGTAGGCGGAAAGTTTTTCCACATCAAAGCTTCGGTAAAATCGACTGCGGGCGCGATCAGCACCATCCCCGCAAGGTGAGCTGGGGCGGGTCGGTGCTTGAGCTCTCGCGCCAGCAACAGTGCGAGCCAGCCGCCCATAGAAGAGCCGACAAGAACCTGCGGTCCGCGACAAAACCGCTCGAAAACCGCGAAACTCTCCTCGAGCCACCGGCCGATCGTGCCATCGGTGAACAGGCCCTTGGATTCGCCGTGACCCGAATAGTCGAAACGCACGCAGGCGCGGCCGGCTTTCTTTGCCCAAGCGGCGAGCGCCTCGGCTTTGGTTCCCATCATGTCTGACTTGAATCCGCCAAGCCAGACAACGCCGGGGGCGCCACCCGAGCTTGCCTGTACCGCGATCGCCCGGCCGTCTGGCGGGGTTCCGACGTCAAGAAATTCGATGACACGATCCGACATGCCAGCAACTTCTCCCGGCGGACCCAAGGACCATATGACTGGGCGCGACGAGGCGGCGCGTTATACGCCGACACGTTATCGCCTGCCATCGTCATGGCCCGGGAAGCCGACTTGGTCGTTGACTTGGTCCGGGATTAAATCAATTGTTTCGGGCTGGACTTTTTCGGCGAGCGCCGGATAGCCCCGCATTCGGTGCAACAACAGAGGAGCTTCCCCATTCGCCGCCCGATGAGAACCGCGCCGCCCGTCCAGAAAGACGGCCCGCGCATTAACGAGGAGATTCACGCCCGCGTAGTACACCTGATCGATAAAGACGGCTCGAACCGAGGCAATGTGCCGATCGCAGAGGCATTGGCCGTCGCCCAGGCCGCTGTTCTTGATCTGGTCGAAATCGCGCCCAACGCCAGTCCACCGGTCTGCAAGCTGCTCGATTACGGAAAGTACAAATACCAGGAGCAGAAGAAGGCCGCCGAGGCGCGCAAAAAGCAAAAAGTCGTCGAGGTCAAGGAAATCAAGTTTCGTCCGATGATCGACGATCACGACTACGACGTGAAGATGCGCTCGATGCAGCGGTTCTTCGAGGAAGGCGATAAGGTGAAGGTCACACTGCGGTTCCGCGGCCGCGAGATGGCCCACCAGGAGCTTGGCGCCAAGCTTTTGGACCGCGTGCGCGACGACACTGCTAAATTTGCCAAGGTCGAACAGGACGCCCGCTTTGAAGGTCGTCAGATGATCATGGTCCTGGCGCCGCGATGACGCGTCCCGGCTGAGGCCGCCGCCGATCGCGGCCACGTCGGTCGAACGACCGCCCCAAAGTGGGGCGGTTGTCTTTTGCGGCCGTCTCTGCCATAACGCCGCCCTTCCGTGGCCCGGCCGAAGGGCTGCCGTGGCGGCGGAAAAAGCTCAAAGCCAGCGCAAGCGCTTATCGAGCATAGCTCAATTGTGAGCACAGCCGGCAACGCGCCTACGTGACGCATCGGCAGGCGGACAAAGGAGAGCCAAATGCCCAAGTTGAAGACCAAATCGGGCGCGAAAAAGCGCTTCAAAGTCACCGGAACCGGCAAGGTCCTGTACCAGCAGTCCGGCAAACGCCACGGCATGATCAAGCGCAGCACCAAGCAGGTGCGTGAGCATCGCGGCACCAAGGTGCTGTTCAAGACCGACGGCGACAACATCAAGAAATACTGGTTGCCGAACCACTAAGCCGGCCCGCTCGGGCGGGCGCTTTGCATTAGCACTGTTTTTTCAGGTACAGGAGATCGACCATGGCCCGCGTCAAACGGGGTGTCACCACCCACGCGAAGCACAAGAAAATTCTCAAAGCCGCCAAGGGCTATTACGGCCGGCGCAAGAACACGATCCGCATCGCAAAACAAGCCGTCGAAAAGGCCAACCAATACGCTTATCGGGATCGCAAGCGGCGCAAACGCACCTTCCGCGCCCTCTGGATCCAGCGCCTCAATGCGGCTGTGCGCCAGTTCGACCTCACCTATAGCCGTTTCATTGACGGCCTGAACAAGGCTGAGATCACCATCGACCGCAAGGTGCTCTCCGATCTCGCGATCCGGGAACCGGCAGCGTTCGCGGCCATTGTGGAGAAGGCGAAGGCCGCGCTCGCGGCCTGAACGGACCAATGATCGACCCGGCCTACGTCCAGCGCATGGCGCGCTACAATCGTTGGCAGAACGAAAACCTTTACGGCGTCGCGGACCGTCTTACAGACGCGGAGCGCCGACGTGAGCGCGGCTCATTCTTCGGATCGATCCATCAGACGCTGAGCCACCTGTTGTGGGGCGATCGCATCTGGATGAGCAGGTTCGCCGGTTGGCCGCCGCCACCAGGCGGCATTCCGCAATCGATCTCGCTCTACCCGGATTGGGACCTGTTGCGGCGCGAGCGCGCTGCGACCGATGCCTCGATCATTGAGTGGGCCGACAATCTCGAACCGGCGGCGCTTGAGGGCGATTTGACCTGGCATTCCAACGCCGTCAACCGCGACATCAGTAAACCTAAATGGCTGCTGATCACCCACCTGTTCAATCACCAGACCCACCATCGCGGCCAGGTGCATTGCATGCTGACGCAAGCCGGCGGCAAGCCGCACGACACCGATCTGCAGTACATGCCGGAGTGACCCTTTTGGCCGATTTGCACGCGCTCGAACTGGAACTCAATGCGGCGATCGCGGTGGCGACCAACGAAGCCGCGCTCGAAGCGGTGCGGGTCGCCGCGCTCGGCCGCAAGGGCTCGATATCGGAGTTGCTGAAGACGCTCGGGACGATGACGCCAGACCAGCGGCGCGAACAGGGCCCGCTGATCAATGGACTCAAGGATCGCATCACCGCGGCCCTGGCAGCCCGCAAATCCGCGCTCGCCGAGGTCGCGCTCGACGTCCGCCTCAACACCGAGACCGTCGACGTCACGCTGCCGCTGCCTGAGCCGCCGACGGAGGCCGGCCGCATCCACCCGATCAGCCAGGTGATCGACGAACTCACGGTGATTTTCGCCGACATGGGCTTCTCGATCGCCGAGGGCCCGGACATCGAGACCGACGACCTCAACTTCACCAAGCTGAATTTTCCCGAGGCGCACCCCGCGCGCGACATGCACGACACGTTCTTCTTCAACCCGAAGCCGGACGGCATGCGGCTGCTGCTGCGCACCCATACGTCGCCGGTGCAGATCCGCACAATGCAGAGCCAGAGACCGCCGATCCGGGTGATCATTCCGGGGCGGACGTATCGCAGCGATTCCGACCAGACCCACACGCCGATGTTTCACCAGGTCGAGGGCCTGGTGATCGACAAAGGCTCGCATCTCGGTCACCTGAAATGGATCCTGGCCGAATTCTGCAAGGCGTTCTTCGAAGTTGACGATGTGAAGATGCGGTTCCGGCCGTCGTTCTTTCCGTTTACCGAGCCTTCGCTCGAAGTCGACATCCAATGCCGTCGCGACAAGGGCGAGATCCGTTTCGGCGAGGGCGACGACTGGATGGAGATCCTCGGCTGCGGAATGGTTCATCCGAACGTCCTGCGCAATTCCGGCCTCGATCCGGATGAGTACCAAGGCTTCGCTTGGGGCATGGGCATCGATCGCATCGCAATGCTCAAATATGGGATGTCGGACCTGCGCGCGTTCTTCGAAGCCGACGTGCGCTGGCTCGAGCACTACGGTTTCCGCCCGCTTGATTTCCCGACGCTTGCCGGAGGGCTGAGTTCGTGAAGCTCACCCTCGCCTGGCTCAAGGATCACCTCGATACCAAAGAGCCGCTCGCCGCAATCGTCGACAGGCTCACGATGATTGGGCTTGAGGTCGAGCGCGTCGAGGACAAGGCGACGGCGCTCGCGCCGTTCACGATCGCGCGGGTAGTCTCGGCCGAGCAGCACCCCAACGCCGACAGGTTGCGCGTGTGCATGGTCGACACCGGCAGCGGCGACCCGGTGCAGGTCGTGTGCGGCGCGCCGAATGCGCGTGCCGGCATGCTTGGCGTGTTTTCGCCGCCGGGCTCGTTCATACCGGGCAAGAACCTGACGCTGGGCATCGGCAAAATCCGTGGGGTCGAAAGCCGCGGCATGCTGGTATCGGAGTTCGAACTGCAAATATCGGACGACCATGAGGGGATCATCGATCTGCCCGCCAACGCACCGATTGGCGAGCGCTACGCGGCCTGGGCCGGCCTTGATGATCCGGTCATCGAGATCAATCTCACGCCTAATCGGCCGGACTGCACCGGCGTCAACGGCATCGCACGTGATCTCGCGGCGGCTCACATGGGGACGCTCAAGAGCTCGCCGATCAAGCCGATCGAGGGATCATTTACCTGCCCGGTCGGTGTGACGCTTGATTTCGGGACAACACCTCCACTCTGCCCCGCATTTGCGCTGCGCCTCGTGCGCGGGGTCAAGAACGGTCCCAGCCCCGATTGGATGCAGCGGCGCCTGCTTGCGATCGGGCTGCGACCGATCAACGCGCTGGTCGATATCACCAACTACGTGACCTACGATCGCGGACGGCCCCTGCATGTGTTCGATGCCGGCAAGGTGGAAGGCGATCTGGTGGTGCGCCGCGCCCGCGCGGGCGAGACGCTGACCGCGCTCGACGGCAAGACCTACACGCTCGATGACAGCATGTGCGTGATTGCCGACGCGCTGGGTGTCGAGTCGCTTGCGGGGATCATGGGTGGCCAGGCGAGCGGGTGTTCGGCCGAAACGACCGACGTTCTGATCGAGTCGGCGCTATGGGACCCGATCAACATCGCCCACACCGGCCGCAAGCTCGGGATTAATTCGGATGCGCGCTACCGGTTCGAGCGCGGCGTCGACCCAGCCTTCATGGTGCCAGGACTGGAGCTCGCGACCCGAATGGTTGTCGACATCTGCGGCGGCAAGCCGTCGAAAATAGCGGTTGCCGGAGATTCAACTGCGCCTGTGCGCGTCATCGACTTTCCGCTAACCGAACCGAAGCGTCTCGCGGGCATAGACGTGAGCCCGGCCGATATCAAACAAATTCTCGGCGATCTCGGCTTCGCGGTGGCCGGCACTGCAGCTTCTGTCGCCGTGACCGTGCCGTCATGGCGACCGGACGTCGAGGGCAAAGCCGACCTCGTCGAAGAAGTCATGCGGATCGCCGGCGTCAATCGCATCCCGTTTGCCCCGTTCGATCGCGGCGAGACACCTCGCAAGCCCGTGCTTACGCCAATTCAACGGCGCACCCGCAGGGCCAAGCGTGCGCTCGCGACACGCGGCCTGGTTGAAGTCGTGACCTGGTCGTTCGTGTCAAAGCCGCAGGCTGAACTGTTTGGTGGGGGTCAGGACGAACTCGCGCTCGCCAATCCGATCGCTACAGATCTTTCCGACATGCGCCCGAGCCTCATTCCGGGCCTCGTGCGCGCGGCGCAGAAGAACGCCGATCGGGGCTTTCCGGACGTCGCCCTGTTTGAGGTCGGCCAGATTTTTCGCAGCGATCGGCCGGAGGATCAATTTACCGCTGCGAGCGGCGTACGTCGCGGCCGCGCCAGCCTTGCGGGCGGTCGCAATTGGTCCACCGGTTCCGGCGAGGTCGACACGTTCGATGCCAAGGCCGATGCGCTCGCAGTGCTGACCGCAACGGGCGCGGCACCGCAGGCGCTGCAGATCGTCTACGGCGGCGCGGGTTGGCTGCATCCCGGACGCTCCGGCACGCTTCAGATCGGTCCGCAAAACGTGCTCGGCTGGTTTGGCGAGCTGCATCCGAAAACCTTGCAGGCGCTCGGCGCCGAAGGCCCGCTGGTCGTATTCGAGGTCATCCTTGAGCGCATTCCAGAGCCGAAGGCGAAGCCGACTCGGGCGAAGCCGCCGCTCGAGCTCTCGGCGTTCCAGCCGGTCGAGCGCGATTTCGCCTTTGTGGTGCCGCGCACAGTGAAGGCCGGCGACATCGTGCGCGCCGCCCAGGGCGTTGACCGCAAGCTCATCACCGGTGTCTCGGTGTTCGACGTCTACGAAGGCCCGGGCATCGACGCCGACAAGAAATCAATCGCGATCGCAGTCACGCTGCAGCCGCGTGAGAAGACCATGACGGACGAAGAGATCGACGCGGTGGGCGCAAGAATCGTCGCCGAGGTCGGCAAGCGCACCGGGGCGATGTTGCGAAGTTGACGCGCCGCGCAAGCCCGCGGCGGCTTAGATCGAAACCTTTCTCTCGAAAGTTGTTGTGGAGAGCGAACGAGGCTTGACGGTCGCGCCGGCCGCGTCAGCCTTGGACTTTCTGTCGCATCTCAAGCAGCGCGGAACTCGCGCCGCGCGCGACAGTTATGTCTCTGACACATCGCCAATTTGGAGGTCGTGATGGATTGGAACCGCGTAGAGGGCAACTGGAAGCAGGTCAAAGGCAAGGTCAAGGAGAAATGGGGCAAGCTCACCGATGACGACCTCAATGTTATCAACGGCCGACGCGATCAGCTCGAGGGCAAGATCCAGGAGCGGTATGGGTTCGCGAAGGATCAGATCCGCAAGGACATCAATGATTGGTATGACGCGCAACCCTGGTAGCCGAGATCCACGAGTAAGCAGGTAAAGCCGCAATGGCCCGGCGTTTGCCGGGCCTTTGCACGCAAGGCGGACGACGTTGCTCCAACAGACAAACGAGCCTCAGATCGAGCCGACCGAAACCCCGGCGCGCCTCAATTCACTATGGATAGCGTCACAGGTTACGATCATCGGGATATTCGTTCTGCTGTTCGGCGCGTTTTTGCAATCCGCTCGCGTGCTGGTCTTGCCGATCATCTGCGCCGTGGTGATTGGGATCATGTTGAGCCCGATGGCGCGGCGCGCCGCCACCTACCGCGTGCCGGCGCCGATCTTCGCGGTGTTGGCTGTCAGTTTGTTTTTTGTTTTGATCCAGTTTGCGCTCGCCGCCGTTGTTGCGCCGATCCTGGCAGTTGCGGCGCACGCCACCGAAGTTGGCGATAATTTTCGGCAGAAGTTCGCAATTCTTCATCCCCTGATCGAGCGCTTGCGAAGCTTTGAAAGCAGCATCATGCCGGGCACACCGTCGCCCCTTGATAGCGTCGATGCCGGCGTTCCCAAAATCGACCTCGCCAATACGCTGCAACCTGTTGCAGCGTTTCTGACGCCTGCGGTCGGCGAGATTCTGATTTTCCTGGCAACGCTACTTTTGTTTCTGGTCAGCCGGGAGGCGCTACGGCGCAATGCAATTTTGTGGTTCTCCGGTTCGGAGGCGCGATTGCGCGCAATTCGGATGCTCAACGAAGTCGAGGACAACCTTGTACGCTATGTCGGTACCGTTGCTGTCATAAACGCGGTGCTTGGCTTTCTGACAGCGCTCGGCACCTTTTTCCTCGGATTCCCCGGTCCTATCCTGCTTGGCGCGCTGGCCTTTCTCTGCGCGTTCGTGCCCTACATCGGCGCTGCTTTTATGGCCGTGGTTCTATTCTGCGTTGGGCTCGCGAGCTTCCCCGGATGGCACGAAGCCCTGATAGCAACGGCACTCTATGTCGGGATGGTAACGTGCGAGGGGTACTTCATCACGCCGAACATTGTCGGCATGCGCTTCACGTTGAACCCGCTGTCGGTGTTCCTGTCGCTCGTATTCTGGACTTGGTTGTGGGGACCACTCGGCGGCTTCCTATCAGTTCCGCTCCTGATCGTGGGCGTCGCAGCCGTCGACCACTTGCTGTCAGATACCGAAACGGAACTTCCGAGTTGACCTGAGCGATCAATCGAAGGCGCTCGATTCCGAGTTTGAACCGAGCCACTCCTACACTCTTCCTAAAACCACCAGGATGACCAAGATGACGAGCACGAGTCCGAGACCTCCGGACGGATAGTAACCCCATCCAGAGCTGTAGGGCCAAGTCGGCAGCGCTCCAAGCAGAATTAAGATCAAGACAATGATCAGTATGGTTCCGAGCATCACGTCCTCCCAGATAACCCAAGCGCACAGCTATAAAACGCGTGGAAATATCATGCGGTTCCGTCGGCCGAGTTGCCCGGCGAAACCACTATTCGATCGCACCAGCAGGAACCAACCAGCCTCCCGGCGCATTGTTCGCAAGTAGATTTATGAGGAGGCAATCGCGTGGGACGCTATCTGCTATTGTGGTTGATCGGTGTACCGATCCCAATTTTAGTGCTGATCTGGGCGTTCGGCGGGCTGCATTGACCGCCAGCAGACTCCGCCCCAATTAACGGGCGGATGCAATAGGCTACGCAGTCAGATCAGCGGCCGCGGACTTTTGTCGCCGCGGTCGTAGACCGCCAGATCGACGAGCTTATCCCAGTCCAAAATTTCAAACGTGCGATCCTGCCATCTCAGCAACTTCATGCCGTAGAGGCGCCGCAGCGTCTTGTTGGCGTGAACAAGCGACATCCCGAGCGTGTCCGCGATGTGCTGCTGGGTGAACGGAAATATCACCTTCCCGTGCTTGGCGAGATCGACCTCCTCGGCTCGCTGGTAGAGATGCAGCAGAATGAACGCCATGCGTTCGAGTGCCGACCGCCGGCCGACGCTGAGCAAGTGCTCGTCCAAAAGCTGCTCCTCGCGCGCGGCAAGCCAGGTGATGTCAAAGGCGAGGCTCGGGTAGTGCGAGTAGAGGTCCCACAATTTGTCGCGCGGGAATACGCAAAGCACGGCCTGTGTCAGCACCTCCACAGAGTGCTGCATCTCGTTCGCGACCGAGCCCTGCAGACCCAGAAACTCGCCTGGAAATGCAAAATTGAGGATCTGCCGGCGACCGTCAGGAAGTGTTTTGTAGCGGAAGGCCCAACCCGATAGCAGCGTGTAGAGGTGAGCGCTGTTGGCACCCTGCATCAAAAGCGTCGTGCCGGGCTCGGCAGTCAGCTCAGCCGATTTGAACGCGCTGACGAACGCCAATTCCTCGGGCGTGAAATTTCGAAACACACGCAGCGGACGCAACGGGCAGCTTTCACAAGGCACGAGGCGTCCCGAGGCCGGTATCGATTTGGACATCGTCCCCTCGCTCGGCAGGCGCTCACATCGCCCTGCCGGGGAATTGGATTCTAGCCGTATTTCCGGGCAGTCGCTGCGTCATTTTTTAATGACCGGCCGTCCGATTCTGAACCACATTCCCAATCGGATGGATGAACCTCCAGGAAACAATATGAAGATAACCCGGATATCCGCATGGTATGGCAAGCGACCGCCCCCGAAACGAGTCCCGTGAGCTCCGATCACCGCGGAACGGGCCCGCTAAATGGCGCCCGCATTCTCGTCATCGAAGATGAATTTCTGATCGCAACGGTTGCCGAGGACGTTCTGAGGGACGCGGGTGCCGGCGAGATCGTTGTTGCGCTGACGCTGCAGCAGGCGCACGACGCGCTGGCACAACCCCTACCCTTCGATGCCGCGGTCATTGACATTCAGCTTGCCGAAGGATCGGACACCGGGCTGGCGCTTGCGGAAATCGCACTCAAACGCCAGATTCCGATCCTTTTCTTGACCGGGTACGAGAGCGATCTCGCGTTACCGGAACCGTTTTCAACCGCGCGGCTTTTGACGAAGCCCTGCGCGCCACGTGCCTTGGTCGAAGCGGTGAGCCACGCCATCTCAACGGCCGGCAAGGCCGATCCATTGCCTTGACATAAGGGCTTGCGACGCCCGCTAGCGCACGCGGCGCTGTTGTGCGCGCGCCCGCTGTGGCTGCGGCGGCGGCTCGGTGATGGCGCCGATCCGTTTGAGCGCTTCGACCGCCGCACGCTCGCCCGAGTCCCAAGCGCCGCCGACCGTACCCCAGAGGGTTTCGTGGACGGCTTCACCCGCGAACCAGAGGCGCCCGTTCAACGGCTCCATGAGAACACGACGTGACGGCTGGCCGCCGACGCTTGCACACGAGAACGACCCGAGCACCCAGGGGTCGTTGTACCATCGCGTCGCGCTCGCTCTCTGGACCGTTTTCTTGAAATTGCTGCCGTACAAGCCTTCAAGCCATTCGAGCGCGAAATCGACCATCGCCTCTTCGCCGCGCATAGCGAGATCGCGTCCGAATTTTCCGCCGACGTCGACGATGCACAGCGGCGTCCCGGAGACATTGGCCAGGATCCCAGCAGTGCTTCTGCTGTTCGACTTTTCGAAGATCAAATCGTCCGCCTGCATGCCGAGCGGGTTGCCCGGCAACTCGAGCGCGATGTGCTCATAGCTGCCGAGGGAAAGCTTGCCGACCGCGTCCTGTACGCGCCTAGGCAGTTCGGGCTCGAACCTGATCTTGCCGGCGGCGAGAACGTTGGTCGATACGGTGACGATCGCAGTCTTGGCCCGGATCGTGCCCTTGGGAGTGTCGATCTCAACTCCCGCACGGCCGCTCCACTCGATGCGGCGGGCCGGCGTCGCGAGTTGCACCGGAATTCCGCCTGCGAGCTTCGCCAGCAAGCCGCCAAAGCCGATCTTGCAGAAGGCGTCGATATCGCGCTCGTCGGATTTGGAAAAGTCGACGGCCGACACCTCGTTGAGGTCTTTGCCGCAGCTGTATGGGCCCATCACGAACTCGATCGTCGAGCGCCAGTCGCCAAGATCCCTCGGCAGTGCCTGTGCGCACGATATATCGGCCTTGCGCGCGGCATCGCTGATCGCGCGTTCGGAGCGCACGAAGGCCGACAGATAGTCCTCGATCTCGCCTTCGCGGGCGTAGCGACGGCCGATTCTGATCCGCTGTCCACGCGGCGCCGGGTAGGTCGGAATCCCGACCTGCTTCGCCAGTTTGGCAATCGGGTTGATGTCGGGCATGTGAATCCAGTGCGCCCCCAGGTCGTATGGAACGCCAAAAATGCCGGTGTTGGTCCGGCAGCGGCCGCCGACCACGTCGCTGGCCTCGATTAGGGCGAAGCGCCGGTTGGCCGCAATAACGCGGCGCGCTGCCGCGACCCCCGCGGCGCCAGCTCCAATAATTGCGACATCGACGTCGCCAGAGGCCGGGGCGGCCCCAAGTGCAGGGCACGCTGCCGCGGCCGCGGTGCCGGCAAGAAACAAACGACGGCTGATGCTCATGGGGTCGGTTCGCGCATTGTTCCGCGGCAACTTGCCCGAACGGGACTCATTGCACAAATCAGGTTGCTCTATCGGGATTTTCACGACACTGGGGCTATCTCATGATCGATGCCGCGATCAAGGCGCTTGAGCAAACGGTTTCCCGGCCGTTCCGAACCGTGCTGCTCAAGTCGGCCGGTCTTGCCGTGCTGTTCCTCGTGATCCTCGGGGTCGCGCTCGATCGGCTGCTGATTTGGCTGTCCGGCGCCGGCGGCCAGTGGCTTGAGGCGACGTTGGGTTCGACGGCGCACTGGCCGGTCGCCGTGCTCGGTTGGGCCATCGCGATCGTGTTGGGGCTCGGGTTGGTGGTTGGCATCATTTTTCTGATGCCGGCGGTGACTTCGCTGGTTGCGGGATTCTTTTCCGACGAAATCGCCGAGCTGGTCGAGCGCACGCATTATCCGGCCGATGCGCCGGGCGCGGCTTTGCCCCTGGGCATCGCTACGATCGAAGCGGTTAGGGCAGCCCTGCTCGCCATTCTGGTTTACTTGTGCGCGGTCCCGTTCCTGCTGTTTGCCGGGCTCGGTGCCGTAATGTTCTTCGTGGCGGCCGCCTATGTGCTGGGGCGGCAATATTTCGAGCTCGCCGCCATGCGGTTTCATCCGGTGCCCGCCGCCAAGGCGCTGCGCCGCGCCAACAGCGGCACGGTGTTCGTCGCAGGCCTGTTGATTGCGGCGTTCGTGTCGGTCCCAATCGTCAACCTCGCGACGCCATTGTTTGGCATGGCGCTCATGGTGCACATGCACAAGCGTCTGAACGGGGGCAAGAAACCGCTGCCCAGCGTAGCGCGTTGATCGATGCGCTAGACGGTCTTTTCGGGCCAGCGGCAAAGGTCGTTGATCAGGCATTTTTCGCACAGCGGCCGCCGCGCCAAGCAGGTGTAGCGCCCGTGCAGAATCAGCCAGTGATGGGCGTGGCGCTTGTATTGGTCGGGCACCACCTTCTCAAGGTTCATCTCGACTTCGAGCGGCGTCTTGCCGGGTGCGAGCCCGGTTCGGTTTCCGACACGGAAAATGTGGGTGTCGACGGCGATGGTCGGCTCGCCGAAGGCAATGTTGAGGACGACGTTCGCGGTTTTGCGCCCGACGCCGGGCAGCGCCTCAAGCGCCTCGCGCGAAGGTGGCACCACGCCGCCGTGCTCGTCGATCAGTTTCTGCGACAGCCCGATCACATTGCGTGCCTTGGTACGGAACAGCCCGATGGTCTTGATGAATTCACCCACCTTGGCTTCGCCGAGCGCCACCATCTTGGCGGGTGTGTCGGCTGCGGCAAACAACGCAGGCGTCGCCTTGTTGACGCCGGCGTCGGTCGCTTGCGCCGACAGCACGACGGCAATCAGCAGCGTGTAGGGATCGACATGCTCGAGCTCGCCGCGCGGCTCGGGGTTTGCTTTGGCAAATCGACGGAATGCTTCCTCGACCTCGGCCGCCGACCACGGTCTGGGCTTTGTGCCCTTGCGGGCACCGCGCGGTGGTCTGCCGGGCTTGGATTTACCGGTTTTGGATTTACCTGATCTGCGGAGGCGAGCCGCACCTTTGCGGGCAGGCTTTCGGGGGGTCGTGTCAGGCGCCATGATGCTCGTATAATGAACCGTGATGACCTCGCGCAATGACATAGCGGCTGAACCCACACTGTTCTCGGCGATCCTGACACCGCATCGATCGCTCAGCGCAGCAGGTTTTTTGATTCTGATGGCCCTGATCGGGTCGATCAGCTTCGCGGCGGGGGTGACGTTTCTGCTGATGGGCGCATGGCCGGTCTTCGGCTTCTTCGGCCTTGACGTGCTGCTCGTGTATCTGGCGTTTCGGGTCAACTACCGCGCCGCAACCGCCTTCGAACAGGTCTCGGTGACGCCATCCGAGCTCAAGGTTCGCAAGGTCACGCACCGCGGCCGAGTCAGCGAGTGGACGCTCAACCCGATTTGGGTCCAGCTCGATCGCGACGTGCACGAGGAGTTTGGAATCCAGCGTTTGTTCCTGGTGTCGCGAGGACGCCGGTTGCCGATTGCCACCTTCCTCGCCCCCGAAGAAAAGGCGAGCTTTGCAACCGCGCTGGCCGCCGCAATCGGTGAAGCCAAGCGGGGGCCGACTCGCACGGTTTTTTGAGTCTGCGGGGTCCGCGCTCCCAGAAACCGGGTGGAAGCGGCCCGCCACGGGATCTAGTTAACGGGCAAAGATGATGGAGAATGCCATGCTTTCGCCCGACCGCATCCCGGATGCGATTCCGCTCGCACGCGCCGCGGACGACTACGCGGTGGTCTGTCGCGCCATAGCGCACATCCGCGGCCATTGGCGCGCTCAGCCTTCAATCGACATGATCGCCGAGGCCGCCGGTGTCACCCCCGACGAGCTGCACCACCTGTTTCGACGTTGGGCCGGATTGACCCCCAAGGCGTTCCTGCAGGCGCTTACGATCGATCATGCGCGCGCCCTGCTGCGCGATTCCGCGAGCGTGCTCGATGCCGCTTACGAGGTTGGACTTTCCGGCCCGGGCCGGCTGCACGACCTGTTCATCACCCATGAGGCCATGTCGCCGGGTGAATGGAAAACCGGCGCCGAAGGCCTTCGCATGTACTACGGCTTTCATCCATCGCCGTTCGGAGCCGCGCTTGTGATCGCCACCGATCGCGGGCTGGCGGGGTTAGCGTTCGCTGATTTCGGTCAAGAGGCGGAAGCGCTCTCCGACATGCAGCGGCGCTGGCCGGCAGCGACCTACGTGGAGGACGGCTTGCGCACGGCCATGCTGGCGCAACGGATTTTCGACCCTGATTTGTGGCGCGCTGACCGGCCACTCAACGTCGTGCTGATCGGCACCGACTTTGAGGTGCGCGTATGGCAAACCTTGGTCAGAATTCCCATGGGCAAGGCCATGACGTATTCGGGGATCGCGCAATATATCGGCAAGCCGACGGCCGCCCGCGCAGTGGGCGCCGCCGTCGGCAAGAACCCGATCTCATTCGTCGTGCCGTGCCACCGCGTGCTCGGCAAGAGCGGCGATCTGACCGGCTATCACTGGGGTCTGACGCGCAAACGCGCCATGCTCGGCTGGGAAGTCGGGCAGGTGGCCGCGGGCCGGGGCGTTTAGGCGGGCTCTAATCCGGTTCGTTGAGGCGTCCGCGGCACTGCGGGTTCCTATGCTGCCATCACCTTGCGTTCGGCCACGGTGGAATCGGCGTTGAGCCGGTAGATCAGCGGCACCCCAGTCGCGATCTCGCGCTTTACGATCTCCTGCGGTGACAAATGGTCAAGCACCATGACCAGCGCGCGCAGGCTGTTGCCGTGAGCGCTCACCAGTACGCGCTCGCCGCGCAACACGCGGGGAAGAATGTCCTGGATATAGTACGGCAGAACGCGCGCCGCCGTGTCCTTGAGGCTCTCGCCGCCGGGTGGCGCTACGTCGTACGAACGGCGCCAGATGTGCACCTGCTCTTCGCCCCAGCGTTTGCGTGCGTCGTCCTTATTGAGTCCCGAAAGGTCGCCGTAGTCGCGCTCGTTGAGCGCCTGATCGCGGACCACGGGAAGGCTGTGCTGTCCCAATTCTTCGAGCATCAGGTCCAGCGTGCGTTGTGCCCGAACCAGCGCCGAGGTGTATGCAACGTCGAAGCGCAATCCCATGGCTTTAAGCTGACGGCCGGCCGCGCGCGCCTCCGCAACGCCTTTATCGGTGAGGTCGACGTCGCGCCACCCGGTGAACAAGTTCTTCAAGTTCCATTCGCTCTGGCCGTGGCGCACAAGCACGAGGAGGCGGTCTGTCATCAATCCGATCCCGATTTGTTGTTGATCATAAATCGCCCAAGCCCAGCACGTCGGCCATAGAGTAGAGGCCGGGCCTGCGGCCCAACGCCCATTGCGCCGCCTTCAGGGCGCCACGTGCGAAGATCATGCGGTCCTCGGCTTTGTGCACGAGTTCGACGCGCTCGGCCGGGCCGGCGAAGATCACCGCGTGCTCGCCGACCACGGTGCCGCCGCGCAACGCCGCAAACCCGATATCTCCCGTGCGGCGCGCGCCGGTCACACCGTCGCGACCCCGGACCGAGCATCGGTCGAGCTCGACCTGGCGGCCCGCAGCGGCGGCACGTCCGAGCAGAAGCGCGGTGCCTGATGGCGCGTCGATCTTCTTGTTGTGGTGCATCTCAATGATTTCGACGTCGAACTCGGAATCGAGCGTCGCAGCCACGCGCTTGACCAGCGCCGCCAAGAGATTGACCCCGAGGCTCATGTTGCCGGACTTCACAATCGCTGTTTGTTTCGCCGCGTCGGCAATCTTTGCTTCCTCGCCAGCCGTAAAGCCGGTCGTCCCGATAATATGAACAAGCTTGTTCCGGGCAGCGAGTTCCGCATGGATGAGGCTCGCGGCCGGAATGGTGAAATCGACAATGGCATCGGCCCCGCCGAGTAACGATTTGATGTCGTTGGTCAGAGCGACGCCGAGCGGCGCCTGACCGGCCAGCACGCCGGCATCCTGGCCGATCAGCGGTGAACCGGCGGATTCGACGGCGCCCGCGACACGCAGCCCGGGGCTCTCCGCAATCGCCTTAATCAACGTGCGGCCCATGCGGCCGCCCGCCCCCACCACGATCAGCCGCATGTCAGCCATGATGCGTCTCCGGCAACGCCGCTCGTATAGCGAGGCCCAACCGTGTTGGAAAGCTCGGCGCCGGTTGCGATGCCCGGCGCATTGCCGCGCGCGTCAGCCCGGCTGGGGTCCGTCGTAGCCGCCGATGATGACGAGGTCGACGTCGCAACCCGCCTTCAGATACTGCACGGCGTCCTGATACTCGGGCGAGCGGTAACAGGCGATCGCCGCGTCGTGGCTTGGGAACTCGAGCACCACGTTGTGCTGGCGCCCGTCGCCGACGACTTGATGGAAGGATCCGCCGCGCACCAGAAACTTACCGCCGAACTTCGCGAAGGCGAGTGCGTTGCGCTTGCGGTATTCGTCGTAGGCCGCCTGATCGTTGATGTCGAGCCGCGCAATCCAATATCCCTTGACCATGTTCGCCCTCAATGTTTCTGGGAGCACGTCGCCGCAATGTCCGCCACGATCGCCGCGGCCGCAGCGCGCGGATTCGCCGCTTCGAGAACCGGCCTGCCGACCACCAAATAGTCGGCGCCCGCTGCAATCGCGGCGGCGGGAGTCATGATGCGCTTCTGATCCCCGCTCGCTGCGCCTGCCGGACGAATACCGGGCGTCACCAGGGCCATGTGTGCACCGACCGCGGGACGCAGCGCCGCCGTCTCCTCGGCTGAGCACACCAGACCGTCGACCCCGATTTCACGTGCCTGCGTGGCCCGTCGCATCACGAGGTCCGATACGGTTCCCACGTAGCCGGCTTCCGCAAGGTCAGCGTTGTCGTAAGACGTCAGAACTGTAACCGCGAGGATGCGCAATCCCGTCGGCCGGGCCGCGACCGCAGCCCGCATGGTCTGCGGATAGGCATGCACGGTTAGGAAGCTCGCGCCAACACGGGCGACGCTCTCCACGCCCTTGGCGACCGTATTGCCGATGTCGTGCAATTTGAGATCGAGGAACACCTTCTTGCCGGCGCCAACCAGCGTCTCGGCAAGCCGCAAACCTCCCGCGAAGGCGAGTTGATAGCCAATCTTGTAGAACGCAACCGCGTCGCCGAGCTGCTGGATTATCGCCTCAGCACGGGCGAGCGAAGAGACGTCAAGTGCGACGATCAGGCGATCGCGTGGGTCCATAGCTGAGGTATCAGGTATCAGATGTCACGCCTCAGGAGCGAGGCAGAAGACGTGCTGTCTCGCTCCCGAGGCCTGGCTCCTGCTTCCTGTATACCCAAACGCGTGCCGGCGGCATGTTGAGCCAGATGCGCTCGGATGCCTCCGACCGCACGCCGGGCAGTCTCTTTGGAAGCGGGGAGACCACCGCGTAGGTGAATTGTACGAACGGCGCGCCCGGCGCAAGCAGGTTGAGCGCATCAGCGATCAGCCGCAAGCGCGTGCGCGCCGGCTTGGTCATCAGTGGCAAGCCGGAGACGATCGCGGCGGCCGGCTGATAGAGGAAACTATCGAGCACCCGGCGCAATCCGTAGGCGTCACCTTGCACGACCGTTGCCTGCGGATAGCGCCCGCGCAGTAGCCGGCAGAACGCTGCGTTGAACTCGACCAGCACCAACCGCGATGGATCGACTCCTTTTTCGACGAGCGCCTGCGTGACCGGCCCGGTCCCTGGCCCAAGCTCGATGACGGGCCCTTCGCTGTGGGGATCGACATACTGCGCCATCGTGCGCGCCAGTACCTTGCCGGACGGCTTCACCGCGCCGATCGCGAGCGGCTTCTCCAACCAAGACCGAATGAAACGCAGATCGTCGTCGAGGCCGGCCCCGCGCGTCTGCTCGAACTCGCGCAGCTGCCGCTCGATCTGTTTTTCAAGCGCACTCTTCTTCAATTCGAAAAGACGGATCGGTCCTTCGAATTTCCGCTCCAGCAATCTCAGGCCCGGCAATCCCATCCGCGGTCCATCAAATGTCAAATTTATGACAGGAGTTTGCCACAATTGGCCCACTGAGGCCATGCGGTCAAGGCCGTCCAGCTCGATTGGTAGCCTAGACCCTCACGCCGGGCTCGCCCGGCCGCCGAAGAATTCCTTCACCTTGCCAAAGAAACCGGCCGCCTCCGGTTGCGTATCGTGTGAGGACAACTGCTCGAATTCCGCCAACAGTTCGCGTTGACGCTTGGTCAGGTTTTGCGGCGTCTCCACCATCACCTGAACGTACATGTCGCCCATGTGTTTCGAGCGCAGGACCGGCATGCCCTTGCCCGACAGACGAAAGCGCCGCCCGGACTGCGTGCCGGCCGGAATTCTTACGCGACTGTTGCCGCCATCGATGGTCGGAATCTCGAAATCGCCGCCCAAAGCGGCCGTCACCATCGATACCGGGACTCGGCAATGCAGGTCGGCGCCGTCGCGCTGAAAGAACGCGTGTCCGGCGACCGCGAGGAAAATATACAGATCCCCTGGCGGCCCACCGCGAAGTCCCGCCTCGCCCTCGCCGGCGAGGCGGATCCGCGTGCCGTCCTCGACGCCGGGCGGGATGTTGACCGCAAGCGTGCGCGCCCGCGTGACGCGTCCAGATCCGCCGCAGGCCGGACACGGGTGCTCAATGACCTGGCCGCGGCCCTGGCAAGCCACACAGGTGCGTTCGAGCGTGAAGAAGCCCTGGGCATGGCGCACCTTGCCGGCCCCGCCACAGCTCGCGCAGGTCCGAGGCTTGGTGCCGCTCTTGGCGCCCGTACCGGTGCACGCCTCGCAGGTCACCGAGGTCGGGATGTTGACCTGCGCGGCTTTGCCCCGGAAGGCGTCCTCGAGCGTGATCTCCATGTTGTAGCGCAAATCAGCGCCGCGCTCGCGTCCGCCGCGCCCACCGCGCCGCGCCCCGCCCATGCCGAAGAAATCGTCGAAGATGTCGGCGAAAGTCGACGCGAAATCCGCCCCAAAACCGGCGGCGCCGGCGCCCAACCCCTGTTCGAACGCGGCGTGGCCAAAACGATCGTACGCGGCGCGCTTATCGCCATCCTTGAGAACGTCGTACGCCTCGTTGATCTCCTTGAACCGATGCTCGCACTCGATGTCACCCGGATTGCGATCCGGATGGTGCTGCATCGCGAGCTTGCGGAACGCCGCTTTGATCTCGGCGTCCTTGGCCGTTCGAGACACCCCGAGAATGTCGTAGTAGTCGCGCTTTGCCATCCCCTAGCTCACCCGAAAACGGCAAGCTCGCCCCGCGAATGCGAGCCCTTTGGGTCGCAATGCGGAGCGAGGCGTTGGTTGATTATCGGGACACCGGCCCTCATGGGTTCGAGGACCCTCTCACGCTCGGCTACGTCACGCCGATTTCTTCTTGTCGTCGTCGACCTCGGTGAACTCCGCGTCGACCACGTCGTCCTTCTTGCCACCGCCCGAGCCGTCGCCGCCGGGCGCGGCCTCGGCTTGCTGAGCCTTGTACATGGCCTCGCCGAGCTTCATCGAAGCTTGCGCCAAAGCATTGGTCTTGGCGCCAATGGCGTCGGCATCGTTGCCCTTGAGAGCCTCCTTGAGATCCGCCATTGCGTTCTCGATCGCGCGCCGATCGGCGTCGCCAACTTTGGAACCATGCTCGGCAAGTGCCTTTTCGGTCGAGTGCACCAATGCTTCCGCGTGGTTTTTGGCCTCGACCGCAGCCTTGCGCTTCTTGTCTTCCTCAGCGTGAGCCTCGGCATCCTTGACCATCTTTTGGATGTCGGCCTCGGATAGACCGCCCGAGGCCTGGATGCGGATCTGCTGCTCCTTGCCGGTGCCCTTGTCCTTGGCGTGAACATTGACGATGCCGTTGGCGTCGATGTCGAAGGTGACTTCGATCTGCGGAACGCCGCGCGGCGCCGGTGGAATACCGACGAGGTCGAACTGACCAAGCAGCTTGTTGTCCGCCGCCATTTCGCGCTCACCCTGGAACACGCGGATGGTGACGGCGGGCTGATTGTCTTCCGCAGTAGAGAACGTCTGGGACTTCGCGGCCGGGATCGTGGTGTTGCGGTCGATTAGACGCGTCATGACGCCGCCGAGCGTCTCGATCCCGAGAGACAACGGCGTGACGTCGAGCAGAAGGACATCTTTCACATCGCCCTGGAGGACACCTGCCTGGATTGCCGCCCCGACGGCCACCACCTCATCCGGATTGACGCCTTTGTGCGGCTCTTTGCCGAAGAGATTTTTGACAGTCTCCTGCACCTTCGGCATGCGCGTCTGGCCGCCAACCAGGATGACTTCGTCGATTTGCCCGGCCTTAAGGCCAGCATCTTTCAAGGCAGCTTGGCAGGGGCCTTTCGTGCGTTCAATGAGATCGGCGACAAGCGCTTCCAACTTCGAACGCGTTAGCTTTACGAGGAGATGCTTGGGCCCGTTCTGGTCGGCTGTGATAAAGGGGAGATTGACCTCCGTCTCCATCACCGAAGACAGCTCGATCTTCGCCTTTTCGGCCGCCTCCTTAAGCCTTTGCAAGGCAAGACGGTCGTTGCGCAGGTCGATGCCCTGCTCCTTTTTGAACTCATCGGCTAGATAGTCGACGATGTGGCGGTCGAAGTCCTCGCCGCCGAGGAAGGTGTCGCCATTCGTCGCTTTCACCTCGAAGACGCCATCGCCGATTTCCAAAATTGAAATATCGAAGGTGCCGCCGCCGAGGTCGTAAACAGCGATCTTGCCCTCGCCCCTCTTGTCGAGGCCGTAGGCGAGCGCCGCAGCGGTCGGCTCGTTGATGATCCGAAGAACCTCGAGCCCGGCAATCTTCCCTGCATCCTTCGTCGCTTGCCGCTGGCTGTCGTTGAAATAGGCCGGAACGGTAATGACGGAATCCGTGACTGTCGAGCCGAGATAGGACTCGGCTGTCTCCTTCATCTTTTGCAAGATGTAGGCGCTGATTTGGCTTGGGCTGTACTTCTTGCCCATTACCTCGACCCACGCATCGCCATTCGGGCCGGCGACAATCTT
>JBPYFJ010000067.1:0-3336 GCA_051985675.1 Xanthobacteraceae bacterium | reverse complement strand
CCGAGCCGTCTTGGGCGCGAGATCGAGCAGCGCGCGGATAGCGCCGGAGGTCTGCTCGCGCGCACGCAGCTCGAGCACCTGGCCGAGCAGGACGAGGACAGTGATGACCGCGGCGGCCTCGAAATAGACAGCGACCGCGCCGTCCGGGCTGCGAAACGCCGGCGGGAACAGGCCGGGAAACAGGATCGCAACCACGCTGTAGCCCCACGCCACACCCGTGCCCATCGCGATCAGCGTGAACATGTTCAGATTGCGGGTGAGGAGGGATTGCCAGCCCCGGACGAAGAATGGCCATCCCGCCCACAACACCACCGGCGTGGCGAGCACGAACTGGAGCCAGTTCGACAACGTCTGGCCAAGCAGTGCATGTAAATTGGTGATGTGGCCGCCCATCTCGAGCGCCAGCACCGGGAGCGCGAGCACGAGCCCGATCCAGAACCGCCGTGTCATGTCGGCGAGTTCGGGATTCGGCCCCGCCTCCGCCGACGCCAGTTCCGGCTCCAGCGCCATGCCGCAGATCGGGCAGACGCCCGGGCCGACCTGTCGGATCTGCAGATGCATCGGGCAGGTATAGATCGTGCCCGCGGGAACCGAGGGTGGCGGTTCCGGCTCCGCCGTCGCGAGGTATTTCGCCGGAGCGGCGGCGAATTTCTCCCGGCATCCGGCCGAGCAGAAATAATACGTCCGCCCGGCGTGCTGCTGGCGATGGGGGGTCTTGTGCGGGTCGACCGACATGCCGCAGACCGGATCGCGCACGTCGTTCCCCGGAGCTCGAGTGGCTGCGGTATGGCCGTCCCGGCCGGCCGTATGGTGGGAATGAGTCGCGGCGTTGTCCCCGGCCGGAGCCGGATGATCGGAAGCCGCCGCGCAGCAGGGCGTCTGCTTCTTCAAGGCACCGGCGGAGGCCATTGGTCGGCTCGCGACGAAGGGTTGAAACCTATACCGTGTAGGGGTATATAACGCGCATGCGTAACGACATCAAGGCGTCCTGCGCGAAGCGGTTGAGCCGGATCGAGGGCCAGGTGCGCGGCATCGCGCGCATGGTCGAGGAGGATCGCTACTGCATCGACATCGTGACGCAGGTCTCGGCGGTGCGCGCCGCGCTTCGGCGTCTGGAAGAGGAAGTTCTTCGCGATCACGTCGCCCATTGCGTTGAGCACGCCATCTCCTCGGGCAACAAGGCGGATCAGCGCCGCAAGATCGAGGAGCTGATGGAGGTCGTGAGCCGCGCGGATCGCTGATCGCACGGGGCCGCGACCCATGGTCGCGTATTGCTTCCAGACACCGACACGTGTTGCGCGACGCTCTTGTGCGAGCCCAGGGCAGACGCGTACTTTCCCCTCGCAGGTTCGCACGCGCGAGCGCGAAATTCGCAGCGGGACCGTTCCGCGACAAGACGGCAGCAGGAGATAAAGCGCCATGAAGCCACGGGTGAATTTGGTCGGTCTGCTTGCGGTCGGGCTGACCGGTCTGACATGGGCCGGAATAGGAGACGCCGCGGCGCTCGACTATCCGACCCGACCGGTGCGCTGGGTCGTCGGTTATCCCGCGGGAGGCTCGACCGACATCACCGCGCGTATCATAGGGCAGTGGTTGTCCGAGCGGCTCGGACAGCAATTCGTCATCGAGAACAAGCCCGGCGCTGGCAACAATATCGGCACCGAATCCGTCATCCATTCGCCGCCGGACGGCTACAGCGTCTACCTCGTCAACCCAGCCAATGCGATCAACGCCACGCTCTATCCGAAGCTTTCGTTCAACTTTATCCGGGACACCGCGCCGATTGCCGGAATCATCCGAGTGCCGAACGTGATGGAGGTGAATCCGTCGGTGCCCGCGAAGACAGTCGCCGAGTTCATCGCTTACGCCAAAGCCAACCCCGGCAAGATCAATTGGGCGACTTCCGGCAACGGCACGTCGGTTCACCTGTCCGGCGAGCTGTTCAAGATGATGACCGGGGTTCAAATCACTCATATCCCGTACAAGGGATCGGCTCCGGCGCTCACCGACATGATCGCCGGCACGGTGCACGTGATGTTCGACAACATGCCGTCCTCGCTGCCGCATATCCAGACCGGCAAGCTGCGCGCGCTGGCGGTGACCACGTCGAAGCGTTCGGACGCGCTGCCCGACGTGCCGACAGTCGCCGAGACGGTGCCCGGCTACGAGGCGAGCGCGTTCTTCGGTATGAGCGCTCCCAAAGGCACGCCCCCGGAGATCATCGACAAGCTCAACAAGGAGATCAACGCCGCTCTCGCCGACCCGAAGGTCAAGGCGCGCCTCGCGGACCTCGGCGGCATCGTGATCCCTGGCACGCCGGCCGATTTCGGCAACGTGGTCGCTGAAGAAACCGACAAATGGGCCAAGGTGATCAAGGCCGGGGGCGTCGCGCTGGAATGAGCGGCCGGGGCTGCGCGCCGGCAATCAGCCGCCGGCTTGCTGCGATGCGTGCGCTCGCTGTGTCGTCGGGCGCATCCGCGTGATCATCCAAGCGGCACCGGCGGCAAACGGGCCGATCAGGATGAGGTTATAGCGCGTCGATGGGTTGGCGACCGCCGCGTGCAACCCGAGCATGACGACAGGCGGCGCGGCGTAAATCAGAAACAGCGGCTTCGATCGGCGCACGGCCGCGACGCACGCCCAGGCGAACAGCGGCACGAGCGCAAGCCCCAGCAGCCCTCCGACCCACATGCCGCACCAGGCCAGGGGCAGGCCGGTGAGGAGGTAGCGCCATCCGCGCTGGCGCATCTCGTCGCGGACCAAGTCCTTGATCAGCGGATCGAGCCGGCCGTGGGCCTGAAGCAGGCGATCGCGGTGCAGCCGGCCGGCCTCGAAGAAGCTGCCGGGCGTGGAATAGACGAGCCTCGCCATGGCTTGCGGGCCGAACGCCCAATCGACCACGGGAGCGCCGATTCCCGGCAGGCAATATGGGAATGCCAGCACGAATTCCCGCGCGCGCATGTCGTCGAAGGCGAAGCGCTCGATCAGCGCGGCGGAGCCGTATTCCTCCGTCAGGCCCCATTTCCCGACCGAGACGGCATTGCGCACGAGCCACGGGCCCACCACCAGCAGCCAGGCGAGCGCGAATGCGAGCGCGTGCGCGAGGATCGATCGCGCGGCCATCGGCGAAAGCCAAAGACCGTTGACGACGATCAGCCCGATCACGACCGGCGCCAGCACCGCGAAGGAGGGGCGCGTCAGGCAGAGCAGTCCGAACAGGATGCCGACCGGCACCATCCGTCGCACGCGCGGCGCGCGCAGGGCGAGCACGAGCGCCAGCGCCGCGATGCTGTAGAGCGCGAAGGTGATGCTCTCGGTCATCGCGAACGAGAACAG
>JBPYFJ010000066.1:0-3810 GCA_051985675.1 Xanthobacteraceae bacterium | reverse complement strand
GCCGCATTCGGATCGAACTGGTCGGCGTGGCCGATGGCGGCGGTGTTTGTCCGCGTGCCGGTGCTGGCCACCAAGGCAGTGATGCTCAGGGTCTGAGGGACGACGTTGTTGACCGTGCCGACCGTCCAGATCCCGCTGGCGCTGGTGTAGAAGCCTTGGCTTGCTGTCGCGCTGACGAAGGTGAGCCCGCTCGGCAGCAGGTCGACCACCCCCACATGCGCGGCGGCGTTGGGGCCTTGATCGGACAGCGTGACGGTGAAGGTGATTTGGTCGCCCACGTTGGGCGTCGGGTTGCTCACCGATTCCGACAAAGACAGGTCGGCGCGCTGGGGCTTCTCGGTGAGGCTAGCAGAGTTGTTGGCCTGGTTCGGGTCGAACTGGTCGGCGTGGCTGATGGTCGCGGTGTTGGTCAGCGCGGCGGCGCTGTCCACCCGGGCAACGATGTTCAGCGTCGCCGTCGCCGAGGCGCTGACCGAGCCGACCGTCCAGATCCCGCCGGCGCTGGTGTAGGTGCCTTGGCTCGGTGAGGCGCTGACCAAGGTGAGCCCGGCCGGCAGCAGGTCGCTCACCTGCACATTCGTGGCGGGGTCGGGGCCTTGGTTGGACAGCGTGATGGTGAAGGTGATCGAATCGCCCACGTTGGGCGTCGGGTCGCTCACCGATTCCAACAAAGAGACGTCGGAGGTTGGCATGGCATATCCTTTCGCTCGCCGAAACGCCTAGCATCGGCGGCGTCAAGTTTCTGTCAGCCCAAATCGATGGGGCCGACAGTGCCCACCAGCGTCAAGCAGTGTATCGACCCTTGAAACCGCCCGCAAATAACCGCTGCCTATCGTCGGCAGAAATGCTTGCCGACATCGAGAGACCGTTCGGCGGAATGCGACGCCTCCCTGAACACGGAACACCACGCACGAGCTAATGGCGATCTCCGGTCACCGTACGTCGAGAGAGGTACAGCGCTCCACCCACGACGCAGGCCGCAAGCGGCTCGCCACTAGCGGAATGGCGAAGCCTAGAGGGCAGACTGACAACAGCGAAGTAACAAACCTAAGTCCCCTGAATGACAAGCCTGTGTCTAAGGCATTGGGATAACAGAACCTGAAATTGTTCTTGGCGGTCCCGAGAGGACTCGAACCTCCGACCTTCGGTTTAGGAAACCGCTGCTCTATCCGACTGAGCTACGGGACCAAACGAGAAAAATTTCGCGCTACGCAGCTTCTCTAAGATTGCTCGTTTCCGTTCGCTGAACGTCGTGGGTCACGTATATATCCGTCGCGAACGCCCTGTTCTAGTAGGCTCGGAACGGCCTTCCCATCGACAAGGCGGCTTCGGGTGGAACCAATACCTGGGCATCCTCGTTGCGCGCGTACGGGCTCTCGCAGGCAGGCCGGAGCGAGAAAGCCGATGCCAACGCGTATAGCCATACCGGGCGTTCTTGTAGCGGCATTGGCCGCCGCGCCCGAACCGGTGCTCGCGCAAGGCGCCCCGTTCTGCCTCAAGAGCGCGTCGGGCATGCTCAGCTGTGCGTATCACAGCATGATCTTGTGCGAGCAAGCGAAGCAGCCGAATTCGGCCGACCGATGCATTCCGCGCTCGGAGGCCGACGTGACGACCGGCAGCTCGGCAGCGCCGCTCGGCAGCCCGCGACCGCGCGGCATCGCGCCCGCGATCCTGCATTCAGCGCCCGCGCGGTAATCGATCGCGAGCCAAGGCGATGGCTGCACATCGCCGCAGTCGCGCCCCGGCACTCCGTCACTCTCCCCGTCATGCCCGCGCTTGGCGCGGGCATCCACGTCTTGGGGGCCCAATGAAGACGTGGATGGCCGGGACAAGCCCGGCCATGACATCAGTACGTGGGTTCGATTTACAGGAAACATGCTCTAGGATGGCTGGAAAAGCGGCGCGTAACGCCGCGACGACGGGAGGATGGCATGAGAGCCTTGTGCGTTCTGGCAGTCACGCTGGTCGCGGCGATGGCCGCAGGAGCGGCGGGTGCCGCCGATGCAATCAAGATCGGCGTGATCTATCCGCTCACCGGCAATGCCGCGAGCGCCGGCGCGTCGGCGAAGGATGCGGTCGAGCTCGGCGCGGAGATCGTCAACACCGCGCATCCCGAGCTGGAGGGTCTTCCCCTCGCGGCGACCGCGGGGCTGCCCAACCTCGGCGGCGCCAAGATCGAGCTCATCAACGTCGACCATCAAGGCAATCCGCAGGTTGGGCAGAACCAAACGCTGCGGCTGATCACGCAGGACAAGGTCGTGGCCATGCTCGGCGCCTACCATTCCTCGGTCGCGCTGGTTGCGACCGCGGTCGCCGAGCGCCAAGGCATTCCCTTCCTCGTCGGCGATTCGGTCGCGCTCAACATCACCGGCCGCGGCTTTCAATGGATTTTCCGCACCGGACCGATCGCCTCCGACTTCGCCAGCGCCTACACGCAATTCCTCAACAACCTGAAGAAGGCCGGACGCAAGATCGACACGATCGCCATCGTCAACGAGAACACGGAGTACGGAACCTCGGTCGCCGCCTCGATCAACGAGGCCGCCAAACGCGCCGGCATCAATGTCGGCGCGCAAATTCCCTATAGCGCCAACAGCACCGACGTCTCCGGACAGGTGCTGCAGCTCAAGCAATTGCAGCCCGACGCCGTCATCTTCATCAGCTACACCGCGGACACGATTCTCTATTTCAAGACGCTGAAGAATCTCGATTACCTGCCGCCGATCATCATCGGCGACGACGCCGGGTTCTCCGATCCCGCCTTCATCCCCAATGTCGGCGATATCGCGCAAGGTGCAATCAACCGCAGCGCCTGGGACGTCGGCAAACCGGGCACCAACACCTACAAGATCAACGAGATGTTCAAGGCCAAGTACGGGCGCGACCTCGACGACACGAGCGCGCGTTGGATGCAGGGTTTCCTCGTGCTCGCCGACGCGATCAATCGGGCGGGCTCGACCGAGCCGGCGAAGATCCAAGCGGCGCTGCGAGCGACCGATCTCAAGCCGGAACAGCTGATGATCGGCTATCGCGGCGTCAAATTCGACACGACCGGGCAGAATACGCTCTCGGCAACCTACCTCATCCAGCTCCAGGGCAAGGCTTACAAATCCGTGTGGCCGGAGGACCGCGCCACCGCGAAGCTCGAATGGCCGATGGCCGGCTGGCGAAAGTAGGCGCGGCGCGATCCTGGATAGCGCATCTGCCAGCCGTCATGCCCGCGCTTGGCGCGGGCATCCACGTCTTCCCTTCAGGCAAAGCAAGACGTGGATCCCGGCACAAGGCCGGGCATGACGCAAAAAGCACCGCGCATCAATTCAGCGGGGAGAACTCCGCCGGCAGGAAGATGTCGGCCTGCTGCGCGATGAGCTGATCGGGTCCCCCGGGCGGCGGCCATACGCCATCCGCCACGGCTTTCGTCCGCAGCCGCTGGCGCTCGTCGAGGCTCGCGTACGGCCAGATATGCATGAAGCGCAGCAGCGGGCCGGTCACGCTGTACATCGCCGCCAGCAACGGCGACACCGTCACGCGGCCGGGCACTGCCTTGCGCCACAGCTCGATGGTCTTTGCGAGCCCGTCCGGGCGCAGCACGTAGCTGCGGACCTCATAGACCGGGCCGCAGCGGCCGGACGTGATCCGCGGCATGAACGGGAACGACACGTAAGTGTCCATCGTCAGGCCGGTCATGAACTCGCTGACCCCGAACGGATCCTTGGACGTCACGATCGCCTCGCGCCGCGCAACCGCACCCTCCCCGCCGCCCGCGTGGATGAGCAAGATCTGATTGATCGCTCCCAGCTCGGAATACCA
>JBPYFJ010000065.1:0-102493 GCA_051985675.1 Xanthobacteraceae bacterium | reverse complement strand
ACGAAGCGGTCGATGCGCTCTGCACCTCGCTATTCCGCGAGCTCTTCACCTACATGCTGGAAGACCCGCGCAATATCACGTTCTGTATCCATCTCATGTTCTGCGCCAAGAATATCGAGCGGATGGGCGACCATGCCACCAACATTGCCGAGACCGTCTACTACATCGTCGAAGGCCGCCCGCTCGCGGACGAGCGGCCGAAGGGCGATACAACCGCATCCGCCACCGTGGCGTTTCCTGCGTAGCGCGGTCATCGACCTTCACCATCAACGTTTGCAAATGCACGGCATTTGAATGACAGCCCGCATATTGATCATCGAGGACGAGGAACCCCTGACCCTGCTGCTGCGCTACAACCTCGAGGCCGAGGGCTACGAGGTCGACACGACGGCGCGCGGCGACGAAGGCGACCTCAAGCTCAAGGAGAGCGCGCCCGATCTGGCCGTTATCGACTGGATGCTGCCGGGGCTCTCCGGAATCGAGCTTATTCGCCGTTTGCGCACCCGCCCCGAGACCCGCCAGCTGCCGGTCATCATGCTGACCGCGCGCGGGGAGGAAGGCGAGCGCGTACGCGGCCTTGCGACCGGGGCCGACGACTACATCGTCAAGCCGTTTTCGGTGCCGGAGCTGCTCGCGCGGATCCGCGCTTTGCTACGCCGGGTCAAGCCCGAACGGGTCGCCGAGGTTTTGACCGCCGGCGACATCGAGCTCGATCGCGAAAAGAAGCGGGTCTCGCGCAGCGGCCGCGAAGTCCCACTCGGACCCACCGAGTTCCGTCTGCTCGAATTTCTGATGCAAAGCCCCGGCCGGGTGTTCTCGCGCGAGCAACTGCTCAACGGCGTCTGGGGCCGCGACATCTATATCGACGAGCGCACCGTTGACGTGCATGTCGGGCGCTTGCGCAAGGGCTTGAATCGCGGGCGGGCGTCCGACCCGATCCGCACCGTGCGCGGCGCCGGCTACGCCTTCAACGACCGGTTCGGCAAAAGCGCGTAGCGGCGACTGCCCGCCGACGAGAAGCGCATGCGGGAACTGGAACTGAAGTACGATATTGTCAATCTGTCCCCGGCCGCGCCTGAATAGCCCCCGGTGGGCAGTCGGCGCGCCGAGCGTTCCGGCAAGGCGCGATCGGGCCTGCCCGGGCGCTACGCGCGCGGGGGGCGCCGGTCCCGCCGCCGATCCGCCGCCGGCTGATAGGCGATGCGCGCGTGGTAGCCGCAATACGGGAAGCCCTCGACCGGCTTGCCGCCACAGAACGCAAATTCCGCGTTGCCAGGATCGCCGATCGGCCAGCGGCATTTGCTGTCGTTGAGTTCAAGCAGCGAGCAGCGTTGTCCCATCGGGACGACGTTCTCCGCCAGATCAGGCTCGGCTGCGAGATCGAAATCGTAGACGGCCGCGAGTGCGGTGTTGCCGCGCATGGTGGGACGGATGCGCAACATGGCGTGCGTGCGCGGCTTGCGCGGACGCGGCGCCGAGGACGAGAGGCTCTTGGCACGGCCAGACAGGCCCAGGCGATGGACCTTGCCGATGACGGCATTGCGCGTCACGCTCCCAAGCTCGTTGGCGATCTGGCTCGCCGAAAGCCCGTCGGCCCACAGCTTCTTCAAAAGTTCAACACGTTCGTCGGTCCACGACATGCCTTGTTTCCTTCTTCAGACCGCCACCTCTGAATTCGTTGTTCGGCGCGTTTCCACGCGACGCCGCCGCGGGGGTTGCCGCACGCGCCGACTCCAGCTGGACCGCTCCAGGGACCCCGAACAGAATCCACCCTCGCCGACGGGCGGCCACTCGGCCGAGCCACCGGGTCGTCTGACGCCTGACGCAACTCCTAGAAGGTCGGTTGCCGACACGATATATCGTGTTCTGACCGTCCAAACCTACAATATGCGGAGACTCCCGTGCAAGGGTCCGCGTAGGTACCGTCCACATATTCATCCGTTATCCGCAGAAAACCCGCGTAGCCGGGCAATTCGATGGCATGGATCTGCCGTGTTGACACCGCGGGGCCCGGATTTAGAATGCCTTACGTGCCGCCCGGAGAGGCGGCACATTTCATTTTCCGCCGCATTCCACTCGAACGCACGAGCACAACCGTGACCACGCACCTATTGCCGACCTATGCCCGGGCCGATCTCGCGTTCGAACGGGGCGAAGGCGCCTGGCTCATCTCCACGGACAACGAGCGCTACCTTGATTTTTCCGGCGGCGTCGCGGTCAACGTCCTGGGACACGCACATCCGCATCTCCTGGCGGCGCTCAACGCGCAAGCCCAGAGGGTCTGGCACGTGTCCAACCTCTACCGCGTGCCCGAAGCCGAGCGCCTGGCCGAGCGGTTGTGCGCAATCTCGTTCGCCGATCTGGTGTTCTTTTGCAATTCGGGCGCCGAGGCGATGGAGTGCTCCATCAAAGTGGCGCGCAAGTATCACGCCGCATCAGGCCGCCCCGAACGGTATCGTATCATTGCGTTCGAGGGCGCATTCCACGGCCGTACGCTGGCGACGCTCGCCGCTGCCGGCAACAAAAAATACCTCGATGGCTTTGGCCCTGTTGCCGAGGGGTTCGACCACGTTCCGTTCGGCGACCTCGAGGCGGTGAAGCGCGTCATCGGGCCGGCCACGGCCGCGATCCTGACCGAACCGATCATGGGCGAAGGCGGCGTGCGGGTCATCTCCAATCAGTTCCTGCAGAGCCTGCGCAAGCTATGTGACGAGCACGGTCTGCTGCTGATGTTCGACGAGGTGCAGACCGGTGTCGGGCGCACCGGCCATTTCTTTGCCTACGAGCGCACCGGCGTGACACCCGACATCCTCGCGCTCGCCAAGGGACTGGGTGGCGGGTTCCCGGTCGGCGCGTGCCTTGCCACGGCGGAGGCCGGGAAGGGCATGACGGCGGGCACGCACGGCTCGACATTCGGCGGCAATCCGCTGGCCATGGCGGTCAGCAATGCGGTCCTCGATGTTCTGCTGGCACCCGGTTTCCTCGACGGTGTGCGTAAGAAGGCACTGCTGCTCAAGCAACGGCTTGCCGAAGTCCACGATCGGCACAGCCAGATCATCACTGAAGTGCGCGGCGATGGACTGTTGCTGGGCCTGCGCACCAGCATCCCCAACGGCGACCTGGTCGACGCATTGCGCGCCGAGCACGTGCTGGCGGTGGCCGCCGGCGACAACGTCGTTCGACTGCTGCCACCTTTGGTGGTCAGCGAAAGCGAGATTGCGGAAGGAATGGAGCGGCTCGACCGGGCCGCCAGCGCGATCGAGCGGTCGCTCAAGAGCAAGCAGAAACTGTCAGGAGCCGCCGGGTGAACGGCCAGATTCGCCATTTCCTGGATCTTATCGACATCGCGCCCGGCGAACTGCGCGGCATGATCGACGCGAGCCGCGCCATGAAGCGTGATCGCCCGTATGTCGGTTCGGGTGGCCCGCTCGGCGGCAAAGTGCTGGCGATGATCTTTGACAAGCCGTCGACCCGGACCCGGGTTTCATTCGATGTGGCGATCCGCCAGCTTGGCGGCAACGCGATTGCCTTGACCGGACAGGAAATGCAGCTTGGCCGCGGCGAGACCATAGCCGACACCGCACGCGTCCTGTCGCGCTACGTCGACGCCATCGTGATCCGCATTCTCGATCACGAAACGCTGCTGGAATTGGCACATTTCGCGACCGTGCCGGTAATCAACGCACTCACGCGGCTCTCGCATCCGTGCCAGATCATGGCCGATCTGATGACGTTCGAGGAACACCACGGACCGATCCGCGGCAAGACGGTGGCCTGGAGCGGCGCAGCCAACAACGTGCTCGCCTCGTGGATGCACGCGGCCGAGCGGTTTGCCTTCCAGCTCAATGTGGCGACGCCGCCGGAGCTCGCGCCTGGCAAGGTGTTGACCGATTGGGCCCGTTCCTCGGGGGCAGCCATCCGCCTCGGAGACGACCCGGAGGCGGCGGTGCGCCACGCGGACTGCGTCGTCACCGATACTTGGGTATCGATGGGCGATAAGGACGGCGCCCGCCGTCACAATCTGCTGAAGCCGTATCAGGTCAACGCCCGGTTGATGGCGCTCGCCAAGCCGGACGCATTGTTCATGCACTGCCTTCCGGCGCATCGGGGCGAGGAAGTCACCGACGAGGTGATCGACGGACCGCAGTCGGTCGTGTTCGACGAGGCCGAGAATCGCCTGCACGCACAAAAGGGCATTCTCACCTGGTGTCTGCGAGCCAACGCGCCATGACGGACGTGATCATTCCGTCGCGCGCACCTGCGGAATTCGCGCGCGACGATTCAATCCTGCCATTCGAGGTCGCAGCGCTTGATCAGCGCGGGCGCGTGGTTCGGCTCGGATCAGCACTTGATGAAATCCTGTCGAGCCACGACTACCCCCTGCCAGTCGCAAAACTGCTCGGCGAGGCCGTGGTGCTTGCCGTTTTGCTGGGCTCGTCGCTCAAGTTTGACGGGCGTTTCATCATGCAAACCAAAACCGACGGTCCGGTAAGCATGCTGGTCGTCGACTATGTCACGCCGGGCAGCGTGCGGGCGTGCGCGCGGTTTGATCCCAACGACGTGTCGGCCGCGATCGCCGCCGGCAGGACGTCGGCCGGCGAGCTGATGGGGCGCGGTCATCTGGCGATGACGATCGACCAGGGTGTCGAGATGAGCCGCTATCAGGGTCTGGTGGCCCTCGTCGGCGGCGGGCTCGAAGATGCAGCCCATGAGTACTTCTTCCGCTCGGAGCAAATCCCGACGCGGGTACGGCTCGCGGTCGCCGAGGAGTTCTCCGCGGGCGCGGGCGGACCGCAGCACCGCTGGCGGGCCGGCGGCATCATGCTGCAGTTCCTTCCGGCCAAGTCGGAACGCATGCGCGGGCCCGACTTCGACCCGGGCGACGCGCCGGATGGCACCAAGCCGCACCAGCTGGCGGAGGACGAGGCTTGGGTCGAAGGCCGATCCCTGATCCAGACTGTGACCGATATCGAGCTGATCGATCCAGAGCTGTCGAGCGAGCGGCTGCTCTATCGGCTGTTTCACGAGCGCGGGGTGCGAGTGTTCAGCACCCAGCCGGTGCAATCAAAATGCTCGTGTTCGCGCGCCAGCGTCAAAGCGATGCTTGAGAGTTTCCCTCAGGAGGACCGCGACCACATGGTCGAAAATGGCGCGATTTCGGTGACCTGCGAGTTCTGCAGTTCGAAATACGTGTTTGCGCCCGAGGACGTCGGCGCCCACCGGCTCAACTAGGCGCACAGGTGCGATTAATTGATCGTTCGCTTGCCGTCTGGGCTATCGAGCGAGAACGCCGGAATGTCGATGTTGAACCGCTCGCCGCTTCGGCTCACCATGCCGTAGGTGCCGACCATGAAGCCGGAGGGCGTCGGCAACGGTACTCCGCTGGTGTATTCGAATGAAGCGCCGGGCTCGAGCACCGGCTCCTCGCCGACGACACCGGCGCCGCGGACTTCCTGAACGCGTCCGAAAGCATCGGTTATCCGCCAATGGCGCGTCTTGAGCTGTACGGTCTCCTGACTCCGGTTGCTGATTTCGACCGTGTAACTCCAGAAGAAATAGTTCTTTTCGTGAGAGGACCGTTCGGGCAAAAAACGGGGCGTCACCGTTACCTGGATGTTATGGGTGACAGTCCGGTACATGGCGCGAAATCCAATGGTTGATGTATCGGCGAACAAGCAAGCTTACCGCGACGGCGGCGTTCGTGCACCCGCCGGCATCAGCGCGCCAGTATCCCATGATTTGGCGACCCCGAGGAGTCGTACGACCCCGATCGAACGCGACCTCAGGCTCGACCTGTTTCGCGGCATTGCGCTTTGGCTGATCTTCCTCGATCACATCCCGTCCAACATCGTCAGCTGGATCACCATCCGCAACTACGGGTTCAGCGATGCGACTGAGATCTTCGTGTTCATTTCGGGCTACACGGCGGCGTTCGTGTACGGGCGCGCGATGCGCGACCGCGGGGTTGTGGTGGCGGGCGCGCGCATTCTCAAACGCGCCTGGCAGGTCTATGTCGCGCACATCTTTCTGTTCGTGATCTACCTGGCGGAGATCGCCTATGTGTCGCGCAGCTTCGAAAACCCGCTATTCGCGGAGGAAATGGGCATTTTCGACTTCCTGCGTCAGCCGGACGTGACGCTTTATGAAGCCCTGTTGCTCAAGTTCAAGCCGGCCAACATGGATATATTGCCGCTCTACATCGTGTTGTTGACCACGTTTCCGCTGTACCTTTGGGTGCTATTGCGACAACCAACGCTCGCGCTCGCGACCTCGCTCGTCATCTACATTGCGGCGCTGCAGTTCGATATCAACCTGCCCGCCTATCCGGAAGGAACCTGGGCTTTCAATCCTTTTGCGTGGCAGTTGCTGTTCGCGTTCGGTGCCTGGTGCGCGATCGGCGGCGCCGAACGTCTTCATGGCTTCATGCGCTCGCGCATCGTGCTTGGATTGGCTGTCGCGTACCTGGTATTCGCATTCCTGATCGTGATGACCTGGTATTTCCCGCGCACCGGTTATCTTGTGCCGCGATGGCTGTCGGATTGGATGTATCCGATCGATAAGACCAATCTTGATGTTCTGCGGTTTGTGCATTTCCTGTCGCTGGCCGTCATCACGGTGCGGTTTGTTCCACGCGATTGGCCGGTGCTCAAAAGCGCCTGGTTGCGCCCGGCGATCGTCTGCGGGCAGCATTCCCTGGAAATCTTCTGCCTCGGCGTGTTCCTGGCGTTTGCAGCGCATTTTTTCATGGTGCAAGTCTCTGAATCCATCACCGCTCAGATCCTGGCCAGCGCCACCGGCATCGTCCTCATGATTGCGGTCGCCTGGCTTTTGACGTGGTATAAAAACATCGAAGGACGGAGCTCGGGATCCCGCCCGCCGGATGCCGACCTCGCGGGAGGCGAGGCATGAGAGTGCTAGCGATTGCACTGATCGGCGCGCTGTTGGGCACGTCCGGAACCATTGCGCAGACGCACGACGAGTGTGCGGTCGCGGCGCACCTGGTTCCCGCAGACTATCCGCTGCCGCAGGTTGCGGCCGCCATCGCCAACAAACAGCTCAACATCGCGGTGGTAGGGACGCTATCGAGCTTGCTAGCGGGGCCAGCCGGCAAACAGGAAGCCTATCCGTCGCGATTGGAGGCCGCACTTAGCAAGCAGCTGCCGGGCGTCACCGTCAAGGTCACCACCCACGCCAAGCCGCGCACGACCGCGGAAGACCTGGAAAAGGAGATCGAGCACATCGTCAGCACCGACAAGCCCGCGTTGGTGATCTGGCAAACCGGGACGGTCGATGCCATTCGGCGCGTCGATACGGAAACGTTCAGATCCGCAGTCGACGACGGCGTTGAAGCCATCCAGGCCGGCAAGAGCGATGTCATTCTGATGAACCAGCAATATAGCCCCCGGACCGAGTCGATGATCGGGGTGCTACCCTATGCGGAGGCCATGCGTTTCGTTGCGCTGCAACACCAGGTGCCCTTGTTCGACCGCTTCGCTGTGATGCGGCAATGGGTCGAACTGGGTACCTTCGATCTCGTCGAGGCAACGAAAAAAATTGATACGGCGGAACAGGTTCACCAATGCATCGCGGAGCTGTTGGCGGACCTGATCGTGAAAGCCGCGAACATGACGGGGCCGGCGACGCCCGACCAACATTAATAAAAATAAGGTAGCATATTGCGCCGCACCGCTGGTAGAACCGCCCTATTAAAAAACCAGAGTGCTCGGACCGACAGCCGAGCCGCACGACGGGACGCCGACAACGATGGGACAAGGATATCGGGGGGCGTGCCGCACCACCGCCCTCCTTGCAGCTCTGTTTTTTTCTCTGACGCCAGCGGTGGCCGCCGACGGGCCGACGACCTGCGACGGGCCGACCGATCTCGTGCGCCTGGAACGGCCGCTGGTCCATGTCGGTTCGCGGTTGGCGGCCCATGAACCGGTGAAGATTGTCGCCATCGGATCATCGTCGACCGCTGGCGCTGGCGCGAGTTCGTCCAATTCCTCCTATCCGAGCCGGCTCGCGGCCGAGCTCAACAGGCTCTATCCGGATGTGCCGGTCATCGTCCTCAATCGCGGGGTGAACGGTCAGGACGCCGCCGAGATGCTGGCGCGTTTCCGGCAGGACGTCATCGAAGAGAAGCCCGATCTGGTGATCTGGCAACTCGGCACCAACGCGGCGCTGCGCGATCTGCCGATTGAGGAGATCGGCAAATTGATCCGCGAAGGCATCCAGGAGATTAAGGACGCAGGATCCGACGTGTTGCTGGTCGATCCTCAGTTTGCTCCGAAGGTGATCGCCAAGCCGGAAGCGGAGGGAATGGTCCAGCTGATCGCTACGACCGCCAGCAGCACCAAGGTCAACATCTTTCGTCGCTTCGCGCTCATGCGACATTGGCACGACCGCCGCGGGATGACGTTTGACGCGTTCACGTCATCCGATGGCTTGCACATGAATGATTGGGGTTATGGCTGCTGGGCCAAACTCCTGTGCACCGCCATCTCGGATGCAGCCAAGCGTGCCATTACGTCAGCCCACGCATTGCCCGCAGTGGTCCGCCCCAACAACGGGCCGGCAACGCAATAACCGGTAGTCGGTCGACCCCCAGATCTGACGACTGATCGCTGGCCACCCGATTCCTGGTTCAGGTCCGCTCCAGCGCCGTTTGCAGATCGGCAATCACATCGTCGGGATGCTCGAGCCCGGCGGAAAAGCGCACGGTGCCGTCAGTGATTCCGAGTTCGGCGCGGGCCTCCGGGGTCAAGCGCTGGTGCGTCGTTGTCGCCGGATGGGTGACGAGGCTTTTGGCGTCCCCCAGATTGTTGGTGATGCGAATAAGCTTGAGCCCATTGAGGAACCGGAACGTTCCGCCCTTGCCGCCCGCCACCTCGAAAGCAACGAGGGTCGAGCCGCCCGACATCTGCCGCCGCACCACATCCGCCTGCGGATGGTCGGGCCGGCCAGGATAGATCAGCCGCGTGATCTTGGGATGGTCGGCCAGCGCCGCCGCAACGGCGGCCGCCGTCTCGGTTTGGCGGCGCACGCGCAGGTGCAGGGTTTCAAGGCCCTTGAGCAAGACCCAGGCGTTGAACGGCGACATCGAGGGGCCGGTCTGACGGATGAATTGATGAATGTTGTCCTGGATGAATTTATCCGACGCCAGAATGATCCCGCCCAGGCAGCGTCCCTGGCCATCGATGTGTTTGGTGGCCGAATAGACGACCACGTCAGCACCAAGCGCAAGCGGACTTTGCCACAGCGGCGTGGCGAACACGTTGTCGACCACCAGAGTGGCCCCGGCGGCGTGAGCGATCTTCGCGACCGCGGTTATGTCGATGACCTCGAGCACCGGATTGGTCGGGCTCTCGAGAAAGAACGTCTTGGTATTGGGGCGTACCGCCTTTTGCCATTGGTCGAGATCGGTGCCGTCGACGAGGGTCGAGGCGACGCCGAAGCGCGGCAGGAAATCCTCGACGACCCAGCGACAGGAGCCGAATAGCGCCTTGGCGGCCACCACGTGATCGCCAGCCTTCAGTTGCCCGACCAATGCCGTCGTCACGGCCGCCATGCCGGTCGCGGTCGCGCGCGCCGCTTCGGCCCCCTCGAAGGTCGCCATCCGCCGTTCGAACATCGCGACGGTCGGATTGGAGAAGCGCGAATAGAGAAAGCCCGGCTCTTCGCCCTTGAAGCGCGCCTCGCACTGCTCGGCGCTCTCGTAGACAAAGCCCTGCGTGAGAAACAGGGCCTCCGAGGTTTCGCCGAACGGCGAGCGTAGACCGCCGGCGTGAACAAGTTCGGTTTCTGGACGATAGCGGCGCGCAGGCGCAGGCATGAGGACCTCCAACAAAAATCCCGGCCGGAATGTTCCGAGCCGGGTTCCACAGGTCCCCCGGCCTTTTAGCGATTTATTTAACGTGGCTGCAAGCCGGCCGGCTCAAATGACCACGGGACAACCCGTTCCTAACAAGCGGCGCGGCTTTCCGTCAAGGCCGCTATTGGGTAGATCATCGCCCGATATGGCGCCCGCTCTCAACACCGCCGACAAGGGCATATTGCCTGACCGCATGATCGATGCGCTTGCGCGGGCCGGCGCCATCGTTCCGGCGTGCCCGTTCGTGCCGGCGCAAATCCAGCCTGCGAGCCTCGATCTGCGCTTGGGCGATACCGCCTACCGGGTGCGCGCAAGCTTCCTGCCGGGCCCCGGCACGTCAGTCGCCGACCGCATCGCGGCGCTCAAGCTGCACCAGATCAATCTCGGCGAAGGCGCAGTGCTGGAAACGGGCTGCGTCTACATCGTGCCGTTGCAGGAGCGGCTTGCGCTTCCGGCCGACATTGCGGCCTCTGCCAATCCGAAGAGTTCGACCGGTCGTCTCGACGTGTTCACCCGCGTGATCGCGGACGGCACCCGCGGGTTCGATCGTGTTGGCGCAGGCTACACCGGCCCGCTTTATGCAGAGATCAGTCCTCGCACGTTTCCGGTGCTGGTGCGTGCCGGCTCGCGCCTGTCGCAGATCCGGTTTCGGCGCGGTGCCGCGACGCTCGACGCGGCAGCACTCGCCTCCCTGCATGCCGCCGAACGATTGGTCGACGACGACAAGGCTGACGTCAGCGAAGGCATCGCAGTCGGGGTCGATCTTGCCGGCTTCGGTTCGCTGATCGGCTACCGCGCCAAACGCCATACCGGGGTGATCGATGTGGATCACCGCGCCGGCTACGAGGTCGCGGATTTCTGGGAGCCAATCTCCGCGCGCGACAGCAAGCTGATCCTTGATCCGGACGAGTTCTACATCCTGGCCTCCAAGGAGGCCGTGCAGGTGCCCCCGGACTATGCCGCCGAAATGGTGCCGTTCGATCCGCTGGTCGGCGAGTTCCGCGTCCATTATGCGGGCTTCTTTGACCCCGGATTTGGCTACGCGGGCGCAGGCGGCACCGGTGCGCGCGCCGTTCTCGAGGTTCGCTCGCGCGAAGTGCCATTCATCCTCGAACACGGCCAGATCGTGGGTCGCCTCATTTACGAGAAGATGCTGGCGCGCCCGGACAAGCTCTATGGCGAAGGCATCGGGTCAAACTATCAGGCTCAGAGCCTGAAGCTGTCGAAACACTTCAAGGCCTGATCGCGCGGGGCTCGCGTCGTATCGGATCAGGTCGACTTCGCGGTCCGCAACGCTTCCCAGATGCGATGCGGCGTGAACGGCATGTCGAGATGCGTGACGCCGCAGGGTGCCAGCGCATCGATCACCGCGTTGGCGATCGTCGGGATCGAGCCGGTCGTGCCCGCTTCGCCTGCGCCTTTGGCGCCCAGGGGGTTTGCTGGTGACGGCACCGGGCGATCGCGCAGCGCAAGTTCCGGCAGCACGTCCGCGCGCGGCATGTAGTAGTCCATGAACGTGCCGGTCAGCAGCTGGCCGGTCTCCGGCTCGTAGACGCAATGCTCGCCCATGGCCTGGCCGATGCCTTGCACCAAGCCGCCGATGACCTGGCCTTCGACGATCGCGTGATTGTAGATCTTGCCCGCGTCATCGACCGCGACGTAGCGAATGAGCTCGAGGACGCCGGTTGCCGCATCAATCTCGACCTCGCACACGTGTGCCCCGCTTGGGAACGCCGCCGAGGTATTGATCTTGATGGTTGTGTTGAGCGGGTGAGCGCCGCCGCCAGACAATTTCATCGCCAAGTCTGCCAGGTTGATGGAGACGTCGGTGCCGGACACCCGGTAGCGACCTTGTTCGAACACGAGATCAGTTTCGGCCACTTCGAGCTCCCTGGCAGCGAGCTCCGCACCCTTGCGGATGACCTCGCGTGCCCCGGTCGCGAGCGCGCCGCCATGGCTTATGAGCGAACGCGAGCCAAAGCTGCCCGTACCGACAAGCAGCGGCCCCTCCGGATCGCTCGCGCGCAATCTGACCTTGTCGGACGCAATCCCCAGGATGTCGGCGACGAGTTCCGGAAACACGGTCTCATGGCCCTGTCCGGACGCGCCGGACAGCGTGAAGAGATCGAGCGAACCATTCGCGTCGAAGCGGATCGCAATTTCCTCCTGGCCGACCCCGCCCGACGGCTCGATGAAGACCGCACAGCCGATGCCGCGCAGCTTCCCGCTGCGCTTAGCCGCGCGGCGCCGGCGCTCAAAACCCTTCCAGTCCGCTTCCTCCAGGGCCTGCTTCAAGAGACCCGGAGGATCGCCGCTGTCGTAGGTTGAGCCGGTCGGCGTCTTGTAGGGGAAAGCCGTCTTCGGGATCAGGTTCTTGCGACGCAGTGCGACGCGATCGATCCCGGTAATGCGCGCCGCCTCGTCGACCAGGCGCTCCGCCAGATAAGCGACGTTTGGCCGGCCGGCGCCGCGATAGGCCGTTGTCGGCGTCGTATTGGTGAACACGAGCTGATGCGATCCGTAGGCAGCCGGAATCCGATAGGCGTTGATCGCGCTTGAGGTCGGCGCGGCGCCGGTGTTGATGAACGGACCCGCGTTGGATGCGTAGGCCCCCATGTTCACCAGCCACTCGATGCGGAGTCCGAGGAAATTGCCGTCCGCGTCGAGCGCAAGCGCGCCGGTGAGCGTAGCGCCGCGTCCATGGTGATCACTCAGGATGCTTTCAGCGCGCGTTCCGACCCACTTCACCGGGCGGCCCAGCAGCCGCGTCGCCAGGAACAGGGCGGCGAATTCCGGATAGACCTCGTTGCGCACTCCGAAGGCGCCCCCCACGTCGTTGGCGTGAATGCGGATCTTGTCCGGCGCAACACCAGCCACGTGCGCGAAGCCACCGCGGACGTCGGCCATTCCCTGGGTCGGCAAGTAAACATCGTAGAAGCCGGTTGTCGGATTGAACGAGGCAAGGCACGCTTTCGGCTCCATCGGGTTGCCGGCGATGCGCTGCGCATCGAGCGTAATACGCGCCACGTGGGCGGCCTTGGCAAACGCGGCTTCGGTCGGTGCGAGCGCACCGTATTCGTATTCCATGCCGACATTACCGGGTACGTCCGCATGCAGCACCGGCGCGCCAGCCGCGAGCGCGGCCTGCGCATCGATCACGGCCGGGAGATCGCGGTACTCGACCGCGATGCGCTCGGCGCCGTCCTGGGCCGCGGCCTCGCTCTCGGCGACGACCAGCGCCACCGGCTCGCCCACGAAGCGGACGCGCTCGTGCGCCAGCGCATGGCGATGCGGCAGCTTGAAGGAACTCCCGCCCTTGCCCTTCATGAACATGATCGCGGGCGGCGTTTTGAACGCGGCTTTGGCCACGTCGGCGCCGGTCAGGACGGCGAGCACACCTGGAACCGCCAAGGCGGCGCTGGTGTCGATCGAAACGATCTCGGCATGGGCATGGTCGCTGCGCAGAAACCAGGCGTGCGCCTGACCTTCGAGATTCCAATCGGCGGTGTATTTGCCGTGCCCGGACACGAGCCGATGATCCTCGCGCCGGCCCGTCTTGGATGTGCTTGCGTCCACGTGGTCCACTCTCTGTTTTTTGCCAACTGCGCGCTATTCCGGCCTGCCGACGGGGAATCCGGCAAAACGGTCGCTTTGCCACCATGGATGCCCTCATGGATGCCCATTTTGGGCGAATCCGGGCATCCATGACAACCTATTGAATAAACGCGGTTTTTATCGCCGTTGTGACCATGGATGCCCAATTCCGCGAGAGAGGCATCCATGGGCGGGCTGCAAGGAACTTGCACCGACATCAACAACATGCATGGCGTTTTGCAATCGCTCAGCTTTGCCGTCTCGTCGCGGCTATTATGCGTGTCGCATGGGTCCAGCGCGCATGCGGATGGAAACACGAATGGACCCGCGTTGATCGTCGGGGTGGAGACTACGGTATGAACAGCACCGGGCACTCGCACTTTCATTTTTGGCTGCGTGAGCTGCCCTATGGGGTGGTGTGGGTGCTGACCATCTTCGGCATCGCCTACACGAGCTTCGCCAGACGGGCGCTGATCGATTACTGGGAGTTTCTCGCGGTGATGATCGGAATCCTGTGCATCGTCACGGGATGGCGCCATGCCGAGACCCGGAACGATCGGATTCGGCTGATCTGGACGCAGATTTTGCATTGGCTCGCGATTCTGGGCGCGATGAACCTTGTGCTGCTACCAACCGTGCAGACCATGCTCAACGCCGATGCGACCGGGCTGGCCATTCTGATGCTGCTGGCGCTCGGCACATTCATCGCCGGTGTGCATACGCTTGACTGGCAGGTCTCGCTGCTGGGGCTGGTGATGGCGTTGTGCGTGCCGGCGATCGCGTGGCTCGAACGCTCGGCATTACTGGTCGCGTTGATCCTCGTAGCGGTTGTTGGGGTAGGCATCGCGGTCTGGTTGCGGCTACGCGAATTCCGGCGACACCAAGCGCAGACTTGATATTGTCCGGCCGCACGCCGCCTGACGCAATCGCAATAGGGGAGATCGCATGCCCGACATCTGGAGCAAATACACGCTGACCGCCGCGCGCACGCACGACCCTGCGCGGGTCGATGCGCGGCGCCCACGATCGGGCACGCTCGATATCCACTCCCACGTCATGATCGAGGCTGCTGCGGATCTGGTGAAGCCCCATCTTCCGCCAGCGCACGCGACCGCCGCCCAGGACACGATCACGCTCGGCAAAAAGCAGGATGCCGATCGCCGTTCTCGCCTCACCACATTGAACGAACGGCTGGCCGATCTCGATGCCATGGGCATCGCCGTCCAGGCGATCAAGCCGACGCCGATGCAGTGTTACTACAACGTGCCATCCGAGATTGCCCTCAGGGCTGCCCGCATGATCAACGACGGTCTTGCTGAATTCGCCGCGCGGCGGCCCGACCGGTTTGTTCCGTTCGGCACGGTACCGCTTCCAGATGCGGACGCGGCAGCCAGCGAACTCGAGCGCTGCATGCGTACGATGGGCTTCAAGGGCGTGCAGATCCTGACCAATGTGGACGGCCGCGAGTTGTCCGATCCGGCCTTTGATCCGTTCTGGGCCAAAGCCGAAGCGCTCCGAGCATTGGTCGTCATTCATCCGCAGGGCTTCACGGCCCCTAGCCGGCTGGCCCGCTACTACTTCAACAATGTGATCGGCAATCCGCTCGACACGACGATTGCGGTCCACAACCTCATTTTCGACGGCGTACTCGAACGCTTTCCGAATCTGAGGATCCTGGCGGTGCACGGTGGTGCGTTCGCGACCGCCTATTCGGGACGTATGGACCACGCCTGGGGCGCACGCTCGGACTCGCACGGCGCCCTGCCGAAGCCGCCGACGCACTACCTGCGCAAGTTCTACTTCGACACGGTGGTGTTCACGCCGCACCAGTTGGAGAACCTGGTTCGCGTATTCGGTCCTGATCGCATCCTGATGGGGACGGATTATCCCTACGATATGGGCGAGTACGATCCGGTCGGCCACGTTGCGTCGGTCGAAGGCTTCGACGACAAGACGATCGCGGCGATCGCGGGCGGCAACGCGCGCAAGTTGTTTGGCCTGAACTAAGCGCGCTCGGCAACCGTCACGCTCAGTTTTCCCGCACCACCGCGCTTTCATGCCAGCGGCGCAGCGCGAGGTGAGCAATCACGCTGGTCACAAAGAAGATCGCAATTCCGCTGAGCGAGATCAGCAGCAGGGCCGCGAACATGCGCGGGATTCGCAACTGATAGCCGGATTCGAGAATCCGGTAGGCGAGGCCGGAGGCGCTCCCGCCCGATCCGGCCACGAATTCCGCCACCACGGCGCCGATGAGCGCCAGACCGCCGGAGATCTTCAATCCGGCCAGGAAGAACGGCAGCGCCGCCGGCAAGCGCAGGTAGCGCAGCGTCTGCCAGCGGCTCGCGCCGTAGAGCTGAAACAGATTGATCAGATTGTGATCGGCGGAGTTCAATCCGATGATGGTGTTGGACAGAATCGGGAAGAACGCGACGATCCAGGCGCAGATCAGCAGCGACAGTTTGATGTCGCCGACCCAGATAATGATCAGCGGAGCGATCGCGACGATCGGCGTGACTTGCAGGATCACCGCATAGGGAAACAACGATTTCTCGAGCCACTTCGACTGGGTGAAGATGATCGCGAGCGCAACCCCCACGGTGATCGCGGCGAAGAGCGCCGCAAAGGTGATGCGCAGCGTGATGAGCAGCGCTTCCGACAGCGTGCCCCAATCAGCGATCAACGTCTGCGCGATCAACAGCGGGCCGGGAAGAATGTAGGACGGGATCCCCTTGATCCGGACCAGCGCCTCCCAGGCGCATAGCATCACTATTCCAATCACGACCGGCGCGATAATGCCCGGCCAGGTACTCGCCGCCAGCCCAAGAATGCGGCGTTCCTCGCGAAACACCGGCCGCGCTTCGGCGTCGGTTCCGTTGTGGGCGACTGTCGGCGCAGGGGACATGTCGTTCATGCGGCGATCGCGCGCGCAAGGGCCTCGGAAGCGACGCGGCAGATGCGCCCATAATCGGCCGACGTGCGAAACAGACTGTCGCGCGGATAGGGGGCGTCGACCGCAAAGTCGGCCATGATCCGCCCCGGCCGCGCCGCCATCACCACGATGCGCTGCGACAGGTAGACCGACTCGAAGACCGAATGCGTCACAAAAACGACCGTGAATCGCTGTTGCCACCACAGCGCCAGCAAGTCGTCGTTGAGCTTGTGGCGCGTGATCTCGTCGAGCGCGGCGAACGGCTCGTCCATGAGCAAGATGCGGGGCCGGGTCACCAGCGCACGGGCGATCGATACGCGCATGCGCATGCCGCCGGAGAGCTCGCGCGGATAGGCCTTCTCGAAACCCTTGAGGCCGACAAGTTCGATCATCTCGGCGGCCCGGGGCGCGGCTTCGGCCTTGGCCTCGCGCGCCAGCGTCAGCGGCAGCATGACGTTGCGCATCACGTTGGCCCAGGGCATCAGCGTCGCGTCCTGGAACACGAAGCCGAGTTGACGCTGCGCGCGGCCGCTCGCGTCATGCGTCGAAGTCGGCCACGACACCGTTCCGGCGGTCGGAGCGCCAAGTCCGGCAATGATGCGCAACAACGTGGATTTGCCGCATCCGGAGGGCCCGAGCAGGCTCAGGAATTCGCCCGCCGCGATATCGAGATTGACGCCGCGGATTGCGAGCGTGCCGTTCGAGAACAGCTTGGAGACATCGCGGATCAAGACAAGCGGGCGCCCGGCGGCGGCGTGCGGCGTGCCTGTTCCCGCGACAGTCGAGGTGCTTACCGGACTCGTGGACACGTAGGTCTAGCGGCTGGCGCTGCGCGGTGCGCGATCACGCCCCGACACCCTTGTTGACGAATTCGAGACTGTAGGCCTTCTTCGCGTCGAGGCCCTTGGGGAACACGCCGGCATCCGTCATGGTCTCGTAGAAGCTCTTCCAGCGCTGATCGGTCATCGCGCCAATGCCGAGTTTCAGCGCGTCGCCGGACCGGACAATACCTTTCTCGTTCATGACCCTGATCGCGTAGGCGATCTTGTCATCCGACATTTCGGGGTTGTCCTTCTTGATCATGGCGTTCGCGGCCTCGTTGGCGGGCCCACCCTTCATGTATTCGGCCCAGCCCTCGAGCGAAGCAGTAACGAAACGCTGCACCAAGTCCTTCTTCTCGTCCACCATCTTGCGCGAGATGTTGATGGTCGTCTGATAGTTCTCGAACCCGGCGTCGGCGAGCAGGTGGATCACCGGGTTCACGCCGGCCTGCATGATCGCGTAAGGTTCAGCCGAGAGAAATCCCTGCTGCGAAATGTTCTTGTCTGCGAGGAACGGCGCCATGTTGAAGGTGTATGGGCGAATCTGATCGTCGGTAAATCCGAACTTGATGCGGAGGAACGGCCAATAGCTGGTACGCCCAGCGGCGCCGATCAGAATCGGCTTGCCTTTCAGGTTGGCAAGTGTGTCGTTGCCGACGTTGGGGTGGGAGATCAGCACTTGCGGATCTTTTTGGAAGATCGCCGCAATACACAGGAATGGCAGGTTCTCCTTCACGTAGTTGAGACCTTCGAAAGCACTCGACATGATCATGTCGACGCGGCCGCCCAGGAGCATCTGCGACGGGTTCTGCTGCGGTCCACCCATGCGCAGGTCGCAGTCGATGCCGTATTTCTTGTAGATGCCGTTGGCGACCGCCAGGTAGAAGCCGCCATGCTCGGCTTCCGCCCGCCAGTTGGTCTGATAACTGACCTTGTCGAGCGTCTGCGCCTGCACACGCGCGCCCGGAACCGAGACCAAGGACACCGCAGCAGTGCCACCCAGAAGTCGAAGGGCGCGACGGCGATCAATACGATATTTCATTGCGCGCATGATCTGTTTCCCCGTAGGTCCTATGCCGCGGCATGCGTCCGGGAACTGTGCCCGGTTGGCCACGTCCGCGATCTCTGCTGCAACAGCTATGCCGCCGCGGCGCGTCGATAGCAATGTCGCCAAAACGCGCTTTGCCCATGAATAATGCAAGCGCCCGACCGAATTATAGGCATAATTCATCGGGCTCCAAGCGTGCGGGCCGGCGTTGACCGTCGCGCCTTGCCGCGGCCGACGCCGGCGTGCCAATTACCAAGGTCGTTCAACTATCTTGTCCGGATGCACGGCATGGCTTCCACACGCAGCGCGATCAACCGGGCGAGCGAGCCCCGCTATGACATCGAGGGGTTGATTGCCGCGATCGATGGGGTGCCGACGGTGACGGACCCGGTCTCGGTCCGGCGGCGGTCGCGCGATTTCTTTTGGTATAGCCCGGTCCTCAACGAGCAGCTCGCCGGCAAGGCGGCCGATATCCTGGTGGCACCGCGTGACGAAAGCGATGTCGTCCGAGCGGCCGCCGCCTGCGCGCGCCTGCGCATCCCGCTCACTGTGCGGGCTGGCGGCACCGGAAACTACGGGCAGGCCGTCCCGCTTGAAGGCGGCGTGTTGCTCGACATCAACGGCTTGAATGCGGTCGAATGGCACACGCCGGGGGCTGTTCGAGTTCAGGCCGGCGCCAAGATGCATGACATCGACGCGCTGACGCGCCCGGCCGGGTGGGAGCTGCGCATGCACCCATCCACCAAGCGCAGCGCCACTATCGGCGGATTCGTGGCCGGCGGCTCCGGCGGGATCGGTTCCGTGACCTACGGGGGTCTGCGCGAGCCCGGCAACATCCTGGCGGCCCGGATCGTGACCGCCGAAGAACAACCCCGCGTCATCGAGCTGCGCGGCGATGCTGCACAGAAGATCAACCGCGCCTATGGCACGACCGGCATCATCACGGCATTGGAGATGCCGCTGGCTCCGGCCTGGCCGTGGATCGATTTGATCGTCGCATTCGACGATTTCTTCGAGGCCATGCGGTTCGGCTATGACGTGGCGCTGGCAGACGGCGTGATCAAGAAGCTCCTCACGCCGATGATCTGGCCGATTCCGGCAAATTTTCCAGCGCTTCGACCGCATCTTCCGGACGGCAAGAGCGTCGTGTTTGCGATGATCGCACAGCCCTCGCTCGAGACGTTCAAGGCGATCCTGGGCGGGCGGGGCACGACCACCTACGAAGTTGCGCACGACGACTCTCCGAACGTCGTGCCGCTCTATGAATACACCTGGAATCACACCACGCTGCATTGGCTCAAACAGGACCGTACGATCACCTATCTGCAATGCCTGTTTCCGCATGACCGTGTGATCGAGTCCGTCCGCGAGATGTGGGCGATGTTCCCCGGCGAGGTGTTGCCGCACACCGAGTTCATCCGCTTCGGCGGACGCGTGACTTGCAGCGCACTTCCGATCGTGCGCTACCGCAATGCCGAACGGCTCAACGAGATCATCGCGCTGCATGAGCAGCACGGGGTGATGATCGCAAATCCGCACGTCTTCACGCTCGAGGACGGCAGCCGACACAAGCGGGCCGACGCCGACCAGGCCGGCTACAAGGCCGAGGTCGATCCCTATGGGCTGCTCAATCCGGGGAAAATGCGAAGCTACGTGCCGGTCCGGACGTAAGCATGCGGGTGCACTACCTCTATTGCCATCCGCAGGCGACGAGCTTCCACGCCGCGATCCGCGCCCGTGCGCTCGCAGGGCTCGCCGCGGCGCGCCACGAGGTCGACCTGCTCGACCTCTACGACGACAGGTTCGATCCGGTGATGTGGGAGGCGGAGCGGCGCGACTATCACGACACAGCCCGCAACCAAGCCGGGCTTGCCGGCTATGTCGCCCGGCTGCGTGCCGCCGACGCGCTGATCGTGCAATTTCCGGTCTGGAGCTTTGGCATGCCGGCCATGCTCAAGGGCTATTTCGATCGCATGATGATGCCTGGGGTTGCGTTCGATTTATCGAATCCCACGCGCGCCAAGCCCCTGCTGGGAAATTTGCGGCGCATCGCCGGAATTGCGACCTACGGGCGCCCGCGCATACGGGCGCTCGCGGTCGGCGATCCGCCGCGTAAAATGGTCAAGCGCTACCTGCCTTGGTTTGCAGACTGGCGCGCGCGCGTTGATTATTATGCGCTCTACCACATGAACGTCGCCACCGACGCAGATCGGGCCGCGTTCATCGACAAGGTCGAACGCGCGATGAGCCGCTTTTAGCGCGGCGCTAACTGGGCCGAGATGATGCGCAAACGCTTCTGGAGTGAACTTAATACCAATGACTTCGTCGGCCTCGACCCAGAGACGACGATCGCCGTTCTGCCGATCGCCGCCACCGAGCAGCACGGCCCACATCTGCCGGTCGCGACCGATACCGCCATCGCGGAAGGCATGATCGCCGAGACCATTCGGCAGTTGCCCGACGACCTCGCCGTCCTGTTCCTGCCGACCCAGGCGGTCGGAAAATCAAACGAGCATCTCCGTTCGCCCGGAACCATCACATTGACCGGCGAGACGGCGCTGCGGTCGTGGATTGAAATCGGCGAGGCCGTGCAGCGCGCGGGCCTGCGCAAGCTGATCCTGGTCAACTCGCACGGCGGGAACGTCGACGTCATCAGCATGGTGGCGCGCGATTTGCGGGTGCGGCTGCAAATGCTGGTGGTCGCCTGTCACTGGGGGCGCTTCGGGCAGCCCAAGGGCCTCTATACCGACCAGGAGCTCGCGGTCGGAATCCATGCGGGCGATATCGAGACGTCGCTGATGCTGCATTTCCGGCCCGAGCTGGTGCACATGGACAAGGCCGACAATTTTGCGCCGGCGACAATCCGCATCTCGAACGAATTCGAGCTGCTGCGCCCAACCGGCCACACCGCGTTTGGCTGGATCGCCCAGGATCTGCATCCGGCGGGTGCGGCGGGCGATGCGTCCCGCGCCACCGCCGAGAAGGGGAAGGCGACCGCTGAGTTCCGCGCGGCGCAATTCATCAAGCTGCTGCACGACGTGACGCGGTTCTCGCTCGACCGGCTGGCATGACCGCGGGTTATCGGGCAATGAGCCGATCAAGCTCCCGGTAATCCGGGAGCGTCGTGTCGATCGCACGGCCGCCCACCAGCACGACGCGATCAGTCTGCGGGCGCGAGATGAGTTCCTGCGTGGTGCGCGCGCGGGTCAGCACCAGATCGGCCGGCCCGCCCGCAGCGATGCGGCCATGCCCGGGAAGGCCGATGATGTCCGCAGGGCCGCTGCCGAGGAGGCGCAGCCACGGCCGATCGGAGTGATCCAGTTGAGCGATGCGAGTCGCCTCGCGAAACACTTCGAGCATGTCAAGATCGCCGTAAGCGTAGAATGGATCCCGGGTATTATCGCTCGCAACCGCAACTGCGATTCCGGCGGCGTCGAGCTCGAGCACCGGCGCGACCCCGCGCAGCCGGGGCGTGCGGCCTGGGCTGCGGTCCTGCAGGTACATGTTGGCCATCGGGAGCGACACGACGGCTAGGCCGGCTTCTCCCAGAAGCCCGATGATGCGCTTGAGCTCGGCAACGGGCGCGAGCGCCAATGAGCAGCAATGCCCGACCACAACCCGGCCCCGGAAGCGATGACGTAGTGCCGCGAGCGCGATGTGCTCGAGACTGCGCGCATCCGGCGACGTGCTTTCATCGACATGCAGGTCGATGTCGAGACCATGGGCTGACGCGAGACCGAATGTCCGCTCGAGTGCGAGCTCGAGCTTCGGCCCGGGCGCTTGTCCAAGGAATGTGATGCCGCCGAGCGTGCCGCCATGGCGAGCGACCGTGTTCACGATCGAGCGGAACTGTGGTTCGTCGTCCACGGCGAGATCGGTGGGAAACAGCGCGACCGCCTGGAGGGCGATGCGGTCCTTCCAGGTCTGACGCATCTCGGCGAACACCGGCCAGGAGATCATCGTCTGCGGACCGATGGAGTCGAGATGCGTGCGCAGCGCCCCGGTGCCGTGCGCGAGCGCGCACCGGAGCGAAAAATCCATTCGGGCGCGCACGTCCTCGGCGTCCCAGTTGGCCTCGCGGTCGGCCGCCACCGCCGAGCGCGCGCCAAAGAAGGACCCGTCGAGATTGGGCCGCCGCGCCCAGATATGACCCTTGTCGATGTGGGTGTGCATGTCGACAAAGCGCGGCAGCGCGATGCCGCCGTCGAGATCAACCGCCGGAAGTTCCGCCGCCGGCGCCGCGCCCAGCGGAGCGAGGGCGGTGATACGGCCTGTATCAACGATGATGTCGCAGCGCGCGGTTCGATCGGCGTCCGCGCTGTCCGCGAGCTCGGGGGCGAGGTCGACCGGCACCCGCACGTTGGCGATCCGATAGCGGTCCGCGCCGGGCAGCGCGACGATGTCAGGCGGCATGCAAGTACTCCAAGCAAAGTTCGCCAGCCTGGCGATGCCCTGGCGGGTTCGCAACGCGCCGTAGAATCTCGTGGTTCATCACGGTATCAATGCGCCGACCCGGCGGTGAGGAGCAAACAATCATGGATCCCCTGGCCCTGCGGAGCCTGATCGAGTCGACCACATCATGCACGCTGCGCGCGGAGCTCGCCAAGTCATGAATCGCCCGATCAATCCCACCGGGATTCGCGCCCCGTTCGCGCGCTACAGCCACGCCGTGCTGGTGCCCCCCGGCGCCCAGTTGCTGGTCACCTCGGGGCAACTCGGGGTCGCTGCGGACGACACCGTCCCGGACGATGTCGAAGCGCAGTGTGTTCTGTGCTTCGAGAACATCAAAGCGATCCTGACCGAGGCCGGCATGACGTTCGCGGACGTCGTACGGTTCAACGCGTTCGTGACCGACCGCGCCTATTTCCCGGTCTATGGGGCCGTGCGTTCGCGCTACGTTGCGGGCGACGCATTCGCCTCGACGCTGGTAATCGTCTCGGGCTTCACGCGTCCGGAGTTCAAGGTCGAGGTCGAAGTGACGGCGGCCCGGGCGATTTCATGATCAATCTTCAGAAATCCGCATGCAGGCGCACCGCAACGACGGACACGGGTCCGCGATCGCGGTTATAGGCCGGATTGTTGACGAACTGATAATCGAGCGTGACGTCCCAGAGCGAGGACAATTCGTAGCGGTAATAGGTCTCGATGATCTGTTCGAGACCAGGGTGCGGCAGCATGCCGTCGCCGATCACGACCCCGAGACCGCCAGCGTTGAAATAAGCCTGATGCGCGCTGCTGATGTTGTCGACAGCGCCCGCCACGCCGAGCGTGTCGTTCGGGCGGCCCCACGGTTTGCCGGATTGCGAGAGGCCAACCGCAACCGTCCGGTCGATGTCGGTGATTTCGTAGTCCTGCACATTGCCGTTGGCCATTCCGGCGCGGGCAAAAAAGCCCAAGTCAGGCGTGAGCTGCTGCTCCAGGTTCGCACTGATGCCGCTGCGGCTGTTGGGCCGTGCCACCACCGCGACGTTGGCGGGCAGGCCCGTCAGCTGCGCCAATGAAACCGCGTCGTTGTAGGTACCGAAACGGCCGCGACTGAAAAAGGCCGTGACCAGGAGCTTGCCCGGTTGTCCGAACAGGTCGTGGCGGTGCTCGATTTCGCCGACCCATTGGAACTGGCGAAAGGCTGGATCCAGTTCTTCTCCGGCCGAGATCCGCGACAGATCGAAATAGCCGACCCGCAGCGCCCAGGGACCTTGGTACCATTCCGCCGCTGCGCCATAGGTGTAGCCGAACGTGTCTGCGGCGTAGTCGAACGTTCCGGTGCTGACGATCGCCAGGTTCATGAAATCGGTGCGGGCGTCCTGCGCATACTTGTTGAGGTCGAAGATGTCGCCAAGGGCGAACTTCCCGGCAGTGATCACCAGCCGGTTCGCGGTCAGCGTCATCGCGAACTGATTGAGATCTGCCTCGACCTTGTGAACCTCACCACCGAGATCGATGGTCTGCTGGAAGAAGGCGCGCTGAATGCGCGCAAACGGATAGCTCGCCCCTTTGCTCGGGTCGTTGTTTACAAATCCCGCGACCCCGTGGAAATCACTGAGCGCGAAACCTTGATCGATCTCCGGGTTGATCCAGATCTCCGCCCCCTGCCAGGGCCGAAAGCCCGCATAGAGCGTAACGTCCCATCCCTCGCGCCCGGAGTTCGACGCGAGGCTGTTGCGCCCCTGATAGGGATTGCGAAACGGAAACGCATACTGGCTGATGAATGTCGTTTGTGCGTGGATCGCGAAATTCTCTCCAAGGTCCGGAGGAAGGGTTTGGCTCGTGGTGGCGTTCGATCGCGCGCCATCAGTTGGCAACCGAGAATTCAGCCCGACCCGCAGCTCAGATGCGCTGAGGTTCGACGTCTGGACGTGCTCGACAGCGCCCGGAAAGGTCGCGCCGTGGCCGTTATACTCGGTGAACAGATATTCGGCCCGTACGGTCCAATTCGGCGCGATCGGGAACTCGACGCCGGCGCCAAGCGTCCAGCCGAACCGCCAGAGCAGCTGGCGCTCGGCGGTGTGCGAGCCGTCGCTTGCAAACTCCGTCCAGATCGCGCGATCAAAGGTCCAGGCGAACCCGGCGGTCGCGTAGGGCAGCCAGTTGCCGACAGCGTAGCCGAGACGCCCGCGCGCGGTGCCCGCGATCAACATGACTTCGTCAAACTCGGCGTCGCGCGGCCTTACCGTGCGGATCGCCTGCCCGCCCGCCACCAGGCTCGGAAACAGCGCGTCAGCCTCGAACCCGACGACCAGCCGCGACGGCAGCATCAGGTTGTAGCCGGCCTGCAGTCCGGCAAAATAGCTGCCCGTCCCGGTCCACCCGTTCGGCAGCGGGGAGAAGTCGAGAGAGCCGGCAAACGCCGGGGCAAATGGGCCGATCGATGTTGCGGTGAAGCCGGAGCGTCCCCAGGCATAGCCCATATGGCCCCCAAGGTAGAGGCCGCTCCAATCATAGGCACTGGGGTTTGACGCACCGGACGCGGGCACGGTCAATTCGGCGCAGCGGGCCGGCTCGCTTGCCGCGAGCGCGAACAGCGCGACCCCCCCCAGAACCAGCCCCCGCACGATCGCCCCCAATCGCGGCACTTCGCAATCAGGACCGCACCCCGATCGCCTGCAAAACCGACTCCACAACGCTCCGATTAATTCCCGCCCCACCCCAGGGCTTTTGGGCCGCATTATTGGCATAGACTGTGCCACTGCGGACCAGCGTTCCGGGATTTCCGGGGTCCCGGCGGTCGATTTTGTCCAACCGGCGCCTTCTTGCCACAACGGCCGGCCGGACTGCCCCACCCGGCTCGATCCGCGTTCATTCCTCTTCGGCGCCGCCCCGTCGGCGCAGGGTCGCGGCATCGTAATTCTCGCCAATCGACATCGCGCAAATGCGGGACAGATGGGTGAACGGCAGCCCGGTTTCCTGCGCCCAGGCGTTGAACTGATCCTGGATCTTCTTCAACTCCCTCTTGGAGCCCGGCTCTTCGGAGATGTCCAACCCGGCGTCGCGCAGGCATGCAACGACGTCATGCGAGGTGATGAAGCTGTCCTTGCCGACAAACCGCAGGAAATACTGACCGGTGCGCCCGCCCAGCCGGGAACCGTGCTTGCCCAAGAAGTCGAGCAAACCGATCTGATCGGTGCCGGGCCAATCGGCCAGAAACTTGCCGAAACTCCCATGCTGGCGCGCAATGTCGGCGACGAACGCGGCGTTGTGCCGTATCGCCTTGATTTTCTGCGGGTTGCGCACGATGCGCTGGTCGCGGGCAAGCCCCTCCCAAAACTCGTCGGGCCGAAAATTGAGCTTTTCCGGCGCAAAGCCAAGGAATGCTTGCTCGAAGCCCGGCCATTTGGCCTCGATGACCCGCCACACAAAGCCGGCCGAAAAGATGCGCTTCGCCATCTCGGCCAAGGCCTCGCTGTCCGGCAGCTTGGCAAGCGTCTTTGGCGCCACCACTTTTGGCAGCAGGGCCGCCAGTGCGGCGTCACCGCCCTTACGCTTGGCGGCACGGGCCCGGATGGCTTTGAATGAAGGCATTGGCTAAGCCCCCGACGCCTTGCCATCGAAGCCTAGTCGGGTCGGACCGACAAGGGTGCGGACCGGCGCGCGAGCATCAAGCTGCTGTGAAACTTTGTTATTGGCGGCGGCTTGACGGGCTTCCTATCTTGGCTGCGGCGGTCAAGCCGCGAAAACGGGAGGAGGAACCATGATGCTTCGGCGAAATCTGTTGCTCGTCGGCGCAACGGCGATCGCGCTGATCGGCGTTGGCCGCTTGATCATGGGCCCGGCCGCGCAAGCCGAGCAGGCCGTCGTGCTGCCAGCGCCGGCCATGGACCAAGCTGCCGCAGAGGCGGGCGGACTGCAGACGGCGGTTCTTGCCGGCGGATGCTTCTGGGGGGTGCAGGCCGTGTTCCAGCACACCAAAGGGGTCACCAAAGCTGTGTCCGGCTACGCGGGCGGCTCGAAGGAGAGCGCCAACTACGAAACCGTCAGCTCCGGTCGCACCGGCCACGCCGAGTCGGTCGAGGTCACCTTCGATCCGACCGTGATCAGCTACGGGACGATCCTGCAGATCTACTTCTCGGTCGCCCACGACCCGACCGAACTCAACCGGCAGGGGCCGGACGAGGGGCCACAATACCGCTCGCAGATCTTCACGACGAACGACGCGCAGGCAAAGATCGCAACCGCCTATATCGCGCAACTCGATCGTGCCGGTAAGTTCACGCAGCCGATCGTGACCAAGGTTGGCGCACTGACCGCGTTCTATCCGGCCGAAGGCTATCACCAGGATTACGCGACGCTGCACCCAAACAATCTTTACATTGTCTACAATGACCTGCCCAAGATCGAGAACCTGAAACGGCTGTTCCCCGACCGCTACCGTCCGACGCCGGTGCTGGTGACCGCGAACAACACCAACTGATCTTTCGCACGCAGGAGGCAAACGTGCAGAACAAACAATTTCCGGTGACCCACACCGACACCGAGTGGCGTCGCCTGCTGACGCCCGAGCAGTATCACATCATGCGCGGACACGGGACCGAGCGGCCGGGAAGCTGCGCACTGAACCATGAGAAGCGCAGCGGAACGTTCAGTTGCGTGGGCTGCGGCCAGCCGCTGTTCAAGTCGATGAAGAAATTCGAAAGCGGAACCGGTTGGCCGAGTTTCAACGATCCGGTCCCTGGTTCGGTTGAGACCTCGCGCGACCGTACCTACGGGATGGTGCGCACTGAGGTTCATTGCAGCCGCTGCGGCAGCCACCTCGGGCATGTTTTCGACGACGGCCCGCCGCCCACCCATCTGCGTTATTGCATCAACGGCGTTGCACTCAACTTCGAGCCGGAAGGTCCCAAAGCCGGCTGATTTCGGCTTGGCGGGTGCCGACAAAGCGTCGCGCGTCGGCGCATGCGGCAGTTTGGCAACGTTCTAGAAAAGCAGCATTGTGATTGCCGCGCGCCCGCGCGGTGTGCTTGTCTGCGCCAAAATTCGCGGACGGCTTGGGGAAGTTCATGCAACTGACGACGCGCGCGGTTTTGTGCGGCGCATTGATCGTGGCGATGTCGACCGCCTCCTGGGCGGCCGAAGACGCGCGGTGGGTGCAATATGTTCCGGGTGGCCTGGAAGCACGCGCCATCACCGACAAACCGCAGTGCCCGCAAGCAACAATCAACAGCGTCGCCCAGCCGATGCGCACCCGCTCGGAGCCGGGAGGTGATTTCCCCATCCGGGTCTGTTCGCTGCCGATCCCACCAGACGCGAAGGTCGTAACCATCGACGGCTTTCCGGTGCCACTGCCGGTCGCGCGACCGACCCGCGTTCTGCTGATCGGCGACACCGGTTGCCGTCTCAAGGATTCGTTCAATCAGGCCTGCAATGATTCGGCCCTGTGGCCGTTCCAGGTCGGCGCCGATGTTGCATCGACGTTAAGGCCCGACCTCGTCATTCACGTCGGGGATTTCTACTATCGCGAGACGGCGTGCCTCGCCGGCAATCTCGGCTGTGCCGGCAGCCCGTTTGGCGACACCTGGGCGTCGTGGCGCGCGGATTTCTTCGCGCCGGCCCGGCTGCTGCTCGAAGCAGCTCCCTGGGTCTTCGTGCGCGGTAATCATGAGAAATGCGCGCGCGGCGGCATCGGCTGGGTTCGCACGCTCGATCCCTATCCGCTCGATCCGAAAGCCGGGCGTGAGGGCTGCCTCGCGACAGCCGAGCCCTTCGTCGCCGACATCGGCGGGGTCTCGGTCGTGGTCATGGACACGGCGGTGGCGCGAGAGGACAAGGCTGATGAGCAGCAGGCGGCGCTTTTCCGCGAGCAGTTCAAATCGGTCGCCAGGCTGGCGCCGAGCGGCATCGTTTGGCTCGCGTTCCATCGCGTGATCTGGTCGACCGACGGAACCGAAGTGCCCGAGAAGTCCGGCGGCGACAACAAGACCTTGGCACTGGCCGCCAAAGGCAACATCCCGGCCAACGTGCAGCTGATGCTCAACGGGCATCAACACAAGTTCGAGGTGGACGCCTATGTGGAGGACATTCCGGTGACAATCGTATCCGGCCACGGCGGCGATAAGCTGTCGCCGGATGCTCCGACCAACCCGGTCGGGCTCGTGGTGAACGGCATGCAGATCAAGGCCGGTATCGCCAAGCCGCGCACATTCGGCTTTTCCATGCTTGAACGCACGCCGGACGCGGCACCCGACCAATGGACCATCACGGACTACGGTACGCATGGCCAGCCGTTCGGCCGGTGCCGCATCGAGGGACGTTCGGTCGATTGCGGAAACTAGTTTTTGGCCACTCTGTTCTTCAAGGCTTCGGGGCGTTGGGCGGCCAACTGGGGGGCTCAACGCCGAACTGCTCTGCATACTCGGCGTTCAATCGCTGCCAGCCGCCGAACTTCATGGCGTCAGCGCCGACGATGCGCCCGATGGGCTGACCAACGAGAAGCCGCTCCAACACATCCAAGCAGATGTGCCAGCCCGCAGCGCCCATCGATATGAATCGACGGTCGATGTTGTGCCAGAGCGTGAGCCGAGTGCCGCCTGAGCGCGGCTCCAGTTCCCAGCGGATGTCTTGTCCGCCCCAGCTGAATTCGAGCACTTTGGGCGCGTCGGCCCGCTTCACGTGGGTCTCGGAGACGTGCGGCGTCGGCGCACCGACCGTCGTAAGCGTCGCGCCACCGACGGCGCCGAGGTTCCGGTTGGAATCGAACGGCGCCCATTCGCGGAGATGCTCGGGGTCCGTGAGCGCCTCCCAAACCTTTGCAGGAGGGTGACGGAGGTCGCGGACGAGAACGAGCACCCACTTCTCTCCGTCCTTTCGGACCTCAGCGCCGGAAGCGGCACCTGGTGCGTATTGCTCACGACTTCCCATGTCTTTTCTTTCCTTTCAAAGAGGACGCTTTTTCCAGCTTGTCCAAGTGTCGTTCCAGGGCATCGATGTGCTTTGACCAGACGCGCCGGAAGGGAACGAGCCATTCGTCGAGTTCCTTGAACGGCTCCGGTCTCAGTCGATAGAGGCGCCGCTGCGCTTCAATTCGCGATTCCACGAACCCAGCCTCTCGCAGCACTCGCAAGTGCTTGGAGACGGACGGCTGTGACAATCGAAGCTCGTCTTCGATCTCGCCAACGGAGCGCTCAGACGAGAGCAACAGGCTCAAGATGGCCCGTCGATTGGGCTCTGCGACAATGGCAAACGATGATTCCACGAAGAATATATAACCTTGCAGGTATATTCCTGTCAAGTTATATATTGCAGGCGCCGACCATGGCTTGCAGGAGCTACCTCGGACACACGCTCCAAGATGTTTTTTGGCGTCAACGTTCGACCGCGACGACCGTTCCGCTCTTGGCCGATGTGAAGATCGCTTCAAGCGCCGCGATGTTGTCGATCATCTGCTGCTGCGGCATCGGATAGGCCGGCCCGCCGGCCGCTGCCTTCGCAAAGGCCTCGAGGTTGTTGCGCACGCCCGACAGTGGCGCGTAATCAGCAACTTCGCGATCGCGTCCGCTGAACTGCCGGATCACGGTCCAGCCGGTCGGGTGTTCCGGATGGCTTTTGTCGCGGATCTCGATCCAGCCGCGGGTGCCGTAGACCGCAAACCGCCCCTCGAACGGCGTCGCCAAGATCGCACTGATCATCAGATTGGTGCCGTGCTCGAAGCCGACCAGCACGGCGAGCGTGTCACCGTTCGGCAGCTTGCCGCTCAGCGCACTCACGCGCGCCAGTGCCGCGGCCGGCCGGCCCAGAAAGCTGATGCCAAGATCCAAGAGATGGATGCCGGTAGCGGTCATTGGCCCGGCCGGAGCGTCGCGTTCCGACAGGCGCCAATTGTCGGCTGGGAGCGTCAGGAACTTGTCCTGGCTGAAGTTCGCCTCGATTTGCAGCAGCGTCCCGAGTTCCCCCGCTTCAACGCGCCGGCGCAGATCGAGGGTCGGCGGCTCAAATCGACGTTCGTGGCCGACCGCGAGCACGACGCCTTTGGCGTTGCATGCGTCAATTGCGCGTCGCGCGTCGGCGCGAGTGAGCGCCAGCGGCTTTTCGCAGAACACGTGTTTGCCGGCGGCGGCGGCGCGCATAATCTGATCGCAATGCAAGGTATGCGGCGTGCACAGAATGACCGCGTCGATGCCGGGGTCCGTGATCAGTTGGTTGACGTCAGTGGTAAACGTGAGACCGTGCGCGCCCGCAAATGTTTTCGCGTCCGGATTCACATCCGCCGCCGCCACGAGCCGGACATTGCGGCTGTCCGCTAGCGTCGCGGCGATGATCCGTCCCCACCAGCCGAGCCCGACGATTCCGGCTGCGATCACGACAACGGCTCTATCTTCGCGAGTTTCACGTAGCCACCCCAATCCTTGAGTCCTTTGATCAGCAACTCGCGCGCGAGCCTGGCGTTGCCCGGGAACACGTCGGAGCCCGATTTCGCCAGAAACTCCCTGGTGTCCGCATCAGCAACGATCTGGTTGAAGACCCACTCCAGCTTGTCGAGGATTGGCTTGGGCACGCCCCTCGGCGTGTGCACGGACCACCACGAAAACACGTCCGAGTTCATGATGCCGACTTCGGCCGAGCCCGGAATATCCTTGAGGGCCTCGACGCGTTTCGCAGTGGTCACCGCCAGCGGCCGCAGCTTGCCGGCGGCGACGCGCGCCGCGCTGCCGACGGGATCAAGATAGAGGAACACAACGTTGCCGCCCCATAGGTCGGCCAACGCGGCGCTCGATTCCTTGTATTTGACTTCGACCGTGCGTAGCCCGAACTGGGCCTTAAACAGCTCGGCGCTGACGAGACTGACCGTCGATACCGACGCGTAGGAAGCCCGATCCCCCCGCTCCCTGAGATAGGCCGTGAGGTCCGCCACGCTCTTGAACGGGCTGTCGCCGGAAACATTCAGGATGAACGGCAGCTTAAACAGGGTCGTAACGGACTCGAAATCGTTCAGCGGATCGTACGAGAGCCTGGTGTAAAGGTGCGGCGCGATTGCCAGCAGGTTGGTCGGCGCGATGTAGATCGTGTAGCCGTCTGGCTTTGCGCGCGCGACGTACTCGTTGGCGATGTTGCCGAAGGCGCCGACCTTGTTCTCAACGACGACCGTCTTGCCGATCGCGTCCTGCAGCTTGCGGGCGAAGAAGCGCACGTAGATATCGGCGCCGGTGCCGGGCGGGAACATGCAGATCGCATGCACTTCGCGCGTCGGCCAGTTTTCATCGCCCCATGCCGTCGTTCCGATCGCGGGGGCCGCTAGCGCGCCCGCGGATGACATCAGCATCTGGCGGCGTGACAACATCGTTCACCTCGCGGTTCGTGACGAAGGACGAGCGGTGCACACCCAATGTCCCGATTCCGAAGTTCGCCACACCTTGCAGCCCGCTCGACGCGAACTTCGGAATCGAATGGACACTGGCGAATCTATGATTCTAGTGCCCCTTTGAACCCGAAGTCCGCATTCCAACTCGCGGCACAGTGTGTGCGAACTTCGGGTTCGGGGCGCTAGCTTAGCTCTGTCCTTCAGCCAGTAAATATGGAAAATCACCGTCGAGGGGGACGTCCTTACGTCCGGCGCGACAACCAAATGGGAACGCCATGACCAGTCTCATTATCGGCATTGCGATCGTCCTCTACATCCTCGGCTCATTCCGCGTGCTGCGACAATACGAGCGCGGCGTCGTGTTTTTTCTCGGCAGATTCGAGGGCGTCCGCGGGCCGGGACTGACGTTCATTTTCGTTCCGTTCCAGTCGATGGTGCGCGTGTCGCTGCGCACCGTCACCATGCAGATCCCCTCGCAGCGGATCATCACCAAGGACAACGTGTCGATCGATATCGCGGCGGTCGCGTACTATCACATCACCGATCCGGAAAAGGCGGTGATCGCGATCGAGAACGTCTACAACGCAATCAACCAGATCAGCCAGACTACCGTGCGGAATGTGGTTGGACGCTTCAGCCTCGATCAGTTGCTCTCCGACACGTCGAGCATCAACGAGGAAATCAAGAACGTGATCGACCGGCACACGGAGCCCTGGGGCACGCAGGTTACCGCGGTCGAGATCAAGGACATCGTATTGCCGGAGAACATGCAGCGCGCCATGGCCAAGGAAGCCGAGGCCGAGCGCGAGCGGCGGGCCAAGATCGTCGCGGCCGAAGGCGAGTACCAGGCTTCCGTCAAGCTCGGGCAGGCTGCCGACATCATCGCGCAGCATCCCGTGGCGCTTCAGCTGCGCACGCTGCAGACCATGGCGGAGATCGCCACCGAAAAGAACTCGACCATTATCTTCCCGTCCCAGTTCATGACGACCGTGCAGGAAGCTTTGGCGCAGATGGCAAAGGATTCGGAAACGAAGTAGCCGGCAGCGGCAACGCGGTCACGCCGCCGCGCTCTCCACGGCCTGCTCGCGCTCCGGCACGTAGTTGAGGATCGGCGCGAGCCAGCGCTCGCCCTCGGCGACGCTCCAGCCCTTGCGCCGTGCGTAGTCCTCGACCTGATCGCGCTCGATCTTGCCGACACCGAAGTAGCGCGCCTCCGGGTGACTGAAATAAAGCCCGCACACGGCAGCGCCCGGCCACATCGCGAAGCTTTCGGTGAGGCGGATGCCGAGACTGCCATCAGCGGCGCCGAGCAAATGGAACAGCGTTCCCTTTTCAGTATGGTCGGGCTGCGCCGGATAGCCCGGCGCCGGTCGAATGCCGCGATACTGCTCCGCGATGATGTCGGCGGTGGAGAGCGCCTCGTCCTTGGCATAACCCCACAGCGTCCGGCGGGCCTCCCAATGCAGCCGCTCGGCGAACGCCTCTGCCAGACGATCGGCAAGCGCCTTTGCGAGGATCGCCGAATAGTCATCGTTCGCTGCCTTGAAACGCTCGGCGATCACATCCTCGCCGATGCCGGCCGTCACCAGGAAGGCGCCGATGTAGTCCGGCACTCCCGGCTTCGCAACAAAGTCGGCCAGCGCGACGTTCGGGCGCCCATCCTTACGCTCGAGCTGCTGACGCAAGGTGTGCAGCACTACTAAGGGCGCCGAACGTTCTTCGTCGCCATAGACGTTGATGTCGTCGCCAGCCTGGTTGGCCGGCCAGAAGCCAACCGCCGCGGCTGCGCGAAACCAGCGCTCCTCGACGATGCGCGCCAACATCTTTTGGGCATCGCCGAACAGCGCGCGCGCGGCGGCCCCGAATTTCGCGTCGTCGAGGATGGCCGGATATTTGCCGGTCAGCTCCCAGGTCGAGAAGAATGGGGTCCAGTCGATGAACTCGATCAGATCGGCGAGCGCGTAGTCATCGAAGGTGCGCGCACCGAGGAAGCTCGGCCGCGGCGGGCGATAGCTCGACCAATCGAGCCGGAGCGCATTATCGCGTGCCGCCCGCAGCGGCAGCCGGCGCTTGTCGCGCTCGGCGCGGCCATGGGCAGCGGCGACGCGGGCGTATTCGGCCTGCACATCGGCCACATATTGCGCGCGCCGCTCGCGCGACAGCAACGCGCCTGCGACACCCACCGCGCGGCTCGCATCATTGACGTGGACGGCCTGGCCGCGCTGATAGTTCGGGTGAATCTTCACCGCGGTATGAACGCGGCTCGTGGTCGCACCGCCGATCAGAAGCGGAATATCAAACCCGTTGCGCTCGAACTCGGCCGCCACATGACACATCTCGTCGAGCGACGGGGTGATCAGGCCGGAGAGTCCGACAATGTCGGCCTTTTCAGCCGTGGCGGCCTCCAGAATCTTTTCCGCCGGCACCATAACGCCGAGATCGACGACCTCGTAGTTGTTGCATTGCAGAACCACGCCGACGATGTTCTTGCCGATGTCGTGGACGTCGCCTTTGACCGTCGCCATCACGATCTTGCCGGCGGATCTTCCATTCGCGCTGTCTTTTTCCCGCTCCATGTAGGGTAGCAGGCAAGCCACCGCCTGTTTCATCACGCGCGCGGACTTGACCACCTGCGGCAGGAACATGCGCCCGGAGCCGAACAAGTCGCCGACCGTGTTCATGCCGTCCATCAGCGGGCCTTCGATCACCGAGAGCGGACGATCGGCCGCGAGGCGCGCCTCCTCGACGTCGGTTTCGATGAAATCGGTAATGCCGTGCACCAGTGCGTGCGCGAGCCGCTTCTCGACCGGCCAGGCCCGCCAGGCGACGTCAACCTCTTTCTCCTGGTGGCCCTGGCCGCGGAAGCGTTCCGCCAGCGCCAGCAGCCGCTCGCCCGCGTCAGGCCTGCGGTTGAGGACGACGTCCTCGCAGGCAGTGCGCAAATCCGGATCGAGGTCGTCATAAACTGCGATCTGGCCGGCGTTGACGATGCCGAGATCCATGCCGGCCGTGATCGCGTGGAACAGGAACACCGAGTGCATGGCTTCTCGCACCGCCTCGTTGCCGCGGAACGCGAACGACAAGTTTGATACGCCGCCCGACACGTGCGCGCCCGGCAGATTCTGGCGGATCCAGCGCGTGGCTTCGATAAAAGCGAGGCCATAGTTGTTGTGTTCTTCGATCCCGGTCGCGATCGCGAAGATGTTGGGATCGAAGATGATGTCCTGGGGCGGGAACCCGACCTGCTGGGTGAGGATGTCATAAGCGCGGCGCGCAATCGTGGTCTTGCGCTCGAGCGTGTCGGCCTGGCCCCGTTCGTCAAACCCCATCACCACTACGGCAGCACCGTACCGGCGCACGATCCGGGCCTGCCGTATGAACTCCGCCTCGCCTTCCTTGAGCGAGATCGAGTTCACCACCGCTTTGCCCTGCAGGCATTTCAGCCCGGCTTCGATCACGGTGAATTTCGAGGAGTCGACCATCACCGGCACGCGCGCGATGTCGGGCTCCGCAACCAGCAGGTTGAGAAACGTCACCATGGCGGCCTCCGAGTCGAGCAGCCCTTCGTCCATGTTGACGTCGATGATCTGGGCACCGTTCTCAACCTGATCGCGCGCGACCGCGAGCGCCCCGGCAAAATCGCCAGCCTTGATCAGCTTGCGAAAGCGCGCCGATCCGGTGACGTTGGTGCGCTCGCCGATGTTCACGAACGGGATTTCCGGCGTGAGCGTGAACGGCTCGAATCCCGAGAGCCGGAGCCGCGGCTCGATCTTCGGAATCGCGCGCGGCCGCTTGCCGGCGACGGCGCGCACAATGGCACGGATATGCTCCGGGGTTGTGCCGCAGCACCCCCCGACGATGTTGACCAGACCGGCGGTCGCGAACTCCTCCATTTGCGCTCCCATTTTCGGGGCGCTCTCGTCGTAACGTCCGAACGCGTTCGGCAGGCCGGCATTGGGATACGCGCAGATCAGCGTGTCGGCGACTTGCGCCATCTCGGCGATGTGGGCGCGCATCTCGCGGGCCCCGAGCGCACAGTTGAAGCCGACCGAGAACGGTCGCGCGTGTGCAATCGAATGCCAGAACGCGGTCGGGGTCTGGCCCGACAGGAGGCGCCCGGACCGGTCCGTGATCGTGCCGGAGATCATGACCGGCACGCGCCCACCGCGCAGCTCGCAGACATCCGAAATCGCGTAGAGCGCGGCTTTGGCGTTGAGTGTGTCGAAAATGGTCTCGACCAGCAGAATGTCGGCGCCGCCGTCGAGCAGCCCACGGACCTGCTCCGCGTAGGCCGTGCGCAGCTGATCGAAGGTGATCGCCCGGAATCCGGGGTTGGCCACGTCCGGTGAGATCGACGCGGTGCGGTTGGTGGGCCCGATCGCGCCGGCAACAAACCGCGGCCGCGCATCGTCGGCTTCCGCAATGTCGGCAGCGGCGCGCGCCAGCCTAGCGCCCTTCAGGTTGAGCTCGTAGGCAAGGCTCTCGGTGCCGTAGTCGCTCTGGGCGATCGACGTCGAGGAGAAGGTATTGGTCGCGATGATGTCGACGCCGGCGCGAAGGTACGTCAGATGCAGATCGTGGATCGCCTGCGGCCGCGTCAGATTGAGCAGATCGTTGTTGCCGCGCAATTCACGATTCCAGGCGTCGAAACGCGCGCCGCGAAACCCCGCCTCATCGAGATGGAGTGCCTGGATCATCGTGCCCATGGCACCGTCGAGCACCAGAATGCGCTGCGCGGCTAACTCGCGCAGCTTGGTTTCGACCGGCGAAACCGGAAGGTGGGTCATGACAGGACCCTCGCAACCGGTTCGTGGTGCAGGTCGGCAGCGGCGAGCGATTGCGGACGTACATCGAGGAGATGACAGATTGCGTACACCAGGTCGGCGCGGTTCATGGTGTAGAAGTGGAAGTCGCGCACACCGCGGGCGACCAGGTCGAGCACTTGTTCGGACGTTACCGTTGCGGCGATCAGCTTGCGGGTGGCCGGATCGTTATCGAGCCCCTCGAACCGCCGCGCGAGCCACCCCGGCACGCTCGTTCCGCAGCGCTGGGCGAATTGCTTCACCTGATTGATGTTCTGCACCGGCAGGATGCCAGGCACCACCGGCACGTCGATGCCGCGCGCGCGAACACGATCGACGTAACGAAAGTAGAGATCGTTATCGAAAAAGAACTGGGTGATGGCACGGGTCGCGCCGGCGTCGACCTTGGCGGCCAGCATGTCGAGGTCAGCCTCGACGGTCGGGCTGTCAGGATGCTTTTCCGGATAGGCCGATACCGTGATCTCGGCGTCGACTTCGCGCCGGATACCCGCCACCAGGTCGGCGGCGTTACGGTATCCATCGGGATGCGGCTGGTACGGAATACCAAGTCCGCCGGGCGGATCGCCGCGCAATGCCACGATGTGGCGGACGCCCGCCGCCCAGTAACGGCTCACCACAGCCGAGACCTCCGCCCTGGTGGCTCCGACGCAGGTGAGATGCGCGGCCGGCATCAGATCGGTCTCGGCGATAATGCGTTCAATGGTGGAATGCGTCCGCTCGCGGGTAGACCCGCCGGCCCCATAGGTCACCGATACGAATGTCGGGCCAACCGGCGCGAGCCGGCTGATGGCATGCCACAAGTCCTGTTCCATCTCCGGCGTTCGAGGCGGGAAGAATTCAAACGAGACGCCGAGCCTGGGATTGACACCAAGCTCAAACCTCCGACGTGCCGCCAACGCGCTCAGGGTGGTCATGATGCACTCCCGTGCACTTTTACATATAACGATTTCTTTATATATTTATTGGATTGGGCGCAAGCCCCGCACAGTCAAGAAAGCGTGTGGGCAATGCCCACCGATGGGCGTTTTATGCGTATTCTACCGACTGATGGGCGGAAAATAAGGCGCGCGGTCGGCGAGCACGAAAGCAGCACACGGCTTGTCAGCGCAGGCGGCCGCCTCTTCAAGTAATTGAATTAAATGATAAAAACTAAAACAAGGACAGGAACGCAGGCCCAACCCTTGGCGTGCCCTCGTGTTGCCGTCCCCTATTGAGGGGTCCCGCCGCTGCCCATTTTGACGTCACTCACCGGTTGCGACGTCCTGGTAGATGTCGATTTCAATTCCGTCCCCAATCACCGAGCGCCAAGCCTGCAGGAATCCCTGCAGCCGAGGGTCGCTGGCAAACCGCTGGCGATTGACCTCGATCTCCTCCGGCGCCTCGTAGTCGATGGTCTGCATGTAGCGTGAGGGATAGTCCGCGTTTTGAAGAAGTCGCGCGCGCTTGCCGCCAAACAGCTCATAAAACGGCTGGGCGGCCTGCATCATCGACAGCAGCTGCTGGGGCTCCATCGACGGCGCGGTGAACTTCATCAGCAAGGTGCGCGCGACCATCTTGGGCATAACCCACTCCTCGAAAAATGCGCCGCATTCTCACCGTCAGCGCGAACCATTGGCCGTCGCACGAAAGCGGTGCGCCGGATAGACACCGAGAATTGAGAGCTTCTCGGAGAAGAAGTTCAGCTCGTCCAAGGCAAGCTTCAGGCCCCGATCGTCCGGGTGCCCCTCGACGTCGGCATAAAACTGCGTCGCGAAGAAATTACCCTCGATCATGTAGCTCTCGAGCTTGGTCATGTTGACCGCGTTGGTGGCAAAACCCCCGAGCGCCTTGTAGAGCGCCGCCGGGATATTCCTGACCTGGAATACGAACGTGGTGACGACCGGACCCTGGCCGCGGGCCGCCCATCGGCGTTCGCGCGAGAGCACCAGAAAACGCGTGGTCGAGTGCGACTCGTCTTCGATATCGGGCGCCAGGATGTCGAGGCCGTAGATTTCAGCCGCCAGCGTCGACGCGATTGCGGCGCGGGCTTTGTCGCCGCGTTCCGCAACCTCGCGCGCCGCGCCCGCCGTGTCGGCCGCGACCATGGTCTTGACGCCAAGCTTGCGCAGGAAGTTGCGGCACTGCCCGAGCGCCATCACGTGGCTCTCGACAAATTGCAGCCCGGCAAGCGTCGCACCTCTCGGCGCCATCAGCTGGTTGCGGATCGGTAGAAACCATTCGCCGACAATGTGCAGTCCGGCCGTCGGCATCAGATAGTGGATATCGGCGACCCGTCCGGCGAGCGAGTTCTCAATCGGGATCATGCCGAGTTCGGCGTCGCCGGCCGCGATTGCGTTCAATGCATCCTCGAACGTGCGGCACGGCAGCGGCTCATAGTCCGGATAGGCCTCGCGAATGGCGATATGCGAGTTCGCCCCCGGCTCGCCCTGAAACGCCATTGTTTTCTTTGCGGTATTCATTGTGTTGGGGTTACGCGGACCGCGGTGGCGAAGTCAATGTTTTGACAGCAATGAACGGGCTGTTTCGAGGTCCTCAGGGGTATCAACACCGAGGGGCACGGAGTGCACGATCGCCACGTCGATGCGTGTCCCTGCCTCAACCAGGCGGAGCTGCTCGAGCTTCTCCCGACGCTCCAGTTCAGACGGGGGTAGCGCGACGAAGGTCTCCAGCGCCGCGCGCCGATAGGCGTAAAGACCGATGTGGTGATAGAGCGGGCCCTCACCATAGGGCGCGGTGGCGCGCGTGAAATAAAGCGCACGCATGCGATCCGGCGCGAGCTTCGTGCCGATCACCTTGACCACGTTGGGGTCGGTGCGCTCCTCGGGCTTGGAAATCTCGGCCGCGAGCGTCGCGACATCGACGGCCGAATCCGCCAAGAGGGCGAGCGCTGCGCGCAGGTCGGCCGGATCAAGGGTTGGCAAATCGCCCTGCAAGTTCACGACGGTGCCGATGTGCCCGTGCGGGTCGAGGAAGGTCAGCGCCTCAAAAATCCGATCGGAGCCGGACGCATGGTCCGCCCTGGTCATGACCGTGCGGCCGCCGGCCTTCTCGACCACGTCGGCAATCGCCGCCGCGTCGGTGGCAACCACGACGTCCCCGATGTCGGCGGCCTGCGCGCGCCGGAGCACGTGCACGATCATCGGTTGACCCGCGATGTCGGCCAACGGCTTTCCGGGCAGCCGCGTGGCCGCCATGCGAGCCGGAATGATGATCAAAATCTCGCCTGCCATGGCTCGGAACCAATGAGGCAAATCGCGCCAGTTCGGCTCGCTTATACGGGTTGCAAGGTCCCCGGCAAACCGGCTATCTGAGCCCCGTCAAGGGGGCCAGTTCCGGCCCGGCCAGCCGAAATTCCCGGAGCCGTTGCGCAATGGATTCGTTTGAAATCAACAAGATCCTTGGCGCCATCCTGTTCACGTGCCTGTGTCTTCTGGGGCTCAACATTGCGGCCGGTGCAATTTTCAGCCCGCCCGAACCAAGCAAGCCAGGGTACGAGATCGCGATTCCGGAAAAGGCGGAAGGGGGCGGTGCGGCGCCCGCCGCCCCGCAGGAATCGCTTGGGCAATTGCTTGCGAGCGCGGACCCAAAGCGCGGCGAATCCGTCGCCAAGGTCTGTCAGACCTGCCACACGTTCGAGAAGGGCGGCCCAAACAAAGTCGGCCCGAACCTGTGGGGCATCGTCGGCCGGCCCAAAGTCGAGCCGGGATTCAACTATTCGGCGGCCATGAAGGCCAAGGGCGGCGATTGGACGATCCCGGAGCTGAACGACTTTCTGGCGAACCCGCGCGGATACATTCCCGGGACCGCGATGTCGTTTGCCGGCTTGCCGCGCCCACAGCAGCGCGCCGACGTGATCGATTATCTCAACACGCTGTCCGACAATCCCAAGCCACTGCCGACCGAGACCGCGAGCAAACCTCCCGAAGGTGCCAAACCGACGGCCGAAGCCGGCAAGCCCGAAGCTGGCAAGCCGGATGCCGGTAAGCCCGAAGCTGGCAAGCCGGCACCGGGACAGCCAGCCGACGCTGCAGCATCGCCGAAGCAGTGAGCAGGTCGAGGACGCGCGCGCCGCCCTGACCGCGTGGTGGTATGTTGCCGCGGCAGTCAGCCCGCCGCGACCGTTGCCGACCGGGGCGGCGATATTGGCGCCGCGGTGTGATCGGGGCCAATCCCGGCATTACCGGCAGGTTACTGGGACGTGAGTTAAGTTTAATGCGATGCGCCGCCTCTCTGGCACTATCTTGAGGCATCGCACCTGGTGACGGACATCCTGGGAGGCCTCGTGTCGATCCGCTTCACTCGCCGTGCGCTCGTCGGAAGCGCACTTGCCTTACCGTTCACGACGTTGGCGCCGCAGCGCCTGACGCGAGCGTCGGCACAGACCGCGGAACCGGTCTGGCGGCACGGGGTATCGCTATTTGGAAACGTCAAATATCCCCCGGGGTTCGCTCACTTCGACTACGTCAACCCGCAGGCCCCCAAGGGCGGCAGCGTGCGCCAGATTGCGCTCGGCACGTTTGACAATTTCAACATGGTTGTCGCCGGTGTGAAGGGTGCGCTCTCCGCCGGCATCGACCTCATCCACGATACCCTGATGGCGTCCGCCCTCGATGAAGTGTCGACCGAGTACGGTCTGCTCGCCGAAGGCGTCACTTATCCAGATGATTTTTCGTCAGCGACCTATCGGCTGCGCCCCAACGCGCGTTGGCACGATGGCGCGCCGGTCACGGCTGACGATGTCATCTTCTCGTTCGAGGCTTTCAAGAACAACGACCCGCGCTACGCCGCCTACTATCGTCACGTCGTCAAATGGGAAAAAACCGGCGATCGCGAGGTGAGGTTCACATTCGACGAGCCGGGTAACCGCGAGCTGCCGCAGATCGTCGGGCAGATCAACGTGCTCGCTAAGCACTGGTGGGAAGGCACCGACAAGTCCGGCAACAAACGCGACATCGCCGCAACGACGCTAGAGCCGCCGCTTGGCAATGGGGCCTATCGGATCAAGGAATTCGTGCCGGCCCGCACCATCGTGTTCGAGCGCGTCAAAGATTATTGGGGCAAGGACCTCAACGTGAACATCGGTCGCGATAATTTCGACGAGCTGCGCTTCGAATACTTCCGCGACGCGACTGTCGCCATCGAGGCGTTCAAGGCGGATCGGGTCGACTGGCGCGCGGAGAACAGCGCCAAGGAGTGGGCGACCGCCTACGATTTTCCCGCCGTCAAGGACGGGCGAGTGATCAAGGAAGAGTTTCCGATTCGCAGTGTCGGCATCATGCAGGCATTCGTATTCAATCTGCGCCGTGACAAGTTCAAGGACCCGCGCGTGCGCCGCGCTCTCAATTTTGCGTTCGACTTCGAGGAGATGAACAAGCAAATCTTCTTCGGACAATACAAGCGCATCGCTAGCTTCTTCGAAGGCACGGAACTGGCTGCAACCGGACTGCCGCAGGGCCGGGAACTCGAGATCCTGGAGACAGTGCGCGACAAGGTTCCGGCGGACTTGTTCACGCGGCCTTATCACAATCCGACCGCCGGCAATCCCGACGCGGTGCGCGGCAATCTGCGCGAGGCGCTGCGGCTGCTGCGCGAGGCCGGGTACGAGGTGCGCAACCAGGCACTGGTCAATGCCAGGACCGGCGAGCCGCTGACCCTGGAATTTCTGGTCGAATCGCCGCAATTCGAGCGCGTCGCCATGTTCTTCAAGCCCTCGCTCGAGCGCATCGGGATCGATGCCACGGTCCGAACCGTCGACGAGGCGCAATACGAGAACCGATTGCGACAGTTCGACTTCGACATCATCACCTATTCCTGGGGCCAATCGCTCTCCCCCGGCAACGAACAGCGCGGCTTCTGGGGCTCGCAAGCCGCCGACCAGCCGGGGTCGCGCAACATCGCGGGTATCAAGAATCCCGCAGTCGACGAGCTGATCCGCCGCGTAATTTTCGCCAAGGGCCGCGACGAACTGGTGGCCGCCACCAGAGCGCTTGATCGGGTGCTGCTGTGGAACCATTACGTCGTGCCGCAATGGACCTACGGTAAACAGCGAACCGTTCGTTGGGACCGCTTCGGGCGTCCCGACACGATGCCGGAATATGGCGCGGCCGCGTTTCCGACGATCTGGTGGTGGGATGCGGAGAGGGCCGCGAAGCTCGGACGCCGGTCATGAGCAAGACGGGATCCTCCCCGTCATTGCTTTCTCGTGCGGCGGGACGAGGTGCGCTGTCGCGGCGCCATTCGCTGATCCTCGGCGCCGGTGCGCTTGGTGCTCTGGCCGTCCCGTTTGCAGACCCGCAGCGCTCCGCGATGGCGGAACAGGATCCCGAGCGCCACGGTCTGTCGGTCTTCGGCGACCTGAAATATTCGCCCGACTTCGCGCACTTCGACTATGTCGATCCGGGTGCGCCGAAGGGCGGAACTTTTTCGCAGATCGGACCGACCACCCTCTTCAACCAAAACTTCCTGACCTTTAACTCGCTCAACAGTTTTATCCTGCGCGGGGACGCCGCACAGGGAATGGAACTGACCTTCGCGTCACTGATGACGCGCGCCGTCGACGAGCCCGACGCATTGTATGGCCTCGTGGCGCGCGCGGTGCGCGTCTCCCCCGACGGCCTCACGTATCGCTTCCTGCTGCGGCGGGATGCGCTGTTTCACGACGGAAGCCCCTTGACCGCCGCCGACGTCGCGTTCTCGCTCAACATCCTCAAGGAGCAGGGCCACCCCCAGATCACGATCATGCTGCGCGACATGATCGATGCGCGGGTGGTTGACGATGATAGCGTCGTCGTGCGGTTCAAGGAGAAGCGCGCCCGCGACGTCCCGCTATTCGTGGCCGCGATGCCGATCTTCTCGCGCACCTACTATTCGACACGCCGCTTCGATGAGTCGACCCTCGACATTCCACTCGGTTCGGGTCCCTACAAGGTCGGGGAATTTGTGCCCGGCCGCTGGATTGCGTACGATCGCGTGAAGAATTGGTGGGGCGCCAAGCTCCCGGTCGCGATCGGGCTCTACAACTTCGATCGGGTGCGTTTCGAATACTATCGCGACCGCGACGTCGGCTTCGAGGGATTTACTGGCAAGACATATCTGTTTCGCGAGGAATTTACCTCGCGTACGTGGCAAACGCGCTATGACTTTCCGGCAATCCGCGAAGGGCGCGTCAAGAAGGGAGTCCTGCCCGACGACACTCCGTCCGGAGCGCAGGGCTGGTTCATCAACACGCGGCGGGAGAAGTTCAAGGATCCAAAGCTTCGCGAGGCGCTCAACTACGCATTCGACTTCGAATGGACCAACAAGAATATCATGTTCGGCGCTTACGATCGCACGCATTCGATTTTCCAGAATTCCGACATGATGGCGAAGGGGCCGCCCGGGCCGGAGGAACTCGCGCTGCTGGAGCCGTTTCGCGGCAAGGTGCCTGACGAGGTGTTCGGCGAACCGTTCGTGCCGCCGGTGTCGGATGGATCCGGCCAGGACCGCACGCTGCTGCGCAAGGCCGGACAACTGCTCACGGACGCGAGCATCGTCGTCAAAGACGGCAAACGGGTGCTTCCGAGCGGCCAGCGCCTCTCCATCGAGTTCCTCATCGACGAGGGAACGTTCGAGCCGCATCACATGCTGTTCATCAAGAACCTGGGCATCATCGGCGTTGAAGCGAGCCTGCGCCAGGTCGATCCGGTGCAGTTCAAGAAGCGCGAGGACGATTTCGACTTCGATATCGTGGTCCAGCGCGCGAGCTTCTCAACAACTCCCGGCGATTCGTTGCGTACGTATTTCTCGTCCGCCGCCGCCGCCCAACCCGGCGCACAGAACCTCGCCGGCGTTGCCGACCCAGCCATCGACGCGATGATCGAGCAAATCATTGCGGCCAACAGCCGGCCGGCGCTGGTGACCGCCTGTCGCGCACTCGATCGCCTGTTTCGCGCCGGACGATATTGGGTCCCGCAGTGGTATAAGGCGTCGCATTGGATCGCTTATTGGGACGTTTTCGGACAACCCGCGACAAAACCGCGCTACGCCCGCGGAGTTCCGGAGACCTGGTGGTACGACCAGGATAAAGCGAGCAAGTCGCAGCGGGCCGGATAAACGTTTCGCGCCTGGCCGGGCTTGTCCGGGCCCGCCAGGTCTCTATCTTGCCGGTGCTGGGAAGGGCCGTTGCCCGCAACCGAGTCCCGCGTCGGCCGGACGACAAAAGCCGGACTGGCAGAGAGTTTATGGGCGCTTACATCATACGCCGCATCTTGCTGATGATTCCGACCCTGTTCGGAATCATGGTCGTTGCCTTTGTGGTGGTGCAGTTTGCGCCGGGCGGGCCGGTGGAACGGGTGATCGCCCAGCTGTCCGGTTCCGACACGGGCGCCACCTCCCGCATCTCCGGTTCCGCCAGCGGCGATTTCGGCGCCCGCGGTCAGATGCAAGGCGCCTCCGGGCTCGATTCCGCCAGTTCGAAATATCGCGGCGCCCAGGGACTCGATCCGGAGTTCATCAAGAAGCTCGAGAAGCAATACGGCTTCGACAAGCCGGCCTACGAGCGCTTCTTTCTGATGATGAAGAACTTCATCACGTTCGACTTCGGCAAGAGTTATTTCCGCGACACGCGGGTGATCGATCTGATCAGGGAGAAACTGCCAGTGTCGATGTCGCTCGGCATCTGGATGGCGATATTCGCCAACCTGATTTCGATCCCACTCGGCATCCGGAAGGCGGTCAAGGACGGCTCGCCGTTCGACGTCTGGACCTCCTCAGTCATCATCGTCGGTTACGCCATTCCGGGGTTTCTGTTCGCTATTCTGCTGATCGTGCTGTTCGCCGGCGGGTCGTTTCTCGATTGGTTTCCGCTGCGGGGATTGACGTCCGACGATTGGATGCAGCTGACCTGGTGGCAGAAGATCCTCGACTATTTCTGGCATCTGATTCTGCCACTGATCTCCATCGGGCTGGGCGCGTTCGCAACCACGACGCTGCTCACCAAAAACTCATTCCTGGATGAGATCCGCAAGCAATACGTGCTTACCGCGCGCGCGAAGGGCTGCACCCAACGCCAGGTGCTCTATGGACACGTCTTCCGCAATGCGATGCTGCTGGTCATCGCGGGTTTTCCGGGCGCATTCATCCACGCATTTTTTGCGGGCTCGCTGCTGATCGAAACGATCTTTTCGCTCGACGGCCTCGGTCTGTTGAGCTTCGAGAGCGTGCTCAACCGCGATTATCCGGTGGTGTTCGCGAATCTCTACATCTTTGCGCTGATCGGGCTCGTGGTCGGGCTGATTTCCGATCTCACATACACGTTGGTCGATCCTCGCATCGACTTTGAAGCGCGCAGGACCTGAGATGGAGCAGCGCGTCGCAACGGAATCTCCGGAACTCACCACCGTCACCCCGGGCGGGCTGCTTGTCCCTCCCGAGCTGCGGCCGCTTCGGATGTCGCCACTCAATAGCCGGCGGTGGCAGAACTTCAAGGCCAATCGGCGCGGCTACCTGTCGTTCTGGATCTTTCTGGTGTTATTTGTCGTCACGCTGTTTGCCGAGTTCATCGCCAACGATCGTCCATATTTCATTAGCTACGAGGGCAAGTGGTTCTTCCCGGTGTTCGTGACCTATCCGGAAACCACCTTCGGAGGCGATTTCGAAACCGCCGCCGATTATCGCGATCCTTACTTGCAAAAGCTGATCGCCGAGAAGGGCGGCTTCATGGTCTGGCCGCCGATCCGCTACTCCTACAACACCCACAACCTCGATCTGCCGACGCCCGCGCCCTCGCCGCCAACCTGGATGCTGACCGAAGCACAGTGCAAGCAGGTCGTCGAGCGCAAGGGGCTCAAGAGCTGCAGCGATCTTGAATACAATTGGCTCGGCACCGACGACCAAGGACGCGACGTGCTCACCCGCATTATCTATGGGTTCCGCATCTCGGTGCTGTTTGGCCTGATCCTGACGGCGATTTCCTCGGTCATCGGCATCGCGGCGGGCGCCGTACAGGGGTTTTTCGGCGGATTGACCGACCTCATTTTTCAGCGCGTGATCGAGATCTGGACGTCGGTGCCGCCGCTCTATCTCCTGCTTATCATCTCGTCGATGCTGGTCCCGGGCTTCTTCGTGTTGCTTGGCATCCTGCTGCTGTTTTCCTGGGTCTCGCTGGTCGGGCTGGTGCGTGCCGAATTCCTGCGCGGCCGTAATTTCGAATATATCCAGGCGGCGCGCGCACTCGGCGTGTCCAACCGCGTGATCATGTTCCGGCATCTGCTGCCGAACGCCATGGTGGCCACCATCACGTTCCTGCCATTCATCGTGTCATCGTCGGTCATGCAACTGACCGCGCTCGATTTCCTCGGGTTTGGTCTGCCGCCTGGGTCGCCATCGCTGGGCGAACTGCTCTCGCAGGGCAAAGCCAACATTCAGGCGCCGTGGCTCGGGATCACCGGATTTTTCACGGTCGCCATCATGCTGTCATTGCTGATCTTTGTTGGCGAGGCGGTGCGCGACGCGTTTGACCCGCGCAAAACGTTCGGGTGACTTGTGATGGACGCTACCACCCCTCCCCTGCTCTCGGTGCGCGATCTCTCGGTCGCATTTCGGCAAGGCGGACGCGAGACGCTGGCGGTCGATCGCGTGTCCTTCGACCTCGCCAAGGGCGAAACCTTGGCGCTGGTCGGCGAATCTGGCTCCGGCAAGTCGGTGACCGCACTCTCGATCATGAAGCTCCTGCCCTACCCGTCGGCGCATCATCCCTCCGGTGAAATCCGATTCAACGGTCGCGAACTGATCGCAATGAACGAACGCGAGATGCGACGCGTACGCGGCGACGAGATTACGATCGTGTTCCAAGAGCCGATGACTTCGCTCAATCCGCTGCACACGATCGAAAAGCAGATCGCAGAGATCCTGCTGCTGCACCGTGGACTAGCCGGCGCCGCCGCGCGCGCCCGCATAATCGAGCTGCTGGGCCAAGTCGGCATCCGTGATCCGGAGGAGCGGCTCACGGCCTATCCGCACCAGTTATCAGGCGGCCAACGCCAGCGGGTGATGATCGCGATGGCGCTGGCGAACGAACCCGATCTGCTGATCGCTGACGAGCCGACGACTGCGCTCGACGTCACGGTGCAGGCGCAGATCCTGGGTTTGCTCAAGGAGATCCAGTCGCGTTGCGGGATGGCGATCCTGTTCATCACCCATGACCTTGGGATTGTGCGCAAGCTCGCGGACCGCGTCTGCATCATGAAGCAGGGCAAGATCGTCGAGCATGGCGCGGTTGCGGAGGTATTCCGCACGCCCCAGCATCCCTATACGCGCGAACTCCTGGCGGCGGAGCCCAAAGGCAAAGCGCCAGAGCTTAATCCGAGCGGATCAATCGTCATCAAGACCGACGACCTCAAAGTCTGGTTCCCGATCAAACGCGGCGTTCTGCGGCGAACCGTGGGTCACATCAAGGCGGTCGACGGCGTATCGATCGAGGTGCGCAAGGGAGAAACGCTCGGCATCGTGGGAGAATCGGGCTCAGGCAAGACCACACTCGGACTCGCGATCCTCCGGCTCATTTCCTCGGACGGCCCGGTCGTATTTCTTGGCGAGCCGATCCACGGCCTTGGCTTCAAGCGGATGCGGCCGCATCGCCGCGACATGCAGATCGTGTTCCAGGATCCCTACGGCTCGCTGTCGCCGCGCATGTCGATCGCGAGCGTGATCGAGGAAGGGCTCTGGGTGCATCAGCCGAACCTGACGGCGGCTGAGCGCGAGCAGAAAGTCGTGCGCGCTCTGACCGACGTTGGGCTCGACCCGGCGACGCGCTTCCGGTACCCGCACGAGTTTTCCGGCGGCCAGCGCCAGCGCATCGCGGTGGCGCGTGCCATCGTGCTGGAGCCGACGTTCGTGGTGCTCGACGAACCGACAAGCGCGCTCGACATGCTGATCCAGGCGCAGATCGTCGACCTGCTGCGCGACCTGCAGAAGCGCCGCGAGCTCACCTACGTGTTCATCTCGCACGATCTCAAGGTGGTGGGCGCGCTCGCGTGCCGGGTCATGGTCATGCGCAACGGCAAAGTCGTTGAAGAGGGTCCGGCGGGCGAGGTGTTCGCCAATCCGAAAGATCCCTACACACGTGCCCTGTTCGCGGCGGCGTTCAAGCTTGAGACCGCGCCCGAGGGTGTAGTGGCACAGTAGCGGATGAGCCCGCCGATCACGCGCGAAACTCTTGCTGACGCGCCGGCCGACGCGTCGACCTCGCCACCTGAGGTCCTGGCGCGTGGCTTCCACACCTTTGCGCACTATCGGGTCGCCCTGCGGCGTCACGATGGGACGGTCCTGTCGCTCGCGCGCGACGTACTGCATGTCGGCAAGGTTATTGGTGTCCTTGCCGTCGACCCGGCGCGCAATGTGGTCGTGCTGATCCGCCAGTTCAGGCTCGCCGCGCATCTGGCCATGGGCCTCGGCGAGCAGACCGAGATCGTGGCCGGGCACGTGGAAGCCGGCGAGGCGCCGCAAGAGGCAGCGCGGCGCGAATGCGTCGAGGAGATTGGCGTTGAGCCGCAGTCGCTGCACTTGTTGTTCCACTTTCTGCCAGCGCCGGGCGTCAATGATGAGTACACCGCGATGTTCCTCGGTGTCGTCGATTCGACAAAGGTGCCGGAACGAGCGGGAGCTGCGCACGAATCCGAGGATACGCGACCACTGTGTGTCGATATCGATGTGGCGCTGGCGGCGCTGGCCGATGGTCGGCTGCACAACGGCTATCTGATCATGGCATTGCAGTGGTTGGCGCTTAATCGACATCGCATCGGCGCCTTTGGGGCGGGCGAGTTGAGCCATGACCGCGCCGGCCCGTGACGGGAAGGGAGCGCTTGCGATCGTCGTAACCGGCTGGAATGCCGAAACGTGGGCTACCCGATTTCGCGCACTCGCGCCGGCCCGCCCCGTGTACATCTGGCCTGATCGAATCGACGCAGCGCAGGAGGTCGCCTATGCATGCGCCTGGAAGCCGCCCCCCGGTGCGCTCGCGTCCTTTCCCAATCTCAAGGCCGTGTTCTCGCTCGGGGCCGGCGTCGACCATCTCCTGCAAGATCCGACGCTGCCGCTGATTCCGATCGTACGTATCGTCGATCCCGACCTCACCTCCCGCATGGTGGAGTATGTGCTGCTGCATGTGCTGATGGTGCATCGCCGACAACGCCTCTACGACGCGCAGCAGCGTGCGCGCACCTGGCGCGACCATGATCAAGCGCCGGCGAGCGATATCACGGTCGGAGTGATGGGGCTCGGCCGCCTTGGCAGCGCCGCCGCCGCGGCGCTCAAGCACATCAGCTTTCGCGTGGTGGGTTGGAGCAGCACGCCCAAATCGATCTCCGGTGTGGAGTGCCACCACGGCGCCGCCGCCCTCGACCGCTTCCTGGCGCGCAGTGAAATCCTCGTCGTGCTGCTGCCCCTCACGCCGGCGACCGAGGGCATGTTGAACCTCGCACTGCTGCGCAAACTGCGGCGCGACGGACCACTGGGCGGCGCTCACCTGATCAACGTTGGTCGAGGACGATTGCAGGTCGATGCCGACATTCTGGCCGCGCTCGACGAGGGCGCGCTCGCCGGCGCCACGCTCGACGTGTTCCAGGAGGAGCCGTTGCCTGCTACCAGTCCGTTGTGGTTGCATCCGCGCGTCGTGATAACACCGCACAACGCGGCGGCCTCCGACGCCCGTTTTCTGGTGACCAACGTGTTGGCGCAGGTCGACCGGCTTGAGCGCGGAGAGCCGATGCAGCACGTCATCGATCGCGCGCGAGGCTATTGAACCCCGCAAGCCCGCAGTCGCCAATTGTGGTATAGTTAGCGAGTATCGCCTGCAACCAACAACGGCCGGGGAGGATCCATGAAGCACCTGACGGCGGTGGCGCTCGCGCTCGCAAGCGGAATCGGAGCGGCGCTCGCACAAGACAAGCCTGTCGACTTGAAGTTTTCCCATTGGGTGCCGGCCACTCATCCGATCGTGAAAGCGTCCGAGCAATGGGCGGACTCGATCAAGAAGGCATCCAACGGCACGATAAACATTACGATCTATCCGGCACAACAGCTTGGCAAGGCGTTCGACCACTATGACATGGCGCGCGACGGCATCGCGGACATCACCTATGCCAATCCCGGCTATACGCCCGGGCGCTTTCCGGTGATCGCCGCAGGCGAGCTGCCGTTCCTGCTCGCCAACGCCAAAGAGGGTAGCGCAGCACTCGACAGCTGGTATCGCAAATACGCCCCAAAGGAGATGGCGGAGGTGCGGTTCTGCCTCGCGTTCGTGCACGATCCCGGCACGTTCCATTCAACAAGGAAGAAGATCGTTGTCCCCGCCGACGTGGCCGGCATGAAGATCCGGCCAGCGGGCGCGACCATTGCGCGCTTCGTGACGCTGCTCGGCGGCGCGAACGTGCAGGCCTCAGCGGTCGAAGCACGCGACGTTCTGGAGAAGAACGTGGCCGACGGGATTACCTTTCCGTGGGGCTCGATTGTGCTGTTCGGCATGGACAAGGTGCTCAAGTATCACATCGACACCGCGCTCTATACCAGCGTGCAGACGTGGGTGATGAACAAGGCCAAGTACGAAGCAATGTCGCCTGCGCAGAAGAAGGTGATCGACGACCATTGCACGACAGAATGGGCGCTCAAAATCGCTACGCCCTGGGCGGACTTCGAAGCCGGCGGGCGCGACAAGATCAAGGCGATCGCAGGCCAGGAGGTTTATCCGCTCACACCCGACCAATTCGCGCTGTGGCGCGCGGCGGCTCAGCCGCTGATCGGGGAATGGGCCGAACCGATGCGCAAGGCAGGCTATGACCCGAAGGCTGCGCTCGACGAGCTCAAGGGGAGCGCAGCGAAATACAATTCGGCGTATTGAGTTGCCTCGCACCTACAGGCATCGCCGAGGTTACCGCGCCGCTCCCAGCGACGAACGGGCCATGCCTTGACGGCGCAGGTAGCGGTTGGCAGGGTCCGTGCGGCGATCGGGGGGATCGTGCGTCGATGATGAAGCCTGCCGAATTTCAGGCCATGCGGTCGCGGGTATTCTGACGTGACACCGGACGCGATTGCGGTCGCAACCGTTTCGCACGCCTACGCGCGGCCGGACGAAGGCGTGGTCAAGACCCTCAATGCGGTCTCGCTGGGCGTGCGCAAGGGCGAACTCTTATGCCTGATCGGCCCGAGCGGCTGCGGCAAGAGCACGTTGCTCAACATCATCGGCGGCCTGGTGGCGCCGACCGCGGGCGAGGTCCGGGTCAACGGGCATCCCGTGCACGGGCCCGCTCCCAGAGAGATCGCCTACGTGTTCCAGGAAAATACCTTGTTCCCCTGGAACACGATCCTCGACAACATCATGGTCGGCCTCGAATTTCAGGGCGTGCCGGCCACGGAGCGGCGCGCGCGGGCCATGGACGCGATTGAGGCCGTTGGGCTCACGGATTTCGCTAACAACTATCCGCACCAACTGTCGGGCGGAATGAAGCAGCGCGCCTCGCTCGCACGCGCGCTCAGCCTGCGCACGGACATTCTATTGATGGACGAGCCGTTCGCGGCGCTCGACGAGCAGACCCGTACCTATCTGGGCGAAGAACTGTCGGTGCTGCTCGCCACAACGAACAAGACGATTGTGTTCGTCACCCACAGTCTGTCGGAGGCCGTGTTCCTGGCTGATCGCGTGGTGGTGATGACCGCGCGGCCAGCCGAAATCAAGGCCACGATCGACGTCAAGGCGGCGCACCCGCGCGAGCCGAGTTTCACAACCTCGTCTGCATTTTCCGACCTGCGCAATGAGCTCTACGCGCTGCTGCGCGGTGAGATCGAGAAGACGGTCGGCGGCTTCGTCGGCAAGGCCGCGGCGCGCGACCGGGAGCGGCGCGCCGTCGCGGGCCAGCCTGACGGTGTGATCGGAAGCGCGCGATGAAAACCGCCAAATTCGACTGGCAGGCGCGCGCGATCCAGGCCGCGTTCGTGATCGTGGTGATCGCGCTCTGGTACTACGTCGGCCGCAACGGCCTCGTCAGCCCGATATTTCTCCCCAAGCTTCCGAATGTGTTCGACAAGTTCCTCGGCATCGTGCAGTCGAGCGCATTCTACGGCAACCTCGGCGTCACGCTGTTCGAACTCTTGGTCGCGGTCGCAATCGCGAGCACCTGCGGGTTGACGATCGGATATCTGGTCGGCCGGTCCCGCTATGCAGTCGTGGTGTTCGAGCCGCTGCTCGCCAGTGTGTTTGCGGTTCCGCTGGTGGTGTTTCTGCCGCTGTTCATTTTGTTTTTCGGCATCGGGATCGAATCGAAGATCGCCTTTGGCGCGGCCTATGCGTTCTTTCCGATTGCGCTCAACACCATCGGCGGCATCAGCCAAGTCGACCCGCGCTTCGTCACCGTGGCGCGCTCGATGGGGGCGAGCGAGCGTCAGATGTTTCGCCGGGTACTGCTGCCGGCCGCGCTGCCGGTGATCGTGACCGGTTTGCGGATCGGCTGCACCATCGGTTTTCTGGCGATCCTGGGCAGCGAGATGATCGCCGGACTGCGCGGGCTCGGCAGCCGGATCGTGTATCTCGCCGAGGGCATGAACACGGCCGAGATGTTCGCCTACATCGTGTTCGTGATCATCCTGGCGTTGATCCTTAACGTCACCCTGAGCCAGATGCAGCGCCGGTTTGGCGAACGGCGGGGGGCCGCGTGAGCAACGCCGCCGTCACTTCACACCCGCGGAGCGCCGCGGAACCCGGGTCCGCCACGTGGGCCTTCCTGCGGCGCAATCCGGCCGTCGCACGCCTCGCCGTCGTGGTCCTGGTGTTTGTCCTCTGGGAACTCGCCGGTCATACCGTGCTCGATCCCAATTTTCTCAGCCCGCCGTCCGCGATCATTCAGGCAATGCCGCGCGTGCTCAGCGATCCCGGCGTGCAGACCGCGCTGCAAGCCTCGTTCATCGAACTGGTAATCGCGTTCGTGCTTGCCGTCGCCGCCGGCGTTGTGATCGGACTGCCAATCGGGCTCAGCGGCTTTGCCCGACGCGCCACATTGCCGCTCGTGCTGCTGCTCTATGCGATTCCTCAGGTCACCATCCTGCCGCTGTTCGTGCTCTATTTCGGCATCGGTGCCGGGTCCAAAATCGCGTTCGGCGTGAGCCACGGCATCTTTCCGATCATCCTCAACGTGGTCGCCGGGGTGCAGAGCGTGGAGGCCGCCCACCTCACCGCCGCCCGCTCCATGGGCGCGACCAGGCTGCAGACGATCCGCCGGGTCGTGCTCCCGCACATGACGCCGAGCCTGTTCACCGGGCTGCGGCTCGCGATGTCGGGAACGCTACTCGGCGTCCTTCTGGCCGAGCTCTATGTCTCGACCGGAGGCGTCGGCTATTACGCCCGCCTGTTCGCCGACAGCTTCGATCCGCCGGCGACCTTCACCCTCGTCGCCATGCTGGCGCTGATGGCCGTGGTGCTGAACGAAACCGTCCGGCTCGCAGAGCGGCGCGCGTCATTCTGGCGCGCCCACCATCACTGAACGAACTTGGTGGTGAACATCTGGGCGTCGGCTGGCTCGGCGTCGAGAATGTGCATATCGACCAGCGACGACTTGATCACCTTGATGGCTTCCGGGTCAAAGCGGCCGTTGTCCTGCATCATGGCGATCTCGATGTCGTAGGCGCGGCTGACCACGTCCTTGTCGAGCTTGAGCACGCGCGCCGAGATCTCGACGCTCTTGTCCTTGTTGGCCTTGATCCATGCGATGGTCTCGAACCAGCCCGCGAGGAAGCGCTTGATCAAATCCGGATTCTTGTCGATCAGCTCGTCGCGCGCGTAGATCACGTGGGTGTGAAATTTCGGCGCGAACGCCCCCATGTTGGCGATGATCTTGGCTTCCTTCTTCTCGGCCAGCATCATACTTGTCTCGGTCGCGAGCATGATGCCGTCAACCTGACCGGTCTTGAACGCCGCATAGTTGGTTTCGAAACTGCCGAGCGGCACCGCCACGAGATCGCTGTACTTCCAGCCCTGTGCGAGTGCGGCGCGGTGGAGCAGCCATTCGGTCAGCGAGCCGACGGTCGTGACAGCGAATTTCTTGCCTTTCATCTCCTTGATGTCGTTGTAGGGCGCGTTTGCGCCGATCACGATCGAGATGTTGTCGGGCTGACCCGCGAATGCCGCGACCGCCTTGGCGGGCACGCCCTTGGCGGCGAAGCCCATGCCCGGACCGCTACCGAGCGCGAAATCAACGCCGTTCGCTGCCAAGGCCTGCTGCACCTTGGCGTCGCCGCCGAAGCTCGTGATATCAAGCTTGAGCCCGTGCTTCTCCCAGATTCCGGTTTCAACGCCGATGTCGAGCGGCGTAAACGTCCATGCGATCGGCACTGATTTCCCGACTCGGATGGTGTCGAGCGCGTAAGCGGGCTGAAAGCTCAGCGCCACCGCGGCCGCCACGGCGGCGATTGCAATCCTCGATGTCATTGCGTCCCTCTCTGCGCACGCTTTTGTAGGTTCGCGCCCGATCATAGTACACGATCGCAGGAGCGTTCCATGCGACGGGCGGACGCCGACGAGAATCAGCGTCCTTGGGTGAGAATTTGCGGCCCTTGGATGAGAATTTGCCGGCCATTTCCTCATCAAAGCAACACGCTGACAACACAAATCTTTTTGGCCCCAAGCGGGCTTGGATGAGAATTTGCGCCGAAAGACGTCAGCAATGCAAAACGGCGCGCCGAGATGGCGCTCATCCCAGCATTGTAAGCTCGGCGCCGTCCATCGCATAGCTCGCAAACAAGAAATCCCGGATGCCGACGAGGCCATCGTCGGACCATGTCAGCAGGATGAAGTACTTGGTGCGGTCGGACGCATCGTTGGGATCGCTCACCAGGATGGCCGGGCGCCCCTCGACGAATCCGGGAACGAAGCGCCAGTTGTGGACGCGCCCATAGTTGGTGAAGTAAGCGCCCACCTCGGTGCGGCCGGCCAAGCGCAGCCTGTTGACGAGGTCGAGCTTCACGTCGTCGGCGAGCATGCTGCGCACCGCGTCGAAATCGCGCGCATTGAAGCGCTCGACGTAGGTCGTCAGCCGTGCGCGCTCGCGCTCCGATAGCACCGGAGGTGGACGATCGTCGGGCTCCTGCGCGAATTCGCGCAAGCGTGCGCGTCCGCGCTGCAACGCGGATTTTACCGCTGCGACACTGCTGCCGATGACGTCGCCGATTTCCTGCGGAGAGTAGCCAAGCACGTCGGTCAGAATGACGACGCCGCGCTGCGCCGCCGGAAGCCGCATGAAGGTCCGCAAGCCCGCCGCTGCGATTTGATGATCGCGAACGGGGTCGGCCGGATCAGCAATCATATCCATGTCCTCGTGCGCATGCGCGGCGTCCTGGCGCGCACGGCGCCGCAGATAGTCGAGCGCCGCATTGTGGGCGATGCGAAACAGCCAGCCCTCCGGGTTTTCAATCGATCCGGTGCGCGGCAGCGCTTCGATCGCCTTCACGAGCGCTTCCTGCACCACGTCCTCGCCGTCGATGACCGAGCCGGTCATACGCGCACAGTAGCGATGCAGTTTTGGCCGCAGCTCGGCGAGCACACGGTCGAACTGCGCGCGATCGGCTGACGTATCAGGCATTGGCGAACTCATGCGTCATTGCCCCCTTGTGCTCCAGTTGGCCGCAGCCCGGATGATGGCCTGCATCCCCTAGACGTTTCAGGGTGTCGAAAAGAATTGCTCAAAAATATTTTTTTCGCCGGTTCGAACTGCCCTTCCGGATCGTCCTGGTGTCACGGGCACGATCACGCCTCCGACAAACGGCGAAATCGTGACCACCCGGCAACGCCAACGCCCCGAAAGGAACGCCCCATGCATGCCATCCAAGCCAAGCCGTCCCGCCGTTCGTTCGTCGCTACGAGCATTGCTTCCGGCGTCGCGGTTGTCGCGCACGCTGTCCCAGCCCAAAGCCAAACCAGGAGCCCAGACATGGCAACGACAATTCGCGCGGATGCCGGCATCACGACCTTGATCAATGTCTTCAGCGTCGAAGCTGAGAACCAGCAGAAGCTGGTCGAGCTTCTCAAAGATGGCACCGAAAGCGTGTTCAGCAAATCGCCTGGATGGATTTCGACCAATCTGCTCAGCAGCAAGGATGGCCGGCGGGTGGTCATCTACTCGCAGTGGCGAAGCAGCAGGGATATCGAGGCGTTTCGCCAGAATCCCGCGCTGGGCCCGTACTTTGCGCACATCACTGCGCTGGCGAAGTTCGAGGCGTTTGAATGTGATGTGCCTTTCGTCCTCCACGCATGACCCAGACCGACGTCAACCGCGATCGGAAGGATGCCAACCCATGCCTGATACAAACGACGGCGCCACCAAGATCTGGGTGCTCGCCCTGACGTCGGCCGGTTCGCTGATGGCCGTGCTCGACGCCATGGTGGTGGCAACTGCGCTGAACACCATGCGCACTGAGCTTCACGCCTCGATCGAGGCGCTGGAGTGGACCATGAACGCCTACAACCTGAGCTTCGCCGTGCTGCTGCTCACCGGCGCCGCTATGGGCGACCGCTTCGGCCGCCGGCGCGTGTTCATTGCCGGGCTCGTGCTGTTCGTGGCCGCTTCGGCGGCCTGCGCGCTGGCCGGCAGCGTGGGTTGGCTGATCGGCGCCCGCGCGGCCCAGGGCGCCGGCGCCGCGCTCATCATGCCGATCGCGATGGCGCTCCTAAGTGCAACCTTTCCGCCCCAGGAACGCGCCAAGGCGCTGGGGATCTTCAGTGGCGTGACCGGGCTCGCGCTCATCGCCGGCCCGATTGTGGGCGGTGCAATCGCTCAGGGGGCCGCTTGGCAGTGGATCTTCTGGATCAACATCCCGATCGGCTTCATTGTCATTCCGTTGGCGTACCGTCGCGTTCCAGAGAGCTTCGGCCCTGGAACAGCCGTCGACGGTGCCGGCGTCGTCCTGGTGACCGGCGCCGCGCTCGGGCTGGTATTCGGCCTGATGCAGGGAAACGTGGCGGGCTGGGGCAGCCGCGAGGTGCTCGCGGCGCTGGGGGCGGGTCTCGTCCTCGCCGCAGGCTTCGTCGTGTGGGAATTGCGCGCCCGGGCGCCAATGGTGCCGATGCGGCTCTTCAGCGCCCGCGCCTTCTCGTCCGGCGTCGGCGCCTGCTTCCTCTACTCGGCCGGAATGTACGGCGTTCTGTTTTTCCTGCCGCAGTTCCTGCAGACCGCGCAGGGCTACGGCCCTCTCGGCGCAGGCCTCCGCCTGTTGCCCTGGACAGCGACCTTGTTTGTGGTCGCGCCGGTCGCCGGCGGTCTCGTGAACCGGATCGGGGAGCGCTCGTTGGTCGTGGCCGGTCTCGTCCTGCAGGCCATCGGAATGGCCTGGATCGCCGCGATCGCGGCGCCTGATCTCGCGTTCGTCGAGCTGGTCGCGCCATTGATCATCACAGGAGCCGGCGTTTCGATGGCGATGCCCGCCGCGCAGAACGCCGTGCTGAACTCAGTCGCGCGGCCCGAGGTCGGCAAGGCCTCCGGCGTGTTCAACATGTTCCGCTTTCTCGGCGGGGTCACCGGGATTGCAATCGCGGTCGCCGTGTTCATGGCGGTCGGCGGTTTCGGGTCCGCCAAAGCCTTCACCACCGGCTTCGTGGCGGCGACCGGTGTCTCCGCCACTCTGTCGCTCCTGGGGGCGGTCGCCGGCCTATGGCAGCCGGCGCGCCTTCACGTCGCCGTGGAGCGAGCGGCTGCCGAAGTATGAGCCCGAATTAGCGCCCCGCTTCCGAAGTTCGTGACACATCACGGCAACCACGGGTACGAACTTCGGAAGCAAAGGGGCGCTAGCAAACATATGATTCTAGGGCCGCTTCTCGATTTGACGTTCCTTCGCGAGCGTGCCGCAAGCGCTGTAGGAACGCCAAATCGGCGGCCCTAGTGCCACAGCCGTTGCGAGGCGATCTCGGCGCCCCGCGACAGCGTCTCAAGCTTCGCCCAAGCGAGCTGCGGGTGCACGCGCCCGCCGAGCCCGCAATCGGTCGAGGCGACGACGTTGTCGCGGCCGACCACCTCGGCAAAGCGCACGATCCGGTCCGCGACGACCTCGGGATGCTCGATCACGTTGGTCGAGTGCGTGACGACACCGGGCAGGATCGTCTTACCTTCCGGCAGCTTGACGTTGCGCCAGACCTTCCACTCGTGTTCGTGGCGGACGTTTGCGGCCTCGAACGAATACGCCCCCGCATTGATGGTCAGCATCAGGTCGACGAGATCGGCCATCGGAAAGTCGGTGAAATGCGGGCCGTGCCAGCTTCCCCAGCAGAGGTGGAAGCGGATGCGGTCGGCTGGCAGCCCACGGATCGCATGGTTGAGCGCGTCGATGCGGGTCTTGGTGTAGCGCCGGTAGCCCTCTACGCTGGGCTCGTCCTTCGCCTGGTCCCAGTTCTCGGCGATTGCCGGATCGTCGAGCTGGACGATCAGCCCGGCATCGATGATTGCCTTGTACTCCTCGCGCATCGCGTCGGCGCAGGCGTACAGGAGTTCCTCGTCGGTCTTGTAGTACTCGTTTGGGAAGCGGGCGCAGCTTGCCGGCGCGACCGAGTTCATCCACCCTTCTTTGATTCCCGCAGCCGCGAGACCGGCTTTGAGGTTGGCGATATCGCGCGCAGTCGTTTCCTGCCCCTTGTAGCTGATGGGTCCGCGGACCACTGGGCTGTAGTGCGCCATGAACTGGTCGGGCAACGCGCAGCCGGTGCGCGGATCGGCGTAGGCTTCGTGAAACTTGTTCCAGTCCCTGCGATCGCCGAAGCTGCCCAGCACGAATTCGCCGGGTGCCGGCTTGGCGCGCGGAGGAACCGACAATTTCAGTTCCCAAAGCGGGACGGGCACGACCTCGACGCCATTGAGGCGCCGGATCACATATGACCACCACGCCCCGTAGTCGTAGTCATACCCCATGGTGTGGCCGAACTCGCCGTCGTTGACGAGATCGATGCCGGCCTGTTTCTGGCGGCGGACGAGGTCAACCACCGCATCCTTGAGTTCGCTTTGGAAGGCGGCCTCGTCGACCTTCTCGCCGTCGATACGTTGATGATTGAGTTCGATGACTTTTGCCGGGCGTGGCAGACTGCCGGCATGGGTCGTCAGTATCCGGTCAGGCATAGTTTTTCCTCCGACAGGCCATGCGGTGGCCGACGCTTGTGCGTCCGTGGCAAGAACCGCGTGTGGCTGCTGACCCAAGAAGTATCGCACTCAAGTTGGTGAGGCGCTAGGGTCTCGCGTCGCGCACGCCAGCAGCCAGCCCAAACGCATGGCCGCGCTTACAAAATGCCATCACACGGCGCTTCCGAACCGGGCCCCATCTGTTGTACGTCATGCGCGCGGCTAAGCGGGAGGATACGTGGCCAGCCTTGAGGGTGCCGGACACACCGGGATCGGCGACGCGGTGCGCCGCAAGGAAGACGACCGGCTGATTGTCGGCGGCGGATGCTACGCGGATGATCTCGACGTCCGGGGTGCAGCCTACGCGGTGTTCGTGCGATCGCCGCACGCGCACGCGCACATTCGCTCAATCGACGCGGCGCCGGCCCGGCAAGCCCCGGGTGTGCTTGCGGTCTATGTCGGCGCAGACATCGCGCGCGCCGGGCTCAAACCAATCCCGCACGCGGTCGGCAGCTCGCACATGGGTTCCGACGTGCCATTGCGCAACCGCGACGGCAGCGAGCGGCTCGCCACCGAGCAGGTTTTGCTTCCCGCGGACCGCGCTCGCTTCGCCGGCGAGGCCGTGGCTATGGTGGTGGCCGACACACAGGCGGCCGCGAAGGATGCCGCCGAGCTCATCGAGATCACGTGGGAGCCGCTGCCGGCGGTGACGCTCGCCGCGCAGGCGATCGGGCCGGCGGCGCCGCGCCTGTGGGATCACGTGCCTGGCAATGTCGCGCTTGACGCCGAGATCGGCGACGCAGCCGCAACCGATGCGGCGTTCGCAAAGGCCGCCTATCGGGTCAAGCTCGATACCCGCGTCCAGCGAGTCACCGGGGTGCATCTCGAGCCGCGCGCGGTGATCGCGTCTTATGACGGCGAATCCGGGCGCTACACCATCAACGTCTCGCACGGGCTTGGCGTCGTCCAAGTGCGTCTGGAGCTCGCGACCATTCTCGGCGTTGCGCCCGAACAGGTTCGCGTGGTGGCGCCGCGCGACGTCGGCGGCAATTTCGGCACCCGCAACGCGACCCATCCGGAATTTGCGCTGGTCGCGTATGCGGCGCGAATGGTCGGGCGTCCGGTCAAGCATGTCGCCGATCGCAACGAATCCTTCCTGAGCGACTACCAGGCGCGAGATCTCACCGTCACCGCCGAGCTCGCGCTCGATGCCAAGGGCCGCGTCCTGGCAATGCGCTCGTCCAACCTCAGCAACATCGGCGCCCATGCGGCCTCGTTCGTGCCCCTCAACAAGGGGGTGCAACTGATGACGAGCCTCTATGCGGTGCCGGTGGCGCACTACCAAGCCCGCGCCGCGCTGACCAACACGCCGAGCACGATTCCTTATCGCAGCGCTGGGCGACCCGAAGCGATGTACGTGATAGAACGGCTGATGGATCTCGCGGCGCGCGAATGCGGCTTCGATCGGGTCGAGCTGCGCCGCCGCAACATGATCCCGGCGAAGGCGCTGCCATGGCGCAATCCCGTCGGCATCACCTACGACAGCGGCGACTACGTCAACGCCATGCAGCGCGCGCTGGATATCGCAGACTGGGCGGGCTTCCAGAAGCGCCGCAAGGCTGCGCGAAAGCGCGGTAAGCTCGCCGGCATCGGGGTGGCGAACTACATCGAGGCGACCAGCGGGGTCCCGCGCGAGCGCGCGGACATCACGGTCCTGCCGGATGGTCGCGTCGACCTCGTCATCGGCACACAGGCGACCGGACAAGGGCATGAAACCGCCTTCTCGCAGATCGTCGCCGATTGGTTGGGCGTGCCGTTCGCCGCCGTACGGGTGCGCACCGGCGATACCGATGTCGTCAAGGCGGGAGGCGGCTCGCATTCCGGCCGTTCGATCCGGTTCGGCAGCATCGTTATCCGGGCCGCCGCCGATGACATCATCCAGAGGGGGCGCGAGGTCGCGGCGTTGCTGCTGCAGGCACCGATCGACAGCGTGCGGTTCGCCGCTGGTCGCTTTACGATCGCGGACACTGACCGTTCGCTCGGCCTGTTCGAGATTGCCACCGCCGCCGCCGAGGGCAGCGATCTGCCGGAGGCGCTGCGCGGCCCGTTGAGCGGCTCGTGCGACCGGGTAACGTCCGGCCTCTGCTTTCCCTACGGCTCGTGCGTCTGCGAGGTCGAGGTCGATCCTGACACTGGCAACGTGGCGATTGTGCGCTACGCGTCGGTCGACGACGTCGGCCGCGCGGTCAATCCGCTGATCCTGCACGGTCAGACCCACGGCGGGATCGCCCAGGGGGTTGGTCAGGCGCTCATGGAAGAGTGCTGGTATGACGGCGACAGCGGCCAAATGCTCTCGGCGTCGCTGATGGACTATGCGTTGCTGCGCGCCACCGACCTGCCGTCCTTTGCGACCGAACTCAGCGAGGTCCCGGCAAGCTCGCATCCGCTCGGTTTCCGCTCCGGCGGCGAAGGCGGCACCACGCCGGCGCTCGGCGTCGTCATCAACGCGATCGTGGATGCCCTGTGGCACCTCGGCGTCCGCCACATCGAAATGCCGGCCACGCCGCAGAAGGTCTGGCAGGCGATCCAGGACGCCGGCGCGGCCGACCCAAATCGCACACCCGCGCCGCGTTGACTTAGGTCAATCAAACACCGCCGATCCGGACTAGGGTAGCGTAGACATTCGGCAGGCCGGCGAGGATAATGAACAGGCGGACACTCCGGGCGTTCGGTTTCGGACTGCTGACACTGGCGGTCACGGCGACATATGCGCAGAGCGGCGATCCGCGTCGGGGACTTGCGGTCGCGCAGGACATCTGCGCCGCATGCCATGCCATTCGCAAGGGTGAGCGCTCGACCAACGCCAATGCACCGACCTTCGAGACGATTGCCGCCGTGCCGGGCATGACCACGATTGCGCTGCAGGCTTCGCTACAGACGTCGCACACCTCGATGCCGAACCTGATTTTGCAGGCCGACGACCGCGCCAATGTGATCGCCTACATCATGAGCTTGAAAGCAGATTAGCGTTCAGCGTGCGCCGTGCGGCAGCGAAAGCCGATAGGAAACCGCGCCGTAGGTGCTCACCAAGTAAGGCACCCCATAGGTCATCAGCACTTTGATCCAATCGATCGCGACGCCGGCGATGAGAGCGTCGCCCTGATTGATCAGGTTGAGGATCGTCCCGACCACAACGGCCACGTACAATGAGCGGCGCGGGACCCCGTCGCACATGGCGTACCGGCACGCGCGAGCGAGCGTGGACATGCTTCGATCCTCCGATCACAAACGCGCCTCGCCCGGATCGAACCCCCGAAAATATTGATCCAGCGCAAGATCGTTCGATGCATTTCGCACCATAAGGCTGACATGAACAACTGGCGACGGGCTTCTGTTTTGCTGGTAGCGGCGGCATCGTTGTTGGCGGACGCGCATGCCGGCCAGCTCGAAGACCAAGGCAAGGCCTTGCTCACCCGGCTTTGCGCGCGCTGTCACGCGGTCGGCAAGACCGGCGCGAGCCCACACGTAGGCGCGCCGCCGTTTCGCTCGATCGCCGACCGTTACAACATCGTCGAGTTGACTGAGCGTATGAGCGAGCGGCTGATTTCGACCCACCCCGACATGCCGGATTTCCAGTTCAGCCAGGCCAACGCCCGCGCTGTGCGCGCCTATCTTTACTCCATCCAGAAATAGCAACCGGTCTCGGGAAGCCTTTATCGCGATGCAACAAAATCGCGCCCCAACTAGTGATTGACATTCGGACGCGGCAATCGTCCAAATTCATTCGCATGTCACGGGATGCTGGACTTCCCGACGGACCTGATAGCGCGGCCAATGCCCACCTGTTGAGTGCGTTGAGGGCCGCCCGCGCCGGTCTTTGGCAATACGACGTCGACAGCGATCGCTTCACGTTCAATGATCAGTTCTATGCGATATTCGGCACGACCGCGCAGATGGTTGGCGGCTACAGCATGTCATCCGTCGAATACGTCAGGCGCTTCGTACATCCGGACGATGCGGTCACGGTGCGACAGGCCATCCAAGGAGCAGTCACGGCGACGGACTCATCCTACAGCGGCGAAATGGAGCACCGGGTGATCCTTGCCGACGGACCCGTGGGCTACATCGTCGCAAGCTGGTTCATCGTCAAAGATGCGGGTGGTCGAACCGTCAGGACCTATGGCCTCAATCAGAACATCACCGAGCGCAAACTAAGCGAGTGGCGGATCGCGGAGGTCGACAGCCAATTCAAGAGTCTGGTCGAACAGCAAATCGCGGGGATTGTGATCGTCCGCCTCGATGGCAACTTGGGCTACGTGAACCCGCGATTTGCCGCCATGCTCGGCTACGACGTCGACGACGTCATCGGCCGGCCGCTTATTTCCTTCATTGCGGAACGTGATCGCGAGTCCATCGTTGAGCGGACGCGCGACCGGTTCTCCGGCCGTCGCTCCGACCCGCCAAGTGCGTTTGCGATCCTCCGCCGCGACGGCTCCCCGCTCGAGGTGCTGGGGCAGTCCGCCCTCGCCACCTGGCAGGGGCGGCCCGCGCTCGTCGGGGTGGTGATTGACAATAGCGAGCACCGCCAGGCGGTGCGCGCCATGCAGCAGACGATCGAGGCGCTCGCCAGCACGGTGGAACTCCGTGACCCTTACACTGCCGGGCATCAACGGCGCGTTCGCAGGCTCGCGTGCGCAATCGGGCGCCGTATCGGAATGTCTGAATCTCAGATCGAAGGGCTGCAACTTGCGAGTGCGGTGCATGACATCGGCAAGGTTCTGGTGCCGACCGAAATTCTGACAAAGCCGGGCATGCTGACGGAAATCGAGGCTCAACTGCTCCGCCAGCACGTGGAAGCGGGCTACAACATTTTGAAAGGCGTGGAATTCCCGTGGCCTGTCGCGCAGACAGTTCTGCAGCACCACGAACGTCTCGACGGCTCGGGCTACCCGCAGGGGCTCTTCGGAGACACCATCCCCCCGGAAGCCAAGGTGCTGGCGGTGGCCGACGTGGTCGATTCGATGATGGGGCGGCGACCGTATCGCGAGCCGCTCGGCCTCGACGCCGCAATGCACGAGATCGAATCCGAACAAGGCAAGCTCTACGATCCGGCAGCGGTCAACGCATGCGCGGCCTCGTTCAGGCAATGTGGCTTCAGCTTCGACGAAGTAGGCCCGGCGTTGGTCGCCCGGGCAGGTGCGGGCCGCGGGCTCCCATCCAGCAGCTTCCGCGTAAAGCAGGTGGGTGCTACCGTTTGACTGATCGAAGAGCCGACGCTGGCCGCGATCGGCAAGGGGGCGCATCAATGACGCAGTCACCGCCGCATCCCGTGGACGAGCTTCTGCCGTTCCCACGGCTTGTTCCGCTTGGTCTCCAGCACGTGCTCGTCATGTACGCGGGTGCAATCGCCGTCCCGCTGATCATCGGGCGGGCGCTGAAGCTTCCGCCGGAGCAGATCGCGATTCTGGTCAATGCGGATCTGTTCGCCTGCGGCATCGTCACGCTGATCCAGTCGATCGGCATTGGCCCCTTCGGCATCCGCTTGCCGGTGATGATGGGCGTCACCTTTGCGTCAGTGGCGCCGATGCTGGCGATGGCGAACAACCCGGCACTCGGCCTCGGCGCGATTTACGGCTCGGTGATCGCAGCCGGGATCTTCGGGTTGATCGTCGCCCCGTTCATGAGCGGGCTGTTGCGCTTTTTTCCGCCGGTGGTGACCGGAACCATCATCGCGGTGATCGGAATTTCTTTGATGCGGATCGGGATCAACTGGGCGGCGGGCGCCGCCGCGCCCAACCTCCCCGGCTACGGCGATTCCTCGAACTTGTTGATCGCCGCGTTCGTGCTGATTGCGATCCTGCTGATCACGAAGTTCGGTAAGGGCTTTGTGGTCAATATCGCGGTCCTGCTCGGGATCGTCTTGGGCTTCATCGTCGCGTGGCTCGTCGGCAAGGTCAGCTTCGCGGACATCGGCAAATCCGCGTGGGTCGATGTCGTCTACCCGTTCCAACTCACGACGCCGACGTTCGACGTTTTCGCGATCATCACGATGTGTCTGGTCATGCTCGTGGTGATGGTGGAGTCGACCGGTATGTTTCTCGCGGTCGGCGAGATGACCGATCGAAAGATCGAGCAGCGCGATCTGACCCGCGGCCTGCTGACCGACGGCCTCGGTACCCTCATCGGGGGTATCTTCAACACGTTTCCCTACACGTCATTCTCACAGAATGTCGGCCTCGTCGGCGTCACCGGCGTGAAGAGCCGATGGGTTACCGCCGCAGGTGGCGTGATCCTGTTGATTCTCGGACTGATCCCCAAGCTCGGCGCCGTGGTCACGGCGGTTCCGCTATGCGTGCTCGGCGGCGCCGGTATCGTCATGTTCGGAATGGTGGTCGCGACCGGAATTCGCATCCTGGGCGCGGTCGATTACCGAACCAACCGCCACAACCTATTCATCGTGGCGATCTCGATCGGCTTCGGCATGATCCCGCTGGTTGCACCGGCCTTTTTCGCGAAGCTGCCAAAGGAGCTGGAGCCGCTGCTCAATTCCGGCATCGTCCTTGCCGCGATCGCGGCGGTTCTGCTGAACGCCTACTTCAACGGGCCCGGATCGCGCGAAGACGCAGAAGCCGGGCTCGCCAACGCAGCCGGCGCTTCCGACCACGCATAATCCCGCGCCGAGGGTTCGGCGCGCCGCATCCGTGGAAGATTTTCGAGTTGGCGCGACGAATGGTGGTGAGTGATCAGCCAGTCACGTCCATGCCGCACGAGCACCATGGTGTAGCGCGCCGGCGTCATCCGGCGCTGGCCATTACGTAGGGCGCTGAATTCGTAGTCGCCGGTGACGTAAACAACGTCTTCGCTCAGAACAAAGGTTTGTCGTTCGCCGAGCGAGACCTTGTCGCCGCTCCGGCTGAGGCGGGCGAAATATCGGCGGATCGCGTCGCGGCCTTGGTTGACGGCCGGGCTCGTGGTTCCCATCAACGTTGCATCAGCCGCATAGACCTCCACAAGCGCGTCGACATCATTGGCGTTGAACGCTGCCGCCCACCGGTCGACCGTGGTGCCTGCGTCCGCCGCCGTGTCGGCACCCGCCGCGCTCGTCAGCAAAAGCATCAATGCCAGCACGAAGGCCGACCATAGTTTTTCCATCGCAGCTCCCACGCCGGCGCATCACTCGCGACGCCGCTTGTTAGAGCAAGTCTCGGCCGCAGCGCCGGTTCCCATTGTTACGGGGCATGCTTTGTTTGAGCGTGCCCAGTTCCTGCTTGAGGGACCTGACTGCATCGGCCTCAATAGTCGACGTCAAAAAAGGCAAATCACCGCAGCGGCCCCAATACCAGAAATATCCGCTTGGATACCGACATCGAATTCTCCTCGAAGGTTTGGTATGCGCCACAGGCGCGTCTGACAATGGTCCGGTTTGTCAACAAAACCCAAGCCAGGTTTACCGGTCCAGCGCGATCCCCCGGCCAGTCGGTACGGTTGCGCACCAATCGAGGGGGCGGAATGGCAGGACCCGTTCGCCGCGCAAGTCGGCTTCAACGCGAGGGCGGATCTGCCCGCCCCGGTGCGGGACCGCTTGCGATGCGGCCGCTCCACCGATACCCCACGACGCCCTTGTCGGCATCGAACAGGTAGTCAAACCCGTTGAGCAGATGGATGCCGGTGTTGACAAAGGTCGGGCGGTCGCCGCGGCCGACGAGGATCAAGCGGCTCGGCGCCAGTGGATCAGCCACATCGCCGACCCGAAAGCTGTAGCTTGCGATCGCGCCGCCGGCCGGCGCTTCGGGCGCCAGTGAAATCGTGACTTTGGTTCCCGGCGGCAGCGTGCGGTCGGTCCCTGCCGAAGGCAGGCTGCCGTCCGCCTGGCTCGCGGGCAGCGACAAGAACATGCCGCTCACGCCGGTGTCCGGCAGGACCGTGCCGCACGCCGCCGCGCGGTCGTTGATCGCGATGCAGGCCGGGGCGCCCGACCAGTCCTTGCGCTCGTCGTCCCAGCGCAGCCGGACGGTGACATACGCACTGCTCGGATCGGCGGCACCAAGCCCGACCTGGACGCCTTCGCGCGTCAGCGCATAGCCACGCCGTGGTGCGTTCGGGAAAACGCCCTTGTTGGCTGGATTGAGAAACGGGTTCTTCTCGGGCCCCGACACGCCGTCCTGAACGCCCCGCCGACCGAACCCGACTCCGATCATCGCAACGTGGCGTGGATTTTCGTTGGGCGAGCAATTGCGCGCATTGTCGAGACAATCGACGCGGCGGACAGCGAGCACCGGGATCGGCGCCGTCGTCAGGCTGGCGCCATTGCCTCCGATGATCGTCACCGGCGTCACCACCCAGTCGCCCCGCATGATGCGACCCGAGCTCGTGTAGGTTAGGGTGCCCGGTCCGCGGTTCGGGAGTTGGCCGACGTTCGGGATCGAAGTGGCTGCGACCACAATGCCGGTCGAGCCCGTGTCCATCACGGCCAGGCGCTGCGGCCCGCCGAACGACAGCCCGAGGAGCGGCGGCCGCTGCAGGTCGCTGCCGGCGTCGCGCCTGCTCAAGAAGCGCAGGTAGACGCCCCGTCCGGCCGCCGTGTCGGGGCTCTGCGCGTCGCACGGCGATGCCGCTGCGGCGATCGTGGCCAGCAGCGCAGGCGCGGCAACTCCGCCGCGACGCCTGATCACTGGCCCGGCCACCGCCACGCAGCCGATCCGCTATTTCTGGGCCGGCGCGTATTTGCCGGTGAGCTGCGGCGTGATCGTTGGGACCTTCTTGCGGTGCCGCTCAAGCCGCGTGTCGCGCGCCCAGGTGCGCTTGAGCTCATCGCGGACCGTGAACTTCAACCGGCCGAGGCCCGCGGTCTCAAGCTCGATCGTGTCGCCGTCCATGAACGGATTGAGGCCGCCGTGGTTGGTCCCGGTTGCGATGATGTCGCCCGGATCGAGATGATGGATGGACGAGACCCACTCGATGCAGCGCGGGATCTTGTTGGTCATATCGGCGGTGGTGAAATCCTGCTTCAAAGTGCCGTTGACCCACAATTTAACCTGCAGCTGGTGCGGATCGCTGATCTCGTCCGCCGTCACCACATAGGGACCGATCGGCGCAAAGGTTTCGCGCGACTTGGTCTGATAGAACGTGTTGCCGGGCGGCGGTAGTTCGCGCGCCGAACCGTCGATGAAGTTGATATAGCCGAAGACGTAGCTCATAGCGTCGGCCGCCCGCACATTGGCGGCACGCTTGCCGATGACGACGCCGAGCTCTGCCTCGCCTTCGAAGATCGTTGCCGGCGCGTCGGGCAGGATCATGATGTCGCCGGGGCCGATCACGGCATTCGGGGTTTTCTGGAATCCGTTGATCGGCGGCGGCGTCGGGAACATTTCCTCGACGTAGTTGACCGCCATGCAGTCGATATTGCCAGGGCGCGGGATCGGCGGGCGCAGCTTGACCGAGGCGAGCGGAATGGTCTTGCCGTCGGCGATTGCGCCCTCGATGCGCTTCCTGTACTCGGCGAACTTCTCGATCACGGTGTTGATCAGCAACCGCGGATCGCCTTGCGCCGCCTCGTGCAGGACCGGTGTGATATCGACGATCGCATCGACGCCCTTGACGACGCCGAGTTTGTAATCATCGAAACAGACGAGCTTCATTGGATGTTTCCTGTGCTTGGTGTTGGGCGCCGGGCGCAATCGAGGAAAAGCCAATGCTGCGGCGCGGAGAGCGGGGTCAGCAGCATGCCGCCGATCCTACAGGAGCGCGACAGGCGGCCGCAACCACAGCATGGTAGACCGTCGCGAACGCATTGCGGCGCGTGATGACGTCTGTTCCGATTCCTGCCGGCGAAGATCGATTAACGCAGCATCCGAAGGATACTATTTCACCATCACCCATCCGGGCTGCAGCAGCGGATAGGCGATCAGGCCGACAACTGCGGTTACGGCGATCAGCAATGGGTTGCTGACCTTCCAGCGAAACAATACGGCGAGCGAGACCACGCCAACAACGGCGGTGAGCCAGTCACCGATGGCAATGCGGCCGAGCAGCACGCAAGCGCCGAGAATCGTGCCGATCGCCGCCGCATAGGCGCCCTTCACAAAGCCCTGCACGTTCGGATCGCCCCGATGCCGCGCCAAGATCGGCGCGGCGATCAGCACCAGGATAAATGACGGCAGAAAGATGCCGACGGTCGAGACCAGCGATCCCCAGAAGCCGGCGACCAGATATCCCACAAACGTGGCGGTGATGACGACCGGCCCGGGACTGATCATCCCAACTGCGACCGCGATCAGGAACTGGCGTTCGTCAAGCCAGCCGTATTGCCGGACCAGCCCCTGCTCCAGGAACGGGACGATGACGAGACCGCTGCCGAACGTCAGTGCGCCCGCTTTAAGGAAGAACCAGAGGAGCTTGGCGAGCGTCGAGGTTGAGGCGACGGGCGTCATCTGTGCCAGCACAGGCAGCGGCGCGATTTGCAGAAGCGCCGTTGGCGGACGCCGGAAGATGCTGCCGTAGTACAGGATCCCGATCACGCCCGCGCCGATGAACAGCAGCGCCACCTCCGCCTGCAGGGCGACAGTGACGGCCAAGCAGGCTGCGGCTATCACCCATTGCAGCCGGTCCTCCATTCCGAGCTTTGCGAGGCGATAACAGGAATGCAGGATCAGCGCGATCACCGCCGGACTGACGCCGTAGAAGATGGCCGTCACCGGCTTGAGATCGCCGAAGTAGACGTAGAGCGCGCCCAGCGCCGCGACGATCACGAAATTCGGCAGAATGAACGCCCACCCGCCAGCCCAGGCGCCCCAAAAACCCGCACGCAGATAGGAGACGTAGATCCCGACCTGGATCGCGAGCGGTCCGGGCAGCGACTGACAGATCGCGATCGCTTCCCGCATCTGGTCCTTGGTCAGCCAGCCGCGCTCGCCGACGAGCTCGCGCTCCATCTGGCCGACCAGCGCGACCGGGCCGCCAAAGCCGAGCAGGCCGAGACGCAGGAAGTACGGCACGACTTCGGCGATGCCGCCGCCCGGGGCCGAGATGGATGCCGTCATAGCCGCGACCCGATCCGGTCAGCTTTTCGCGGCGGCGGTCTTGTCGAGCGCCGCGCGTATTCCCTTGGCGAGCTTCTGGGCATCGTCATTCGCCCAGAAATGAATGAAGAACATCCGCGGTTGTTCGTCGAGCATGTGGCTATGGATCGCCGTCACCTCGATGCCGTTTGCCCGCAGGGTTCGGATCAGCGGGTTGACCTCATCGCCGGTCACCAGGAAGTCGCCAGTGATCGCCGCTTTGCCGCCGCCGGTCGGCTGGAAGTTGATTCCGTTGGCCATCCCGGTCGGACCGGGCGGAACGAGTGCCGTCCCCATCTCGGTGATCGGGTCGCGGCGCGGCACCCCGAATTGGTAGACGCCACCGGTGGCCTGGCCCTTCACGCCCATGATCGCATCGAGCGCGGCCGTGTCGAGATCGATCGCCGGCGGCGGGGCGGATGCCGCGGCCGGAGGTCCGAGTGGGGTCTTGCTTTCGGCAAGCCCCGCGCGGATCGCTGTCGCCAGCTTGACGGGATCGCCGTGCGCGCCGACGTGCATATAGTAGGTCGGCGGATTGGCACGCAGCAGGTGATTGTGAACCGCGGTGATGTCGATCCCGCTGTTCAAAAGCTTCGCCATCACCGGATTGATCTCGGTGTCGAGCAGCACGAGGTCGCCCATGATCATGACCTCGCCATGGACCGGCTTGAACGCGACCCAGCCGCCGAGCGCGAGCGCGGGTTTGATCGCGACCCCGTCGAGCGTCACCTGCAGATCGGAACGCGGGAAACCGTAGCGATGGACGTCGCCGGCCACCGCGGCGCTCCGGCCCAGTGCCGCATCCACGCCCTTCCAGTCGACCTCTTGGGCGCTGGCGAGCGTGCTCGTTGCTAGCGCCGCGCCGCATACGGCGAGCAGACAGATGGTACGCATCATTCACCTCCGTTCTATGAGTTCGATCGTCCTATCAGTTCAATGTGGTGCCGCAGGCCGCCCCGCAGACTCGTGCATCGCCGCGGCAGCGCCGCGAAAGTTCGTCGGATCGTCCACCTCGTCGGCGACGGGCGATGCCGGCTTTGCGGGCGGCCAGTTGTGACGCTCATCCTGCAGGCTGCGGCACCAGGTATAGAGCGCGTCATAGATGACCATGCCGTGCGCCAGCATCTGATGGTCGTCGGTGAAATTCGCTGACAGGCCGAGTGAGATCGCGAACAAGCCTCCGCATTGCGGGGTGAGATCGTGCCGCGACGTGTCGGCGCCGCGCACAATTCGCGCCAGATGGTCGAGCGACGGATCCCGGATATCGTAGATCCGCAGGAACGTATCGAACGAGCAACGCTCGCCTTCGTGGCTGAACTCGACGCCATCGATGTCATACGGCGTGCCGCCGGTCTTATTGGCAACGGAGACCACCTGGGCCGGCGGCACGTAGACGAATTCTGCCTGGGGATCGATGAAACGCGCGATCAGCCATGGACACGCGATGCGATCGATCTTCGGCCGCTCGCGCGTGATCCACTTGCCGGGTGCCGTTCCGATGTTGCGGCGGGTGGGAAGCCCGGCGTCACGCCAGGCCGTGATGCCGCCTGCAAGCGTCGCCGCGTCCAGACCTGCGGCGCGCAACATCTTAACCACGTCATGGCTGATTTGTTCGCCGTGTTCACAATAGGCGACCACGGTATGACCGGGCGGCAGTCCGCCCCGCCATCGATCAACCTGGTCGGGCGCCCGGTAGAGCGCGCCAACAATCAGCCGGTCCGCGCCCGCAAACGCGGCCGGGCTTCGTACGTCGACGACGACAGGGGCAGCGGCTGTGCCGAGCCGCGCACAGAGTTCGTGCGGAGAAATGTCGTGATTTGATCCGTCCATGCGCAATCTCCTCGAGAAATCGAGTGTTGCGCAGAGCTTGGACGGGCGCCGTCTCACGGGGAGTCTGCAAATCCCCGAACAGCGCAATGTTAACGCGGTGCTGCGTGGATCGCAAGCCAGGCGAGGCTGCACGATCGTACCGGATCCGCGTTGGATCGTTGTGTCGTGTCTCCACGCTCGCCGCGAAGAATGCAGAGAACGCGTGCCACACGGTCACCTGCCCCGGCATGCAGGGACATGAATCCGCGCGTTATCTCGCCGTTACTTCAGTCGCGCGCCGGCCGCGTCGATCAGGCTCAAGTCGGCGTATTTCTGCAGGTCGAGCGCCGCCGGGATGAAGCCCAGCTTGGCGGTTTGAGTGACGTTCGCCTGCAGCGCCTTGAGATCCGGAACGCCGGCGGGGTCGTGATAGAAATCGCCCTTCTTGGTGAACGCCCAGCTCGCGAACCGTTCGACCGGCTGCTTGGTGAAGTCCGCCAAGTGCTTCACCGCCGCATCGTGATGCGCCGGATCGGTGAACCAGCGCACCTCGCGCACATGGTCCTCCAGAAAATCGACAATCGCGGCCCGATTCTTTTGCAGCACCGGGGCGCGGCCCGTCATGATGATCATCTGCGATCGACCGATCGCCTCCTGTTGCGTGAACAGCGTACGCGCGGCCGCGCGCAGCTCCGGATCTGCGCTGAACGGCCGCACCGCGGCGATCAGGGTGACTTTCTTTTCCAGGAGCTGCGGCTTCTGGTTAGGGAACGGAACCTCGATGATCGTCACATCGGACTTGGGATTGATGCCGTGCTGCGCCAGCATCGAGCGCATTGCGATGTCGACCGCGCTGCCGGCGAGATTGGTAGCGACCACCGTGCCCTTGAGATCGGCGAGCGTCTTGATCGGACCGTCCTTGAGCACCATAAACTCGTTGCTGTAGTAGTCGGGAACGCCGTCCTGGAAGACGTCGGAGATCACCCGCAGGTCGTCCATCTTGGCGTTCTCGACCGCGAGCGGAAAGCTCGAATAGGCGAGCGGCGCGAGATCGATGTCGCCGGTGGCGAGCGCGGTGATCATTGTCGGCGTGCCGTTGAAGTGCACGCCTTCGATTTCGTAGGTCACGCCTTCGTGGATCGCCACGCCCTTGGGACCGAAGAGCTGGAACGGCGCGTCGGCGCCGGCAACAACCCATCCGATTCGCAGCTTCACCGGCGCCGCCGTGGTTGGAGCCAGCGCCGCGAGGACGGCGCCCGCCGTCAACATGCAAAGTCGCAGAAGCCTGCGCATCGTGTTCCTCCCTGGTCGTGTTGTTGTGCCGGCCGGTTGAACCGGCCGAACCCGTCACGCCCACTCTATCTTGGATCAACGATGGGCGGCAGTAGCGGAGCGCCGCACGGCGTGTGGCCTAAGTGCTATTGGGGCAGACCTTCCACCGCATAGACGCGGAACTTCGCGTATTTGTCGCCGATCGCCTTGGCGGCTTTGAAGGCCGGGGAATCAAACGCGGCCTTGGCTTTGTCCATGCTCTCGAACACCATGATGGCAATGCGCGATTTTGGGGGGTCACCGTAAAAGGATGCGGTCTCGCTACCGCGAACGATATATTTGCCGCCTCCGTCCACAATCGCTTTCGCGGCGGGCGGCACGTATTCCTTGTCATAGGACGCGACGTTCATCACGTCGATTTCCGCGACCACATAGGCTGGCGGTTTGGCCTGGGCGTGAAGCGCCTGAAAAGCGGCCGCGCCGAGCGTAATCCCGGCCAGCATCGACAATGCAATAGCGTAATGCGTTTTCATCGTTTCCTCTGATTTGCTGTTCAAGATCAACCTGGGGCTGGGCCAAAAGCCACCGCACACGTCGAGGACGGATGGCGCCTCACTTCTGCGCTTCAAGCCAGATCGCCTGCCGCGCCGTCTCGCTCAGCGTGCAGTCGGCGAAATCGAGCGATGCGGCGGTGCCTCCGTGCTCCTCGTACGGCAGGTCGCACAAGGCGTCGCGATACGCGATCCAGGCGCGCTCGAGCTTCCTTCGTGCGGCGCAGAACTTGTCGTCCTTGCCCTGGCACGCCTGCATCATTGTTTTGTAGGCGGCGTTGAGACGCTCGTCCCAGGCCCGCTGCTCGCGCGTCAGGCAATCGATCATGTCCACGGTGTTGCCGCTCGCGCCGCCTGGATCGCGCTGCAGGCACGGCGTGCTCACTACGCCGACGCAGCTCGACGGGCCGGGTTTTGGCGCGCGCGCGTAGTGCGCCATCCAGGCGGTCGGGTCGGTCTTGTCGCCTGTCGCCGACGCGCCGTCGTCGTGCGGGACGCCCGCCGCGATCTTGAGACAGGCTGCAACGGCGGCGCGATCCTCCGGACGCACCGCATCGTCCGCGGCTCTTGCGGCGATATGGCCGAGCGCGAAGACGGCGAGCGCGATGCCGGGGAGCCGCGCGCGCACGGCTATCCGGCCTTGATGAAATAGCGACCGCGGTCGTCGCGCTCGAGGCCGTCGTGGTTGTGGCGCAGCGCGTGGAGCTCGCGCACGATCTCGCGTCCGTCACGGCTACCGAGCGCGGCCATCAGCTCCTCGAACAGTTTTGGCCCATCCTCGAGCGCGGCTTGCACTGAGGAGAAATGCTTGCCGGCGTAGGTCGGCGGCTTCGGGATCGAGAGATCCCAGCGCCCGGCGTGCTGCATCGGCCAGGTGAGGTCGTAACCGGCCTTGGCGCCGGTCTGGGCTCCGTGCAGCGAGGGATCGAGCGGGGACGACCGGACGCCAGTGATCACCACGATGTCGCGGTCGGGCTGGTAACGCGTGCCGAACGCCCATTCCATCTGGCGGTCGGAAAACACGTCGATGTCGGGATCGACCACGAACACGTTCTTGACCCCGACCGAACCGAGCACGGTATAGAGCGCGGCGCGTGCCTCGCCCGGATAGCGCTGACGCAGCGAGACACGCACGCTCATCGAGCCGCCGGCCGAGACCGGCGCATAGACGGCGACCGGCTCGCGCACCACGCTCTCAAGTGCGCGCCAGACGTTGAGCTCGGTACGCAGCGCCTCCAGGTTCGAGGTGTCGGTCATGTCCATGAAGCTGCCGCTGATGGTCGCGGTCTGGAACAGCGCGTCGCGCCGGTGCGTGATCGCGGTGACGTGGAACACCGGGTTTTGCTTCACGACCCCGTAGTAGCCGAGATATTCGCCGTACGGCCCTTCCTTCTCCACATAGCCGCGGCCGTCGAGATAGCCTTCGATCACAAGCTCGGCATCGGCCGGCACGCGAATGTCGTTGGTGCGGCACTTCACCACTGGCAGCGCGCCGCCGCGCAACGAGGCGACGAGGCCGAGCTCGTCGACCGGAATGCGCATGGTCGCCGACACCGTGTCGATCGGATGCGCACCGAGCACGAAGCTCACCGGCAGCCTTTCGCCGCGCGCCGCCGCCGCCTGATAGATCGCGCGCAGGTCGCTCGGCGCGTTGAGGTCGACGCCGGCCTCGTGCGGGCCGCGCAGCATCAGGCGGCGCATGCCGGAATTAGTCTTGCCGGTCGTAGGATCGACGCAGTAGTCGATCGACGCCGAGATGTAGGGCGCGCCGTCAAGGCCGTGCTGTACATGCACGGGCAGATGCGTGAGATCGGCGGCGTCACCGAGATGCACGACTTCTTGCACCGGCGCGTCGGCCTGGTCGAGCTCGATCAATTCGGGCGGCAGGCTCAGGCGGCGCTGGATCTCCTGAATGATCTTGTCGGGCGCAACACCGAAGGCGCGCGCGAGCCGCGAGCGGCTGCCGACCACGTTGCCGGCGAGTTGCAGGGTCGAGCCGTTGATGTGACGGAACCAGACCGCCTTCGGATTGCCGTGCAGGATGGCAGCGACATCGGCGAGGTCGACCGGATCGTTGCGCACGTCAAGCTCGTCGTTGCCGAGCTCCTCGATGAAATTGCGCAGACGGAAGCGGTCGAGATCGTTGCGCGCCAGCTGCTGCGGCGAAGTCCGGTCGTCCATGGGATTCCTCCAGGCCTGGTCTTCGTCATGCCCGCGCTTGTCGCGGGCATCCACGCGAAGACGGCAGACAGCCTTACAAGGAAGGCGTGGATGGCCGGAACAAGCCCGACCATGACGTCGGCACTCTAGGCGCGGCGCATGCCAGCTTCAAGCAGCCGCCGCCGATGCATAGCGACCATTTCCTGCTATCAATGCGGGCGTGGCGGACGCACCAGAGGTGGGAGGTAACCATGGCCAAGGTTCGCAGCGCCGACCGGACGGGCGCCGGCATGTACGAGGTCAAAGAGGACTGGCTGCGCCGGCACGACGAACCGGTGCTCGAGCCCGAGCTGCCCATCGTCGACCCGCACCACCACCTCTGGGATCGCGACAGCCGTTACCTGCTCGACGAACTCCTCGACGACGTCGACAGCGGCCACAAGGTGCGCGCGACGGTGTTTATCCAGTGCCGTTCGATGTACCGCGGCGACGGCCCACCCGAGCTGGCGCCGGTGGGCGAGACCGAATTCGTCAACGGGGTCTCCGCCATGAGTGCCAGTGGGCACTACGGGCCGGCGCGGCTGTGCGCAGGAATCGTCGGCCATGCGGACTTTCGCCACGGCGCGCGAGTACGCGAAGTCCTGGAGGCCCACATCGCGGCGTCGAGCCGCTTCCGTGGCATAAGGTTTTCGACCCCCTGGGACGAACACGTCCAGCTCACGCCACAGCGTCCACCCAGAGGCATCATGGCAGACCGGACGTGGCGCCGCGGCTTTGCGCAATTGCAGCCGCTCGGGCTCACTTACGATGCGCTCTTGTTCCACACGCAGATCCCCGAGCTGATCGATCTCGCGAGCGCGTTTCCTCACACGCTGATCGTGCTCAATCACGTCGGTTGTCCGATTGGCGTCGGCCCGTACGCGGGCAAACGGGACGAGGTGTTTGCGGCCTGGTCGAAATCACTCCGTGAGCTGTCGCGCTGCGACAACGTCACCATCAAGCTTGGCGGGCTCGGCATGCATGTGTTCGGTTTCGAGTTCGACAAGCGCAAGGAGCCCCCGACCTCACAGGAACTCGCCGACGCCTGGCGTCCGTATGTGGAGACCTCGATCGCCGCATTCGGGCCCGACCGCGCGATGTTTGAGAGCAATTTCCCGGTCGACAAGATTTCCTGCACCTACAAGGTGATCTGGAATGCGTTCAAGCGCCTCGCCGCCGGCGCGTCCGCGGATGAGAAGCGCGCCTTGTTCCATGACACCGCCGCCGGCGTCTATGGACTGACCAACCTGTGACCGCGCCCATCCGGAGGAGACATGCAGGACTTGGCAGGCAAGGTTGCGGTCGTCACTGGCGCGGCGTCGGGGATCGGGCTCGGCTGTGCGCGCACGTTCGCACGCGCCGGCATGAAGATCGCGCTCTGCGACCTGCGCACCGAGCCGCTCAAGCGCGCTGTCGAGAGCGTGCGCGCGCTCGGCGCCGAGGCGATCGGCATTCCAACCGACGTGTCCAAGAAGGACTCGGTCGAGCAGGCGGCCGAAGAGGTGGTCCGCGCGTTCGGCAAAATCCAAATTGCCATGAACAATGCCGGTGTCGTGCTGCGCGGCGTGCCGATGACCGACCTCACCGATGAAGGCTGGAGCTGGGTGCTCGGCGTCAACCTCTACGGCGCAATCCACGGCATCCAGAGTTTTGTTCCGCGCATTCGCGCCCACGGCGAAGGCGGCCATGTGATCAACACCGCCTCGATGGCCGGGCTCTACGTGGGCGATCGCCAGACTGGCGCGTACTCGGCGTCGAAATTCGCCGTGGTAGCGCTGAGCGAAGCGCTCGCGAAGGACCTTGCCGGCACCAACATCGGCGTCTCGGTGCTGGCGCCGGCCGCGGTCGCGACCGACATCTACGTCAACTCGGCTGGCCTGCGCGGTGCGATCGGCGGCCCGAACCGGTTCGCGCAGACACCGGCCGACATCGCGGCCGGACTTGCACCCGATGACGTCGGTGAGCGCGTGCTCGACGGCATCCGCGCCGGCCAGTTCTTTTTGATCACGCATCCGGAGACGCGCTCCTGGGTCACCGACCGGCATGCGCGCCTGATGGCCGCGTATGATTTCGCGGAGCGCCGCGAGGCAGAACGAAAGAGCCGATGACCACGACCAGTGTGGAGGAGTCCAGTGGCCCAAGAACAGTCGAAAACAAAGCCTGCGCCGCCTGAACACGCGCCGGCGCGCGCGCGGCGGTTCTCCGAACAGCGCTGGCTGCTCGACAACATCATCCGGGCAAACGGCATTGACTGGGACCAGCCGCGCACGACCTATCTCAACGCGCCGTGCGGAATCGAGGCCAATGCAGACTTTGTCGCGATCCGCGCGCGCGTGCAGAAATTCGCTGACTGCTCGCCCGCCTTCCAGGACGCGGCGCGCCGGCGCGAGGCGCGCGCCAAGGCGGCGGAGGACACCGGTCAGAAGATCACCGCCCGCGAGAACTATTTCATCGCGGCCGTGCATTGGGGCGCAGCGCAGTGGCCGTTCGATGAGAACAACGCGCAAAATCTCGCCTGCAACGAACGCAAGCGCGACTGCTACGGCCGTTATGCAAAACTTGCCGCTCATCGCATCGAGCCGGTGTGGATTCCGTTCAAGGGGCAGGCGCTGCCGGCCTGGTTTCATTTGCCTGCCGGCTATGCGGGCGGCCGCTTGCCGGTCGTCGTCACGATCCCGGGCATGGACAGCTTCAAGGAACTCAGCGTCGCGATGTACGGCGATCGCTGGCTCAACCGTGGCCTCGCGGTGCTCGCGCTCGACGGGCCCGGCCAATACGAAAGCCCGGTGCTCGGCATTCACGTGAGCGTGCCGAACTGGACCGCAACCGGGGCGGCGGTGATGGACTGGCTCACCGCGCGGCCCGAGGTCGACGCGCAACGGGTCGGCGTTGCCGGCAACAGCTTCGGATCGCTGTTTTCGACCCTGATGGTTGGCAGCGAGCCGCGCTTTAAGGCCTGTGCGGTCTCGGCGCCGTGTCTCGAGCCCGGCTGTCACACGATCTTTGAGGAGGCCTCGCCCACCTTCAAGCAGCGCTTCATGTATATGGCGAATTTTGCCGACGAGGCGGCGTTCGACGAGTTCCGCAAGACATTGAGTTGGCGCGGCCACGCAGAGCGGATTCGCGTTCCTTATCTCTGCGTCACCGGCGAGTCGGATGAACTCAGTCCGCTCGCGTTCGCCGAAGAGATGTTCGCCGCCATGACGGCGCCGCGGCAATTCGTCATCTACCAGGATTCCCGCCACGGGATTGGCAATGTGCCGTCGGCCACGCTTGGACCCTTCGTGCCGACGCTGGTCGCGGACTGGATGGCGGCGCGGCTGGCGGGCGAGCCGATGGCAAGCGAACGCTGGTTCGTCGATGCCCGCGGCCTGGTCAACAAAACCGCGTTGTAATTGCTTCGAAATGTGCGGCTGGGCTCGTCGACCGCAGCGTCCCGGCCGGTAACAAATAAAATGACGGCGACGCCAAAGCCGTGGATGCGGGCGACAAGCGCGGCTATGATAAGGCTATAATAGTCGTCTATAATAGTTGCTCATATCAACGGATAACCAGGGAGGAACGTTGCAATGGCCAAGACCAGGTTCAACCGCCGATCGGCGCTGAAACTCATGGGCGGTGCCGGTGCCGCCAGCCTCGCGCTACGGGCATTCCCCTCGCCCGCAATCGCCCAGGGCGCGCCGGTCAAGGTCGGCTTCATGCTGCCGTACACCGGAACCTACGCGCCGCTCGCCAAGAATATCGACCAAGCATTCCGGCAATACGTCGCTGAAAAAGGCGACAAGCTTGGCGGTCGGGCGGTCGAATACGTGATGGTTGACGATCAGGCCGACCCGTCGAAGGCGACCGACAACATGAACAAGCTCGTCGATCGCGACAAGGTCGACGTTGTGGTCGGAACCGTGCACTCGGGCGTGCAGATGGCGATGGTCAAGATCGCGCGCGAAACCGGCAAGCTGATGATCATTCCGAACGCCGGGGCCGACGCGGCGACGCGCGCGGCCTGCGCGCCCAACATTTTCCGCTCTTCGTTCTCGAACTGGCAGCCCTGCTTCCCAATGGGCAAGGTGATGGCCGACGCCGGCCACAAGACCGCGATGACCATCACCTGGAAATACGCGGCCGGCGAGGAGGACGTCACCGCGTTCAAGGAAGGGTTTGGCAAGGCGGGCGGACAGGTCGTGGGCGAACTCTGGGTGCCGTTCCCGGAAGTCGAGTTCCAGTCGTTCCTCACCCAGATCGCCGAGAAGAAGCCCGACGGCGTGTTCGCGTTTTTCGCCGGCGGCGGCGCGGTCAAGTTCGTCAAGGACTACGCGGCGGCGGGCCTGCGCAAATCGGTTCCGCTCTACGGGCCGGGCTTCCTCACCGACGGCACGTTGCCGGCGCAGGGCGAAGCGGCCGAAGGATTGAAGACCACGCTGCACTACGCCGACGACCTGGACAATCCGGCCGACAAGACGTTCCGGGCGGCGTATCAGAAGCGCTACGGCGCCGAGCCTGACGTCTACGCGGTGCAGGGCTATGACGCGGCGGCGCTGCTGGTGCTCGGGATGGACGCCGCTAAGGGCGACGTCAACGCCAAGGATCCGCTCTATAAAGCGATCCGCGGCGCCAAGCTCAACTCGCCGCGCGGGCCGATGAGCATGTCTGCGGCCAACAACCCAATCCAGAACATCTATCTGCGCGAGGTCAAGAACGGGAAGAACTCCTACGTCAAGATCGCCGCGGAGGCGCTCGCCGACCCGGGCACCGGCTGCAAGATGGTGTGAAGCGGCGACCCGCTTGGCATTTGATTCGTGTTATCCCTGCGCCGTCATGGCCGCGCCCCGTCGCGGCCATCCACGATGTTTGAATCTACCCATAGACGTGGATGGCCGGGACTCGGCCTTCGGCCGGCCCGGCCATGACGGCTAGGATATTCCATGTCCCCGTTCTTCTTCTTCGTGCAGCTGCTCAACGCCGTGCAGTACGGCCTCATTCTCTATCTGGTGGCGAGCGGGTTGACTTTGTTGCTCGGCATCATGGGGGTGATCAACCTCGCGCACGGGGCGTTCTACATGGTCGGTGCCTACATGGCGTTCGCCGTGGTCCAGCATCTTGCGAGCTTCTGGCTCGCGCTGCCGCTCGCGATCATGCTTGGTCTCGCGCTCGGCGCGTTGCTGGAGCGCTTTCTGCTTTCGCGCCTCGAGGGTGCCGATCACCTGTCGCAGGTACTGCTCAGCTTCGGGCTGATCCTGATCATCAACGAGGGCCAGCGCGTCATTTTCGGCAATGACCCGCACGGGATCGAAGTGCCGCAGGTGCTCAACTTCTCGATCCCGTTGAGCGAGACCTTCGCCTACCCGGCCTATCGGTTGTTCGTCTGCGCGATCGGGATTGTATTCGCGCTCGCGGTCAGCCTGGTGATGAGAAGGACCCGCATCGGCATGATGCTGCGCGCCAGCGCCGAGAACCGCGCGATGGCGCGTGCGCTTGGGGTCCATGCCAAGCACATGTATCTCGGCGTCACCGCGGCCGGCATCGCCTGCGCGGTGCTCGCCGGCGTGATCGCTGCGCCGATCGCTTCGGTCTATCCCGGCATGGGCGACCAGGTGCTAATCCTGTCGTTCGTGGTGATCGTGCTGGGCGGCATCGGCTCGTTGCCCGGAGCGCTGGTAGGCGCGCTGCTGCTCGGACTTGTCGACTCCTTCGGCAAGCAGTTCTTTCCGAACTTCGCTGCGTTCCTGGTCTACGCCGCCATGATCGCGGTGCTGATTATTCGGCCGCAGGGCCTGTTCCGGGGAACCGGCGCGTGAGCCAGGACCGCATCGATGCCGGCCTGTTGCTGCTGCTCGCGGCGGGCGCCATGCTGGTACCGTTCGTGTGGTCCGGGTACGAGATCAAGCTCGCCACTACCATCACGATCCAGGCGGGGCTGGCGGTCGCGCTTGGCTTCGTGGTCGGGCCGGCCGGCCTGATCAGCCTGGGGCACGCGGCGTTCTACGGGCTTGCGGCCTACCTGTTCGCCATGACCGCGCCTGAATCCGAGCCAGCAAGCGTGTTCAGCACGGCGCTGATCGCGATCTTTGGCGCGGCTGTGTTCGCGGCGCTGGTCGGCGCGATCTCGATCCGCTCGCGCGGCCTCTATTTCATCCTGATGACGCTCGCGTTCGGCCAGCTCGGCTATCACTTCTTTCACGACACCGGCATCGGCGGCAGCGCCGACGGCGCCTATATCAACTTCCGTCCGGAGCTGCACCTGCCGGGAGTCGTCGTCAATCTCGACAATGCAGCCCACTTCTATCAGTTTGTCTCGGTCGTGGTTCTGGCGGTCGTCGCGCTGGCCTGGTGGCTGCGTCGCTCGGCGTTCGGCAGCATCCTGGTCGCGGCGCGCGACAACGAGACCCGCACGCGTGCGTTCGGCTATTCCCCGTACTTGGTCAGATTGACGGCGTTTGTGATCTCGGGCGCGATGGCGGGCGCGATGGGCTATCTCACGGCGGCGCAGCACGGCTTCGTCGCACCGCAGATGCTAGCCTGGCAGAACTCCGCAACCGTGCTTGTGATGGTTTTGATCGGCGGCAAGGACACGACTTCGGGCCCGGCGATCGGCGCGATCCTGCTGCTGCTCGCGGAGGAGATTTTGCAGCGTGCGACCGAGCACTGGCTAATCGGCGTCGGTGTCATCGTGGTTGCGGTCGTGGTCGCGGCGCCCAACGGGATCGTGCCTTATCTGGCGCGGGCCCTGCGATCGAGGCGCGTTCAACATGCCTGAGCCGGCGCTGCGCGCGTCCAACTTGTGCAAGCGGTTCGGCGGCCTGCTCGCGGTCGATCGAGTCGACCTGGATTTGTTTGCGGCGGAGGTGCATGCGGTGATCGGACCGAACGGTGCCGGCAAGACCACGTTGCTGGCGATGCTGGCGGGCGAGCTTGCGCCCAGCGCCGGCAGCATCCGGCTCGGCGGACACGACGTGACCATGCAGAGTGTCGAGGCGCGCACGCGTTCCGGCATCGGACGTACGTTTCAGCGCAGCGCGGTCATCCCGCGTTTTCGCGCACTCGACATGGTGCGGCTCGCCGCGCTTGAGCCGGCCGGCGTTGCGTTGCTGTCATCGCTTGCGGCCAACGCTCCCGCGACCGCGCGCGCCCGCGCGGCGCTCGCACGCGTGGGACTTGCGGAGCGCGAAGGTGTCGCCGCCGAGGTGCTCAGCCACGGCGAGAAGCGGCGGCTCGAGATAGCGGCGGTGCTCGCGCTCAAGCCCAAGATCCTACTGCTCGACGAGCCGCTCGCCGGTCTCGGCGCCGACGAAAGCCGCGATGTCGTCGCGCTGATCGAAGCGCTCAAGCGCGACTGCGCCATCATGCTGATTGAGCACGACATCGACGTGGTGTTCGCGCTCGCCGACCGCATCACGGTGCTCGACAACGGCCGCGTGATCGCGTGTGGCGCGCCTGGCGAGGTGCGCGCGAGCGCGGCCGTCCAGCAGGCCTATTTGGGCCTCGACGAAGCGTGACGGCGCTGCTTCAGGTCGAGCGCTTCGAGGCCGCGTACGGCCCGGCCCCGGTCGTGCGCGGTGTCACGCTAGCGGTTGCGCCCGGCGACGTCGTTGCGCTGCTTGGCCGCAACGGCATGGGCAAGACGACGCTGATGCGCGGCCTGATGGGCCTCACGCCAGTACGGCACGGGACGGTCACGCTCGCCGGACGCGACATCACAGCGGTGGCGCCCGAGGCGGTCGCCCTCGCCGGCATCGGCTATGTTCCGGCCGGGCGGGAGATCTTCGGCACGCTGTCGGTGCGCGAAAATCTGTTGATGTGCGCGCGCCCGGCGATCGAGGGGGCAAGTGCGTGGACGTTCGACAAAGTGCTGGCGCTGTTTCCGCGCCTCGCCGAACGGCTCAAGAACGGCGGGCAGCAACTCTCCGGCGGCGAGCAGCAGATGCTCGCGATCGGCCGCGCGCTGATGACCAACCCGCGCCTGCTGCTGATCGATGAGGCGACCGAAGGGCTGGCGCCGCTGATCGCGCGCGATATCTGGACGAGGTTGCGCGAGATCTGCGCGAGCGGGGTCGGCGCCATCATCGTCGACCGCGACGTCAGGCGCCTCGCCCAGATCGCCGGGCGGGCGGTCGTCCTGTTCCGTGGCGAAGTCGTATTCGACGGCACGCCGGGCACGCTCCTCGCCGACAATGCGTTGATGGCGAAATACATCGGATTGTAACGGCCGGCATTTCGCTGGGGACCGGAGACACGACGTGCGTCAGGCCGGGCGAGCATGACGCCGTGGGACAAACGCGCGCATGATCACGCGGGTTGTTGAACTACGGCGTTTCGGATTCCTTCGCGGGATTGGGCGTGTGTTCGGCCGTCGGCTCCCTCTTGTCGTCGAGCTTTTCGAGCAGCTTGAGCATGCGTTCCGGAATCGGCTCGGACAGATCATAGTAGCGGCGCAATCCGCGGCCGATGCTGGTGCGGATGGCGCGCTCATAGAACGATGGGCCCGTGTCGCGACCGCCCGAGTCGGATCGATCATCGGGGTCACGTGTGGATCGCATTGGCGCTCTCCCCCCGGCGGTGGGGTCCAATAACGCGCTCGGATCAAACCATATTCGTTTCGCAAACGGAACCCCGCGAGATGGCGCTGGCGAAAACGGCAGTCCGCTTGTCGGTACTTCCGTCGGTCGATAAGTTCCGCGCATATCGGCCGCGTGGTTTCTTCCATGTCCTCACTCTCAGACAACCGGATGCTCGATCTCGGCGATCAGCAGCTCGAATACCGCTGGATCGGTCCGCGTCCGGATGCCGCGCCCACGCTGGTATTGCTACATGAAGGCTTGGGATGTGTCGCCCTCTGGAACGATTTTCCCGAACGGCTGGCGGCCGCGACCGGACTCGGGGTGTTCCTCTATTCGCGCGCGGGCTATGGCGCCTCGAGCACAATCGCCCTGCCCCGCCCGCTCAGTTACATGGACCGCGAGGCCAAAGAGGTATTGCCGCGGGTGTTGCACGCAATCGGTTTCCAACGGGGGTTGCTGATCGGCCATTCCGACGGCGCATCGATTGCGACCATCTACGCGGGCAGCGTCGAGGATCATCGCATCAGTGGGCTGGTCCTGATCGCCCCGCACTTCTTCGTGGAGGATATGGGTCTCGCGGCCATCGCCCAGGCCAAGGTCGCCTATGAGAGCGGAGACCTGCGCCCGCGGCTCGCGCGTTGGCATCAGAACGTCAACGCCGCCTTCGAGGGCTGGAACGGGGCTTGGCTCGACCCGGGCTTTCGCGCTTGGGATATTACAGATGCTCTCGCTTACATCCGGGTGCCGGTGGCGATCATCCAAGGTGTGGATGACCAGTATGGGACGCAGCGTCAAATCGCGGTCGCGGAGGAGGAGTGCTATTGTCCGGTCGAGGTTACCTTGCTCGAAGGTGTCCAGCATGCGCCGCCGCGTGAGCAGCCGGGCCGCGTGGCGCAGGTCATCGCCGAGTTTGCAAAGCGGACGTTGGCGTGAGTGACGCCGCCTCCTCGAACCTGCATTGCCGAGGCACACGACCGCAATGACAATAGTTCGCCTCCGCCTCCTCGCTGCTTGGATTGTCGGCGCGCTGTTAGCGATCCCGCTCGCCGATTGCGCCGGCAATGGACACGCGCGGTCAGACGAACGCGCCAACGTCTATCCCGACAATTACAAGACCGAGTTGCTCGGGTTTCTGCACACCTACATCAACGATCCAACCCAAATTCGCGATGCCGCAATTGCCGAGCCCGTGCTGAGGCCGGTGAGTGGGAACCCGGATCGCGGCAATAGCCCGTTGGACAAGCTCAGCCGTTCATTCGAGCGGGGCACCGGACCGCAAGAACGATACATCGTGTGCGTGCGCTTTAACGCGAAGGACCGCGACGGACGCTACACCGGCCCTAAGCAGGGAATGGCGATCTTTACCGGCGGCCGGTTCGAGCGCTTCAACGAGCAGCGGCAAGGCCCCTGCGACCAGGCGGACTACAAGCCGTTCCCCGAGTTGGAGGCTCTCAGTCGATAGCGCCGCAATGCGCCCGCGGGAAACTGCCGGGAAAATCATTGACAACAGCAATTATTATTTTAAGTTACGATCCGGGAGAGATCACCCATGGCACGCGCGACCAAGCTCGCCACCAAACCGGCCCTGGCCACCTTCGCATCGGAGGTTGCGGCGCCGCGCGGAGAACAACGCGCACTCGCGCTCGGCGAACTTGACGATCACGTCGGCTATTTCGCCCGCCGCTTTCAGGTCTGGATCTTCCAGGATCTCCTCAAGGCGCTCACCGGCGCCAACATTCGCATCTCGCACTACTCCGTTCTGGTGATCATCAAGGCCAACCCCGGCCTTGCTCAATCCGAAATCGCCGACGCGGTCGGCATCGAGCCAGCGCGGCTGGTGCGCATCCTCGACGAGCTCGAACGGCGCGGGTGGATCGAGCGCATGCGCTCGGCCTCGGACCGACGCTCGCACGCGCTGTTCCTGACCGCCGACGGCCAGAAGGCGTTCGAGCGCATCAAGCGGCTGGCGCGCCAGCACGAAGACAACGTGATCGCAAAGGTGGGAGCCGCGAAATACAAATCCCTGCTGAAAATGCTCAAAGAGATCGGCAACGGTTTTGAAGCCGACGCGTAAAGGGAACAGGCCATGGCGGAACATCGACTATCGAACGGTGCCGCGCGCATCGATTTTCAGACCGAGCCGGCCCGCTATCGTCACTGGAGGCTCGCGGTTGACGGCGAGATCGCTACTCTCTCGCTTGATGTCGACGAGAACGCCGGGCTGTTCGAAGGATATCAGCTCAAGCTCAATTCCTACGACCTTGGCGTCGACATCGAGCTCGCCGACGCGCTCCAGCGCCTGCGGTTTGAGCACCCGTCGGTCAGGGCGGTGCTGTTGCGCTCGGCCAAGAACCGGGTGTTTTGCGCCGGCGCCAACATCCGCATGCTGGCCGGCGCGTCGCACGCCCACAAGGTCAACTTCTGCAAGTTCACCAACGAGACCCGCAACGCTATCGAGGATGCGAGCCGCAGCTCCGGCCTCGCGTTCGTGTGCGTGATCAACGGAACCGCGGCCGGCGGCGGCTACGAGCTCGCGCTCGCGGCCGATCACATCATTCTGGTGGACGATGGCTCGTCCGCGGTCGCGCTGCCAGAGCTTCCGCTGCTCGCGGTGCTGCCGGGCACCGGCGGACTGACCCGCGTCACCGACAAGCGCAAGGTGCGGCGCGATCACGCCGATGTCTTCTGCACCATCGAGGAAGGCATCAAGGGCAAGCGCGCGGTGGCGTGGCGGTTGGTCGACGAGGTCGTGTCGCAGACAAAGCTCGAGGCGCGCGCGCTCGAACGCGCCACCGAACTCGCGCGCTCCTCAAAGCGGCCGGGCGGCGCGAGCGGGATCAAGCTGACGCCGCTGCGGCGTACGTTCGGCGACGCTGCAATCGATTATGGATTCGTCAATGTCGCGCTCGATCGCGCCCGACGCAGCGCCACGATCACGCTGCACGGACCCGATCAGCCACCGCCCGAAAGCGTCGACGCGCTGATTGCGCTCGGCGCCACGTTCTGGCCGTTGCAGATCGCGCGCGAACTTGATGACGCGATCCTGCATCTGCGCAACAACGAGTTCGAGATCGGCACGCTGGTGTTCACGTCGGCCGGCGACGTCGATCGGGTGTTGGCGTACGACACTTTCCTCGCCAGCAACGCCGACCATTGGCTGGTCGGCGAAATCCGCCAGCTCTGGAAGAACGTGCTCAAGCGCATCGACGTGACTTCGCGCAGCCTGGTGGCGTCGATCGAGCCCGGCTCGTGCTTTGCCGGCACGCTCGCCGAGATCGCATTCGCCTGCGACCGTTCTTATATGTTGATCGGCCAGCGCGAGGGCGACAATAAGCCGCCTGCGAGCGTCGCGCTCAGCGCGCTCAACTTCGGCGCCTACCCGATGAGCAACGATCTAACCCGCCTGCAGTCGCGTTTTCTCGGCGAGCCCGCGCGGGTTGCGCAGGCGCAAAAGCAGACTGGCGCCAAACTCGACGCACAGGATGCGGATGCGCTCGGCCTTGTCACCTTCGCGCTCGACGACATCGACTGGGACGACGAAATCCGCGTTTTCATGGAGGAGCGCTTAAGCTTCTCGCCCGACGCGCTGACCGGGATGGAAGCTAACCTCCGCTTCGGCGGGCCCGAAACCATGGAGACGAAAATCTTTGCGCGGCTGACCGCCTGGCAGAACTGGATCTTCCAGCGTCCCAACGCGGTCGGCGAGGAAGGCGCGCTCAAACGATACGGCACAGGGCAGAAGGCCGCATTCGATATGCGGCGGGTGTAATCAGGAGGTCCGTCATGGACACCGATCGCGTCGATTACTCAACCAAGATCCCCAATAACGTCGGCCTCAATCAGGACCGCCAAGTGCTGCGCGCGCTCGAAGGCTGGCATCCGGGCTATCTCGACTGGTGGAAGAATATGGGTCCCGAGGGCTTTCAGGAGGCGCTCGTCTATCTGCGCACCGCCTACGCGGTCGATCCGCGCGGCTGGGCCAAGTTCGATTATGTGCGCATGCCCGAGTACCGCTGGGGCATTCTGCTGGCACCTGCGGAGGAGAATCGCAAAATCCCGTTCGGCCAGCATTTCGGCGAGCCGGCTTGGCAAGAAGTGCCAGGCGAATACCGTGCGATGCTGCGCCGCCTGGTCGTGATCCAGGGCGACACCGAGCCCGCGTCGGTCGAGCAGCAGCGCCATCTCGGCAAGACCGCCCCTTCGCTCTACGACATGCGAAACCTTTTCCAGGTCAATGTCGAGGAGGGCCGCCATCTGTGGGCGATGGTCTACCTGCTGCACAAATATTTCGGCCGCGACGGGCGCGAGGAAGCCGAGGAATTGCTGCGCCGACGCTCGGGCAGCGAGGATGCGCCGCGCATGCTCGGCGCTTTCAACGAAGCGACGCCGGACTGGCTGTCGTTCTTCATGTTCACCTACTTCACCGACCGCGACGGCAAAATGCAGCTGCACTCGCTCTCGCAATCGGGCTTCGATCCGCTCTCGCGCACCTGCCGGTTCATGCTGACGGAGGAAGCCCACCACATGTTCGTGGGCGAGACCGGCATCACGCGCACCGTGCAGCGCACCTGCGACGCGATGCGCGAGGCCGGTCTCGAGGATCCGAACGATATCGCCAAGGTGCGCGCGCTCGGCGTGATCGATCTGCCGACGATCCAAAAGAAGCTCAACCTGCACTACACGCTTTCGCTCGACCTGTTCGGCTCGGAGGTCTCGACCAACGCCGCCAACTCGTTCAACGCCGGCCTCAAGGGCCGCTATCGCGAGACCCAGATCGAGGACGATCATCGCCTCGAGAATGCGACCTACCCGGTGCTCAAGCTCGTCGATGGCAAGATCGTCAACGTCGACGAGCCGGCGCTGACCGCGCTCAACATGCGGCTGCGCGACGACTACAGCGCGGACTGCGTGAAGGGACTGCTGCGCTGGAACAAGGTGATCTCGACCGCCGGCATCAAATATGAGCTCAAGCTGCCGCATGTGGCGTTCCATCGGGAGATCGGCGAATTCAAGGACGTGCACGCGACGCCAGCCGGCGAATTGATCAACGAAGCCGCCTGGACGAAGCGCCGGTCGGAATGGCTGCCGTCGGCGGACGACGGCGCGTTCATCGAAAGCCTGATGCAGTCGCGCGTGGAGCCCGGGCAGTTCGCGGGCTGGATTTCGCCACCCAAGGTCGGGATCGACAACAAGCCGGGCGATTTCGAATACGTACGGCTCGCGGCGTAGGTCGTATTGATGTTGTGCGAGCGGGCGATGGACGTGTTTCAAGGCGAAACCGTCAGTTTTCAATGTCCGCTTCCGTGCAATGCGATGATTTGTTCGATACCGCAACGCCCTAACGGTGGTGGTACACTGGTCCGATCGAGGAGAGCCCAATGCATCGTCTCGGACAGGTTTTGATCGCGCTATTGATGCTGGTGCCGCCCGCGGCGTTAGCGGGACCGCCCGAGGATGTCGCCGCAGCGGTCGATCATTGGGCGATGGCGTTCAATGCCAACGATGTTAATGCGCTGGTGAAGCTTTACACTCCGGACGCCGTGTTAATCGGCCCGGCTGGATCCACCGTCGTCGAAGGCAACGACGCGATTCGAAAATATTATTCCCGCCTGGAGAAGAGTGGCGACAAAGTAAAAATGGATGTGCGTAAGGTCGCCGTCCTCGATGATAGTGTCGCGTATGTCGCGGGCTTTGACGAGTTTACCGCCGTACGCAACGGCCAAACCGGAACGTCCTCTAACGGATTCACGATGGTTCTGGTCAGGCGCGGGAACGAGTGGTTGATTGCTCATCAACACTCGTCACGGCGTTAGCGCAACAGCCCGGCACAAACACCGAGTCAATCGCGAACGCTGGCGGAGTGGCCCTAGCGCGCGTCTTCCCGCACCATGGCTGCGCCCTTCTCGGCGATCATGATGGTCGGTGAGTTGGTGTTGCCCGAGGTGATGGTCGGCATGATCGAGGCGTCGATCACGCGCAGGCGCTCGAGCCCGATCACGCGCAGACGTTCGTCAACGACGGCGAGCGGGTCGGTCTCGCGGCCCATCTTGGCGGTGCCGACCGGGTGAAAGATCGTGGTGCCAACGGCGCCGGCGGCCTGCACCAGACTTGCGTCATCATCGTCGCGGGCAACGTCACGCCCCGGCAGATATTCCTCGGGACGATATTTCGCGAGCGCCGGCTGCGCCACGATGCGACGCGCGACCTTGATCGAATCGGCGGCGACGCGCCGATCCTCGTCGGTCGAAAGATAGTTCGGCTTGATCACCGGCGCCGCCGCTGGATCGGTGGAACGTAGCCGCACGTAGCCGCGGCTCGTCGGCTGCAGGTTGCACACGCTCGCGGTGAAAGCCGGGAACGTGTGCAGCGGATCGCCGAACTTGTCGAGCGAGAGCGGCTGCACGTGGAACTGCAGGTTGGCGCGCTCGCGCCGCGGATCGGAGCGGGTGAACAAGCCGAGCTGCGACGGCGCCATGGTCAGCGGCCCGCGCCGGCGCAGCGCGTAATTCAGCCCCATGCCGGCGCGCCCGAACAGCGAGTGATAGGTCTCGTTGAGCGTGCGCACCCCGCCGACTTTATAAATGAGCCGCAGCTGCAGATGATCCTGCAGATTCTCGCCCACCCCCGGCTTATCGAGCACAACCGGCAGGCCGAACTCGCGCAGTTGCGCCACAGGACCCACACCGGACAGAAGCAACAGTTGCGTCGATCCAAGCGAGCCAGCTGCGAGAATCACTTCGCCGCGGGATCGCGCACTGCGACGTGCACCGTTCTGCCGCCAGCGCACGCCGGACGCGCGCTTGCCGTCGAAATCGATGCCTTCCACCAGGCAACCGGTCTCGAGCCGCAGGTTTCTCCGCTTGAGCACCGGCTTGAGGAAACCACGCGCCGCGGACCAGCGCCGCCCGAATTTCTGGTTGACGTGGAAGTAGCACGAGCCCTCGTTGTCGCCGGTGTTAAAGTCGTCGATCGGCTTGATGCCGGCTTCCGCCGCCGCCTTGCGAAATTCCTTCAGGAGTTCCCAGCTCACGCGCGGCGCCTCGATGCGCCACTCGCCGCCGGTGGCGTGATGCGGACCCTCTCCCAGGAAGTGGTGCTCGTGCTGCTTGAAGATCGGCAGCACGTCGTTCCAGCCCCAGCCGGTCAGTCCAAGCTGGCGCCAATGATCGTAATCGGCGGCCTGACCGCGCATGTAGATCATCGCATTAATGGTGGACGAGCCACCGATCACCTTGCCGCGCGGATAGGCGAGGCTGCGCCCGTTGAGCCCCTCGTCGGGCTCGGTGCGAAACATCCAGTCGGAGCGCGGATTGCCGATCGCGAACAGGTAACCGACCGGAATGTGAAACCAGATCCAATTGTCGTGTCCGCCGGCTTCCAGTATCAGCACGCGTTTGCCTGGATCGGCCGACAGGCGGTTGGCAAGCACGCAGCCGGCCGAACCGGCGCCGACGATGATGTAGTCGAACTCGCCCTCGATCGCCTTGGCATTGTTGTCAGGCATGGTCGCCTTTCTCCGAGAGCCGTTAGCGGCAAGATAGAATAGCTATTTCGATCCACGGAGTAACCGTCGCACTTGGCGTTGCCATCGCCGCAGCAGGCGCCGCCCGCGCGATATCGCGTCCGGCACGTCGGGATCAGGCTCGGCCAATCGCAACCCGACATTTGTCACGCAGCCATCGCTGACCGTGTGCGCGACAAGCGCGATTGGCCCGAGCGGCAGGAGATCGCCCTGGTGGACACGCGTGCCGAAGCGGCGTCCGAAGTGTTCGGCGAGCGACGTGTCGGCCTCATCGGGCCTGATCTCAAGCCCGTAGATCTCCGCGAGCGTGCCCAGGGTCGCGGTTCCCGGAACGAAGAAGTCGCCCAGTAGGCGCGGGTCGGGTGCGATCGGCGGCGGCATGTCCACGAAGAAGCGGTCGAGCGCCTGCGCCTTCTCGGGCGGCGCCAAGAGATACAGATGATCGCCCTCGCGGATCGCGCCGGCTTCCTCGCTGCTCAGCACCCGTTCGTTGCGCACAACCAGCATCGGTTTCGCCCACGACGGCATCAGGTGGCGGCGCAGGTACGGATTGTCATGTCCGATGCTATAGCCGACGAGTTCCTGGGTGAGCTGGCCGGGCAGGTCGAGTTCGACCCGGCGCGGCGGCGGGTCGTGATGCGGCAGCGCGATGTGCAGATGACGCGCCGCCGGCGCGATGGTCCAGCCCTGCGCCGCGAGCGAGACGAGCACCACCACGAAACCGACGTCGAAATAGAGCTGTGCGTTCGGCAGGCCGACCAGCAACGGAATCGAGGCGAGGAAAATACCAACCGCTCCGCGTAGCCCGACCCAGGACGTGAACAGCTTCTCACGCCGCGAGAACCGGAACGGCGCGAGGGACGCAAACACCGCGGCCGGCCGCGCCAGCAGCATCAAGCCGAGCGCGACGATGAGACCCGGCAGAACATGCTGCGACAGGCGCTCCGGCGGAGCCAACAAACCGAGCAAGACGAACATCACGATCTGCGCGAGCCAGGTCGCGGCGTCAAAAAAGACGACGATGGTGTTATGCGCGCGGGTCGGCCGATTGCCGACGACGAGCCCGGCCACATAGACCGCCAGGAAGCCGGACGCATCGACGGTTTCGCTCAGCGCGAAGATCACCAGCACGCTGGTGGCAACAAACGGCGCGTGCAGGCCTTGCGCGAGGCCGAGTCGATTGAGCGCCCAGACCGTGGCGCGCCCGCCGGCAAAGCCCACCGCGGCGCCACCCAGACCTTTGGCGGCGAGGCTCAACAGCGGCTCCCACCAGGGCTCTCCCGCGATGAGCAGGATCTGCACCAGCGTCAGCGTGAGAAAGATCGCGAACGGATCATTGGTGCCGGACTCGACTTCGAGGGTGGCGCCGACGCGCGGACGCAGCCGCAGGCCGCGCGCGTGAATGAGGAAGAACACCGCGGCCGCATCGGTCGAGGCCACCATGGCGCCGACCAGCACCGATTCCTTCCAGCCGAGTCCGAGCGCGTAGTGGGCGAATGGTGCCGTGAGCACCGCGCTGATCAGGACGCCGATCGTTGCCAAGGTCAGCGCGGGCCCAAGCACGCTGCGGAAGGTCGAAAACCGCGTGCGCAGCCCGCCGTCGAACAGGATGAGCGCGAGCGCAACGGACCCGACCAGATACGCCGTGCGCACGTCGTTGAACTTGATGCCGAGGCCGACTTCGCCCGCCATGCCGAGGATGAGAAAGACGAGCAGCAACGGCGCCCCGAAGCGCATGGCAACGAGGCTCGACAGAATGCCGGCGAGCACCAGGGCGGCGCCAAGCAGGATGGAGAGGCTGACGGTGTCGAGCGGTCCCATACGGTTCTTCGAATTGCGCTTGCGATTTAGACCACGATCCGGTGAAGGTGTGGGGTGGCTTTTTGCATGTGCTGAACGTGCTTGAGGCCATCCCGGCGGCGCCGGGCCCGGCCGGAGACAAATCGGCCCCTTTCTTGACAATCGGTATCCGGATCGCCATAACCCCCACATCGCGCGGGTCTTTTGGCCCGCCTCTTTGTTTTGGGCGCCACCGGCGGCCAAGACGGCAAAACCCGAACCCCGACTGTCAAAAAGCCGGTCCGGACCTGTCCGAGCACCGGGATCGAACGCGAGGCAAAAATGTTCGCAGTCATCAAAACCGGCGGCAAGCAGTACCGTGTCGCCCCGGACGACAAGCTGAAGGTTGCGCGGCTCGACGGCGAGCCGGGCACGATCGTTGCGCTCACCGAAGTGCTGATGGTGGGCGGCGACACGCCGGTTGTCGGCAATCCGGTCCCCGGCGCCAGTGTCGCGGCCGAAGTGGTCGAGCACGGCCGCGGGCCGAAGGTGATCGCGTTCAAGAAGCGCCGGCGCAAGAATTCACGCAGGAAGCGGGGCTTCCGCGAAGAGTTCACGCTGATCCGGATCACCGAAATCCTGACCGACGGCAAGAAGCCGTCGCAGGAGGCAAAGCCGAAACGCAAGCGCAAGGCGAAGCCCGCCGCCGAGGCCGCGGGAGCGGATGCCGACGCTTCGGCCAAGCCCGAAGCGTAGCTGCACTGCGAAGATCGGTGATGATTTCGTCATAAAGCTACGTTAGACCCTAGATCGAACCAGGAGACCCAGATGGCACACAAGAAGGCGGGCGGATCGTCGCGCAACGGGCGCGACTCGGCTGGCCAGCGCCTGGGCGTGAAGCTTTTTGGCGGCGAGCACTGTCTTGCCGGCAACATCATCGTGCGCCAACGCGGCACCCAGTGGCACGCGGGCGACAATGTCGGCATCGGCAGGGACCATACGCTGTTCGCCCTGATCGACGGTCGTGTCCAATACCAGACCAAAGCCAAAGGCCGCACCTTCGTATCCGTCGTTCCGATGACGGAGGCTGCGGCCGAGTAAACGGTGGACCATCTCAGTCCGCCGGCATCCAGTCCAAACCGGCGGACCCACACATCGGGTTCTTGAAGGGGGAGACGGGATGCCGGATCCCCCTTTCGCTTTAACCAGGAGCCCGTGCCATGACCTTGTTGGAAGAGTTCCGCGACACCTACCGCGAAGGCAGTACCCCCGTCCTCGAGACCGAGCGGCTTGTTCTGCGTGCGCCGCGCCTCGAGGACGCTAAAGCCGTCGTCACGCTCGCGAGCGACCGCCGCGTCGCCGAAAACACCGCCCGCATTCCGCATCCCTACCGGCTCGCCGACGCCAACGAATGGATTACGGGCGTGGCCGCCGCGCATTGCAAACAGACGTTCTTGATCACGTTGGACGGCGCGCCGATCGGCGCGTGCGGATTAGATCTGCGCGACGGCCCCACACCGGAGCTCGGCTATTGGCTTGGCGCGCAATATTGGGGGCGAGGTTTCGCCACCGAAGCCGCGCGCGCCGTCATCGATTACGCCTTCGAGCATCTCGAACACGAAGCGGTGCAGGCCGGCGCACGCGTCAGCAATCCGGCATCGCGCCGCGTGCTCGAAAAATGCGGTTTCCAGTGGACCGGGGTCGGACTCTATCGGATCCGCGCCATGAACTCCTCGGTGCCGTGCGATCGCTTTCGCCTCGATCGCGGCATCTGGGCTTCGCTGAAGAGCTGGGGTAGTGCGCGTCGAACCGCATAACAATTCGACTTGCGGCTCCGAGCTCTCCGGGGGTTGACAGCGTCCGCCGACAGTAGGACGCTTCATCTCGGTTGCGGACCATCGGTCTGCGGCACGCGACGAAAGGAAGGTCTTATGCCCCCGGGCCAGATCGGCCGCGTTGATCGCTACGGCGGCGTTCGGACCGTGGCGTAGCGGCCAAGTCCACACGAGCGATACGTTCGGGAGCGGCCTACCGGGCACCATCAGTAGGGCACAGCCCATCCTGGCCCCTCCCGACGTAGTTTTCAGGCACGACCTTCCCACAATTCAGAGTTCATGGTTCGTCGAGCCCTTGGCCCTGCGCCGGCATCGGCATTTGGCGCGACAACGTTGTCCCGCGGATCATGAAATTTCTCGACCAGGCGAAGATCTACGTCAGCTCCGGCGCCGGCGGGAACGGCTGCGTGTCGTTTAGGCGCGAGAAGTTCATCGAGTTCGGCGGGCCGGACGGCGGCAATGGCGGACGCGGCGGCGATGTCGTTGCACTCTGCGTCGACGGACTCAATACGCTGATCGATTACCGCTACCAGCAGCATTTCAAGGCCAAGAGCGGCGGACACGGCATGGGGCGCAACCGTTCCGGGGCGCGCGGCGCCGACGTCGTGCTCAAGGTTCCGGCCGGCACCCAGATCTTTGACGAGGACAACGAGACTTTGCTCGCCGATCTCACCAAGGTCGGTGACCGCGCGTTGATCGCGAAAGGCGGCAATGGCGGGTTTGGCAACGCACATTTCACAACGTCGACCAACCGGGCGCCGCGCCACGCCAATCCGGGCCAGCCCGGCGAAGAGCGCACGATCTGGCTGCGGCTCAAGCTGATCGCGGACGCCGGACTCGTCGGTCTGCCGAACGCCGGCAAATCCACGTTCCTCAAAGCGGTGAGCGCCGCCAAGCCCAAGATCGCCGATTATCCGTTCACCACGCTGCATCCGCAGCTCGGCGTGGTGCGCCGCGACGGGCGGGAGTTCGTGCTCGCCGATATCCCCGGGCTGATTGAGGGCGCCCATGAGGGCGTCGGATTGGGCGATCGCTTCCTGGGCCACATCGAGCGCTGCCGCGCGTTGCTGCATCTCGTCGACGGCACGGTCGAGCACGCGGGCGAGGCCTACAAAACCGTGCGCGCCGAGCTCGCAGCCTACGGCCACGGTCTGGTGGAAAAGCCTGAAATCGTCGCGCTCAACAAGGCCGATGCGCTGGCGCCCGATCAGCTCAAACAGCAAATCGCGCGCTTGAAGCGCGCCGCCAAAACCACGCCGCTGGTCGTTTCAGGCGCCACCGGCCAAGGCGTGCCGGAGGTGCTGCGCGCCCTCGCGGCGGCGATTGACCAGACCGGCGTATCGGCGGCAGAGCACGCCTGATTGCAAACCGTCAGCCTGTGTGGGAGGAAGCGCGGCATGTCGCGCAAAAAACCGGCCCTCGCCGACTTTCGACGGATCGTGGTCAAGGTCGGCTCCTCATTGCTGGTCGACAGCGACGGCGGCCGTATTCACGAGGATTGGCTCGCTTCGCTGGTTGACGACCTCGCGCGCCTGCATGGCGAGCGGCGCGACGTGATGGTCGTGTCATCGGGCGCGATCTCGCTCGGCCGCGCCGTCCTGAAGCTGCCACCCGGGCCGCTCAAGCTCGAGGACAGCCAAGCGGCGGCGGCCGTGGGCCAGATCGTGCTCGCGCGCACCTGGTCCGAGGCGCTCGGCCGCCACGGGATCGGCGCCGGACAGATCCTGGTAACGCTCGGCGACACCGAAGAGCGCCGCCGATATCTCAACGCCCGCTCCACGATCGCGAAGTTGCTCGAATGGCGTGCCGTGCCGGTGATCAATGAGAACGACACCGTTGCGACCACCGAAATTCGCTATGGCGACAACGATCGGCTGGCGGCCCGCGTCGCCACCATGACCAGCGCCGATTTGCTGGTGCTGCTGTCCGACGTCGACGGACTTTATGATGCCCCGCCACGCGCGAACGCCGACGCGAAGCTGATCCCGATCGTGGAGCGCATTACACCGGAGATCGAGCTGATGGCAGGGACCGCAGGGTCCGAACTGTCGCGCGGCGGGATGCAGACCAAGATCGAAGCCGGCAAGATCGCGACAACCGCCGGCACCCACATGGTGATCGCATCCGGCCATGTCACACATCCGCTGCGCGCGGTCGCCGATGGTTCGCCCTGCACCTGGTTTCTCACGCCCGCCAATCCGGTGACCGCGCGCAAGCGGTGGATCGCCGGATCGCTCGAGCCGCGCGGCACGCTCATGATCGATGCGGGCGCCGTCGCGGCGTTGCGCGGCGGTCGCAGCCTGCTGCCTGCCGGTGTGATCCGCGTTGATGGACGCTTTGCGCGCGGCGACGCGGTCGTGGTGCGCGGACCCGACGGCGCCGAGGTCGGACGCGGCCTCGTCGCCTACGACTCCGAAGACGCCGAGCGCATCAGGGGAAAATCATCGAGCGACATTGTGCTGATCCTCGGTTTGGAAGGCCGCGCCGAGATGATCCATCGCGACGATCTCGTGGTCGGTCGCGTGTGACGTGGGTTCACCGTCGGATCTGCGGCGGGGATCCGCTGGGCGACGGATTGCCCCTGTACCACGGGTTCGCCGCGCAATAGCCGCCGATCCCCGAGATCATCTCGCGGCATTGCCGATAGGTCGAAAAGCCGCAATTCTCGCCCAGTCGCCCCATGAAGGCACACCACGGATAGATCACCGCCGCCGATATCGGTTGCGTGCTGGCACCCAGTGTGGCGGCGACGAGCATCGCGCAACCGAGGCGGATGACAAGTCTTCCGGCGACTGATGGCGTCAGGATCGCGACCCGCTATCGCCGCAGCGGCGGTGCATAGCTCGTCGGTGGCGGATAGGGCTGGTACCACGGGTTCGGGACGCAGAAGCCGCCATTGCCCGCGCGGGTCGCCTGACATTGCGCAAAGCTGGTGAAGCCGCAATTCTGACTGCCGCCCAAGCGGCCGCCGTACTGGGCACACCACGGGTAGATCACCATCGCGGTGCTCGGTTGCACGCTCGCCGCCAGGGCAAGCGCCACCGAGGCTGTCAATCCAAATGCTGTGATGAGTTTCATGATGAGCTCCTCATCGAGATCTTAGCGACAACGTCATCGCCAGATTGGCTTGGCGCCGCTAGGCGGCGGCGGATACGGCGTGTACCACGGGTTCGGCTTGCAGAAGCCGCCGTTGCCGGCGATCGTCGCCAGGCATTGTTGGAACGTCACGAACCCGCAATTCTCCGCGCCAAAGCTTCTTCCGCCGTACTCCGCGCACCACGGGTAGATCACCATCGCGGCGCTGGGCTTTGCACCCCCAAAGACAATCGCCGCCACAATCGCCGCCGGCGCAAACCCACGGATCGTGCGCATTCCAGCCTCCCCAGGATCGCAGCGGATGTGTGATATCGCGTGCACATCTCGTGCTGACTAAGTCGGAGCCAAAACCGGTCAGGTTCACACTGTTGACCAACGCCGCAAACTCCTGCCCTATCCTATCGGTTCCGGCGATCCAACAATATCACCCCAAATAGCGCACCCGGCGGCACTCGTCAGTGATCTTGATCAAACGGCGAGCGTTCAGGCCAAGGTTCACGATCGAGTGTTCGGCTAGTGCTGCACCGCATAACCGATTGCTTGTTCGAGCCGGTCGTTGCCCCAGAACAGCTCATCGCCGATCACGAAGTTCGGTGCGCCGAAGATTCCGATCCGCTGGGCTTCATCGGTCGCGGCGCGCAGGCGATTCTTGATCTCGCCGGAACGGGCGCGAGCGAGAATCGCATCGGCCGATTGCCCGAGCCCGACCAGCAAATCGCGGATCACGGCTTCGTTTCCGATTTCGAGCCCCTGCCCGAACTCCGCCGTGAACACGGCGCGGCAGAATGCCTCGCCCCAGTTCTCGCCGAGGCCCACGTGGGCGACGCGCGCCGCCAGCAGGCCGTTTTGCGGAAACGGCTCCGGGCGCCGAAACGGCAACCCTAGGCTTGCGCACGTGCGCGCGAGGTCATGCCACATGTAACGGCCTTTCGCCTCGTGGACGTTGAACGGCGACGTGTCGTATCCCTGCGTCTTGAAGATTGGGCCGAGCAGAAACGGCCGCCAGCGAACCGTGACCCCCGCGGTACCGGCAACCGCCCCAATGCGCATCGCGGCCGGATAGGAATAGGTCGAGGCGAACTCGAAGAAGAAGTCGAGAGTGGCTGGCATCGCGAGCCTTTGACAATTGACCGCCAGCGTTATTGAAGGGCGGGGTGGCCATTCTAGCCTAGCGTCCGACGTGACCTTTTCCGGCAGGCCCAGGTCCGGTCAAAGCATTACGCCTAACGGCAAGTTTTGCTATGAGGCTTGGCGCACGCGGGGAAACACCCCCGCCAAACCCAAAGGTGTAGCGGCTGCATGGCTCGGAGCGACGTGAAGAAAGTGGTGCTCGCCTATTCGGGCGGGCTTGATACGTCCATCATTCTGAAATGGCTGCAGACGACCTATGGGTGCGAGGTCGTGACGTTCACGGCCGATCTCGGCCAGGGCGAGGAACTCGAGCCCGCACGGGCCAAGGCGCTGCTGCTCGGCATCAAGCCGGAAAACATCTTTATCGAGGATCTGCGCGACGAGTTCGTGCGCGACTACGTGTTTCCGATGTTCCGCGCCAACACGGTCTACGAGGGCCAGTACCTGCTCGGCACCTCGATCGCGCGGCCGCTGATCGCCAAGAAACAGATCGAGATTGCCGAGAAGGTCGGCGCTGACGCGGTCGCGCACGGCGCCACCGGCAAGGGCAACGACCAGGTGCGGTTCGAGCTCACCTACTACGCCCTCAAGCCCGACGTGAAGGTGATCGCGCCCTGGCGGGAATGGGATCTCACCTCGCGTACCAAGCTGATCGAGTTTGCCGAGCAGCATCAGATCCCGATCGCCAAGGACAAGCGTGGCGAAGCGCCGTTTTCCGTCGACGCCAATCTTCTGCACACGTCCTCGGAAGGAAAGGTGCTGGAAGACCCCGCGCAGGAAGTGCCGGACTACGTTTATTCGCGCACGCTCAGCCCGCTGGACGCGCCCGATGATGGCGCCGTCATCACGGTGGCGTTCGAACGCGGCGATGCGGTCGCAATCGACGGCAAGAAGCTTGCGCCGGCGGCACTGCTGGCCGAGCTCAACCGGCTCGGGCGCGCGCACGGCATCGGCCGGCTCGACCTGGTCGAGAACCGGTTCGTCGGGATGAAGTCACGCGGGATGTATGAGACGCCCGGCGGGACGATCCTGCTGGCCGCGCACCGCGGCATCGAGCAGATCACGCTCGATCGCGGCGCCGCTCATCTCAAAGACGAACTGATGCCGAAATACGCGGAGCTGATCTACTACGGCTTTTGGTTCACGCCGGAGCGCGAGATGCTGCAAGCCGCGATCGACAAATCGCAGGCGTACGTGACCGGCAGCGTGCGGCTTAAACTCTATAAAGGCAGCGTGAACGTTATCGGGCGCGAAAGTCCGTACTCGCTCTACGATCAGGATCTGGTCACCTTCGAGGAGGGCGCAGTCGCCTATGACCAGCGCGACGCCGCCGGCTTCATCCGGCTCAACGCGCTGCGGTTGCGCACGCTGGGACAACGCAAAAAGAAGCTCAAGCTGTAACTTGTTGCGGAAAGCATATCGCCGCCACACGCGACGGGTTTTACGATCTCAAACAGCAGGGAGCCAACGCTCCGCATCCCGGTGAAAGCGGGCGCCGGGCCGCCCTTCGTTCTCTTTTTCCGTCCCCACAATAAGGGAGTGGAGCGCCGAGACGGCGCTAAGCGAGTTCTTGTCCGCGCTCAAGGCGCGGTAGCGCACCCTTGCGATCGGGTGCGCCTGCGCCGTTCGGCGCTCCACGGCGGCGATTTTTGGCCGGAGGTCGCTTCCGTAACCGGTCATGGTGCCGGCCTTGGCGGT
>JBPYFJ010000064.1:0-46715 GCA_051985675.1 Xanthobacteraceae bacterium | reverse complement strand
GGATGAGATCGGTCGCGATAAAGGGCAGGACCCCGGCGAAGATCGTCGCGAAATTGATGTCCTGGATCACGCTTTTTATGACGAACACGACCATTCCGACCGGCGGATGGATGAGGCCCAGCTCGACTGTCATCACGATGATGACGCCGAACCAGATCGGGTCGAATCCGAGCTCCTTGATGACGGGAAAGATGATCGGGACGGTGAGGATCACCATGGCCAGCGCGTCCATCAGGCATCCCAGCACGAGATACATCAGCATGATCAGCGCCAGCACCCCGTAACGCCCCACCCCGAGGCCGGTCAGGAACGCGGTCACTTTCTGCGGCGTCTGCGTCACCGTGAGGAAATAGCCGAACAGCAGCGCCCCGATCAGCACGGTGAACACGGCGGCCGCCGTGCGCGTCGCCTGCAGCAGCGAGGCACGGATGTCCTTGCGCGACAGGCGCCCGCGTAGCACGCCGATCAGGAAGGCGCCGCCCGCGCCCATGCCGCCGGCCTCGGTCGGCGTGAACAGTCCGCCGTAGAGACCGCCGATCACGAACACGAACAGCAGCAGCGGCGCCCACACCTCGCGCACCGAACCGAAACGTTCCTTCCAGGAAGCGCGCTTGCCCGAGGGTAGAAATCCCGGGCGCGCCAGTCCCATGATCACGATGGTCGTAATGTACATGCTGATGGCGAGCAGCCCGGGCAGGATGCCAGCCACGAACAACTTGCCGATGTCCTGCTGGGTGAGGATCGCGTAGACCGCGAGCACGGTCGACGGCGGCAGCATCGCGCCGAGCGAACCGCCCGCGGCCACGACGCCGCACGCGAACGATTGCGGATAGTTGTAGCGCCGCATCTCCGGATACGCGACCGTCGAGAACGTCGCCGCGGTTGCAACCGACGATCCGGAAATCGCGGCGAAGCCGCCGCATGCCAGGATGGTCGCAAAGCCCAAGCCTCCGCGCAGGTGCCCGAGCCAGGTGTTGGCGGCACGAAACAGCTCGCGGCTCATGCCGGAGACCGTGACGAAGGCGCCCATCAGCAGAAACATCGGGATCACCCCGAAGGTGTAATCGGTGACCGTGCGCATCGAGGTCTGCCCAATCATCTTCAGGGTCGGCGCGCCGCCGACGATGAAGCCAAAGCCGGTGACGCCGACCAAGCCCATCGCCATGCCGACCGGGACGCGCAGCAGCATGAGCGCGAACAGAACCAGGAATCCGATGACTGCGACCGCGTCCGTGCTCACCGCGGACCTACTCCATTGACTTGAGGGGCGGGATGCCGAGCGACTCGGGATCGAACACGAGCCGGTAGGTGCGGATCGCAATCAGGCAGACCGCCGAAACGTCGCCCGCCCAAGCGAGCGCGAAGAACGGCCACGTCGGCAGCCGCAGGTCGAAGGTCAGGACGTTGTCGTTGTAGGTGGCGATGACCTTGTCGACCAGCGTATAGGTCTGGACCGTGACCACAAACAGCAGCACCAGCGTGGCAAACACGTCGATCATGCGCTTGTAGCGCGGCCCGACATTGGCCCAGACGAGATCGACCGTGATGTGGCCCCCGCGATAGCTGGTGGCGGCGATCCCCCAGAAAATCAGGATGCCGAGCAGCAGGCGTCCGAAGTCGTAGCTGTCGGGGATCTGATAGGAGAAGAAGTAACGCAGCAGGACCGAGATGAAGACGTCGGCAGCGACCACGCCCACGAAGAAGGCGGCGATCAGCTCGATCCCATCGATGAAGCGATCCATGTTGTTGCGCGCCGGCGCAACGTCTCCGATTGCCTTGCCGGCAATTTCTTCACTGCTGGCTTCCGCTTCGGATTCAGCCATGCTGCTTTCCAATGCGTTTTTGGCGACGGGGGTGTCCCATGGGGCGAGTGCGAGTCCAGCAGCCGCGCGCCGTACGCGCGGCTGCTGCGCCGATCACATAGCTTCAGGCATCCCCAAAACCACCGCTCAGAATGATGCCTTGTACTGGTCCAAAGCTGCGCGCAATTCCTTCAACACCGTGTCGGGGTCACCCCCTACCTTGCGCACGCCGTCGGCCCAGGACTTGTAGACCGGCTCTCCCGATGCCTTCCATTCCTTGAGCTGCTCGGGGGTCACGGAAACGATTTCGTGCCCGGGAAGCTCCCGGAGCTTGTTGACGCCGGCCGCTTCGAAATCGGCCCACGGACCGGCGAAGCGAGCAGCCCAATCGTTGGTGCAGTGATCGTCGATCACCTTCTTCTGCGAAGCCGACATGGCCTCGTAGACGCTCGGATTCATGATCCACTGGAACGTAGTCGTAGCGAGCGGGAGATCGAGGTGATACTTCGTCACTTTGTCGATTCCGAACAACAGAACCGAGCCGTAGGGCGTCGTCGTCGCATCGGCAACGCCCTTGTCGAGGATCTCGCGAATTTCAGAGGGGCTCGACGTTACATTGGTGCCGCCGAGCTGGGTTACCCACGCCGCCATGGTGGCCTGCGCAGGACGGATCTTCATGCCTTTGATGTCGCCCGGCACCACGACCTTCTTGTTGCGCGAATGCATCCGCAGCGGATCGAGAATGAACGAGAAGCAGAGCTTTACGCCCTTCATCTCGGCCGCGGCATATTTTCGATACCACGCATCGATCGCGCGGATCCCGCCGTGAGCTTCTCCGACCAGGAACGGCAGTTCGCCGGCTGAGACGACTGGAAAGCGTCCGGGCTGGTAGCCGGGATTGATGTACGCAAAGTCGACGATGCCATCCCGGGTCATGTCGTAGTGATCGGGGGCTTTGCCGAGTTGTTGGGCCGGATACACGGTCGATTTGATGGTCCCGTTGGAAGCCTTTTCGACCGAAGCCCCCCATTCCTCCATCGCTTTCTGCAGCGGGTGCGTTGCCGGCACCCAGTGCGACAGTTTGAGGTTGAAGGACTTGTCTTGTGCCGCCGCCGGCACCGCGAGCGCCGCCAGCGCCGCGCCCAGCAACAACGTGCGAAACTTCATGCAAGCCTCCCGTCGTTGGGTCAGTACGATGCCTTGTACTGCGCGAGCTTCTCCTGCAGCTCCTTCATGATCGCATCCGGGTCGCCGCCGGCCTTGCGTACGTTGTCGGCCCAAACCTGCCGCAGCGGCTCCGCCGACTTTTTCCACTCGTTGAGCTGGTCATTGGTGATCTGGTAAACCTCGCGCCCCGGCATCGCCTTGACCTTGGCGAGGCCCGCATGTTCGAAATCGCCCCACGGATCGGCGAACCGCGCAGCCCAGTCGGTTGTGCAATGGTCATCGATGACCTTCTTCTGCGCCGGCGACATCTCGTCGTAGGTCTTCTGGTTCATCAACCACTGGAACGTCGTGCTCGAGATGGCGGCGTCCATGTCGTACTTGGTGACCTTGTCGACGCCGAGCAGCGGCACGGAGCCCCATGGGAAAATCACCGCCTCGGCGACGCCGCGCTCGAGCACGTCGCGAACCTCCGGGGCGCTGGCCTGCACGTTGGTGCCGCCAAGTTGCGTGACCCACGTGGCAATCGTGGCGTTGGACGGACGGATTTTCATGCCCTTGATGTCCGCCGGCACCACGATCTTCTTGTTGCGTGAATGCCAGGTGGCCGGGTCGAGGATGAAGGAGAAGCAGTACTTCACGTCCTTCATCTCTTTGGGCGCATATTTGCGGTACCACTGGTCGACCGCGCGGATGCCGCCGTGTACCTCGCCGATCAGGAACGGAAGCTCGCCGGCCGCGACGATGGGAAAGCGACCGGGCTCGTAGCCGGGGTTCACGTAGGCGAACTCGACAATGCCGTCGCGCGCCATGTTGTAGTGGTCGAACGCCTTGCCGAGCTGCTGGGAGGGGAACACCGTCGACTTGATGGTGCCGCCGGATGCCTTCTCGACCGATGCGCCCCACTCTTCCATCGCCTTCTGCAGCGGATGGGTGGCGGGCACCCAGTGCGACAGCTTGAGCTGGAATGTCTTGTCCTGCGCGGAAGCCGGAAGAGCAAGCGTCGCCAGCGCGACGCCGGCAACTAGTGCACGAAATTTCATCAATTCCTCCCTGTGCGTTCGACCTGAGGCCAAGTCGCAAGAATGCTTGGTTCTCGTTGACGCTACTCGTACCAGACCGCCGGCCAATCCGGCAAGAAGCCGCGATCAGAGCGATCCCGAAACCGCCGCCCGCACCTGATGGGCGTGACACAAGCTCCTGGGACAAGTCGTGCCCGCCGCGTCAGGTCACTTCAAAGAACCGCAGCACCGCCCGATCCGGAAAGCGTGCGCCGGCACACAGAAAGACAGCGCGCATCAGCCATGCCAATTCCGGATCGGAGGTTTCGAACCTGGGCACGGTTCGGAAGTAGATCGACGCCTGCTCGACCGGCTCGCCTCGAAACAGCTTGCGCATGACATCGGGCGGCGCGTGCCGCAGCCCATTGGCCTCTACATAGACGCGAGCGCCCGCCGTGGTGTCGATCACATAGCGGGCATGGATTTCGGTCACGTCATCGTTGCGCCAGATCTGATAGTCGACGCCGCCCGGCACAACCGTTCCGTTCAGTCTCGGGCCCCTCACCTCGCCCCCGAGAATCGGCACGATGCGGCGCGCGCCATGCGGTGTCGTGCCGACATCGACCGGTGGGCCGACTTTGGCACTCAGGTCGGTGACGAAGGTCAAGCCGGGGGTTGCGATGTCGCTCATGGCGCGCTTTCCTCCGCCGCGGATGCAGCCGCCAGACTACAACTCCCCGCCCCTCCTGGCTAACATGCGTCACCACGGACATGCGGAGGAAACGATGCAACGAACAAAGCCGCCGTTCCGCGCGGATCATGTCGGCAGCCTGCTGCGGCCGGCGGCGCTGAAAGCAGCACGCGAGCAGCGCGAGCGGGGCGAGATCACCCCGGCGCAGCTCAAGGCGGTCGAGGATGCCGAGATCAGGCGGGCGATCAAAAAGCAGGAGGAGATCGGCATCGCGGCCGTCACCGACGGCGAGTTCCGCCGCGCCTACTGGCATTTCGATTTCCTGGAAAACCTCACGGGCTGTGAGGGCTACTGGATGGAGCCGCAGGCATCCGATCCGCGCCAGTCGTTCAAGGGCGCGGCGCTGAAGCCGTGGATGGTGCGGGTGATCGGCAAGTTGGACTTTCCGGCCAACCATCCGCATATCGAACATTTCAAGTTCCTCAAGGCCAACACCTCGAAGACCCCCAAGGCCATGATCCCATCGGCCAGCATGCTGAACTACCGGGGCGGCCGCAAAGTGGTGAGCGAGAAGGTCTACCCGAACCTCGACAACTACTACGCGGACCTCGCGCAAACCTACGGCAAGGCCATCAAGGCGTTCTACGACGCCGGCTGCCGCTATCTGCAGATCGACGACGTGGCGTTCGCGTATTTCTGCGACAGCGACCAGCGCCAGATGCTACGCGACCGCGGCGACGACCCGGACCGGCAGTTCGATCGCTATCGCGAGGTCTTCAATACGGCGCTCAAGGCCAAGCCGGCCGACATGGTGATCACCACGCATCTCTGCCGCGGCAACTTCCGTTCGACCTTCGTCGGCTCCGGCGGCTACCAGCAGGTTGCGGACAAGCTGTTCAACGATCTCGCGGTCGACGGATATTTCCTCGAATGGGACACCGAGCGCGCCGGCGGCCTGGAGCCACTGCGCTTGCTGCCCAAAGGCGGCAAGATCGTCGTGCTTGGCCTCATCACGTCCAAGTTCGGCAAGCTCGAGGACAAGCCCGTAATCGAGCGCCGCATCGAGGAAGCGAGCAAGTTTGCTCCGCTCGATCAGCTCTGTCTCTCGCCGCAGTGCGGCTTTGCTTCGACCCAAGAAGGCAACACGCTTTCCGAGGACGAGCAATGGGCCAAGCTCGCGCGGGTCGTCGAGATCGCCCGGGACGTATGGGGGTGACATGGCCAAGAGCTTCGCATCGACCGGAGACCTCACGGAAAAGAAGATCTCGTTCAGTGAAATCGGTCCTGGGTTCTATGCCTTCACGGCCGAGGGCGATCCCAACACCGGCGTCATCATCGGCGACGATGGAGTCATGGTGGTGGACGCCCAGGCAACGCCCAAGATGGCCGACAAGGTGATCGCGCGCATCCGCGCCGTGACCGACAAGCCAATCCGATACGTGGTGCTCAGCCACTATCACGCCGTGCGGGTGCTCGGCGCATCGGCGTTCCATGCCGATGAGATCGTTGCGTCCGAAACCTGCCGGGCAATGATCCACGAGCGCGGTCAGGAGGACTGGGAGAGCGAATATCGTCGCTTTCCCCGCCTGTTCCAATCGCCTGAGTCGATCCCCGGCCTGACCTGGCCGAGCCTGACGTTCACCGACAGGATGACCGTCTATCTCGGCCAGCGCCGCGTCGACCTGATGTATCTCGGCCGCGCCCACACCGCGGGCGATATCGTGGCGTGGGTGCCGGACGCCGGCGTCATGTACACGGGCGATATCGTCGAATACCGCTCGGCCTGTTATTGCGGCGATTGTCACTTCAACGACTGGCCAGCCACGCTCGACGCGATCGCCGCCTTTCGTCCGGACGCGATCGCGCCGGGCCGCGGCGACGCGCTGGTCGGGGAAGCCAAAGTGACCGAAGCGCTCGCCTTGACGCGCGATTTCCTCGCGAGCACCTATCGCCCGGTCGCGCAGGTCGCCTCGCGCGGCGGCTCACTCAAGGATGCCATGGCGGCTTGTCGCGCCGCCTGCGATGCGAAGTTTTCGAGCTACGCAATCTACGAACACTGCCTCCCGTTCAACGTCGCGCGCGCCTATGACGAGGCGCTCGGAATCGACACGCCGCGGATTTGGACGGCCGAGCGCGACCAGCTCATGTGGAACGCGCTGCAGGGATGAGATGGCCCGATACGAATACAAGCCGTTCCCCTATCGCAAACCGCCCGAGCTTGCCGACGGGCGCGTCGGGCGCTGGCCGGTGCTGATCGTCGGCGCCGGCCCGATCGGGCTGAGCGCGGCGATCGACCTTGCGCTGCACGGCGTTCGCTGTGTGCTGTTCGACGACAACAATGTGGTGTCGCGGGGCTCCCGCGCCATCTGCTGGTCGAAGCGCACACTCGAGATCTTCGACCGGCTCGGGGTCGGCGAGCGCATGGTGAAGAAGGGTGTGACCTGGAAGGTCGGCCGCCTCTATCATGGCGATCGCGAGGTCTATGCGTTCGATCTTCTGCCCGAGGCGGGCCACAAGAATCCGGCGTTCATCAACCTGCAGCAATATTACGTCGAGCAATACCTGGTCGAGCGCGCCCTGGAATTTCCCGAGCTCATCGACCTGCGTTTCATGAACAAGGTCACGGACGTCCGGCAGTCCGACGACGCCGTCCGTGTCGAGGTGGAGACCCCGGATGGTCGGTACCGCATCGAGGGCGAGTACCTGATCGCCTGCGACGGGGCCAAGAGCGCAGTTCGCGCGATCCTGGGCGTCGAATTCAAGAGCCACATCTTTCCGGAACAGTTTCTGATCACCGACGTCGAGATGAAGGCGGATTTTCCCTCGGAGCGCCGCTTTTGGTTCGAGCCGACTTTCCACAACGGGCAATCAGCGCTGCTGCACAAGCAGCCTGACGATATCTATCGCATCGATCTCCAGCTCACCCCAAACGCAGATCCGAAGGAAGAAATCAAGCCGGAGCATGTGATTCCGCGCATCAAGGCCGCGGTCGGCGACCGTCCGTTCGAGATCGACTGGGTGTCGCTCTACACATTTCAGTGCGGCCGCATCGACCGTTTCGTGCATGGCCGCGTCATTTTCGCCGGCGACAGCGCGCATGTGGTGTCGCCGTTCGGTGCGCGCGGCGGCAACGGAGGGATTCAGGACGTCGACAACCTGGTCTGGAAGCTGGCCGCCGTGCTCGCGGGTACGGCGCCGCAAGTGCTGATCGAGACCTACAATGCGGAACGCGTTTACGGCGCCGACGAAAACATCCGCAATTCGAGCCACTCGACTAACTTCATGACGCCGAAGAACGCGTTCGAGCGCCTGCTGCGTGACGAGGTCCTCGGGCTCGCTGAGAGCTATCCGTTCGCCCGGAGGCTGGTGAATTCCGGCCGGCTGTCGCTGCCCTGCTCGCTCGCGGGATTTGCGCTGCAGTCGGCGGACGACCCGGCGATGAGCGGCGCGATGGTGCCTGGCGCCGCGTGCCTCGATGCGCCCGTGCGCGATATTTCGGGACGGCCAGGTTGGCTGCTCGATCACCTGGGAGGCGACTTTGTGGTGATGAGTTTCAGCATTCCGGCGCCGGTGCGGCAGGACGTCCCCTCGCTGGTGATCGGATCCGAACCAATCGCGGGCGTCGAGACGCTGTGCGATGAGAACGGCCTTGTTGCGGAGCGCTACGGCGGGCGTGAAGGTGCCGCCTATTTGATCCGGCCCGATCAGCACGTGGCCGCTCGGTTTGCCGAACCGACCGCGGATAAGATTGCTGGCGCGCTCGCGAGAGCACGAGCATGTTCCGGAAAAGTGGAGGCGGTTTTCCGATATGAACATGCTCCAAGATAAAATCGTCGGAGGCATCATGAAGGAACTCGTCACCGATTGGAATTTGGGGACCGCCGGCGACGATGTTTATGCGGCCTTGATCGAGGCACATGCGGGTCTGAGCGAAGAGGAAAGCCGCCGGCTCGATCTGCGGCTGATCCTGCTGCTGGCCAATCATGTCGGCGACGATGCGGTGATCATGGAGGCGCTGCGGCGCGTGCGTGACGGATTGGGAACGCGCGCCCGGCCGATTTAGTGAAAATTGCGTCCCTTCGGCATGACGTCGACTGGGAGGTCGTGCGCCGGCCCCGGCTTGCGCTTGAGCATGGTCACGAGCGCGTCGCCGTCACGCGGGTGGCGAAAGCGATCGGGATTATCTCGCTTGATGATATCGGCGTGCGCCAGGGTTTCGACAAACGGCCGTTCCTGAGTGAGGACGCGTAGCAGCGAGGACAAATCCTCGATTTGATGCGCGATGATGTGGATGACGCCCTGCTCATTCTGCAGCTCGCCGGTCACGCTGATAAGGCGCGCGCCGAGCACGATCGGGCGAAAGATCTCGAAGGCCCGCAGCCAGACGATCGTGTTGGCGATGCCGGTTTCGTCCTCGAGCGTCATGAAAATCGCCTTGGCGTCGCCAGGCCGCTGGCGCACCAGCACAAGTCCGGCGACGGTGACGATGCGTCCGGGAGGCAGCGTGGGAAGCTCGTCGTGGCGCAGTATTCCGCGGGCGTCGAGCTCGCGCCGTACAAACGCGAGCGGATGCGCCTTGAGCGAGAGATGCAGGGTACGATAGTCCTCGATGACGTGCTCGCCCGGCCGCATCGGCGGCAGCGCAAAATCCGGTTCGAGCTCGTCCATGCGCACGCGGGCGAGCAGCGGCAAGTCGTCCTTGTCGCCGCTGCGCTGCAGCGCCCTCACCGCCCATAACGCATCGCGCCGATCAAGCCCGAGCGAGCGGAACGCGTCGGCGCGCGCAAGCTTTTCCAGGGCCGCGGGCGGCAGTCCCGTGCGCAGCCACAGGTCGCGCACGGAATCAAACCCTTCACCGCGCCTCGCTTCGATCTTGCGTGCGTGCTCTTCCGAAAGCCCGCTGATTTCGCGCAAGCCAAGCCGGATCGCATGGGTGGCGCGGATATCGCGCGTCATATCGGCGTGGCGCGGATGCAGGCGCTCGCAGGCGGCATCGCCGACTTCAAGCGTTGAATCCCAGTCGGAGCCGTTGATGTCCGGCGGCCGCACCTCGACGCCGTGCTCCTTCACGTCGCGCACGATCTGGGCTGTGGCATAAAAGCCCATCGGCTGGCTGTTGAGCAGCGCCGCCGCGAACACATCCGGATAGAAGCATTTGATCCAGCACGAGGCGTAAACCAGATTGGCGAAACTCGCCGCATGGCTTTCGGGAAAGCCGTATTCGCCAAAGCCTTCGATCTGGCTGAAGCAGCGCGCCGCAAAGTCGCGTGCATAGCCGCGCGCCGTCATCCCATCGATGAATTTCTTGCGAAACGTATCGATGGTGCCAACGCGCTTGAAGGTCGCCATGGCGCGGCGCAGGCGATCGGCTTCGGACGGTGTGAACTTCGCCGCCACGATTGCGATGCGCATGACGTGTTCCTGAAACAGTGGCACACCCAGGGTCTTGTGCAGCACCTGTTCGAGCTCGTCGGGCTCGCCGTGCTCGGGGGCCGGCGATGGGAACACGACCTTCTCCAACCCCTGCCGCCGCCGCAGATAGGGATGCACCATGTCGCCCTGGATCGGCCCCGGCCGCACGATCGCCACCTCGATCACAAGATCGTAGAACTTCGCCGGCTTGAGGCGCGGCAGCATCGACATCTGGGCCCGGCTCTCGATCTGGAACACCCCGATGGTGTCGGCACGCTGGATCATGCGGTAGACCGCGGGGTCTTCATCCTGGATGTTGAAGAGATCGCGCTCGATGCCGTAATGCACCCGCAGAAAATCGAAGCCGCGCCGCAGGCACGACAGCATGCCGAGCCCAAGCACATCTACTTTCAGAATGTTGAGATCGTTGAGGTCGTCCTTGTCCCACTCCACGAAGGTACGATCCTCCATGGCGGCGTTCTCGATCGGCACAACTTCGTCGAGCCGGCCGCGGGTGATGACAAAGCCGCCGACATGCTGGGAGAGGTGACGGGGAAAGCCCATCAGCTCCTGAGTGAGCGCCAGCACCTGCGCGATGCGCGGATCCGATGGATCGACGCCGGCGCGACGGGCATCCTTCTGGCTCACGCCTTCCATCGACCAGCCCCACAGCGTGGAGGCGAGCGCGCCGACGGTGTCCTCCGAGAGACCGAATGCCTTGCCAACCTCGCGAATGGCGCTGCGTCCGCGATAGCAGATCACGGTCGCCGCAATCCCGCAGCGGTCGCGTGAATAGCGGCCGTAAATATATTGAATGACGTCCTCACGCCGCTCATGCTCGAAATCGACGTCGATATCGGGCGGTTCGCGCCGTTCGGCCGAGACGAAGCGTTCAAACAGAAGATCGACCTTTACGGGATCGACCTCGGTGATGCCGAGACAGAAACAGATCACCGAATTCGCGGCCGAGCCGCGTCCCTGGCAGAGGATGCCCTTGGACTTTGAAAACTGCACGATGTCGTGCACGGTCAGGAAATAGGGCGCGTATTTGAGCTCGGCAGTGACAGCGAGCTCGTAGTCGAGAGCGCGACGCACCTTTGGGCTCATGCCGTTGGGGTAACGCTGGCGCGCGCCCTCCTCCACAAACGCAACCAGCGCCTCCTGCGGGGTGGCGTAACCCTTCCGGGTCTCGTCCGGATATTCGTACTTGAGCTGATCGAGCGAGAAGTTGCAGCGCGCGAGAAAATGCAGCGTTTGGGTGATCGCTTCGGGAGCCGCGCGAAACAGCCGCGCCATTTCATCGGACGTCTTGAGATGCCGTTCCGCATTGGCTTCGAGCCGGCGCCCCGCCGCCGTCAGGGTCACGTGTTCGCGGATGCAGGTGACCACGTCCTGCAGAGCGCGGCGCTCGGGCGCATGGTAGAGCACGTCGTTGACCGCGATCAGCGGCACGCGCGCATCGGCCGCAATCTGCGCGATCCGCGCCAGCCGGCGGTGATCGTCGCCGCGGTAGAGCAGGCTCGCCGCAAGCCAGACCGAATAGCGCGTCGCGGCTTTATCCAATCGGGTCAGCACGGCAACGAGTTTTGTCGTCTCGATGCGCGCCGGCGGCAGCACAATCAGATTGAGGCCCTCGATATGGTCCAAGAGATCCGGCAACCCGAGAATGCAATCGCCCTTTTCGGCGCGGCGCTTGCCGAGCGTCAGCAACCGCGTCAGCCGGCTCCAGCCGGCGCGATCCTGCGGATAAGCCAGAATGTCGGGCGTGCCGTCGGCAAAAACGAGACGCGCGCCGACCGCGATCCGCAGTCCTGCTTCCTTCGCCTTGGTATGAGCCCGCACCACGCCGGCGACCGAGTTGCGATCGGCAACGCCGATGCCAGCAAGCCCGAACTGCTGCGCGCACTCAACAAGTTCTTCCGGATGCGAGGCGCCGCGCAAAAACGAAAAATTGGTGGTGATCGCCAGCTCGGCATACGCAGACATAGTTTTTGACTCACACAATTTGGCGCATGTTCTGATCGGAAAATCGGTATCCACTTTCCCGGAACATGCGCCTACGCAAACAACCCGTGCAGGAACCAGCGCGGCTGAGCGGTCTCGCGCCCGAACAATCCCTCGCGATAGAGCCAGGCACGCGCGCCCGGGCGGCTTTCCACCCGGAAATAGTCGCGGGTGAACACGTTGCCGTGCTCATCGCGCCACCACTCCATGGCGATGCGTTCCGGGCCTTCGCTGCGGGCGACCTCGTGCAGCACATGGCGCCAGCGAAAGCGCACCGGCGGACCGTCCGGAACTTCGGCGATGGCGTCGATGCGTTCGGGGTGATCGAACAGGCGGATCGGTCGCGCCGGAATGAGACTGTCGGGCGCGGGCATGTCTTCCCCGTTCGCGTGGGAGGATCGCGGCGCATGCGCCGGCACGGCTGCAACTGCGAATTCCGGGATGTGGGTATCCTGCGGCACCAGCCGCGTCACCCGTCGCAACCCGAAGCGCGCGCCCAGCCGATCGATCAGATGCGCAAGCTCGGCGTCCTGGTCCGGGGCAGCAAAGCCGGTTTGCGAAGGATCGAAACGTTCGGTCACCAGAGCCGAGAGCCGCAGCATGTCGAAGCCGAAGCCGGGGTCGCAGGCGTCGCCCAGCACGGCGAGCCGATCGGCGAACAGGCGGCGCACACGCGCCGGGTCGCGCACCGGCGCGCTGGTACCGAGCTCGATGCGATGCACGGCGCCGTCGGTCCTAAACAGCGCGACCTGAAGAAGCCGCGCTCCCTCTCCGCGCCGCTCCAGCAGCCGATCGAGATCGCGCGCCAGCTGATCGATGGTGCCGAGCACGTCGGTTTCAAGCGCGATCGGTTCGGCAAAGCGGCGCTCCACCAGCGCGGTCGGCACCGGCAAGCGCGGTTTGATCGGCTCGTCCTCGCGGCCAAGCGCCTGGTCGATGCGACGGATGAACTCGATCCCGAAGCGGGCAGCGAGCGGGGCGCGCGGGCGTTCCAGCACGTCGCCAACGTGTTTGAGTCCGACCTGCGCCAACGCATCGACGATCTCGGGCGCAAGCCGCAGCGCAGCCAAAGGCAACGGCGCGAGTACCGCGCGCATCTCGTCCGGCGGCACCAGGCAAACCTCAGCGTCGCCAAAATGCGCCACCGCAAAGGCACTGCCGTAGGTATCGGCGACCGCGGCACGGGTCGCCAAGCCTTGCGCGGCGAACCGCGTCACGAGATCGCGGCAGAGCGCTTTCTCGCCGCCGAAGAGATGTGCGCAGCCGGTAATGTCGAACGCGAGTCCATCGGGCGGAGCGAGACCAACCAGCGGCGTAAAGCGATCGCACCAGTCGGCGATTGCTTCCAGCAACTGCCGGTCCGCATCCGGATCGGCGTGTTCCACCGCGAGTGATGGATACATGGCGCGCGCGTCGGCAAGCGCCATGCCGGTCTTGAGACGAAGCCGCGCCGCGGCGTCGTTCAGCGCCGTGATGCGCAGCGCCGACTTGATCGGAGCGACAACAACGAGCGGGGGGTAGGTTGAGGGCTGATCAACCGGCGCGGGCGAGGCGCGCACGATCCGGTCGGTCGCGAGCCGCCTCAGCCACACCGACAGATAACGCCTCCTGAAAGACGCGGTCATGATGATCCCATGCAATGAGCCAGCGGCCACACGGACCGTGCCGGTTTTTGGTGAGCGAAAGCGCAAAGGTGGTGCGGCCGAGGCCGCCGAATTGATCCTGGGAGCCGGGCGCCGCCGCCACTAGCCATCGCGTCGCCGCGGCGCTGGCCGCCGGCGACGGCCGCTGGCGCAACAGCAATCCCAAGCCACCGCTGTCGCGCGCGGTGAGCGAAAGGCGGCGTGTCGCCGGTCCGTCGTCAAGCGTGCGATCGTCCGGCACCTCGCCGATCACGGCCGTCACTGCGCGGCTGCGCAGTGCTTCTTCCATCGCCCACAGCACATCGATTGACCGCGGCACCGTGAGCGACACCAGCCGATCGAGCGCAAGACCGCTGAACGCGAGGCCCGGACCATAGGGCGCGCCGTTTTCCAGGCGGGCGAAATCGGTTTCGACCCAAAGCACGGACCCACGCGTCAACGCGGTCAGCGCCACCGCAAAGCCTTGTACGGCGCCGGCATGGATCGGCAAGACGGGGGCGAGTTCGTGAACGGCCGCCAAAGGAAGCCCGCCGCCCAGCGCGGTATCGATCGCCGGAATGCCGAGACGAACCGAATGCCAGACACCGGTCAGCGTTGGGACACTGGCCTCGATCTGCGCCACCTGATGCCGGAGCTCCTCCAAGGCATCGGCCCTGACGGGTTGCATGGCTTGCCTACTCGCGGATATGTTCTCTGTTTGTTCTATTGATTCCGCACCCCTGCCGAGGAGTCAAGCATAAGAAATAATTAAGCGTATGCAAAGGCTTGCCAGACAACGCGGTTCGGCTGCCCCGCTTTCACCAGCTGCGAGGACTGCGGACCACGACCTTGTTGGCCGAAGACGCGCCGCTATAAAAACCACCCAACGTTTTGCACCAAACCCCAGGGGCTCTTTCGCCAGTGTCCAGTTCCACTCAGGCCGCGATCGCACGCTGTTGCGGCCGCGCTCCATTGCCATTGCGGGCGCCTCGCCCACGCCAGGTTCGCTCGGCGGCAGCGTTCTCGCCAATCTCGAACGCTTCGGCTTCACCGGCGAGATCCATCTGATCAATCCCAATCGCGCGGAGATCAATGGACGCCCGTGTCTGAAATCCACCGCCGATTTGCCCGACGGCGTCGACTGCGCGGTGCTGGCGATTCCACGTTCCGGCGTGCTCGACGCGATGAAGGGCTGCGCCGCGCGCCGGGTCGGCGGCGTCGTGATCTTCTCGGCCGGCTTCGCCGAGGCCGGTCCCGAGGGCCGCGCCCAACAGGACGAACTTGCGCGCATCGCGCGCGCCGCCGGCATGGCGGTGGAAGGACCGAATTGCCTCGGCTTCGTCAATTGCGTCGACGGCGTGCCGCTCACCTTCGGGGTGGCGGACAAACCGGCGCCGCTCGCCGGCCGCCGCGCGATCGGCATCGTCTCGCAGAGCGGCGCGATGGCGACGGTCATCCGGGCAGCGCTCAACGCTCACGACGTCCCGTTCTCGTTCACGGTGTCGAGCGGCAACGAGGCCGTAAACGGTCTTGAGGACTTTCTCGAATTTCTGATCGAGGACGACGCCACCAACGTGATCGTCATGGTGGTCGAGCAGTTCCGCTCGCCGAAACGCTTCCTGGGACTTGCTCGGCGCGCACGCACACTGGGCAAACCGGTCGTCATGCAGCATCCCGGCCGCAGCGCCGCCGCCAAGGCATCGGCGCAGACCCACACCGGCGCCATGAGCGGCGACTATGAGGTCATGCGCGCCCTGGTCAGCAACGCGGGAGCGCTTGTGGTCGACACGCTGGAGGAATTGATCGACCTCGGCGAGCTATTGATCCGCTGGCCGGTGCTGCCGAAGGCCGGCGCCGCGGTGCTCACCGAGTCGGGCGCGCACAAGGGCATGACACTCGATTTCTGCGAGAGCGTCGGACTCGCGCTGCCCGAGCCCTCGCCCGCCAGTAAGGCCGTTATCGGTGCCATCGCCCCCGACCTCATTCTCCCGACCAACCCGATCGACCTCACCGCGCAAGCGCTGGTCGATCCCGGCCTCTACCGCAAGACGCTGGAACCGCTGCTCGCCGATGAGCGCTATGGCAGCATCGTGCTCGCGATCATTCTCTCGAGCGCCGCGCGCAATCCGCACAAGCTGCGCCCGATCATCGATGCGCTGCGCGAGCTCAAGCCGCAGAAGCCGGTCCTGTTCGCGATGCTGGGAGAAGACGTTCCGGTGCCGGCCGAGACGATCGACGAACTGCGCGCGCTCGCAGTGCCGTTCTTCCGCTCGCCCGAGCGTGCCTTGCGGGCGCTGGCGCGGGTGACGCAGTTCGCGGCCTCGCGGCCGACCGCACCCAGCGCGCCGGCGCCGACACCCAGCAAGACGCTTCCCGCCGGCACCCTTGCGGAATATCGCGCCAAGCAAGTCCTGTTCGACGCCGGGATTGCCACCCCGAAGGGCATGTTCGTCACCGATCCTGCGGCCGCCAAAGCCGCGGCCCGCCAGATCGGCTATCCGGTCGCCCTCAAGGCCCAGGCTACGGCGCTCGCGCACAAGAGCGACGCCGGCGGCGTGGTGCTCAACCTTCGCGATGACGCAGCGCTCATCGCCGGCTGGGACAAGCTCCATGCCGACGTCGCCAAGGCGCGGCCGGGCCTTGCCCTCGACGGCGTGCTGGTCGAGGCAATGGCACGGTCCGGCGTCGAGCTTATCCTGGGCGCGCGCAACGACAGGGATTGGGGGGCGGTGCTGGTGATCGGTCTCGGCGGCGTTTTCGCCGAAGCCTTGCACGACGTGCGGGTCTTGCCGCCCGATCTCGACGCGGCCGCGATCGCGGACGAGTTTCGGCTGCTCAAGGGCGCGGCGCTGCTCAAGGCGTTTCGCGGCGCGCCGGCCCGCGACGTGAGGGCAGTCGCCGAGATGGCGGCGAAGCTCGCGGCCTTCATGCGTGCCCACCCGGAAGTCGCCGAAGTCGACGTCAATCCAGTAATGGTCTACGCCGAGGGCGACGGCGCGGTCGCGCTCGACGCGCTGATCGTTGCGCGCTGATTATGCTTTGCCAGCAATCGGGAGCTTGAGCAGCGTCGCGGCGTTGCGCCAGAACACCGCCTCGCGCTGCGGCGCCGGCAGGTTCAGGTTGTTGACGAGCTCGATCGCGCGCGGCTTGAGCGAGGTGAGCGGCGGCGCATCGCTGCCATAGAGCACGCGTTCGGGGCCGAGCGTCTCGACCGCCAGCCGCGCCGCTGGCAAATGATAGGTCACGGTGTCAACGTAGATCTGTTTGAGGTAATGCCCGGGCGGGTGCTTGATCTTCATCGGCGCGTAAGACCCGAGGAAGAACGCCTCGTCCTGCAGCTCGTAGGCGTAGTCCATGCGGCCGATGACCTCGCAGATGCCGCCGCCGCCGTGCGAGGACACGAGCTTCACGCGCGGAAAATCCTCCAGGATGCCGCGCACGATCAGGCGGCCGAGCGCGAGGCAGAGATCGAACGGGCGCCCGATGCTGGAGGCGAGCCGGTACTCGTTCATCCGCTCCTCGCCGAAGCCGACGTGCGGCGGATGGATCATCACCGGCACGTCCAGGTCCTGCACCAGTTCCCAGAACGGACGCGCCTCGTCGTCGTCCGGGTACTGGCCCTTATGGCTCGAGTGAATAAAGATGCCCTTGAGGCCGAGTTCGCGTATCGCCCGTTCGGCCTCCTTCACGAACGCCGGGCCACCGCACGGCAGGATGGTGGCAAAGCCGTAGATCACGCCCTTGTATTTCTCCTGGATGGCGATCGCGTAGTCGGTCCATTTCTGCACGGCGGCAAGCTCTTCGCTCGCAGGCTTGCTGCGCAGATAGTGGGCCGCGTTGGTCACAACGCTGACGTCGATATTGTTCCAATAGTGCGCTTCCAGAAAGTTCTCGATCACCATCGGGCAGCGATCCCCCCACGACGGGCCGCTCTTGCCGTCAAACGTCTGGGCGTCGGCGGCCGCCTCCTCGGGCGTATAGACATGCGCGTGCCAGTCGATAATCACCCGGACCCCCCATTGCGGTTGATTTGGTGTCAGCGGCGAGAGAGCGAAGGAGTAAAGCTCTAACCGGCGGCGCGCAATGGCCGCAAGCGCTTCCACATCCGCGCCAGGAAGCCGGCTACGCCGGTTGGCATCAAATACATGAACGCAATCAGGAACGAGCCGTACACCGCCCAGGTCGCTGCCTTGGAAATCTGGTCGGCAAAGTTCGGGACGAACTCGATGAAAAACGCCCCGAATACGGCGCCCGAAATCGAGGCAACGCCGCCGATCACGCTGCCGACCAGAAATCCGAGCGACAGGAAGATCGAGAAGCTGTCCGGCGACACGAACTGCGCCACCAGCGCGCCGAGCGCGCCGGCGATCCCCGTGTACATGGCGCTGACCCCGAACGTCAGCGATTTATAGAGCGAGATGTTGATCCCCATGCTGGCGGCTGCGATCGGATGGTCGCGGATTGCGATGATCGCGGTCCCGGTGTTGCCGCGCAGCAGATTACGGGCAAGCACGAACAGGACGATCGCGAACGCGAGCGACAGGAGATAGAGCCACTGATCCCACGCCAGCGGGAGCCCGAACGGCGCTTTGAACCCAGGCACATAGGTGCCCTGCACGCCCCCGGTCCAGGACTCCAGGAGCCGGAACTTCAACAACTGCGGGGTGGCGACCGCAAGCGCGAACGTCGAGAGCGCCAGATAATGCCCCTCGAGTCGCAGCGCCGGGAGGCCGAACAGAAAGCCGACCAGGAGACAGATGACACCGGCAATCGGGATCGTTGCCCAGTACGGGATGCCGGTGCGCTCCAAAAGGATCGCGGTCGTATAGGCACCGATTGCGTAGAACGCGCCATGGCCGAGCGAGATCTGACCGTTGTACCCGGTCAAAATGTTGAGGCCGAGGAGCGCGATCGAATAGATCACGACGCTGGTGAGCTGCAGCAGCCGGTAGCTGCTCACCCCGAATGGAACGAGGCACGCGAGCACCAACAGCGCAACGATCGCCGCGATCGGCAACGCACGGGCGCCGGCCCTGGCCGGCGTCTTGCGCAGCGTCTCCGAGACGTCGCCGTGCGCGAGCGTCATGATCAGACCCGCGTCATGATGGTGTACCCGAACAGGCCGGCCGGCCGCGTCACCAGCACGACGATGATGATGACGAGCGCGACCGAAAGCTTGAGCTCGGTGCCGACCACGTAGGCACCGGCGAGATTCTCGATCACCCCGACGATGAACCCGCCGGCCGCCGCGCCCCACGGATTGTTGATGCCGCCGAGCAGCGCCGCGGCGAAGCCGTAGAGCAGGATCCCGGCCATCATGTTGGGCTCGATGTAGACGATCGGCGCCGCCATGATGGCGGCGATGGCTCCGGTCGCCCCGGCAAGCCCCCAGCCCAGCGCCAGCATCCAACCGACCCGGATTCCGACCAGGCGGCTGGCATCCGGATTCTGCGCGGCCGCCCGCATGGCGAGGCCGAGCGGCGTGAAACGGAAGAACAGGTAGATCAGCAGCAATGTCCCCAACGTCACACCGATCATGCCGATCTCGTGCGCCGACAGAAAACGGTTGCCGAGCCCGGGCGGAAACGGCGACGGAAATGCCTGCACGTTGTAGGTGAAGAGCCAGCCCGCCAGGCTGTTGATGATGAACAACAACCCAAGGAAGACCACGACCACCGACAGCACCGGCGCGTGCTCGAACCGGCGGATGATGACGCGCTCGATGATGACGCCGCTCACAAACCCGAACGCCAGCGCCAGCAAAAACGCGGCCCAGTACGGAAATCCTGCCTGCACCAGCACCAGCGCCACATAGGCGGAGAACATCCCCTGTTCGCCCTGGGCGAAATTAATGTGATGGGTGGCCTGATAGATCATCACCAGCGCGAGCGCGATGCTGGCATAGATGCCGCCGTTGGCGAGGCCCGACAGGAACTGGTGCAGAAAGGCTTCCACCGATCAGTATCCCAAATACGCCCGGCGCACGGCGGCGTTGTCGCTTACGATCGAGGCGGGACCGTCCATGACGACGCGCCCAGTCTCCAAGAGATAGACGTGGGTTGCGAGCGCCAGCGCCAAGGTGGCGTTCTGCTCGACCAGCAGCATGCTTACATTCTCGTCTTCGTTAATCCGCCGCAGAATGCGGAAGATCTCCTGCACCACCAGCGGTGCGAGCCCGAATGACGGTTCGTCCAGCAGCAGAAGCTTGGGCCGCAGCATCAGGGCGCGCGCGATTGCCAGCATCTGCTGCTCGCCGCCCGACAACGTCCCGGCCTGTTGCTGGGCGCGCTCCTTGAGCCGCGGGAAATAGGTGTACGCGCGCTCGAAATCCTGCGCGACCAGGGCCCGGTCGCGCCGCGTATAGGCGCCGAGTGCGAGATTTTCCTCGACCGTGAGGTGCACGAAGGTGCCGCGCCCGTCAGGCACATGCGCGATGCCGAGGCGGACAATGTCCTCGGTCTGCCGGGTCTCGATCCGGCGACCTTCGAACAGGATCGCGCCCGAATTGCGCACCTTCATGTTGCAGATTGCGCGCAGCAGCGTGGTCTTGCCGGCGCCATTGGCACCCAGCAGCGCGGTGATCCCGCCGTGCTCGACCACAAGGTCGAGCTTGTGAATGACCGGTATCTGCCCGTAGGCGACGCCGAGCTCGCGCAGTTCGAGCAGCGCCGTCATGCGGCAGTCCCCAGGTAGGCGCGGATCACGTCGGGATTTTCTTGCACGTCCTTGGGTCTGCCATCCGCGATCTTGCGCCCGAAATCGAGCGCGACGACCTTGTCGGAAACCCGCATCACGAGGTTCATGTGGTGCTCAACCAGCAAAATGGTCAGCCCGAGCCGCTCGCGTATCATGAGAATGAGGGCGCGCAGGTTGTCGACCTCGTCATGGTTCAATCCGCCAGCTGGCTCGTCGAGCAGCAGCAGGGCCGGCTCCCCGGCGAGCGCGCGGGCGAGTTCAATGCGTTTGCGCGTTCCGAACGGCAACTCGTCGACGCCGAGCGAAGCGACCTGCTCGAGCCCCAGCATGTCAATCAGGCCGTCGATCCGCTGTGTGAGCGCGCGTTCCTCCGCCTGCACGCGCGGCAGCCGCAGCGCGTCGGACAGAAACCCGCTGTGCGTGCGGCAATGCGCCCCGACCAGAATGTTGCGGCGGACCGACATGGTGCGAAACAGGGCGAGGTTCTGAAAGGTGCGGCCGATACCAAGCGCGGCAATCCGGTGTCGCGGCACATCCAGCAACGGCTCGCCTTTGAAACTGATGTCGCCCTCGTCCGGCGTGTAGAGACGACTGAGGCAGTTGAACAGCGTCGTCTTGCCGGCGCCGTTCGGGCCGATCAGGCCGCAGATTTCGCCGCGCCTGATATCGAACGACACCCGATCGAGCGCGACAATGCCGCCGAAGTGTAAGGAAATGTCGCGGATGCGGAGCAGATCATTATTCACCGATCCTGCTCCCGCATCCGCGCCGTCTGCCCCCGCCGGGTCACAAAGCGCCGGACAGCAGGTCGCCGTAGCGAACCCATTGCTTGCCGTTCCAGCGCATCATCTGCATGTTCTCAATCGGGAAATAATCGGTCGGACTGGTGTTCATCTTGATGCCTGGCAGCATCATCGGCAACTGCAAATCCTTGATGTTCGCTGCCTGCTTCATGATGTTGTCGCGCGAAAGGTCGTTGCCGGCCTGCTTGAGCGCCTGCACGATCGCCATCCCGGTGTTGTAGGAATTGACGTAATTCTGGTCGCGCGGGTCGGCCTCCGGCATGTATTTCGCCATCCAAACCTTCCACGCCTTCATGTCGGGATCGCTGTCCCAGCCCGGATCGGCCGGATCCTTGACGTAGACCGATGACATCAGGCCAACCGCCTTGTCGACGCCAGCCGGTTCCAGCACGGTCGAGATCCAGATCGACACGTTGGTGATGTAGAACATCGGCTTCCAGCCGATGTCATAGACCTTGCGGATCGCCTGCGCGGCGAACTTCGGCGTGGCGATCAGGATGAGGGCATCGGCGCCGGAAGCCTGCAGGCTCACCACCTGCGAGTCGACCGTCGCGTCGGTGAATTCGTAGGTGGCCTCCTTGACCGTGTCGGCAAATTTGTCGCCCAGCACGTCCTTGACGCCGAGCACGTAGTCGCGGCCGAAATCGTCGTTCTGATAAAGCATCGCGATCTTGGCGTTCGGCTTCTCCTTGAGAATTTGCTGAGCATAGATGCGGGCTTCGGCACGGAACGTCGCCTGGATGCCGCCGATGGTCCAAGGGAATTCCTTGTAGTTGCCGAACTTTGAGGCGCCCGATGCGATATAGAGCTGCGGCACCTTGTTGGAATTGAGATAGCGCTGGGTCGCCGAATTGACGGCGGTGCCGATGGTCGAGAAGATGAATGCAACGCCGTCCTGCTCGACCAGCTTGCGGGTCTGCTCCACGGCGCGCGGCGGCGCATAGCCGTCATCAAGACTGAGCAGGTTGATCTTGCGGCCGTTCACCCCGCCCTGATCGTTGAGCATCTTGAAATAGGCGACTTCGCCCTTGCCCAGGGTCGAATACGCCGTCACCGGCCCGGTGTAGGGCATGGTCTGCCCGATCTTGATCTCGGTGTCGGTCACCCCCGGGGCGTTCTGCGCCAACGCCGGCACAGCAACCGCAGCGATGCATGCGCCAAGTGCTGAACCCTTCAGCAGCCTTATGGCCATCGTGTTCCTCCCAGTTCATTTGCTCCCCCTGCGGTCGATGCCGCCGGGTGGGTCGCGCTAAAGGTCGCCCCTCACGAGATCGCCGAACCGCACCCACTGTTTGCCGTCAAAGCGCATCAGCTGCATCTGCTGGACGGCATAATAGTTGGTCGGGCTGGTATTGACCTTGATACCCGGAAGCAACATCGGCAATGCGAGGTCATGGATGTTGGTGGCCTGCCGCATGATGTTGTCACGCGAGAGATCGTTGCCTGCCTGTTTGAGCACCTGCACCATGGTGGCGGCGTAATTGTAGCCATTCACGTAGTTCGAATCGCGGGCGTCGGCATCCGGCATGTATTTGGCGGCCCAGGCTTTCCATTCCTTCATGGGCGGATCGTCGTTCCAGCTCGTGTCGGTCGGATCCTTGATGTAGGCGGAGGACAGAATGCCGACGCCTTTTTCAAACCCCGCCGGTTCCATCACGCTCGAAATCCAAATCGCAACGTTCGTCATGAAAAACATCGGCTTCCAGCCGATGTCATAGACCTTGCGGATCGATTGCGCCGCGAACTTCGGGCTGGCAGCGACGATCAGGACATTGGCGCCGGAGCCCTGCAAGCTCGTAATCTGCGAATCGACAGTGGGGTCGGTGAATTCGTAGGTCGCCTCCTTCACGATCGCGCTGTACCGGTCGCCGAGAATGTCCTTTACGCCCGCGGCGTAGTCCCGACCGAAGTCGTCGTTCTGGTAAAGGATTGCGATCTTGGGGTCAGCGACCTTCTGCAAGATGTAGCGCGCGTAGATGCGCGCTTCGGTCCGGAACGAAGCTTGCACTCCGCCCATCGTCCATGGGGTCTCCTTGTAGTTGCCCCATTTGTAAGCACCCGAACCGAGAAACAGTTGCGGGATCTTGCGCTCGTTGAGATAGCGGACGATAGCCGTATTAGTGGCAGTGCCGAGTGAGCCGAAAATGAGGGCAACGCCATCTTGCTCTACGAGGCGGCGCGTCTGTTCGACCGTGCGCGGTGGGACGTAGCCATCGTCGAGGCTGAGAAGGTTGATCTTGCGGCCGTTCACCCCGCCCTGATCGTTGATCATTTTCATGTAGGCGACCTCGCCTTTGCCCAGCGTCGAAAAGCCGGTCACCGGGCCGGTGTAAGGCATGGTCTGCCCCATCTTGATTTCGCTGTCGGTCACCCCCGGAGCGTTCTGTGCCGAAACCGGCAGGCTCAGCCCGCTGGTGCACACGGCGAGCAAGGCCACCATCCCGTTGCGCATGAACGTCCTCCCGATGTTCCAGCGATTGTTGCTATCGCAATCGCATTTTTCTCGGACCGGCGGCTATCCCGTTAACGGGAAACGCTAGCCGTTCGGCCAAACCCGGCGCGTGACCTCCCCGACAAGGCGCAGCTTGGCCTCCTCCTGCGCCATCGTCATGGTGTCGGCATATTCGCCAGATGCGAAGCCGCATTGCGGGCTGAGCGCGAGGCGTTCCAGCGGGACGATCCCGGCCGCCTCGTGAATGCGGGCCTCGACCGCCGCCGGATCCTCGAGCTTGCCCTCCTTGGTGGTGACGAGCCCAAGCACCACGACCGTGTCGCGCCGCACATGCGCGAGCGAGGAGAAGTCGCCGGCGCGCGGGCCGTCGTACTCGAGCAGAAGCGTGTCGTAGTTGGTCAGGCGCGGATAGAGCTTGTCGGCGATCGCCTCATAGCCGCCATTGGCGAGCCATCTCCCGCCCGGCGCGTTGCCCCGGCACAAATGGATCGCCCGGGTCACTCCGGTGATGCCATCGAACACCGAGTTGTCGATCTCGGCATCCTCGATCAACTCATTGTCCATGTCGTGCCCCCACGACTGGAACGCTGCGCGGATTTTCGGGTCGGTGTGCCATTGGGCGTAGTTGGGCGCGTCCATGTGGATGTAGGTACAGCCCGCCGCGATCAGCTTCTTGACGACGTCGCGGATGTAATCGCGCATGGCGATGAGAAATTCGTGCGCCGTCGGATAGGCGTCGCGCGAGTGCTTGGGATCCCACGCGACGCGATGCCAGCTCGGCGCCGGGAACGTGTATTTGGCCTGCGCCTTGCGGGTATGCGTCTTGAGGAAGGGAAATTCCTCGGCCACGATGTCGCGTTTGACCCCGACCTTATCGACCACGATCGAGCGCCGAGCCTTGGTCTGATCTTCCGGCAGCGTCAGCCCTCCGAACGAGCCGTCTGGATATTTCCACAGCGCGGTCCACTCGGCATCGGTCACGAGCGTTTTGAAGCCGGTGAGTGGGCCGAGCTCGGCGTCGCGCACCCCGATCGTCGCGATGAAGCTCATGCGGCGGAACTCGCCGTCGGTCACCGCGTCCATGCCTGCGCTTTCCTGCAGCGCGACCGCTTCGGTGATGGCGCGGTCTTCGGCGGCGCGTGCTTCGGCTGGACTAAGGCGGCCCTCGCGTGCGGCCTTGCGGGCGTCCTGAAGATAAGGCGGGCGCAACAGGCTCCCGATCACATCCGCACGCGCAATTTTCTGCACATCTCCCCCCTTATTTTGCATTCTCGACCGTCGAGGCGGCCGACGATATCATAGCGGCTCCTGCCCTCAATACGCCTCCCAGGATCGCCCGTGCAGCAAGCCGCAGAGAAGATCAATTACCCGCTGCCCCAACCCGAACCGGAACTGACGCCCGCCGTGATCATCGAACGGGCGACGCGGCTTACGTCGGCGATCCGTGCCGCGCAAGACGAGGACGACGCGCGCGGATGTCATTCGCCGGCGATGGACCAGGAGTTCCGTAAGGCGGGGTTCTATCGCATCCTGCAGCCAAAATTGTTCGGCGGCTACGAGTTCGATTACCCGACCTTCTACCGGACGATGCTGCAGGTGGCGCGCGGCAATCCGGGCGTCGCCTGGTGCCTGGCCCTGGGGGCAACGCACGGCTCGCTGATCGCCTCGCACTGGCCCGAGCGGGCGCAATACGAGCTGTTCGGATCAACCGGCGATTTCATCGCGCCGCATCGCGTCGGCGCCATCACCAGCACATGTGAGCGGGCCGATGGCGGGTACGTGATCGACGGCATCTGGAACTATTGCTCGGGCATTCCGTACGCGACCCACTTCGTCGGTAACGTGGTGATGCGGGAGAACGACAAGCCGCGCATTTTGATCTTCGTGGTGCCGCGCGGAGAGCTGCGGGTGCTCGACGACTGGGGCGGCGATGCGACGCTTGGCATGCGCGCAAGCGGTTCCAACAGCGTGGAGATCAAGAAGGCGTTCGTTCCCGAACACATGGTGATCCCGGCCAGGCCAGCGTTGTGGTCGAACGAGCCGATGCACGACGGTACCCACGGCACACGACTGCATCGCAATCCGATGTACCTTGGTCGTTTCATCGGGCCCTATCACATATCGCTGGTGATGCCGGTCCTGGGCGCGGCGCGCGCGGCGCTCGACGAATTCGAGGAAGCTGTTGTGACGCGGCCGACCTATCACCCACCGATCATGCCGCGGCGCGAACATTTCGATACGCAGCGCCCGTTTGGCTACGCGCTGATGTTGACCGACTCAGCCGAAGCGCTGCTGATGACCGCGGCCGAAACCTACATGCAGTATTGCCGGCGTTGGGGGGAGGATCGCACGCCGATTTCTCTCGAGGACAACGTGCGCCTCTACGGCATGGTGCTCACGGCCGGCCGGCTGGCGTCCGAGGCCGTCGAGCACCTGTTCCACAACGCAAGCTCGGCGGCGAGCAAGCGTGGCCAGCGGCTCGAGCGCTATTTCCGCGACGTTGCGATGTATCGCCAGCACATGTCAGCGCAGTACCTGAATATCGCCTCGGGCATTGGGCGCGTGCACCTTGGGCTGCCGTTCGGCTGGGGCGGGCTGTAGCGCGAACCGCGCATGAAAATCACCGGCCTCACCACCAATCTCGTAGAGTTTCCGTATGAGCGGCCGATGGGGCTTTCGCCCGGTTTTGACTTGCGCACCGGCGGCTGTGTGCTGGTGTTTCTCGCGTCCGATCAGGGCCCGTTCGGCGAAGGGCTCGCCTATACGTTCAACGCTCAGCACATCACGCTGATCAACGACATGGTGCAGAGTTTGGCCCCGCTGGTGGTCGGGCTTGATCCGCGTCAGCCCGGCAGCTTTCTCACCCGCGCTGCCGCGGACGTGCGCAGCATCGGTGCCTCGGGTCTCGCGACGGTGGCGATCAGCGCAATCGATCAGGCGCTGCTCGACCTGCGCGCCAAGCTTGCCGAGGTCAGCGTCGCCGGCCTGCTCGGCGCCTATCGGACCCACATGCCTGTCTACAACAGCAGCGATTATTGGATCACCCGCTCGCTCGACGAGATCGCGATCGCGGCCGCCGACCACAAACAGCGTGGCTTCCGCGCCATCAAGCTGCGGCTAACCGGCAAGATTTCCGACGACGTCGCGCGGGTCAAAGCGGTGCGCGAGATCGTGGGCCCGGAGTTTTCCGTGCTTGGCGATCTCAATCAGCGCTCGACCGTCTCAAACGCGATCCGGCTCGGTCGTGCGCTTGAGGAGTTCAATCTCACCTGGTTCGAGGAACCCATTCCCCACCACGATCATGCCGGTGAGGCGCAAATCGCCGCCGCGCTCGATGTCCCGGTCGCCAGCGGCGAATCGGTTTACGGCAGCCGCGGCATTCTCGACATGCTGCGGGTGCGTGCATGCGACATCGTCATGCCAGACCTGCAGCGCGTGGGCGGGCCGACCGAATTCATGAAAGCCGCAGGTTATGCCGACGCCTACGACACGCCCGCGTCCAATCACTGCTTCACCGAGATGAGCATGCAACTCCTCGCGGCGATCCCCAACTTCATTGTGCTCGAATACATGCCGTGGCTCGAGCCGATCTATGCCGAGCGCCTCAAGCTCGACCGCAACGGTAACGCGATCGTCCCGGATGCGCCCGGCTGGGGTTTCGCGTTCGATCAGACGGCCATCAAGACATTCGCTTTCGCGCGATAACGGCCGCCGAACCGCTTCAGTTGATCGCAAAACAATAGAACAGGCCTGCGCCGCCGACCTTCTGCAGGTTCGCCGGAGCGCAGCCTGGCGTCTTGTGCGAATAGTTCCAGAAATTGATGCCCTGAGGATTGCCGATCAGGTCGTGGTGGCCGACGACCGCGTTGCCCTGAGCATCCGCACTGCTCGTCCAGTTGCTGCACGTTGCATCGTCCGGCCCGGGCACCGCGGTACCATCGCGCTGGGTGCCGGTTAGCATATCGTGTTGGTTCGGCGTGTCGCTGCGCCCGTTGACGACCGCGCCCTTTTCATTGAGCGCCGTTTCCTTGTTGATCTTGTTGTTGTCGCTATGCAGGTCCGCCACGTTGGACGCGATCTGCACGCCCTTGGCGTTGGTCCACGGCCCCCGGCCAATACGATCCTTGGCGTTGACGCCGCCCTGCCCCTGCGTCGACAAATAGGCGTGCCAAGTCTTGCTACCGGCGCCTGCGGCTTGGGCGAGGTTTTGGCAGTGACGGTCGGCGCCCTGCAAGCCTCCGAGATCGCCGCCCTTGCCGAGCCCGACGCTGGTAACAAAGAACGTCATGGTGCTCTGCTGCGCCTGCGCCGATGTGCTTGCGGCGAAGGTCAGAAGGGCGATGCACGCCATTGTCGGAAAACATGTCGCCTTAGTCATGTCGGTCGTTCTCCCTGTCTTGCTCACCGCTTGGCCGCGCAACGTCGGCAGTTCAAAGACACCGACGCGCAGAAAAAAGTCCTTGATGCAAACCCGGGTGCGCAAGATTTGTTGCGTGGCACGGAAATTTTCCATCGCAGTGCTCCCACCCAGCACCCTTTTTCCGTGGGACGCCCGGATGTAGGCTACGCCCAGCCGCCGTCGAGGGGAACGTGCCGAAGTTCCCTGTACGTGAAAGGCGGCGATCGTGCCGTCGGCGGGCGCTGTCCTTCAAAGACCGCCGCTATTTTGGTCTTGCACACAATCGCTATTTCACCGGCTGCGTCTCGCCGGTCTGCGATCGGCGCGGTCGCGCAGCCAACACCACGAGGAGGCTGCCGTGCCCATGTTCATTTGTACGCTCAATTGGACCGATCAGGGAATCCGCGCGGTCAAGGACTCTCCCAAGCGGGCCAAGGCCGCGCGCGACCTCGCTAAGAAGCTGGGTGTTGAAATCAAGGAGGTGTATCTCACGTCTGGTGAGAGTGATCTGCTGTTGATCCTCGATACGCCGAACGGCGATAACATAGCAAAATTCGCGCTTGCGCTTGGCTCGCTGGGCAATGTGCGTTCGCGTACCGCGCGGGCATGGCCTCAAGCCGAGTACGAGAAAATGGTATCCGAGCTTCCGTAATCTCACGCCGGATAGAGCCCGGCCGCGCGGGCGCGCAGTTTCATTAGCGTCACCATCAGGTCGAGCATCGGGGTCGGCACATCGAGCATCTTGCCGAACTCGGCCGGTACCGTGAACATCGCGTCGATCTCAAGCGGACGGCCGCGCTCGAGATCCTGGACGATGCTGGGTTTGTGCGCCTGCGCGCCCGCGAATGCCTTGTCGACGTCGAGATCGACGTCGCATCCGAGCGCACGCGCGATGCTTGCGGCCTCGCCCGCAACCTTGCGCACCGCCGCAACGCAAGCAGGCTCGGCGAACACGGCACCGAGCGTCGTCTGAGCTAGGAACGTCAGCGGATTGGAAGATATGTTGGCGAGGAGCTTGGTCCAGATGTCGTCGCGGATGCGCTCGCTCGCCTCCGCCTTGGCACCGCTTGTGTTGATCAGGTCGGCTAGCGCGAGGGCTCGGTTGCTCTTTTGGCCACTCGGCTCGCCCAGGATGATGTGCATGCGCCCGCTCACGCAGCGCACGACACCCGGTGCGGTCACGGTGTTGGACGAGTAGACGACGCCGCCGAGCGGGCGCTGCGGGCCAATGGCGCGCCAGAGCGCATCACCGGGATCGAGCAGCGGCAGCCTGCGGCCGTCGAAAGGCCCGCCATGGGCATGGAAGTACCACCAGGGAATCCCGTTCATGGCAAACAGGACCGGCGTGTCGGCGCGCAGCAAAGGCGCGATCCGCGCGGCGACATTGGGCAGCGCCGGTGCCTTGACCGCGACGATCACCGCATCCTGCGCGCCGAGATCGCCGGGATTCGCGCTCGCCTTGACCCGTGCGCGGAGCGTGCGGTCGGGTAGCTCGAGGGTGATCCCGTTTTGCTGGATGGCCGCGAGGTGCTCGCCGCGCGCCACCACCGACACATCGACGCCGGCCGCCGGCAGGCGCGCCGCCAGATGTCCGCCGATTGCGCCGGCGCCAAAAATGCAAACTTTCATGATCAGATAAATACCGTGCGTTCGATCAGGCCGCGACGCGGTTGCGGCGGCGGTGAGCATCGTAGAACGCATCCCAGAACTCAAGCCGGGGCAGATTTCGGATCGGCCGCGCGTTGACCGCATCGCCGAACTCCATCGTCAGTTCCCCCGGGTACTCGTAGCGCGGCCAGTGCGGCAGGCCGGACGCATTGGGATCGCCCGCGCGCGCAAAATTGAACCAATAGGATGAGATCACGTCGGAGAGCGCCGCGTCCGCCTCGGTCCATGGCCAATCACGCACGCTGAAGGTTCGGAAGATGTAGGGGATCTCGCTGCCGTGGAAAGCGCCGAATTTCTCGGTCGCGTTCTCGTCATAAGCTGCGCGAGCCGGAATCGGCGGCACGTAGGTGAATTCGTAGGCGTAGATTGGCGCCTTGCCGGTGCGCGCCTGCAACCGTGCCCAGCAGAAATTCTGCCAGTAGAAGTTGCGATAGCTGAACGCGGTGCGGCTCGCATCGCGCGCCTGGCTGTCGCTGCCGGCCGAGTAGAGCTGCAGGAAACGATCGGCGCCCTCGCCAAAATCAGCGCGCGCCTGCGCCTCGAACGCGTGCAGGCTGTCGACGCTCGGCATGGTGGCGCCCTCGTTGGCAACGACCCCGCTGAGCAGCGGGACATCGTTCTGCCGTGCATGCGCAAACAGATCAAAGGGACTCTCCGGCAACAGGTTTCCATCGAGGATCGGCCAATTGGTGTCGAAGACGCCGCGGGCCGGATCGGATGGATTGTTGTTCACCCCCGAACCGGTGCCGCCGCGCCGGTGCGACAACTGGATTTCGCGCGCGGGCCGCGCGCGCAGATCGGCGAGCGAACGGGCGCCGAGCGCGCGGGCGAACTCGACGCCGGTGTGTTCCGCGGCGGCGAGGGATTGGATCGAGTCGCCGGTGTTGCAGCTGTCCGCCACCGGGCCGAACAGGGCGCCGCTTTGGCCGATGACGCGATGGAACAATCCCCTGGCGAGCGGCGAGGCCATCAGCAGCGAGCCGCTGATCGAACCCGCGGATTGGCCGAAGATCGTCACGCAAGCCGGATCGCCACCAAACGCCGCGATGTTGCGGGCAACCCATTGCAGCGCCGCGATCTGATCGAGCAGGCCGTAGTTGCCGGAGAAGCCGGATTCCTTGGTGAGCTCGGGATGCGCCAGGAAACCCAGGCGCCCGAGCCGGTAGTTGATGGTGACGACCACCGCGCCTCGGCTTGCCAGGTATTCGCCATTGAAGAGCGAAAGCGCCCCTGAGCCGACGTAGAACGCGCCCCCATGGATCCACACCATGACGGGCAGCTTTTGGTCGGCGCCCATCGCCGGCGTCCACACATTGAGAAACAGGCAGTTTTCGCTCTCTGCCTCAGGTCCGAAATAGCTGATGGAATTCTCGCGCCGCGACGGCTGCACGCAGCGCGGCCCAAACGTATCGGCGCGCCGGATACCGCTCCAGGCCTGCGGCCGCTGCGGGGCGCGCCAGCGCAAATTCCCAACGGGCGGTACCGCGTAGGGAATGCCCTTGAACGCGGTCACCCGATCGGCACCCGCTACGCCGGACAGGTTGCCGCTGTCGATTTGGACGATCGGCTCGGCCTGCGGCATCCCTTCCTCCTGTGACGGCTGGATGATCAAAGAACGCTCGCGGCGGTTTGCTGTCCCAGCAGCATGGGACAAAAATTCAACCGACGCGGTAGCGCGCGGTCACTGCCTCGTCGACCACAAGGCCGAGACCCGGTTGGGCGGTCGCAGGGCACATCAGGATGGGTTCGACGCTGGTGATTTTCATGCGAGATTGCCGCGAGAGGAACCGTCGCATGAAGATAACCAAACTCCGCACCAGCGTCGTGCATTTTCCGTTCGAGCCGCCGATCGACGGCGGAGCGCTGCAATTGCGGTCCGCGGATTGTGTGCTGGTGTTCCTCGAGAGCGACGCCGGTCTCGTCGGCGAGGGATTGGTGTTTGCGCTCAACAATCAGCGCCTCGCCGTCATCCATGAGATGGTGCGGAGCCTCGAGCCGCTGGTGATCGGCCTGGATCCGGAGCTCGGCGGCAGCTTTTCGGCACGCGCGTTTCGCGACATCGGCTTCCTGGGTCGCAGCGGCGTCGCGGTGATCGGGATCGCTGGGGTGGACAACGCGCTCTGGGACCTGCGCGGCAAGGCGGCGGGGCTCAATGTTGCGCGTCTGATCGGTGCCTGCACCACCGCGGTGCCGGCCTATCACAGCGGCGGCCTATGGATCGGGCGCACCATCGACGAACTCCAGCGCGAAGCTGCCGAGTTCGTGGCACAGGGCTGGCGCGCCATGAAGATGCGCATCGGCAAGCCGCGCGCCGAAGACGATGTCGCGCGGGTGCGGGCGGTGCGCGAGGCGATCGGGCCCGACATCGGACTGATGGTCGATTCCAACCAGCAGCTGACCGTGCCGCGCGCGATCCGGCTCGGGCGCATGCTGGAGGAGTTCAACCTGACCTGGTTCGAGGAACCGATCCCCTATCACGATCACGCCGGCGAGGCCGAGATCGCTGCGGCGCTCGACATGCCGGTCGCAAGCGGCGAGACCGAATATACGAGCCGCGGCATGTTCGAGATGCTGCGGCAACGTTCGGCGGACATCCTGATGCCGGACCTGCAGCGCATGGGCGGGCCGACCGAATTTCTCAAAGCCGCGCATATTGCGGAGGCGTTCAACGTTCCGGTGTCCTCGCATTTGTTTCCGGAGATGAACCTCGCGCTGCTGGCCGCGGTCCCGAACGCGATGCTTCTCGAATGGATGCCGTGGTGCGAGCCCGCCTATCGCGAGCGCATCGCCCTCGACGCGCAGGGCCGCGCGATCGCGTCGGATCGCCCGGGTTGGGGTTTTGGGTTTGATCCGGAAACGATCAAGAGATACGCGGTGTAGTGTCCTAATTCCGAACTTCGCCAGAGCTTGCAGCACGCAGCCCTACATCGGCTCACGTCCGCACGCACGTCGCATACCGGCAGCTCACATTCGCTGGCCGGGCAATTGGCTGGCTTGCTTCACCCAAGCGGCGAGCTGAGCTTCGTCGAGCTGGTCGCCCTCGTAGATATCAAGGTAGCGCGTTTCCTTGCTCTTGGAGTCGCCTGGTGGGACAGGGCGCAGCGACGTCCCGCGGAAGAAAGCCACCTTGACGTACTTCGTGAAGCAATGGATGCCGAGGAACCAGCCTTGGCCTTCGACTCCATACAGCGGCGAGTTCCATTTGATGGCTTTGCGCACACCGCGGACGGTGTCCGCGATGAGCGCGTCGAGGCGGCGTCCGACGTCGCGTTTCCAGCCCGGCATGGCCGCGATATAGGCCTGCACCGGGGCGTCGCCGTCGGCCTTTGCGATCTGAGGGTTGCCGCCTGTGAGCAGGGTCGGCTTTGCGACTTTGCGGGATTGTGACTTCGGCGCCGCCGTGCGCGGTTTGGCCGCCTTCGCATCGACCCTTTTAGCGGCGGCCTTCTTAGCGACCCTCGATGGCTTGTTGGAGGTCTTGTTGGCCATTGCGTTCACTTGGCCACCTCAAATCGCAATCCGCTTCACGCCCGTCAATTCGCTCCCCGCCGCGCGGATCCGCACGACCGCACCGGCCAGGGGCTCGATTGCGACCGCCATGTGAAACGCATTGGCATGCACAATGGTCGTCGAACTGGCGACAATCGCAACGTGCCCTTTCCAGAACATCAGGTCGCCGCGTTGAAGATTGGTGAAGTCGGGAGCGGGCCTCACGCTTGCGCCGAGCCCCTGCTCCTGCATGTCGCTGTCGCGCGGGCAGCCCCTGCCGGCGGCGTTGAGGGACATCTGCACCAGGCCGGAGCAATCGATTCCGAGGCTGGTCTTGCCGCCCCACAGATAGGGCGTGCCGGCGAACCGCTCGGCGACCGCGACGAAATCCGCCTCGCACGCATCGAGCTCGGCAAGATGGCGTGACGGCACAAAACCTGTGCCCACGGCAGCAAACTCCGCCTGGATACTCGGCGTCGCAACGCGCGCCCCCATCGGCAGCGTTCCGAGCGGCGGTTGTTTGACGTTCGGCGCCGGGTAAACCAGGGTGCGCAGCGCCTTGACCTTATGAGTCGGCTGCGGCCCAGGTGTGCCGAGCGCATTCGCCGGCAACCATCCGACGTAACCGTCGCTATCAAGTTGCCCCCAGCACCAGCCTTCGTCGGTTTCCTCATAGACCGTGACGCGCTCGCCGCGCAGCGCCTCCGTCACCAACGGCGCGTCGAGCGCCGGTATACCGCGCACAGGCGCCTGCGCGTCGAGCACTTCACGGGCGATGCCGTCGACAAAGCGCGCGGCCGCAACCTTGCCTTCGAGATAGCGCGCGGCGAGATCGGGCCGCACCGCGGTCACGCGCGGGTCGAAGCGCTCAGCCATAGCGGGCACAGAGATATGCGTAGAGCGCGCGCGCGACCTGGCACTCGCCGCCCTCGGGCCGCCCCGGCTTGGCGACCGCGGTCCAGGCATAGATGTCGAAGTGCAGCCACGCCTTGGCGGCGGACACGAAGCGCGACAGGAACAGCGCGCAGGTGATCGAGCCCGCGAAGGTTCCGTTCGAGACATTGTTGGTGTCGGCGACTTTGGAGTCGAGCATGGCGAGATATGGCGGCCACAACGGCATCCGCCAGAACGGATCGTTTTCTCGCGCCCCGATGCGCAACAGTTCCGCTGCCATCGCTTCGTCGTTCGCATAGAACGCCGGCAGGTCGGGCCCAAGCGCGACGCGCGCCGCACCGGTCAGCGTGCCCATGTCGATCAGCAGCTCGGGCGCCTCCTCATCGGCGAGCGCAAGCGCATCCGCAAGAACCAGGCGTCCTTCGGCGTCGGTATTGCCGATCTCGACACTGATGCCCTTGCGCGACGGATAGACGTCAAGCGGACGGAACGCCGAACCGGAGATTGCGTTCTCGACCGCCGGAATCAACACCCGCAGCCGCAATTTGAGGCCGCGGCTCATGATCATGTGGGCAGCCGCCAGCACCGTGGCGGCGCCGCCCATGTCCTTCTTCATCATTAGCATGCCGCTCGACGGCTTGATGTCGAGGCCGCCGGAATCGAAGCAAACGCCCTTGCCGACCAGCGTCACTTTCGGGTCACCCGCGTTGCCCCACGTCAGATCGATCAGCCGCGGCGGGAGCGCCGACGCGCGGCCGACCGCGTGAATGAGCGGGAAGTTCTCCCGCAACAGGTCATCGCCCACGATCGATCTGACATTGGCATTGTGCTGGCGTGCAACGTTGCGCACGGCGTTCTCCAGCTCCACCGGCCCCATGTCGTTGGTCGGCGTATTGATGAGATCGCGCGCCAGAAACACCGCCTCGACAACGCGGGAAAGATCGGCGCCGTCGACGCCGTCCGGCAGCGCCAGCGCGATCGTCTTTTCGTCCGGCTTGCGGTAGCGCGCAAAGCTGTAGGTACCGAGCGCGAACGCGAGCGCCGCGAGCCGCGCGTCGGGTGCGTTGACGAACCGGTAGGTTCCGGCCGGCAGCAGGCCCGGCAATCGGCCAGGCCCGAACGGGTCACGCGCGGGCGCATCCGGTGGATCGATGCCGAACAGCACGCCGGCAAGCTTTGATCCACCGCCCTCACCCGGCAGCAACACGTGGCGCCCCGCCTTAGGTTCGAAGCCGGCCGCCCGCGCGAACGCCAGCGCGGCCGCATCGAGACCGCGGCCCGCAGCAAAGCTCGCGGCGTCGACCAAATAGATCGGAATTGCGCCGCCGTCGCGCGCGCGAAAGATCGGATGCATCGAGAACGGGTCCGCTCGCTGGATTGGCGGTCCTGCTAGCACGCCGCTACGGCGGGGTACAGGTCGGGCCGGACTACGCCGGCATCCAGGTCGTCGAGGGATAGATCAGCAGCGCCGAGGCGGCGAGCGCTATTCCATAAGGAACGCCGCCGTCGAATTGATGCAGCCGAATGGCCCAGCCTTGCCCCGCCAGCCAACTGGGCAGCGGCATGAACCGGAACGCGAGAACTCCAAGCGTCAGCACCCCGCCGAGCAGCGCGCCGAGCAGCGCGTACTGCGCGAGATGGCCGAAGCCAAGCCAGAGCGCCGCGGCGGCCGCGAGCTTGGCGTCGCCGCCGCCAACCAAGCCACGCGAGAACAACCCAAAGCCGATGACGAGCACCAGCGCACCGGTAGCCATATGCGCCGCGATCAACTCCGCGCTCAAGCCGCAGGCGAGCGCAAGCACCGCAAAGCCGGCGACCAGCGCCAGCGAGATCCGGTTCGAGATGGTCATGTTGAGAAGGTCGCTCGTGGCCGCAAACGCCATGAGCGCGGGAAACAGCAGCAGCCTAACGAACTCGACGAGCATCGGGCATTTTGCGCGTTACCGGCCGGCTTTGAGCACGTCCGTCATGTTGGAGAAGGCGTTCTTGAGTTGACCGCTCAGCGTATTGAGCACCGCGATGATGGCGACCGAAATGCCGGCTGCCACGAGGCCGTATTCGACCGCGGTCGCGCCCGACTCATCCCGGACGAAGCGCAGCAGCAGACTCTTCATCGCCGTACTCCTGGTCTCACGCGGCCATGTCTGACCGGGCGTGAAATTACCGGAGAGGCGTTGCGTTGTGGTTAAACCGGGGGTGGAAAGCGGACGCGCGACCCCGCCGCGCGACACAGTGGTTAACGGATCCTAGCGGGGCCGAACCGACAGCCGGTCATCCAATCGGCAGCTCGGTCGTCGACTTGATTTTTTCCATGGCAAACCGCGAGGTCACGTTCTTGAGCGGCACCGTCGCGATCAGCCGCTTGTAAAACGCGTCATAGCCCGGGATGTCCGGCACCACGACGCGGAGCATGTAGTCGACGTCGCCGGCCATGCGGTAGAACTCCATCACCTCCGGCAGGCCGGACACCACGTCGGCGAATCGCTTGAGCCATTCCTCCGAATGGTCGCCGGTCTCGACCGAGACGAACACGGTGACCCCTAAGCCAAGCCGATCCTGATCGACGATCGCCACGCGCCGTTGAATGACACCATCGGCTTCCAGCCGTTGGATTCGCTTCCAGCACGGCGTCGACGACAGGCCCACGCGATTGCCAATTTCGGCGACGGACAGGGAAGCGTCCTTTTGCAGGACCGCGAGAATCTTCCGATCAATGGCATCCATTTGTGGGGTTATCCATAGAACATTCTTCTATGCTACTGGCTTACTTAGCAGATGTATAGAAAAATCTTTCACGGAATCGCGAGCTGCGGGGCGAGGGCCGCGGCGATTCGGTCGCGTATTTCGTTCTGGCGGCGCTGGCGGCGATCATCATCGGTATCGCCTTCGCGCTTTGGCACTTGCTTTAAGCGTGCCGTTCTCGACCGCTATCTGAGCCCATCCCCTTCCACCCAAGCCCGAATGATGTGATGGGCGATCGCAAACGGCGGCGGCGTCGTCAGGCCACCCGGATGCTGCCGCCGCAACATCGCGGCCGCCTCCTCGCGCGAGAACCAGCGCGCATCCTCGAGTTCGCTACGGTCAACCTTGATGTCGCTCGCAAGCGCCTGCACGTGGCAGCCGATCATCAGCGACATCGGAAACGGCCACGGCTGGGAGGCAAAATAAGTCACCGTCCCACACGGGATGCCGGCTTCCTCCAGGGTCTCGCGCCGGACCGCCTGCTCGATCGTCTCGCCGGGCTCCACAAAGCCCGCGAGGCACGACCACATGCCCGCGCCAAAACGGCTCTGGCGACCGAGCAGGCAGCGCTCGCCGTCAATCGCCAGCATGATCACGACCGGATCAGTACGTGGGAAGTGCTGCGTCTTGCAGTTTGGACAATCGCGCCGCCAGCCGGCGTTGGTTGCAACCGTCGGCGTGCCGCAGTTGGCGCAGAAACGATGGCGCGCGTGCCAGGTGAGCATCGCCTTGGCTTCGGCCAGTGCCGCGACGTGTTCGGGGGCTACCAGCCCCTGAATCGCGATCGAGCGCAGATCGATGACGAGGAAGCCTGGCTGGCTCTTGAGCGCTTCCGCCGCCGACGCATCGATCGCGGCCCCATAGCGCGGGACGCCGCCTTGCAGGCCGAGAAACACGGTTTCGCGGATGGGGGCGAGCGCGCGCGCTTCTGTCAAACCGAACAACGCGTCCGGCTCGCTCGCTTTGCGCAGGACAACGAGTTCGCCGCCGACCAGATAAGCGCCGGCCTTCGCATCGAGTGCGGCGAGCGAGCCGTCATCACGGCGGTCGCCGGCGCGGTCGAGCGGGTTTGCGATATAACCGAGAAGCGGCCTCGGTCCGAGGTCGAGCATGCGGTAACTCCGGGCGGCCGGAAACTGGCACGCCAACCGTGGCGGCGCAACGGCGGGCTAAAACCCGATCCGGTGCCGAATCGTGTCGAGAAAATGTGCGAGCTCGGCCGGGTCATAGGCACGCGCCGGCACCGCGCCCCAAACCGGGCGCGGCCACGACGCATCGGTACGCCGGCGTGCAACGATATGGACGTGCAGCTGCGACACCACGTTGCCGATCGCCGCGACGTTGAGCTTGTCGCACGCTGTCACCGCGCGCAGCACCTGCCCTACCAGCGTAATTTCGTCGAATAACTGGCGCCGGTCCGCCGGCTCGAGGTCGACGATCTCCGTCATGCGCGCCCGGCGCGGCACCAGCACCAGCCATGGGTAGTTGGCGTCGCGATTGACCAAGAGGCGCGACAGCGCGAGGTCGCCAACCGGCACGGTGTCAGCCGCAAGCTGGGGATGCAATTCCCATTGCGACGGCCCATCCGCCGATGATCGGGTTGTGGTCATGTGGCCCTTCGACGCTTGCATTCCCTTGGCGTCCCGCTGATATAGGGGCGGGAGGTTGGCGGTGGACGAGCCACTCGCCAACCGGGTCAGGTCCGGAAGGAAGCAGCCCTAACGAGCTCCGGTTCGGGTCGCTCGTCAGCCTCCCACTAAACACCCGTTCACGCCTTTAGCCGGAGAGCCTGCGCGGCGGACACGATGAACGACGCCCCGCTTCCGACGCCCACGGTTGCTCCCGGCTCCTACCGCGTGCTTGCACGCAAATACCGTCCGGCCAGCTTCGAAGATCTGATCGGCCAGGACGCGATGGTGCGCACGCTCTCGAATGCGTTCGAGACCGGGCGCATCCCGCAGGCCTGGATTCTGACCGGCGTGCGCGGCGTCGGCAAGACCACAACGGCACGCATCCTGGCGCGCGCGCTCAATTACGAGCTCGCCGACGGCAGCATCACCGCGCCCACGATCCGCATGCCGACGCTCGGCGTTCACTGCCAGGCGATCATGGAAAGCCGGCACGTGGACGTGCTGGAAATGGATGCGGCGTCTCACAACAGCGTCGACGACGTCCGCCAAATCAATGACGCGATCCGCTACGCGCCGGCCTCGGCGCGCTACAAGGTCTACATTCTCGACGAAGTGCACATGCTGTCGACGGCGGCGTTCAACGCACTACTGAAGACCCTGGAAGAGCCGCCGCCGCACGCCAGATTCATCTTCGCCACCACCGAGATCCGCAAGGTTCCGATCACCATTCTGTCGCGCTGCCAGCGCTTTGATCTGCGCCGGGTCGAAGCCGACAAGCTGGTGAGCCACCTGGAAAGCATCGCCGGCAAGGAAAGCGTCGAGGCCGAGCCGGATGCGCTCGCCCTGATCGCGCGCGCCGCTGAGGGCTCGGTGCGCGACGCGCTCTCGCTGCTCGATCAGGCGATTGCACACGCGGCCGGCCCGGTGCGCGGCGAAGACGTCCGGCAAATGCTGGGGCTTGCGGACCGCACCCGTGTCATCGATCTGTTCGAAGCGCTGCTGCGCGGCGACGCGCCGGCCGCGTTGCGCGAGCTGCGCGATCAGTACGACAGCGGCGCTGATCCCGCAGTCGTGCTGAGCGATCTTGCCGAGTTCACCCACTTCGCCACCCGCGTGAAGCTCGTACCGTCGGTCGCCGACGACCGTTCGCTGGCCGAGGTCGAGCGCACCCGCGGACGGGCGTTCGCAGCAGCGTTGTCGATGCGGGTGCTGTCGCGCACTTGGCAGATGCTGTTCAAGGGCATCCCCGAGGTACAGACCGCGCCCAAGCCGATCGCGGCGGCCGAAATGGTCTTGGTCCGCATCGCCTACGCGGCCGATCTGCCGACGCCCGACGAGGCTATCCGCTCGCTCGAACAGAATGGCGCGCCGATGCGGCAACCCGGCGGGACAAGCCTGCCGCCGGCCGCATCGCCGAGCGCGGAGGCCCGCGTTGCGCCCGCGCGTGGCGAAGCGCCCCGCACCGAGACGGCACGCGGCACGCCGCGCATGGCGCTGGCGCCAAATCTTGCGGCTGATCCGGTGCGGAACGCGCAGCCCGCGCCGGAGACGGCGCCCCAGGTCATCGCGCGGTTCGAGGACCTGGTGGCGCTTGCGGCCGAGATGCGCGATCTGCAGACCAAGACCGCACTCGAGCGCGACATCAGGCTCGTGCGTTGCGAGGATGGCCGGCTTGAAATTGCGCTCGAGCCGAGCGCCTCCAAGGCGCTGGTCGGTGAGCTTGGCCGCAAGCTGAGCGACTGGACCGGACGGCGCTGGATGGTCGTGGTGTCGACCGAGCCGGGACAGCCGACGGTGCGCTCACAACAGGACGCGCGTCGGACCGCGCTCGAGAGTGACATTCGCGCGGATCCGCTCGTGCAGGCGGTGCTGGCCAAATTTCCGGGCGCCGAAATCGTCGCGGTGCGCGCGGCCGAGACCGATCCCGCGCCCACCGACAACGGCGATGAGCCGCCGCCGTTCGACGAAATTCCCGATTACGACGATGAGCACTGAGCGAGCAACACGTTTGGACCTCATCCTGAGGAGCGCGCGCAGCGCGCGTCTCGAAGGATGGCAGCAGGGAGTGTCTTGCGCTTTGGCCATGGTTCGAGACGCTCGGCCTTCGGCCGAGCTCCTCACCATGAGGCCCAGGAGAATGGAGAGCTCCGATGCCTGATTTCATGGGCCTGATGAAGCAGGCCGCGGAACTCAAGACCAAGGTGGAGGCGATGCAGGCCGAGCTCGAGCGCGTCGAGGTCGAAGGCACGGCCGGCGGCGGGCTCGTCACGGTCAAGCTCAACGCCAAGAGCGAGATGAAGGGTGCGCATATCGATCCGTCGCTGCTCAAGCCCGAGGAGGCGGAGATCGTCGAGGACCTGCTGGTGGCCGCGCACGCCGACGCACGCCGCAAAGCCGAGGCGGTCATGCAGGAGAAGATGCAGAGCCTGACCGGCGGCCTGCCGTTGCCGCCGGGCCTGAAGCTGTTCTGATTAGGCAGAGCGCTGGATGCCCGCCGCCATCGCCGGACCCGAGATCGAACGGCTGATCCAGCTGCTCGCACGCATGCCCGGCCTCGGGCCGCGCTCCGCCCGCCGCGCCGCGCTGCATCTGATCAAGAAGCGCGAGCAGTTGATGACGCCGCTCGCGGACGCCCTCAAGGCAGCGATCGAAAAGATCACGATCTGCCGGGTCTGCGGCAACATCGACAGCCAGAATCCCTGCACCGTGTGCACCGACCCGCGCCGCGATTCTTCGGTGATCGTCGTCGTCGCGGACGTCGCCGACCTGTGGGCGCTCGAACGCGCCAACGCGGTGAACGCGCGTTACCACGTCCTTGGCGGCACGCTATCCCCGCTCGATGGCGTCGGACCCGAAGACCTTTCGATCGACCAGCTGGTCACGCGCGCCCATGGCGGTGAGGTCAAGGAGCTGATCCTGGCGCTCAGTGCCACCGTCGACGGCCAGACCACGGCGCACTACATCACCGATCTCGTTGCCAATACGGGCGTGAAGGTGACGCGGCTTGCGCACGGCGTGCCGGTCGGCGGCGAGCTCGATTATCTCGACGAAGGCACGCTTGCGGCGGCGATCAAGCAGCGGCTGCCGTTGTAGTTTCCAACTCTTTGAAGTGCCCCTGCCGCTGCAGCCAGGCCAGCACCAGCAGGCCAGGGATCGCCGCGAGTGCGCAGATCGCGAAAAACCAGACCCACCCGGTGGCGGCCGCAATGAAACCTGCACTGGCCGACAGATAGGTGCGCCCGACCGCGGCGAGCGCGGTGAGTAGCGCGTATTGGGTCGCCGTATGCAATGGATTTTTGCAGAGCGCGGACAGGTAGGCGACGAAGATCACCGTGCCGATCGCACTGGTGAAGTTCTCGAGCGTGATTGCAAAGGTCAGCCAGGCGAGATCGTGCCCGACGATCGCCTGCCAGGAAAACGCCAGATTGGCGAGCGCCTGCAGCACGCCGCCGATCCACAGGCTGGTCGCGAGCGGATAGGCCCGCGCCACGTAGCCGCCCGCGAACCCGCCGATCAGCAACGCCACCAGTCCGATCCCCTTGATGATCGTCGCATACTCATTGCGCGTGAAACCGAGATCAACCGCGAAAGGTCCAGTCATCACGCCCGCGAGCGCATCGGTAAACTTGAACAGCACCACAAAGACCAGTGCCACGATGGCGACAACAACACCCTCGCGGAAGAAGAAATCCTGGAACGCGCCCACGACCGTCGTTCCGAGCCGGCGCAGCGCATTGCGCCAGCCGTGCGTGTGCGTGTGCTCGGCGGCGATCGACTTTGCCGGCTCTCTCGCCACCAGCGTCGTAACGACGCCCACCAGCACCAGCGCCGCCATCACCAGATAGCTCGCGTTCCAGGCGGCGCGGTGCACAAAGCCGAGCCCCTGAAACCCGCTGACCAGGAACAGGGCGCCGGCACCGGACACCAGCATGCCGATGCGGTAAGCCGCCACATAGGACGCCATGCCGGCGGCTTGTTCATCCTCCGGCAGGCTCTCGATGCGAAACGCGTCGACCACGATGTCCTGCGTGGAGGACGCGGCCGCGACCAATAGTGCCCCCAATGCGATCGCGCCCGGCGCTGCCGCCGGATCGCAGCTTCCCAGAAACGCGATCGCAGCCATCAGCAGGAGTTGCGAGAACAACAACCAGGCGCGCCGCCGGCCGAGCCACGCGGACAGAACCGGGAGGTCGATCGCGTCGACCAGCGGCGCCCACAGGAACTTCACCGTGTAGGGCGTGCCGGCGAGCGCAAAGAGCCCGATGGTCTTGAGATCGACGCCGGCCTCGGCCGTCCAGAACAACAACGTCGATCCGGAGAGCGCGAGCGGAAGCCCCGAGGAAAAACCAAGAAACAGGACGATCAGGACCCGCGGCTGGATGTAAACCGCGATCGACTCGAGGAAAGATGCACGCGGACGCGTTATGTCGGCGGGAATAACCATCAGGTATCGTTACTCGGCGGCGCCGAGTTTGCCAATCGGGGCCGGAATGACCGTGGCAGAGGTATCCGCCGCATCGAACTCGAGCTCTTCGATCGCCGTGGCACGACGTTCGACCTTCTCGGCCGATATCAGAATCTGGCGCACATCCTCGGTGGCCTGGCCAAAGTGCTGCTGCAGCTTGAGCACGCGGTCGCGCAGGCGGCCGACGTCGCCGATCATGTGTGCAACCTCGGTGCGGATCCGGTCAGCGGCTTCGCGCATGCGCGCGTCCTTGTGGATCTGCTGCATGACCTGGATCGCCAGCATCAGCAGCGAGGGCGAGACGATGATGACCCGCGCCCGATAGGCCTTCTGCACGATATCGTCGAAGCTGTCGTGCAGTTCGGAATAGACGGATTCGGCCGGCACGAACATCAGCGCCACGTCCTGGGTTTCGCCCGGGATCAGATATTTGCCGGCGATGTCGTTGACGTGGCGGCTCAGGTCCTGACGCAGCCGCTGCGCGGCGATCCGCCGCTGCTCGTCGGTGCGGGCCTCGCGGTGGGCGGTCACCGCTTCGAGCGGGAATTTTGCGTCGATCACCAGCGGCGGCTGGTCCGGCAGATAGACCACGCAGTCCGGCCGCGTGTTGTTGGAGAGCGTGAACTGGAATTCGAAGCTGCCCTTGGGCAGGCCGTCCTGCACGATCGCTTCCATGCGTGCCTGCCCGAACGCGCCCCGCACCTGCTTGTTGGACAGAACGTCGCGCAGCGAGGTGACCTGCGACGATAGTTCGGTCAGGTTCTTCTGGGCATTGTCGATCAGCGCAAGCCGCTCGTGCAGGTGCTGTAATCGCTCGACAGTTTGTTGAGTGGTCGCTTCCATCGACTGGCCGATCCGGCCCGAGACCGCGTCCAGCCGTTCGTTGACGAGGCGCGCAAGGTCGGACTGGCGTCCCGCCAGGCCGTCGCCCATGGCCTGCATGCGGCCGATCGCTTCGACCTGCGTCCGCGCCATCTCGGCGAGGCGCACCTCCAGGTCCTCGGTCCGCTCTGCCTGCTGGTCGGCCTCGCGCGAGCGCGCGCCGGCCGAACGGGCGACGACAATCACCAGCACCAGCAGCGTCACGATCAGCACTGCGGCGAGCGCCGCCAGCGCGACACCAACGCTGACGGGAGTGCCCGCCACCACAAACAGCGTTTCGAACATGTCGCCTTCTAACCCGATTCGGGTATCTGAGGCGAACGAAGGGCGAACGGGAGCGCTGGAACGGGACGGTTGCGCCCGCAGGCGCAGGCACTTCTTGATCGGATTGACCGGGCCCCGGTATGCCCCTACATGCGCGCCATGGCGCTGCGCAAGATCATCACTCTCCCGAGCCGGAAACTGCGACAGAAATCGGAGCCCGTCGGCAAGGTCACGGCCGACGTCCGTGGGCTCGTCGACGACATGTTTGAGACCATGTACGACGCTCCCGGCATCGGCCTTGCGGCGATCCAGGTCGGCGTCGCAAAGCGCATCGTGACCATGGATCTCTCCAAGAAGGAGGGCGAAAAGAATCCGCGCGTGTTCGTCAACCCGGAGATCTTATGGTCGTCGGACGACACATCGGTTTACGAGGAGGGTTGCCTGTCGATTCCCGAGGTCCACGAGGACGTCGAGCGCCCGGCGCGGGTGAAGGTCAAGTTCCTCGACCTCGACGGGAAGAAGCACGAAGAGGAGGCGGAAGGTCTCTACGCGACCTGCATCCAGCACGAGATCGACCACCTCAACGGGGTCTTGTTCATCGACTACATTTCCAAGCTCAAGCGCGACCGCATCATCAAGAAATTCTCCAAGGCGGCAAAACGCGCCGCGGAGTAAGCTCCCCCACGTCACGGTTTGCGACAGGGATTGCGCGTGGCTTTGCGCCTGATCTTCATGGGCACGCCCGACTTCGCTGTGCCGACGCTCGTCGACATCGTCGGGCGCGGCCATGAGGTCGTGGCGGTCTATACGCGCGCGCCGCGACCGGCCGGCCGCGGCATGGAGCTCAAGCCGAGCCCGGTCGAAAAGGCCGCGCGCGACTTCGGTCTCAACGTGCTGACGCCCGCAACGCTGCGGACCAGCGAGGCACAGGACGCCTTCAGCCGGCACAACGCTGATGCGGCCGTGGTCGTCGCCTACGGGATGATCCTGCCGAAGCCGATCCTCGAGGGCGTGCCGCTCGGCTGCTTCAATCTGCACGCCTCGCTGCTGCCGCGCTGGCGCGGCGCCGCGCCGATCAACCGCGCCGTCATGGCGGGCGATGCGGAGTCCGGCGTGATGGTGATGCGAATGGATGAAGGACTCGACACCGGGCCGATCGCGCTCCCCGAGCGCGTCGCGATCGGCGCCGACATGACGGCCGGCGAACTGCATGACGTGCTAAAGCCGATCGGCGCCGACCTGATGGGGCGTGCGCTCGGTGCACTCGAGCGCGGCGCACTCGCCCTCACGGCGCAGCCGGCGACCGGCGTCACTTACGCCGCCAAGATCGCCAATGACGAAACCCGCATCGATTGGGGGAAGCCCTGGAAGGCAGTGCACGATCACATCCGCGGCCTGTCGCCTTATCCGGGCGCGTGGTGCGAACTGCCCGACCGGGCACGCGCCAAAATTCTGCGCATTACCAAGGGCGAAGGCGCAGGCGTACCCGGAACCGTGCTCGACGACCGGCTGACCATTGCATGCGCCGACGGCGCCGTGCGCGTTCTCGAGCTGCAGCGCGCCGGAAAGCAGGTCGTGAAAGCCGCCGACTTCCTGCGCGGTTCGCAGATCGCGGCTGGCGCGGTGCTGCGCTGAGGGGTTCTGGAGCATGACGCGCTACCGGCTCCTGATTGAATATGACGGCACGCCGTTCGCCGGCTGGCAGATCCAGGCGAACGGCCTCTCCGTGCAGGGTGTTCTCACCGCGGCGATCGAAGCCTTCTGCGGCGAGCGCGTGCACGTGCAAGGCGCCGGGCGCACCGATGCGGGCGTGCACGCGCTCGGTCAGGTTGCGCATGTCGATCTTGCCAAGGAACCCGATCCGGAAACCGTGCGCGACGCGCTCAACGCGCATCTGCGGCCGCATCCGATCGCCGTTCTGGAAGCGGCGGTCGTAGCGGCGGATTTCGACGCCCGCTTCTCGGCCACGCGCCGCCATTATCTCTACCGCATCGTCAATCGCCGCGCGGATCTGGCACTCGAGCGCACCCGCGCCTGGCGGATCGCGCGCCCGCTCGACGCGCCAAGCATGCAGGTCGCAGCCCAGCATCTCGTCGGCCGGCACGACTTCACCACCTTCCGGGCGGCCGAATGCCAGGCCAAATCGCCGGTCAAGACGCTCGACCGTCTCGACGTCGGGCGCCTTGGTGACGAGATCCGGGTAGAAGCCGTCGCGCGCTCGTTCCTGCACCATCAGGTTCGCTCGATGGTCGGCTCGCTCGCGCTCGTGGGCGAAGGCAAGTGGCAGCCCGATGAGGTCGCACGCGCGCTTGCGGCACGCGACCGCGCAGCCTGCGGACCGGTCGCGCCGCCCGATGGGCTTTATTTGGTCAGAGTGGATTATTCGTAAGACCGAGGAGCCAACGCTCCGCACCCCGGTGGACCTGGGCGCCGGGCCGCCCTTCGCTCTCTTTTTCCTTTCCCCAAACGAGGGGAGTGGAGCGCCGAGACGGCGCTAAGCAGATTTCTGTCCGCGCTCAAGGCGCGGTAGCGCACCCTTGCGATCGGGTGCGCCTGCGCCGTTCGGCGCTCCACGGCGGCGATTTTTGGCCGGAGGTCGCTTCCGTAACCGGTCATGGTGCCGGCCTTGGCGGT
>JBPYFJ010000063.1:0-41521 GCA_051985675.1 Xanthobacteraceae bacterium | reverse complement strand
CCGCACGTCAGCAGATTTTCTGGAAACGCGCTCGCCAGCGCGGCACGTTGACCGGCGGCAGCACATAGCTTTTGCCCTCGGCCGAGATCGTCAGCGGATGCCCGGAGTCCAGAAAATCGAAGACGCGATTCTCCAGCACGTGCCATTTATCTTGGTAAAGCTCGGGATCGTCGCGGGCATAGCCGAGATCCGCCTGGTTAAACATCGTGGTGTTCGGCGGCCAGCCCTCGGAACCGGGGCCATCAAGCAAGTAGGTGAAGCCGGCGAAGTCCGTCTGCGTCTCGCCGTTGGCAATCGTGATCGAGGCGGGGGTGTGATCCTCTTTCGGCGCCGCGCCCGGATAGACCGCATCCGTCTCGAAATGCGCCCCGCAATAGATGCGGAATATTGTCCTGCCGCTGGTGTCGTAATAGACCAGCATCGGGTTATCCCGGCGGTCGATCTCGAATTTCCAGGAGCCTTTCCAGACATCGCCAGCAGGGAGTGCCTCGGACAGACTGAAGCCGAATACAACGGCAGCAATCCCAAGCAGCCTTGGATACATCGACACGGCGAGCCCCCAACGCGTTTCCGCGAACCTCCTCGCGCAAGCATGAGCGAAGATCGTCGGCATCAGATGCGCGTCAAGCATTCTATCCCTTTAAGTTGCCGACTTCCGCTTCTGGCACTTAGCGGACATTACTGTCGCGACTGCGAATGTCCGCTTTTGAGGAAAAAGCGGACATTCTGAAAACTAGGACTAACGGGCCGATTCACCAAGTCCGCGCGATCGACTACAGCCCGCAGGTGATCGGCAGCGGTTTGACAATCGCAAATCATGTTGATATCAACGCTTTGGACCGCGAGAATACCACCGTGCAGGCCGCGTCTTCCGGCATCATGCCCCCTGCTTTGCAAACCACCCCCGACAAACGAACGTCACGCCAACAGAGGAGCGATCATGCAGCTTAATCCGTATCTCAGTTTCAAGGGCGATTGCGAGCAGGCCTTCAAGTTCTACGAAGCGTGCCTCGGCGGCAAGATCACGATGATGAGCACCTTCAAGGGCACGCCGGCGGAAAGCCACGTGCCGCCCGAGTGGGCCGACAAGATCATTCATGCTCGTCTGGTGAAGGGCGAGATTGTTTTGATGGGCAGCGATGCGATGCCCAATGGCGGGCCGGGTGGCTACGAGCCACCCAGGGGCTTCTCGGTATGCCTCGGCGTCGACAAGCCGGCGGAGGCAGAGCGCATATTCGCGGCACTCTCAGAGAAGGGCACTGTACGCATGCCGATGGGGCAGACGTTCTTCGCCGAGCGGTTCGGAATGGTGGTGGACCGCTTCGCGGTCCCGTGGATCGTCATTTGCGAGAAAGCCGCCTAGCGCCAACTATTCCGCCGCGATCGCCGGGGCCGCGTCCGGATCGAGGTGGCGCAGCTTCGGCGCCACGTCCCGCATGAACAGCTCCATCGAGCGCGCGCGCTTTTCGCGCGTCGCGTAGTCGCGCCCGGCGTGAAACATGAGGGTGCCGAAGCCGCCGACCTGGTCGTAGAACTCGCGCACGCGCTTGGTCACGGTCTCCGGGCTGCCGATGAACAGGTTGTGGGTCTCGACCAGATAGTCGTAGGTGATGTCCTGCAGCGTGCCGCCGGGCGGGATGCGCTCGACCTGGTGGTGGGGCGTGTTGACGATCTCCCATTTGATCACGCCGGTGTAGGACTCGCGCATGTCCTCGATCGCCTGTTTGTCGGTCTCCGCCACGTAGATCACCCGGCAGGTGCGCAGATCGCGGCGCCGTGGCTTGCGCCCGGCGGCGACCTGCGACTTGACCAGCGTGTCAGCAAAGAGCCGCAGCCGCGGGATCGGGATGAAGTCGCCGGTCAGCACCATCAGCCCGAGCCGGCCGGCAAGCTCCACCGAACCGACGGTGTTGGCGGCGGCGATGCCGACCGGCGGATGCGGCTTCTGCACCGGCGGGCATTCGAGCAGCATCTTCTTGCCCTTCCAGAACGGGCCGTCGTAGTCGACCGGTTCGGTGCTGTTCCAGAGCTTGAGCATGAGCTCGATCGACGGCTCCATGACGGCGCGCATGGAGTTTGGATCGAGCCCACGCCATTCGAGTTTCTTGGGATAGAACCCGGTGCCGATGCCGAGCATGTAGCGACCGCCGGTGAGCTGGTCGGTGGTGTTGGCCTCAAGCGCGACCTGCAGCGGGTGATAGTACCCGAGTGGCCGCACCGCGGACCCGAGCCGGATGCGCTCGGTGCGCCCGGCGGCCTTGCAGATAATGAGCTCGGCCGGACTCTGGTGCTCGGAGAACCAGATCTCGTTGAAGCCCAGCCGATCGGCGACCTCGGCTTCAAAAATGTCTTCGTTCCAGGCCTCGCCGATCGGACGGTCGGGACGGCGATTGTTGGAAAAGAGGCCGAATTCCATGGGTCGTCGATCCTCGCCTAAGGTCTTGGCCGGCCGAATCGAACGCGTTCGGAAACCGGGGACTTGCTGTTCTGCGCGAGACTAGGTGAAGCAATCGGCGTTCGGCAAGCATTCGCGATTGCTGGCTGCCATGCCGTACGGCACCCTAGTGCCGCCGATTTGAAGTTCCTGCACCATCTGCCGCAAGCTCGTCTAGGAACTTCAAATCGATAAGCGGCACTAGAATCAAATACTTGTTAGTGCCCTTTTTGTTTCCGAGGTTCGTGTCAGAGGGTACCGCGATGTATCACGAACTTCGGCAACGGGCACTGGCGCGCCGGGTTACGCGCGCAACCCCACCTGATGCTGAAGCACGACCTCGCGTCCGGTCCGTGCCGAGTCGAGCATCGCGAGACACACCTCCAGGGTGGCGCGGCTCCAAGTCCCGTCGTGCAGCGGCGCTCGGCCTTCCACCACCGCGCCATAGAGCTCGTCGATCGCCTCGCTACGCGGCACCGCCGGCGGTGGCAGCGGTTCGAGCCGAACGCCGCTGTCGTCATAGATCACGACCCCGTCCGGCGTCGGCCGCAGGTCGGCGCGCTCGCACGACGCGATCACCAGACCAAAATGCTGATGATGGCGCGGCGCCGCGCGCGGCGATGCGGAGGGTCCACCGTAGTCGGCGCCGCCATAGTTGGTCGCGGCTTTGAGGCTTGATTCCTGCTCGGCGCTCGCAAGGCCGGCAAGCCGCGCACGAGCGCTGCCGGAGCGGGCCCGGTCCTTCGGCTCACCGCCCTCCCCGACCCAGCCCGCGAACTCATCGGAATCGAAATGTCCGAAGCCGCTGTAGGTCAGCGAGGCGAACGCACCGTTCGCGAAGGTGACGTGTGCCGCATAGGCGGCGGGCGCCGGCCGCGCCCGATCCCAGGCGCCGACCGATGCGCGAACCGTACGCGCCATGCCTCCTGCGATCAGCCGCACCACGTCGACCTGGTGCGGCGCCTGGTTGACCAGCACGCCGCCGGCATGCGGATCGAGCTCTTCCGGCCGGCGCGGACGGTAGAGCCAGTCGGTGTAGTTCAGCGCCTGGATCATGCGCAGCTCGCCAAATCCGCCGCCGGCGATCAGCTTGCGCGTATGCCCGATCGGGGCATCGAAACTGTGGCTCGGTCCGACGACCAGCACGACACCCGCGGCGCGCGCCGCGTCGATCATCGCGGTAGCGTCGGCGAGCGAGAGCGCCATCGGCTTCTCGACCAGGATGTGCTTGCGATGCGCCGCGGCCAGCTGGGCGTGCGCGGCGTGGAGCTCATGCGGCGTCGAGATGTAGACCGCTTCCACGCCGGGATCATCGGCCAGCGCCTCCGCATTCGGGTGCGACTTCGCCGCAAACTCGCGTGCGAAGCGTTCGCGCGCGTCCGCCCGCACGTCGGTGCCGGCCACGATCTCGAGCTTCGCGTGCTGTGCCAGCGTCGGTAGCATCAGGCTGAACGCCCGGCCGAGCCCGATCACGCCGAGGCGCAGCTTACGCATCAAGCCACACCTCGGTGCACTTGGGTTTTCCGATCATCCCGAGCACGAAGCCTTTGAGGCGTGGATGATGCACCGTGATGGCAGTATTGAACACAATCGGAACCAAGAGCGCGTTCTCGACCACGAAGCGCTGCAACTTTGCGAATGCGGCTTTGCGCGCCTCCCGATCGGTGGTTGCCATGGTGGCGTCGAGCAGTTCGCGGTAGCCGGCAAGCTCGACGTTGCCGGCGTTGAAATAGGCGTCCTTGCTGAACAGATTGTCGTATTCCTGGCTCGGGTCGGGCCGCGCGGCGATCTGCGCCATGCGACCGGCGCCCTGCTTGGCGGGGCCGAAGAACATTGTCGAGCTCGCGCTGGCGGAGACCGGCGTGAGCGCAACGCGAATGCCCGCACGCGCTAGCTGGGTGACGATCACTTCCTGCCGCTGCATGGAGATCTGATCCGACCAACCCAGCATCGGAATCTCGATCCCGTCGGGAAAACCCGCCTCCGCGACGAGCCTGCGGGCCATCGTCGGGTCGTAGCGATAGTATTGCGCGGTCTCCGCGTCGCAGGCCCAATGCTCCCTCGGCAAAATCGCCGAGGTTGGAACGTCGAGCCCGAGCGCGACCGCCTGATTGAGCGCTTCGCGATCGATTGCGTAGTTGAGCGCCCGGCGGATGCGGGTGTCGCTCAGCGGCGGCCGCGAATAGTTGAGATAGATGCCGATCATCCCGAGCGAGTGGGTCAGCTGGGTGACGAGCTTGCTGCGGTCGGCAACGTTTTTCTGCTGCGGGCCGAGCGAGGTCGCGAGGTCGTTCTCGCCGGCCATCACCGATCGCAGCGCGGTCGCCGGCTCGCTCATGATCGCGATGTTGACGCCGTCAAGATAGGGCAGCCCGGGGCGCCAATAGTTCCCGTTGCGGGTGGCGATGAAGCGGTCGTTGTTGCGCCAACTCGCGAGCCTCCACGGGCCGGTGCCGACCGGGCTCTGATCGACGTTGGGACCGTTCTGCTTGATGTGCGTCGGCGAGACCATCATGCCGGCACGGTCGGTGAGAATTGCTGGCAGCGCGGCGTTCGGCCGGTCGAGCCGCAGGATCACGCGATGTTTGCCGGCGACTTCGACCGCGCGCACCGTCGCGATATCCGCCTTGACGTTGGAGCGCGGATCGGTGCGGGCGCGGTCGAGATTGAACTTGACGGCGTCGGCGTCGAACGGCGTGCCGTCGTGGAAGCTCGCGCCCCGCACGAGTTCCATGGTGAAGGTCACCGGGTCCTCGAACGCAAACGCCTTGGCAAGACCGGGCCGCGGATCGAGTGTCATCGGATCGAAATCGAGCAGCGCATCAAACACGGTATGCAGGAACGCGAACTCGGCGGCGGTACGGCCCGTCACCGGGTCGAGGCTCCCGGGATTGGGCGGGTTGGCCCAGCGCAAGACACCGCCGCGGCGCGGCTCGGGCTGGGCGCGCGCGGACCGCGACAGCAGCGCTGCGCCGCCAAGCGCGGCGCTTGCGGTCAGCAGGGCACGCCGGTCGATCTCGCCCGCGCATCGAGTGCTCACGGATAGTCCTGCTGCATGAACTCGCGGAAAAACCGCGGCACCTCGGCGAGATCCTTCTCGCCCCAACCGCCCGCGACCGCGGCGGCGAGCGAAGCAAGTGCGCCGGAGGTCGCCGGCATCGCCACGCCGTTGCGGGCGCCGGTTGCGATTGCCGAGAGGACGTCCTTGCGCATGGTGCGTATGTCCAGCGTGATATCGCTCGGCTCACCGCGCAAGACCGGCAGCTTGCCCTTGAGCCAGGGCGTCGCCGTAACGGCGTCCGACAGAATGCCGACCATTTGATCGACGGTGAGCCCTTCCGAAACGCCAAGCGCGAGCGATTCCGCGAGCGCCTGCAGATAGACCGCCATGCCGAGGTTGACCGCGAGCTTCATGGCGCAGCCGGCGCCATTGGGCCCGATATGCGCGATGTGACGCGTGAGGTGGTCGAGCACGCTGCGCGCCCGCTCGACATCGTTCGCTTCACCGCCGACCAGGGCCACCAGCTTGCCCTCACGCACGGTCGGAATCGACCCAAGCACCGGCGCGTCAATGAGGCGTGCGCCGCGGGCGGCGACTTGCGGCGCGAGTTCGCGGTGGGTCGCGGGCTGCAGCGTGCTCATCTCGACAAAGAGCTTGCCCGCGACATTTGCGGCCAGGAATCCGTCGGCGCCGGTGAAGACGCGGCGCACGCCTTTATCTTCCGTGATGATTGACAGCACGATGTCGGCGGAATCGGCGACCGCGCGCGGGCCGTCCATCGCACGCACACGGTTGCCCTGCGCCGCCGTCGCCTTGGCGTTCTTGTCCCACGCGATCACCTCGCAACCGCGTTCGCCGAGCCGCTGCGCAATCGCCGAACCCATGCGCCCAAGGCCGACCAGACCGACTTTCATGTCGCCGCTCCCGTCACCGCAATCCCGTTTGCTGCACCAGCGGATAGACTTCCTTCTGGAACCGTCGCATGTCCTCGATATAGCGCGGGAAGTTGAGCAGCGTGCCGTTGAGTCCGATCTTCGAGAGCGTGATGAGACTGTCGGCGATCTGCTCGGGCGTTCCGATGATCGGATAGCCGCCCCAACCGGCGATGAAGTGCTTTTTCATCTCGGCGAGCACCGCGGCCGGCAGGGTCTTGGCGTTGGCGATCATGGTGTCGACCAGGTTCGTCACCGCGTCCCAGTCGCCCTCTTGGTTGACGTAGTAGTCGAAGTAGTCCTGCGCCTCTTTTTCCGTGTCGCCCTGCACCACGTAGGCGTAGCTCCACACCTGCAGCTCGCGGCCGTACTCCTTGCGAGCAAGGCCGCGATAGGTATCGACCTTGGCCTTGCACTGGTCGAAGTCGTTGCTCCCGAACACGACGTAGACCATGTCGCAATATTTGGCGGCGAAGTGCTGGCCTTTTTCCGATCCGCCCGCGTTCATGACCGGCGGGAATGGCTTCTGGATCGGCTTCGGCTCGAGATAGCCCTTCTTGATCTTGAAGAAGCGCCCTTCGAAATCGAACATGTCGTCGCGCGTCCACAGCTCCTTGATTATGTGCAACCATTCGACCGCGCAGTCGTAGCGGTCGTCGTGTTCCATCATGGGAGCGCCGAACATCTCGATTTCCGGCCGGTTCCAGCCGGTGACGATGTTGATCGCAAACCGTCCGTTGCTGATGTGGTCGATCGCGGCCGCCTGCTTGGCGGCCATCACCGGATGAATCGTCGGCACGTGCGAGGTGGCGAAAATGCCGGAATAATGCGTCGATGCGCTCATGCCGGCGGCCCATGCGAAGCACTCAAAACCCGGGCCGTTGAAATTGGTCTTCCCGCCGAACCCCTGCCAGCGCCCGATCGGCACCAGCGCCTCGAACTCCATTTCTTCGGAGATCTTCGCCAGCGTCAGCGTGTTCGGCCAGTTGATCTCCAGCACGCCGTCGATCGAGGAAATCGCACAGCCGCGGTCGAGATTGGTGCCGAAGGTTCCAAGCTTGAGCTTGCGGTCGTTGAAAACCGGGTTGCTGCGAGCGCGCGCCGCCTGCGTCATCGCCGTCTCCTGCCCTTTGGCCGTTGCCGGGTAGTGCCCCGCTTCCGAAGTTCGTGATACCCCGCGGCGATCTCCGACACGAACTTCGGAAGCAAAGGGGCACTACCAAATCTATGATTCTAGTGCCGCTTTTCGATTTGAAGTTCCTGTACGAGCTTGCCGCAACTGCTCTAGGAACTTCAAATCGGCGGCACTAGTACAGCCAAGATCGCCAGAAATGCCAAGTCGCTTAACGCAATGGCCAGAAATGCTCTATCGTGATGCATGGCCACGCTCTTCTCGGACCGCGTTCCCTACTCGGCGATCATCGACCGGCCGGCCCTGCGGCTCCCAGGCAACGCGCGCATCGCCGTCTGGGTGATCGTCAACATCGAACACTGGTCGGCCGACGGCGCCATGCCGCGGGTCGTGATCCCGCCGCCGATGCATCAGCCGCTGCTGCCCGACCTGCCGAACTGGGCGTGGCACGAATACGGGATGCGGGTGGGCTTCTGGCGCATTTTCGAGGCGTTGCGCTCGCGCGCCATCACCCCGACGCTCGCGCTCAACGGCATGGTGTGCCGTTCCTACCCGCGCGTTGCGGAGGCGGCGCGCGATGCCGGCTGGGAATTCATCGGACACGGCTACAAGCAGACGCCGATGCATCGGCTCGAGGATCAGCGGATCGCGATCCGCCAGACCATTGCCGACATCACGCAGTTGACCGGACGGCGTCCGCGCGGCTGGGAAAGCCCTGGCATGACCGAGACCGAGCAAACGCTCGATTTTCTGTCTGCGGAAGGGATCGAGTACGTGGCGGACTGGGTGCTCGACGACCAGCCGGTCACCATCAAGGCCGAGCCGAACCCGGTCGTGGCGCTGCCCTACACGGTCGAGACCAATGACGTTGTGATGTTCACCATCCAGAACCACGCGGCGGAGGAGTTTTCGCATCGCTGCCGCGCGCAGTTCGATCGGCTTTATGCGGAGGGCGCGCAATCGGCCCGCATCATGGCGATCAGCGTGCACCCGTATCTGAGCGGCGTGCCGCATCGCATCGGATGGCTGGAGAACGTGCTCGACTACATCCGCGGCTTTTCCCACATCCAATGGTGGACCGGCGGCGAGATCTTGGACTGGTACCGCAAGTCCACCGGCTAAATTTTGGTCACGTCGTCGCGTCGGCGCGGGCGCACTCGGCGACCCGGTCGCAAAGCTCCTCGAAATTCCGGCGCAACTGCTCAAGCGCGAACCCGAGCGCAAAGAGACGGCCGACGGCATCGGCTGGAAGCGCGCGCGTCGCCCCTTCGCGCCGAAGCACCTCGATCTGCGCGACAAAGTCCTGCAGCGAACGTTCGACCTCGCCCAGCGGCGGGGGACTTCGCCGCGCCAGCAAGGCCTCGCCGGCCTCGCGCATGAAACGTTGCGCCGCCTCGGACACGCGCGCGACCGACTCGCGCAGGGGCGCAATGATGACATCCGGCAGCGGCTCGGCGGCGGCGCGCCCGATCATGATCAGGTCGTAGCGCAACCGGAATACCGAGCGGACCAGCGGGTCCGGGTCGAATTCGCGCGTCAGGTAGGTTCGGCGCTCCTGCCGCGCCTCGCCCGCCGCGATCTCGAGGCGAGCCATGCCGGCCCGGATGTCGTCTTGCAGTTGTGTGATGCACGAACGGTCGGCTTTGCCGCCAAGCACCTCCATCCAATCCTGCAGCAGGTCGGCAAGGAAGCCGACCATGCGGGCGGCGGCGTTGATGACGAGCCCGTGGGCGCGCGCCGGCATCAGCAACAATGCGACGACCAGCCCGATAACGCTGCCGAGGGTGATCTCGAGAATGCGATAGAACGCCGACCCGAGTGGACCGAGCTGTTGCGCGCCCGGCGTCAGCAGCACGATCACGGCGGTCAGCGGCGCGATCCGATAGTTCGGATTCAGCGCCGCAACGAGCGTGAGCGGCGCAAGCGCGATCACGAGCGCGACGCCGAGCGAGGCCGGGGCGTCGTGCGGGACGAAATACGCCACGACGCCGCCCGCAACGGCACCGCCCAGCGTGCCGATCAGCCGGTCCAGCGCCGTCTTGACCGAGCCGCCGACGCTCGCCTGCATGACGATGATCGCCGAAAACACCGCCCAGTATCCCTGCGGAAGGCCGAACGAGATCGCCAGCGCGTAGGCGAGCAGGCCGGCGACGGTCATCCGCACGCACAGGCGCAGCGCAGCACGCTTGGCGCCGATCCAATGACGCAGGCTAGTCCAGGCGTTCACAATCCCGTCCGTTTCCGCGCAACAGCGTTCCGTGCGCGCCGAGATTGACAAATGCTGGAATAGATTTCCAATTCAGTTCCCTGCGACAGGAGCCTGTCCGGCCATGACCACCCCGGATGTCCACACCGATTTCAGCGGACAGATGAGCTACGGGGACTATCTGCACCTCGATACCCTGTTCGCCGCCCAGAACCCACTCTCCGGCCAGCACGACGAACTCCTGTTCATCATTATTCACCAGGTCAAGGAACTCTGGATGAAGTTGATGAACCACGAGCTCGACACCGCAATCGCAAACATTCATGCCGACGCGCTGCGGCCCGCGTTTAAATGCCTCGCCCGCGTCTCGCGCATCCAGCAGCAGCTGATCCAGGCCTGGGACGTGCTCTCCACCATGACGCCGGCGGACTATCTGTCATTCCGGCCCGTGCTCGGTCGCTCGTCCGGATTTCAGTCGTGGCAATATCGGCTGCTCGAATTCAAGCTTGGGTTGAAGAACGAGGAGATGATGAAGCCGCATGCGCACCGGCCAGACGTCGTTGAGCGCCTGCGACGCGCGCTCGATGCGCCGAGCGTCTATGACGAGGCGCTGCGCCTCCTGGCGCGGCGCGGGTTTCCGGTGCCGGCCGAGGTGTTGGCGGCCGACGTCCGCAAGCGTCACGTGCCGAACGCCGGCGTCGAAGCCGTGTGGGCAACGATCTACCGGAATGCCGATCAGAACTTCGATCTCTATGAACTCGCCGAGGAGCTAGTCGACCTCGAAGACGCGTTCCAGAGTTGGCGGTTTCGCCACATGAAGACGGTCGAACGCATCATCGGCATGCGTGCCGGAACCGGCGGCAGCGCCGGCGTTCCCTACCTCAAAAGTGTACTCGACCTGACGCTGTTTCCCGAACTGTGGTCGGTGCGCACGGTGCTGTAACGGCCCGCGAAGCTAGGCGCCGGCCAGCAGGTCGGCGAGCTCGGGCACGACCCACAGCGGCGGCTCGCCGCGCGCCACCCGCTGCACATTGTCGAACGCGTTACGAAAGCGGGCGACGTGATTGTCCCACGTCGGCCCGGCGAAATGCGCGGTCAGGACCACGTTGTCGAGCTTGAGCAAAGGAGCGTCGGCACGCGGCGGTTCGGGATCGAATACATCGAGGCCGGCGCCGAACAACCGGCCGCTGCTCAGTGCGCGAAACAGCGCTGCCTCGTCGATCACGCCTCCGCGGCTGGTGTTGATCAGAATCGCAGTCGGTTTCATGCGGGCCAGTTCGCCCTCGGCGATCATATGACGGGTAGACTCGTTGAGCGGCACATGCAGCGAAACGACGTCGGCGTTGGTAATCAGTTCGGTGAGCAGACGAAAACGCACACCGAGCGCATCCTCGGCATCCTCGCTCAAGCGAACGATGTCGTAGTACTCGACGCGCATCCCGAATGAGCGCGCGAGCCGCGCCACCTTCTTGCCGATGGTTCCCAATCCGACAATGCCGAGCGTCTTGCCGAACAGCTCGTACATGCGCGGCGAAGGCTCGTTGCCGCGCCAGCGGCCCGCCGACACGCTACCGTGCTGCCAGATCACCCGGCGGGCCACGGTGAGCATCAGCATCATGGCGTGCTCGGATACCGAGATGGCGTTGGCGCCGCCGTTGTTCGCAACCGGCACCTTGGCGCGCCGCGCGGCCGCGAGGTCGACGTTGTCGTAGCCGGCCGTCAAGAGCTGCACGAGCCGCAACCGGGGGGCGGCGCGATAGAAGGCGTCGGGCATCTTCACGCTCGGGTAGCACACCATGTACTCGGCCTCGCCAAGCGCGGCAGCGAATTGCGGGCTTTCGTGCTCGACCAGCGCAAGCGCAAATCCGGCCGGCGCCAGCTCGCGGGCGATCGCGCCGGTCTCGGCCGAGGGCGGAACCACAACGATCCTGGACGTCATACGGCGATCATGTCCGCGCATCGGCCCCTAGTGCCGCCGATTTGAAGTTTCTGCTCCATCTGCCGCAATTTTTGTCCAGGAACTTCAAATCGAAAAGCGGCCCTAGGATCAAATGCTTGCTAGTGCCCGTTCGTTTCCGAAGTTCGTGTCATAGCATGCCGCCATGTATCACGAACTTCGGAAACCGGGCACTAGTCATGTCGGCGCCCCTCCTCGGCATACCCGAACGGCGCCGTTCGCTAATCGAACTTCGCTTGCGCGTCTGCGCAAAGGTCGCGCCGTTGACTCCCGCATCCGCGTCTTCATACTACAACCATAGCGTACACAGGGACGAGAGACGTAGCGCGGGCCGACGCGGTTCGGTCATCACGACGCCGCGGTAGCCGACACCTCTCGCGCCGACCTCGCCCGCTGCTGGGAAGGAAAACAGCCCTCGCGCGCCGATCGCATGCGCGAGGCGGGAGGCGACGAATGAGCGCTCTTCGTTTCAACGCGATGCACTTCATGCCCTATGTGCATCTGCCCGAAAATCACAAGCAATTCAAATCGAGCTGGGTCAATTTTCCCAACAAATTCTATAACCCGGAGCGCGGCCACGAGCTCTATCAGCGCTACCTGCAGGAACTGGTTCTGGCGGATCGGCTGGGCTACGACGCGATCGTCATCAACGAGCATCACAACACCGTCTACAGCATGATGGCGACGCCGAACCTGATCGCCGCCGCGCTCATACCGCAGACCACCAACGTCAAGATCTGCGTCTGGGGAACGCCGCCCAACCTCATGCTCCCGAACCGGCTTGCCGAGGAATATGCAATCCTCGACGTCATGTCGAAAGGCCGGATCGAGGTGGCGTTTCCGCTCGGGACCGGAATGGAATACTGGGCGAACCCGGTAAACCCGGCGACGGCGCGCGAACGGTTCCGCGAGTCGCTCAAGATCATCCTGCAGGCCTGGACCCAGGACGGTCCGACCACGCACTACGGCCAGTTCTACACGTACCGGTTCCTCAACCCGTGGCCGCGGCCGTTCCAGCGTCCACATCCCCCCTGCTACATCGTTGGCACGGGCAGCCCGGAAACGATCGAAATCGCGGCCGAACACGGCTTCGGCTATGCCTCCGTGTTCGTCACCCAGCAGCGCGCCTTCGAGCTCAACGAGAACCTGCGCCACCGCGCCGCGCATTACGGGCATACGATCCGTCCCGATCAACTGCCGCTGCTGACTTTCATCTACGTGGCGGAGACGCAGGAGCAGGCAGAGCGCGAATACGTCGGCCATCTGGAGCATTTCTTCTCCGACTACCTGCGCACAATCCCGCACTACCTCGCCCCGCCCGGCTACCTCTCGGTCGATCAGCTCAAGACCCGTGCCGCCATGGCGGACAAGCTGCACGGCGGCTTCGACTTCAACGCCATCAGCGGATCGTTCTTCGTCGCCGTCGGCACGCCCGAGAAGGTCGCGAACCAGATCGGCGATTGGGCGGCGTGGATGAAGACCAGCCACATCAACGGGGTGATGCATATCGCCGACATGCCGCATTGGAAGACCGTGAAGAACCTCACGCTGTTCGCCGAGGAGGTGATCCCGCGCCTGCGCAGCCGGAGCGACATCGCGCAACGGGTGGCGGCCGAATAATAGGAGGCGGGCGATGGGCAAGTTTAAACGCGAGACCCTCACGGTCGACGGGGTAAAGACCGTCGTGCATTCCGCCGGCAGCGGCGAGCCGGTCGTGTTTTTTCATGGCGCCGGCACGGTCGACGGGTTTGATTTTGCCGAACCCTGGGCCGACAAGTTCAGGGTGATCGTTCCCTATCACCCGGGCTTCGGCGAGTCGGGAGACGACCCTTCGTTCACCGGCCTGCATGATTACATCATGCATTATCTCGAGCTGTTCGACATGCTCGGGCTCGACCGCTTTCATCTGGTCGGACTGTCGCTCGGCGGCTACCTGGCGGCGAAGTTTGCCTGCGAGCACAGCCATCGCGTCAAGAAGCTCGCACTCATCGCGCCGGCCGGCATCATCGATCCGAAGCACCCGACGATCGACATCGTCGCCGTGCCGGGCGAGCAAATTCCCGGATTGCTGGTGTCGAATTTTGAGGTGCTGAGACAGCGACTGCCGGCCCAGCCCGACCTCGATTTCATTGGCGAGCGCTACCGCGAAGCGTCAACGGTCGCCCGCCTTCTCTGGGAGCACCCCGCCGATCCGAAGTTCATGCGCTACCTGCATCGCATCAAGATGCCGACGCTGATCCTGTGGGGTGACGAGGACAAGATCATCCCGGTGCAACAGACCGAGACCTGGCGCAAGTTCCTGCCGCAGGCTGACATCAAAGTGTTCAAGGGCGCCGGCCACCTCGTCCACCTTGAGAAGCCCGAAGCGGTCGACGCGGTGGCGACGTTTCTGGGCTGAGGCCTAGTGCCCGGTTTCCGAAGTTCGTGATACATGGCGGCATGCTCTGACACGAACTTCGGAAACGAACGGGCACTAGCAAGCATTTGATTCTAGTGCCGCTTCTCGATTTGAAGTTCCCGGACGCGATAGCGGCAGGTGGTGCAGGAACTTCAAATCGGCGGCGCTAGAATCCGGGCGTAATTATTGCTGGCGCGCGGGCGTACCGCGCTATGCCGCCGCCGGTTGGACCGCTAAGCTTGGGTTGGTGGCCGGGACCCGTTCACGCCGGCTGATGAATAAGACCTGGCACGCTCAGTTGCGAAGCCAAGACGCGAGGGAGAGACGCAATGCGACGACGCGAATTGCTGAAATATGCCGCCGCGACGGCCGTCGCGGGATCGTTCGGTCCCCGGATCGCGCGAGCCGCGGATCCGGTCGTTGTCAAAGTGGGCGTGGTCGGGCCAAAAACCGGGCCGCTCGCGCCCGGCGCGGCGGTCACCCATTTTCCGAACTTCAAGCTCTGGGCCTACGAGGTCAATCAGCGCGGCGGCCTGAAGCTCAAGGACGGCCTGCACAAGGTCGAGCTGATCGAATACGACGACCGCACGCAGCCGCCCGAAGCAATCAAGGCGGTGGAGCGCCTGGCGACCGTCGACAAAGTCGATTTCATCATGCCGGTCTACGCCACCGGCTTCAATCTCGCGGTCGCGCCGATCTATGCCAAGTACAACTATCCGCTGATCACCCAGGCCGCCGTCACCGACCAGCTCGACGCGCTCACCAAGCGCTATCCCAACATGTTCTTCGTGCAAGGCTCGACCTCGGCCTATGCCAACTCCGCAATCAACGTGCTCAAGAAACTCAAGGACGCCGGACAGATCGGAAACAAGGTGGCGGTGGTCAACGTCGCCGACGATTTTGGAATCGAGCTCGCCAACGCCGGACGCCCGATCTTCAAGAAGGCCGGCTTCGATATCGTCTACGACAAGTCGTATCCGCTCGGCACCCAGGACCTCGCGCCGGTGATGAAGGCCGCCAAGGCCGCCAACCCGGATGCCTTCGTGGCCTGGTCCTACCCGCCCGATACGTTCGGCCTCGCGGAGCAAGCCAAGATCGAGGGCCTCAACGTGAAGGCGTATTACAGCGCGGTCGCGACCGCGTTCCCGGGCTTTTATCAGAAATTCGGCGCGGCGGCCGAAAACGTGCTGGGAGCCGGCGGCATCAAGGACTCGCCGGACATCCGCGCCTACTACAAGGCGCACAAGGAGGTCACCGGCGTCGACGCGGACTACTGGGGCAGCCCGTTCTACTATTCCCTGCTGCAGATGATCACCCAGTCGATCGAGGGCGTAGGCTCGATGGATCTGAAAGCGATCACCGCCTACCTCAAGAGCCACACGTTCAAGACGATCGTCGGCGAGCTCGACATCCGCAACCAGAAACTCGACAAATTCTACACCGTCGGCCAATGGCAGAATGGATTCTTCAACGCGGTGGACGGCGTCGGCTTCACCGACTTCAAGCCGGTCAATCTGAAGACGAGCTGGGGGTAAGCCTTTCCCACGGCCCTAACTGTGGACTGAACATGTTCACGTGTCGTCATGGCCGGGCTTGTCCCGGCCATCCACGTCTTGAGCGCATTGTGAGGTCACGAGGACGTGGATGCCCGCGCCAAGCGCGGGCCTGACGCAGAGAAGCCGTCATGGACATCATCATCATCGGGCTATTGCTGGGGGGCACTTATGCGCTGATGGCGATGGGGCTGCAGCTGCAATACGGCGTTGCCCGCATCATGAACCTCGCCAATGGCGAGATGCTGATCGCCGGGGCGTTCGGGACCTTCTGGTTCTTTACCGCGTCGCAGGCAAGCCCGTTCTACGCGATCATCGGCATCGTGCCGCTGGCGTTCGCGGTGAACTGGGCGATCTACCGCATTCTGATCGCGCCGCTGGTGCGGCGCGCCCGCAGCCAGGGTCAGCTTGAGGTCGATTGCATCCTCGGTACGTTCGGGCTGAGCTTCATTCTGGTCGGAATCCTGCTCACCATCTTTGGCGGCGAATATCTGAGCTACTCCTACCTGGCGCGTCCGATCTTCATCCTGGGCGAGCCGTACGGGCTCAATCGAGTCGCGGCATTTCTCGGATCGGCGGCACTGTGCATTGGGCTTTATGTCTGGCTGCACCACACGCGCGCCGGGCTTTCCCTGCGCGCCGTTTCGGTTAATCCGGCCGCCGCCAGCCTGGTCTCGATCAATGTCATGCGCGCATCCGCCCTCGCCTTCGCGCTCGGCGGCGCCATCACCGCCGCCGGCGGCGCGCTGCTCAGCATGTTCTTGACTTTCGACGCCTCGCTCGGGGTCGTCTTCACCCTGAAAGCCCTGATCATCGTCATTCTCGGCGGGGTGAGCGACATTCGCGGAACGATCGTGGCGGCGTTCATTCTCGGCCTCGCCGAAACGGCGGTCGCCACGCTGGTGGATCCCGGCCTCACCCTCGCGGCGGCCTATGTCCTGTTCATGATCATTTTGCTGATCCGGCCGGAAGGTCTGTTCGGGAGGCGCGCGTCGTGACAGAGCCGCCCGTGCCAGGCCCCGGCGCCGCGACCAGGCTCAGCACCCGCGAGAAGCGCAATCTCGGGATCGCCGCAGCGCTCTTCATTGTGGCTGCCTTGGTTCCGCTGCTCAGCTCCGGCTATCTGCTGTCGATCACCACGTCGATCCTGTTCTATACGGCGCTGGCAACGTCGTGGACGCTGTTCTCCGGCCCGACCAACTACATTTCGCTCGCGACCGCCGCGTTTTTCGGGATCGGCATGTACGTGGTGGCATGGGGTGTCGATTTGATGCCCTATCCGCTCCTGATCGGGCTCGCGGCGCTCGCCGGCGCCGCTCTCGCCGTGGTGGTCGGGCTCGCGACGCTGCGGGTGTCCGGGGTCTATTTCGTTATTTTCTCATTGGGACTTGCCGAACTGGTGCGCCAGATCATGACTTGGCTGCAGCACGTGCTGGGCACCTTGAGCGGTCTCTACGTCCTGCTCGACCGCACCGAGGAAGAATACTACTGGCAGCTGCTGGCGCTGACAGCCTTCATTTTTCTGATCGGCTGGTGGATCGGCCGCTCGCGGCTCGGGTTTGCGCTGCGCATCATCGGCAACGACGAAGTTGTCGCGGTTCATTCCGGCATCAACACGGCGCGCGCCAAGGTCGTGCTGTTTGTCATCTCGAGCACGTTCGCGGCGGTGGTCGGCGCCCTGGCGGCGCCGCGCTGGAGCTACGTAGAGCCGACCGTCGCATTCAGCCCGTTCCTGTCGTTCCAGGTTGTGATCATGGCGCTGCTGGGCGGCGTGCACCGGCTGTGGGGTCCGCTCTTGGGAGTGATCCCGTTCACTTTGCTCTGGGAACTGATCTCGGCGAATTTTCCCGCGCAGACGACATTGCTGCTCGGCGCTGCATTCCTGCTGATCGTCTATTTCATCCCCAACGGCATCGTCGGGTTGCTGGAGGACACGCTGCGTCAACGCCACCGGACCCCGCAATCCGCCGGCGGTGTGACCGGCCTGGTCAAGGGAGCATTGGCGCGCTGGAGGAGCCGCAATGCCTAGCGCGGACGCCCTGACGGTCGGCGACGTCACCAAGCGCTTCGGCGGCCTCGTCGCGATCCAAAACATGTCGTTTGCACTTGCCGAGAACGAAGTGCTCGGTCTGATCGGGCCGAACGGGTCGGGCAAGACCACCATGATGAACCTGATCTCCGGCGCGCTGCGGCCCAGTTCGGGGGCGATCAAGCTCTACGGCGACGACATCGCCGGCATCGGCGCGAGCCGCATCGCCAACAAGGGAATTGCCCGCACGTTCCAGCTCGTCCGCATGCTGCCCGGCCTCACGGTGCTCGAGAACGTGGCGGCCGGTGGCGTCTTTGGCCACGCGCGCCGGTGGGGCAAGGAGCTCGACGATTATGCCCACGGCCTGTTGCAGCGGGTTGGACTGGCGAACGCGGGGAACGTCGCCGTCACGGCGCTGACCTATATCGATCAGAAGCGAGTGGAGCTCGCCCGCGCGCTTGCGTCCGATCCCAAGGTCTTGCTGCTCGACGAATGGCTCGCCGGCCTCAATCCCACCGAGCTCAAGACCGGCATCGCGCTGATCGAGCAACTGCGGGTCGAGGGCCGCACCATCATCATCGTCGAGCACGTGATGCATGCGATCCGCAGCCTGTGCGACCGCTGCATCGTCATGAACAGCGGGGTCAAGATCGCAGAAGGCACCCCGCGGGACGTACTGGCTGACGGCGAGGTGATCCGCGCCTATCTCGGTGAGGCCGATGCTTGAGAGCCGCAACGTGTCGGTGTTCTACGGCCGCCACCGGGCGCTCGAGAACGTGTCGGTGTCGGTCGGCCAAGGCGAGATCGTCGTCATGCTTGGCGCCAACGGCGCCGGCAAAAGCACGTTCCTGCGGGCGATCGCCGGCCAGATCCGCAAGACCGACGGCGGCAGCGTGCTAATGGACGGCACCGACATCACCCGGATGCCGCCGCACGACATCGTCGAAGCGGGAATTGCGCTCGTCCCGGAAAATCGCGGGATCTTTGCCGATCTCACCGTGCAGGAGAACCTCACGCTCGGCGCGCATCCCAGGCGCGCGCGGCCACACGAGGCGAAAAACAAGGAACGCGTGCTGACGCTGTTTCCCAAGCTTGCCGAGCGGCGCAGGCAGCTGGTGCGCACCATGAGCGGCGGCGAGCGCCAGATGGTGGCAATCGGACGCGCAATGATGTCGGCACCGACGATCCTGATGCTGGACGAGCCATCGCTCGGGTTGGCGCCGCTTTTGTGCAGCGAACTGTTCCGCACGCTCGCCCGCGTCAAGGAGACGGGCGTCGGCATCTTCCTGGTGGAGCAGAACGCCAAGCAGAGCCTCGCGATCGCCGACCGCGGCTATTTGCTGGACAACGGGCATATCGTTGGGGCGGATACCGCGCAGGCGCTGGCCAAGGACGAGAAGGTACGGGCCGCCTATCTGGGGGAGTGACTGCGCGCCGATGGGCCTGAAAGCTCCCAGGCTTGCGCAAACTTTGCATTCGTGTATACTTTGCAATGCAAAGCTCGCACGGGCGACCATGCACGACCTGCAAAAGGCGCTGGCTGATATCTCGGCCATCCGAGGCCAGATGGCCCGCGGCACGACGTTTCGTGGCTATGGGCCCGCCGCTCTGGTGACAACCGGGTGCCTGGCCGTGCTGGCGGCTCTGCTCCAGGGCGTGTGGCTCGACGATCCCATCCGCGATATCGGCTCCTACCTGGCACTGTGGATCGCGACCGCGGTGATATCCGTGGCGATCGTCGGAACCGAAGCGGTCCGGCGCTCGCGTCGCGTCCATTCGGGGCTCGCCGACGATATGTTGCGCACGGCGGCCGAGGAGTTCGTTCCGGCCGCAGCCGCCGGCGCGTTGCTAACCGCAGTTCTGGTTCGCTTTGCCCCCGGCAGCGTGTGGATGTTGCCCGGCTTGTGGCAAATCCTGTTCAGCCTGGGCGTGTTCGCGGCCTGCCGCTCCCTGCCTCGCCCGATGATCGCCGCCGCCCTGTGGTACCTGATCGCGGGCCTCGTCTCGATCGCGGTCGCGAGCCAGACGCAATCGCTGTCGCCCTGGGAGATGGGTCTGCCGTTCGGACTGGGCCAGTTCCTCGCCGCGTTCCTGCTGTGGCGCAGTTTCGGAGGCGGCGATGGAGAACCCTAGCGACAACGACCCGGGCCGTTTTGCCTACGACGGGCTCGATCGCGTCATTCACGAGAAGGCGCGCCTGGGCATCCTCACGTCCCTCGTCGCCCACCCTAAAGGATGTCTGTTCGGCGACCTCAAGCATCTGTGCGGCCTGACCGACGGCAACCTCAGCCGTCACCTGCAGGTCCTGCAGCAGGCCGGTCTGGTCGAGCTCGCCAAAGGTTTTGAACGCAATCGTCCGCAGACGATCTGCCGGATCACGCGCGAAGGGCGGGCGCGCTATCTCGAATATCTGCGCGTCCTGGAGAAAGTCGTGCGCGATGCGGCCGACGCGGTGAAAACCAAACCGGCCGCCGCTTCGCGCCAGCGCTTGGCGCCCGCCTAATTTTTTTACACGGAGACTTTACGATGCAAAGTACTCTTGGGCGAAAAGCAAGCTTCCATGTCGCGATTATCATGGACGGCAACGGCCGCTGGGCCGCCCGGCGCGGACTGCCCCGCCTTGCGGGTCACCGCGCCGGCGTCGAAACGGCGCGGCGCATTGCCGAGGCCGCACCCGACCTCGGGATTTCACAGCTAACGCTGTTTGCGTTCTCCTCGGACAACTGGCGGCGTCCGCCGAGCGAAGTCGACGCGCTGATGGCCCTGCTGCGGACCTATCTGACGACCGAAGTCGAGCGTCTCGTCGACAGCCGCACGCGCCTCACCGTCATCGGCCGGCGCGACCGGTTGCCGGAAAGCCTCGCACGCGAAATCACGAGGGCCGAGAAGGCGACCGCGAACGGCGACGGCCTCAACCTGCGGATCGCCATCGACTACTCGGCGCGCGCCGCAATCGCGCAGGCAGCCATCTGTCTGGCGCTCCCGATCTCGATGGAGTCGTTCGCCCGGCTGATCACGCAGGCGAACGATGACGACGCGAGCGCCCCCGATGTCGACTTGTTGATCCGTTCAGGCGGCGAGAAGCGCTTGTCGGACTTTCTGTTGTGGGAATGCGCGTACGCCGAGTTGCTGTTTACCGACAAGATGTGGCCCGAGTTCGGCGCCGACGACTTGCGCTCCGCCGTGCGCGACTTTCGTGGACGCGAGCGTCGCTTCGGCGGCCTGGGCGATATCGCCGCCCAACCGCACATCGCGGGCGCCTGAGCCAGCAATCGCCGGCGCGCCTTCAGGTTTGGCGATTGCCGTCGCGTCGGCGAATGCCTAACCTGATCCTCGCAAAGCCGCGCCGAAGAAGCGCGGCAGGGCGAGGAGGGAATCCATGACGCAATCGCGTGTCACTCGGGGCGTCTTGTCCCGGCGTGCGGTGGCAAGCGCGCTCGCAGCCGGGCTCGCAGCGCCGGCGCTGCTGCGAGCCGGCGTCGCATTCGCCGCTTATCCGGACCGGCCGGTGCGGATCGTCGTTGCAAATTCGCCAGGCGGACCCTCCGACATCATTGCGCGCATCATGGCGGCCGCGCTGCAGGACAAGATGTCAGGCTCGTTCGTGGTCGAAAACAAGGGCGGCGCCGGCGGTAACATCGGCATGGGCTACGTCGCGCGCGCCGAGGCCGACGGCTACACGCTGCTGCTTGCAACCAGCGTCTTCTCCGTCAATCCCGGGCTCTACACCACCCTGCCCTACGATCCGTTCAAGGATTTCGTTGCGATCAGCGAGCTCGCGGCATCGCCCAACCTGTTCGCGGTCAAGACCGATCTCGGCGTCAAAGGCATGAAGGAATTCGTGGCGCTGGCGAAAGCCAGCCCTGAGAAGTTCAACGTGTCGGTCCCTCCGGTCGGTACCACGCCGCAGCTCGAAGCCGAGGTGCTGAAGATCCGCGAGGGCCTCACCAAGATGGCATCGATCGTCTTTGGCGGCGGCGGTGAGGCGTTGCAGGCGCTCTTGAGCGGCACGGTGCAGCTCTCCTCGGGCACGATCGCGCCCGCGCTCCCGTTCATCAAATCCGGCACCATCAAGGGGCTGGCGATCTGCAGCGAGAAGCGCTGGCCCGATCTGCCCGACGTCCCGACCATGCTGGAGCAAGGCTACAAGGACTTCGTATTCGAGACCTACACGGCGCTGCTGGCGCCGGCTGGAACGCCGCCCGAGATCGTGGCGCGGCTCGAACAGGAGGTGCTCGCCATCCTGGCGCGGCCCGACATGCAGGCGTTGCTGGCGAAATCCGGGTTCGAGATCCGCGCCAAGACCGGCAAGGAGCACATGGCGCGCGTCGCCCGCGAAGTGCCGATGTTTGCCGACATCATCGCGCAGGCCGGGATCAAGAAACTGTAGCAGCGGCCATCGCACCGACATGCACATTCGCACGATCGAGCCGTTCGCCGTAAGCCTTCCCATGGTCAAGCCGTTGATCATGGCGGGCGAAGAAGTCCGCCGGGCCGATAACATGCTGGTGCGGGTGACGTCCGACGACGGGCATGCCGGCTGGGGCGAAGCCGCGGCGGCGCCGACCATGACCGGCGAGACGATTGCCAGCATGGTCGCGGGCGTGCACCACCTGGCGCCGGCTCTGGTCGGCCGCGACGGAACCGACATAGCCGGGGCCGTGCGGGCCATGGGCGGACGCATGTATGCCAACCACGGCGCCAAGGCGGCGATCGAGATTGCGCTGCATGATCTCTTCGGACGGGCGACCGGCCGGCCGGTGCACGCGCTCATCGGCAACAAGCGGCGCAGCCGGTTGCCGCTGATGAGCCCAATCGGCGGCGGCGACAGCGACGAGGATGCGCGCGAGGCCATCTCGAAAAAGGCTTCCGGCGTTACGGCCTTCAAGATCAAGGTCGGCATCGATACGCCCGCACAAGACGCCGTGCGCACGCGCGCAATCTGCGCAGCCCTTCGCAACGGGTGTCTGATTTCGGCCGACGCCAACCAGGGGTTCACCACCGATGAGGCGATCGCGTTCGTCCGCGCGGTCGCAGGTGCCGGTCTCGACTTTGTCGAACAGCCGGTCGCAGCCGACGATCTCGACGGCATGGCGGCGGTTGCGGCCGCAACCGACATTGCCGTCGGCGCCGATGAAGGCATTCATAGCGCGGCGGACATCGCGCGCCACCACGAACGCGGCGCCGCGCGCGGCGTGAGCCTCAAAGCAATCAAGCTCGGCGGCATTCGGGCCGTGGTGGAGGCTGGCCGGCTCGCCGACGACCTCGGCATGCGCGTGAACGTGTCCTGCAAGACGGGCGAGTCGAGCGTCGGGTGCGCGGCGGCGCTGCATGTTGCGTCCGTCATCCCGAACGTCGCCTGGGCTCTCACCTTGACCCACACCGGGCTTGCCGAAGACGTTGTCACCGACCCCACTCCGGCCGGGCACGGCTACGCGAGCGTGCTCGACCGGCCGGGCCTCGGCGTCGAGGTCGACGAGGATCGCGTGCGGCGCTATCAGGCGCCGGCGTGACGTTGCCGGCGCCCGGAGCTTACGGCGAAAGTTCCTCGAGCGGCGTCCGCCGGGTTTCCTCCGCAAAGAGCCAAGTCCCCAGCGCGCCGGCAACAAAGAACGCACCGAGCAACAGAAAGACCATCGCCATCCCCTGCGACCCGAGCCACCAGCCGATCACCGTCGGCGCGATGATGCCGGCGATTTTCCCCCAGGCGCTGCAGATGCCCATGCCGACCGCGCGCAGCCGGGTCGGATAGATTTCCGGCGTGTAGACGTAGATCGAAAGGTTCAACGACGAGACGAAGAACATCGTGATCGTGGCCAACACCACGACCAGCAGCACCGGCTGAGCACCCGAGGCCCAGACCGCCAGCATGGCCAACGCCGCGACGGCAAACGCCATGATGAACCAGCGCCGCCGCCCAACGATGTCGATCAGCAGGGAGCAGGTCAGCGTCCCGGTCACGATCGCGCCGCTGGTGGTGATCAGCCCGTAGGTCAGCGCGGTGTCGACCGGCACCTGATAGACGGTGCGAAACATCGTCGGCAGCCACGTGGTCAGCGGCCAGCTGACAAAGCCGATGCAGATCCAAATCAGCCACATGACCAGCGTGCGTCTCCGATAGCGATCGTCGAGGAGCTCGCGCAGCCTGCCACTGCCGACGACTGACGGCGTCGCAATTTTCGCGGGCGGCAACACCCGGCCCGTGCGCATGATCGCTCGCTCGATCTCGGTCACGACTTTATCTGCCTCCTCGACGCGGCCGCGCCCGATCAGCCAGCGCGGCGATTCCGGCAACCGCAGGATGAACGGCACGATCAACAGCGCGGGTACCGCGCCGATCCAGAAGATCGATTGCCAGCCGTACGCCGGAATAGTCCAGCGGCCGACGAGGCCTGCGACCAGCACGCCGACCGCGAATACGAACTCGTACAACAGCACGAAACGACCCCGCTTTTGCGCCGGGGCAATCTCGTTGATGTAGCTCGCTGCCACCGGCACCTCGGCGCCCATTCCGATGCCCTGGATGCAGCGGAACACGAGCATGGAGTAGAAGTCCCACGACAGTGCGCAACCGATGCCGGTGAGCCCGAAGATTAACACCGTCGTCGCGATCGACGGAATGCGGCCGTAGCGTTCCGCCATGTAGCCGAAGCCGACCGCGCCGATCAGTTGACCAACGGCGCTTCCCGAAATCAGCAAACCGATTTGCACGGGTTCAAGGTGCCAAGCCCCCGCCAAAACCGGCAGCGCGAGCGCGATCGCCAGAAAATCGATCCCGTCGAAGAACGTTGCCGTGCCGATGATGGCGCGCACCTTGAGGTGCCAAAGCGAGAGGGGAAGCCGCTCCATGCGTCCCAGAATCGGTCCCGACGCGGCGGAAGCAGCTGTTGCGCTCGCCGAGTGCCGTCCGACGAACGCGCCTTCGGACGTGGTGGTGCTGGTCATTGTCTGGTTCTCCCTGGATGCCTTGGTTTCTTTTGTTGAACCAAGCGCTGTTATTTGGCCGGCAACAGCGGCGATCTTCTCATTACGGATCAATGTCCGTAGAGCGTGTAGCTCGTGCACCAGGCGGCGATCACATCATCCGAATATTCCCATTCCCGGGCTTCCCAATCGTCGTCGGCGTAGTCCATGTCGCAGGCGAGCTCCATGGCGCCGCCGCACGGCGTCTTGAAGTACCAGAAATAGTTTGATCCGAGCGTATGGCGGCCCGGTCCGACGTAGGTCTTCCAGCCCTTTTCCGTGAGCCGCCGGCCGCCCATCATCACCTCGTTGAAGTCGCCGACGTGGAACTCGATGTGATGCAGTCCGCCCGGAATGTCCTCCTTCTTGATCAGAAACAGGTTGTGATGATCGTTGGAGCCTTCGGCGCGCAGGAAGCAGGAGCGATTGCGGTAGGAATCGGTCAGGCGGAAACCCAAGCGCTCCGTATAGAAATCGCGCGCGCGATCGAGATCAGGCACCCACAGCACGATGTGGCCGATGCTGCGCGGACGATGCGGTGCCGAAAAGTCAACGCGCCGGTTCTTGGGGCGCACCGGCGGCAGCCCAGCCGCGTTCGCCAGCGCCGGCTTGGCGTCGTAGGCGTGGCGCGCCGTCACCTGGAACGCGATGCCGTAGCCGGTGTTGTCCGTCGTTCGCAGAAGGCCTTCGGAGCCGAGCGTGACCTGGCGGTCCTTGCTCAGTTCGGCGCCGATTTTCTGCAGCTCCTCGGCGCTGTCGACGCCCCAGATGATTTCGCGCGCGGTGGTCGCCTTCCCGACCGCCATCGGCAGCGAGCGGTCGCCGGTATCGCGCAACACGAGGTCGGTCCCGTCGAGCGCTTCAAACGTCGCGCCTTTGGCGCCCTTCTCGATTTGCGTCAATCCGAAGTCGCCCAGGAAGCGCTTCGCCGCATCCATCTCTTCGACGCTCAGGATGACTCTGTCGACTCCGCGGATTGCCATGACTGTTCTCCGTGCGAGAGATTTTCTGTTAGAACGCGTGCGCCAATTGCCGGCGGACGTAATTGCTGAGCTCGATGGCATCGTTGACCGACGTATGGGTGGGGTTTTGCTCCCACTCCCCGACCTGAACCGATGCTTCGACGACCAGCTTGCAGCGCGGCCAGCGGCGCTCCATGAACTGCTCGAGCACATCCTCGAGCTTGCCGCCGCTCTGCAGCAGTTCGGACAGGACGACCGCGTCCTCGACCGCCATCGCGGCGCCCTGTGCGTGGTGCGGCGTGGTCGTGTGCGCCGCATCGCCGATCAGCAGCACGCGGCCGCGGTACCACGGCGGCGGAATCAGGATCGTCTCCATCGGCTTGTAGACGACGTGGCCCGGATGTTGGATGCGCTCGCGGATTTCCCCGGCCAATCCGCCGTGCCCGTGCAACCGTGCCCGCATCAACTCGTGCAGGCGGTCTTCCGGCATCCATGGGTTGCCGGGCTCGGATGTCGTGAGGAACATGTACATCGAGTCCCGCGTGAGCGGGATCAGGCCGGCTTTGTTCGGACCGTGGAACGCGCAGCTCCAGTCCATCTCGAGCGGCTTCGCGGTCGTGAACCGCCAGCAGCCCTGCCCGGAGAAGCGCGGCCGGTAGACGTCGCCGAACACCATCTCGCGAACTTTCGAATAGGTCCCGTCGGCGCCGATCACCAGGTCGTAGCGCCCGGCCGAGCCGTCGGTGAAATCGACGTCCACGCCATTGCCCAGATCACGCAGCGCCGCGACGGTGACACCGGTTCGAATATCGGCGCTGCTTGCGCGCGCGGCCGATACCAGGATGTCATGCAGGACGGGCCGGGGAATTCCGCAGTGTCCGACGATGTCTAGCCCAGCGATGGCGGGCATCGGGCGCTCGCCGATCATATTGCCGTCGCTGTCGTAGTGGCGTTGCCGCTTGTAGACGAAGCCGCGCTCAAGACAGTGATCGGCGACGCCCAGCGCCTTGTAGGCGCGAATGGCGTTCCCCGGCTGGATGATGCCGACGCCGTAGATCGCCCATTGTTTCTGGATTTCGACCACGTCGGCGTGGACGCCGATCCGGCCCAGGCCGATCGCCGTCGACAGCCCGCCGATGCCTCCCCCCACGATCAAAACGTTGCGAACTGCGGACATGAAAGCTCAATTGCAAAAGGCGGCGACGCCGAAAAGCGGCCCCGCGGCTGTTTGATCAAGCGGGGTCGGGATGAACTCTAGTCGGCCGCCAGGACCTGTCAACAATATTTCTTTTCTGCAGGAATATTGTTCTCTATGACGAGAATATTTTTAATAAACTACGATCAGACACATCGCGACGGCGCGCCACCAAAGGGTTTCTCACGGATGATCGGGCAACGTTGTTTCAACACCGCACACGGCTGCGGTGCCGATCGCTCGTTCAGCGCACACGCGTCAGCGGCGGCTGCCGACCTGCCTCATTGATCGAGGATTGCGACCGCGCGCGTCCAACCCGCGGACGCGCGATGCACCTTGACCGGAAAGCAGACAATCTCGAAACCATCGGCCGGCAGACCTTCGAGGTTGTGCAGCTTCTCGAGATGCGAATAGCCGATTTCGCGCCCGGCCCGGTGTCCCTCCCAGATCAAGCCGACGTCGCCAGTCTCCTGCACGCGCCGCCGCGTGTGCGAGAACGGCGCGTCCCAGCTCCATCCGTCGGTTCCGACCAGCCGTACCCCGCGCTCGAGCAGCCACAGCGTTGCCGCCTTGCCCATGCCGCAACCGCTATCGACGTAATCATCTTCGCCGTAGCGTCTCCCGGCGCGCGTGTTCACGACCACGATCTCCAACGGCGCGAGCGTGTGACCGATGCGCTTGAGCTCCGCCTCGACGTCGCCCGGGGTTGCGACGTAGCCGTCGGGCAGATGGCGAAAATCGAGTTTGACCGCCGGATTGAAGCACCACTCGAGCGGCACCTCGTCGATCCGCCAGGATCGCTCGCCGCCTGGCTTGAGCGCATGATTCATGGTCGAGAAGTAATGATAGGGCGCGTCGAGATGCGTGCCGTTGTGCGTGCTGATGCGCAGCCGCTCGGTCGCGCAATATTCACCGTCCGGCAGCTGATCGATCCGCACGCCCATATATTCGGCCATGCGCGGCGCGGTCTGGTGGTGGTCCTGGTAGTCGATCTGCGGCAGGTTGTGCGGCGGATCGCTTGCGATGCCGGCTTGCAGCGGCGCGGAAATGTCGATCAAGCGGCGTGCCACGTACTGGATCCTCCCATGTCGGCGCCCGATCGTGGTCGGCGCCCGATCGCACTAGCTCGACAAAATATTCTCGCGTGAAGGAATAGTCAAGAAACCGGGCGTTTGCGCTTGACCCGCTTTTTTCCGGAAGCGGGCGCGGACAGTCCGTCGAGAAATATCTCGGAGACGAACTGGGCGTAGGCGTGCAGGTCCGCTTCCGTCGTCGGCCCTCCCATCAGTTCTTCGAACATGGCGCGCTCGGCCATCGGGAAGCTGCACGCTCCCACGGTTGCCAGGAACAGATGCCGGGGATCGACGCGGTGAAATTCCCCTTTGGCAACTCCTTCATCGATGACGGCGGCCAGTTGCTTGCAGGTCCCGTGCACCATGTCGTAGCGCATCCGGCGCGCTTCCTTGGATTTGCTGTGAATAATCCGCTCGATGATGAGGTGATGCAGCGAGGGGTCCTGGTAGAGCATTTCCAGAAGCACGAAGATACGCCGTCTGATCCGTTCGCGAACCGACGTCTCTTCCGCAAACGCCCGCTCCTGGCGTTCCCGCAGTTCGGCGCCGGCCTGCAGCACCGCGGCGACCAGAAGCTTGGACTTGTCGCCGAAATAATAGCGGATCAGGGCGGGATCGACCCCGGCCGCGCGCGCGATGTCCAACCGCGTTATCCGTCCCGCCGGGATCGTCTTGGTCAGGTTGCGGGTCGCCGCAATGAGCGCTTCTCGCCCAACTGTCGGCGCATCCTTGTTGGGCCGTCCCTGCCTGCGCCGCGCCCGCCGCGGCTTCGTTGCTCCGCTCAAGATCCCCTGCCCGTTCCAGACTCAATCCGGGACAGTCTTTAGCAGCACCAATCCGGTTGGCAATCGCCTTAGAGCTTCGGGATCAGGCCCTTAGCGGGCCGGCTCACGCGAGGTCTGGGCATGGACCTCAAGGATCGCGGCAACGAGATCGGGCCGGCGGGCGCGCGCGATCCCGCATTCGCACGCGATCCCGAAATCCTTCAGATAGTTCGCCGCCGCCGCGATCCGGCGATTGGTGCCGTCCTTGCCGTCGGCGCCGTGCACGACACCGAGGTAGACCTCGGTATCCTTCGCCAGCCGGAGGTCGGCCAGGGGCGCAAAAAAGGCGTCATCGCTGCGATTGATGGGAACCGGCATGTGAACGTAGGCCAGCGGATGCTTGATCGCGGCCGCCAGCGCGTTGGCGAATTCGACCATCTTGCCGGCGTCGCGCGGTTCCACGAAATGCTTGGCCTCGAAGTCGCCGTAACAGAGGTGGATGCCGAGCTCGACGTCCGACGGGATCGCACTGCAAATGCGCTGCGTGCGCTCGAGGATCGACTCGTTGGTGACGTCGCCCCGCCGCGTGCGGCCGCGGTAGTCCTGGCCATCCCAAAATACCATTTCGATGCAGATGTCCCATTGGAGACAAAGATCCTTGTGCGGGATCGCCTCGCACAGCGCGGCGACCTCCGCCATCATCGCCCGTTCGTAAGCCTTCTCGATCTGCGGCCCGTCTTCGGCCCGGCAAAACGAATTCACCACCGCCAGCGGCGTCGGCAGGCAAACCTGAAACCGCACGTCCGGCGGGAGTTCGCCCCGCTCCTTCGCCTTGAGAAAGTCGAGGTAGGAGGCACGCGCTTCGCGCGCATAGCCTAGCTCGCCGAACACGATGTCGTTTCCGTTGACGCCGTCGGCGATTTTGAGCTCGAGAAAGCCGGTGCGTGGGCGAGCTACGTCGGTCGCCGCCAGGAACGGATTGGCGCGAAACAGCGGATATTGCCAGCTCACCCACAGCCGCCGGCCGCCGACCTCGCCGTCCGGCACCCGCTTCAGCCGGCGACCGAGGCCCTTGCCGAGCGTGCGAAAGATCTCCGGCACATTGTCGAGCCCGATGCTGCCGACGAGATGGACGTGCTGCGGGATCATGTTTGTCATCGGCTCCCTCCTCGACAAGCGCTTGCCGTTTGACTATTCCTTCTCGCGAGAATATTCAACCGGTAAATCTCAATACCGGCGCGGGAGGATGCAATGACCGAATTGAATCGCACGCACGACCTTGCCCGCCGGAGCTGGGTCGAGCGTGCGAACCTCGCGGGCGGCAATTTTCCGATTCAAAATCTGCCGTTTGGCGTCTTCCGCAACGCCGACGGAGCGCGCACCGGCGTCGCAATCGGGGACCATATCCTCGATCTGTCCGCCGCCCTCGCGGCCGGGCTGTTCGAGGGCGAGGCCCGCGAAGCTGCGCACCTCGCGAGCGGCGCGAACCTCAACGCGCTGATGGCGGCTGGCAATCGCATGGCATCGGCGCTGCGCGCGCGCCTCTCCGACCTGCTGTGGTCGGATGGACGCGATGCCCCCCGCGCGCGGCAGATGGCAGACAGGTTGCTGGTTCCGATGGCCGGCGCCGAGATGCTGCTGCCGGTGAAGCTCGGGAGCTTCACCGATTTTCTGACCTCGATCTATCACACCGAGCGCGGCGGCCGGGTCACGCGTCCCGACGATCCGGTGCCACCGCCATTCAAGTATCTGCCGATCGCCTACAATGGCCGCGCCACCTCGGTCAGGGTGAGCACTGAGCCGGTACGCCGTCCCAACGTGCAATGGCGCAACCCCGAGGGTAAAGTCGAGTTCGGACCCTGCCGGCAGCTCGATTTCGAGCTGGAAGTCGGGATGTATGTCGCGACCGGCAATGCATTGGGAGAGCCGATTTCGATCGAGCACGCCCCAGATCATATGTTTGGTCTCTGTCTTCTCAACGATTGGTCGGCGCGCGACATTCAGCGTTGGGAGAGTGTGCTCGGCCCATTTCTCAGCAAGAGTCTCTCGACGACCGTGTCGCCGTGGGTCGTGACCACCGAAGCGCTTGCGCCGTTTCGGGCGCCGGCGTTCGCGCGACCGCAGGGCGATCCGGCGCCGCTGTCCTATCTGCACTCGCGTTCGGATCAAGCCGCGGGCGGCTTCGACATCGAGCTAGATGCGTACCTCCTCACCTCGCGCATGCGCGCGGACGGCGCAGAGCCCGCGCACATCACCCGCACCAATTTCGTCCACATGTACTGGACGTTCGCGCAAATGCTCACGCACCACATGAGCAACGGGTGCAATCTGCAGCCGGGAGATCTGCTCGGCAGCGGCACGACGTCGGGGCCGCTCGACGCGAATCGCGCCTGTCTGAACGAGCTGACGAACCGCGGCGCCCAGCCGTTGAAGCTACCCAACGGCGACACGCGCGCCTACCTTGAAGACGGCGACGAGGTGATTTTCCGCGCGCGCGCCGCGCGGGATGGATTTTGCTCGATCGGTTTTGGTGAGTGCCGCGCGCGCATTGAACCTGCCCCATCCTGGCCGAAGGCTTGATGGGATTGGGCTGGCGTACGTCGCGCACGCAGCCAAGAGCGGGCGGAGGAGAGAGATGGCAAGCTATCGAAAAGACGAAGCGAGGGACTGGGCGAGGCAGCATTTGCGCGGCGTCGCAAACGTGGTGATCCCCTCCTTTTCCGGAGATCTATACCGCCTCAACGAGAAAGGGATTCGTCACGACATTCGACGGGAACTTGAGCTGGGGTTCTCCGGCACTTTGCTCGTTTCCGAAGTCGCCATGAGCATCGAAGAGTACGGACAGTTCTTTGAATGGGCGAACGACGAGTCAAAGGGCCGGCTGAGACTCATTCATCATGCCAGTTTCAACACGTTCGACGACAACAAACGAGCGGTTCGGCTGGCCGAACGTCATGGCGCCGAGCTGATCCTGCTCTCGTATCCCCCCAATTTCTGGCCCAAATCGTCGCAGGACATATTCGACTACACAAAAGCGTTTTGTGACGCGACCGATCTCGCTGTCCTCCTGTTCCCGATGAATCTCTGGGGCTTCAGCCGTCTTCACCCCTCGGATATCGAAGCCGCGGTGCTCCGCCGATTGATCGATAGTTGCCCCAACATCGTTGCCATCAAGGCCGAGGGCGGATTTCCCGGCATCATGGGCTTTGTCGAATGCTACCGACTGTTCGGCCGGGAGGTCATCGTAACCTGTCCGATCGTCCACGACATGGTCGCGCTCGCGCAACTCGCCCCGATGCAGTTCACCGGCACCAGCAATACCGAGTACTACGGTCCGATGATTCCGCACATTTTCGATTTGCTGCAAAAGCAGAACTACGACGAAGCTACCCGGTTGTATTGGCAGCTCTATCCGGCATTTCACGCGAACAGCGCTGGGTCTTCGCCGGCAGCGCACTTCATTCATCGCATGTTCTGGAAGTTCCAAGGCTGGCTCAATGGCTTCAATGGTGGACCTCTGCGCCAGCCGACCATGCGGATACACGAGCCGCAGATGAATGCGCTCCGCCAAGGCCTGATCAAATCCGGCTTGAAGCCAACCGAACTACCAAACGACGACTTCTTTGTCGGCCGGAATCCGATTTAACTCCGGCTTCGGCACGACCATGGGCGCACGGTCACCCCACTTCGTTTCCGGCGAAGCAATTGAACGCGTCATGTCCTGGGAGGACATCATTGCCCGCCTGCGGAAGACATATTCGTCGCCGCACACCGACGCCATCAATCCTCCGCGCACGATCGCGCGCGACACCGGCCTCTGGCTGAGAACGTTGACGGCGGTCCCGCCGGGAGCGCGCTACATGGGAGCCAAGCTCTTCGGCAGCGGCCGTCGCCGAACGCTAGAATACGTCATCGTGCTGATCGAGCAAGACACCGGTGAAATAGCCGGGTTTCTCGACGCGAACATGATCACCGCCTACCGCACGGCGGCGACGTCGGCGGTCGCTGTCGACCTGCTGGCAAATCCTGACGCCAGCGTGCTCGGACTGCTTGGCAGTGGGGCTGAAGCTCAGTCGCACGTGCGCGCCCTCGCCCGGGTACGACGATTGAAGAAAGTAAAGGTGTTCAGCCCAAACCCGGAGCGGCGGGAGGCCTTCGCCGAGCGATTCACGGCGGAGCTTGCGGTCGAATGCAGGGCCGTGAAATCTGCGCAAGAGGCGGTCGCAGCCGCCGACATTGTGGTGGCCGCTGCACGTTCGCGCAACGAAGAGCCGATACTTTTCGGTGATTGGTTGCGGCGTGGCACGCTCGTTGTTTCGATCGGCTCCACTCTGCCTGAACAACGGGAGATCGACAGCAGCGTGGTCGAGCGTTGCGATCTAATCGTCTGCGACGTTGTCGGCGAAGTGATCAATGAAACGGGCGACATGCGCGCTGCCGCGCGCGATGGCGTCGCGTTCGAGAGCAAGGTTGTTTCGCTCAACCACCTTCTGTCCCGTGACGGCGCCGACCGCGCGTCAATCGCCACCATGCCTCTGTTCAAGTCTGTCGGTTCAGCCCTTCAGGATCTTGCAGTTGCCGAGCTCGTCTTCGATAAAGCCGTCAGCCAAGGGCTTTCAACGCAGCTCCCTATGGCGTTTTTGACCAAAGGGCGCGGCCTCCGCGACAAGCGGTGAATGCTTCCGAACAACCAAGCATCAGCTTGGGTCGAGCGGCAACCGCACCGGCTGCTTGCGCTTGGCTGATAGATCGAGCGTCTTGGTGAGCATCAGATTGCGGTGCGCCTCGGCGACGGTCGCAGCCGGCGTCGGCAGTCCGAGCGCCACGCGCGACAGCCAGGACACCGTCTCGTCCGCCATCGGACCGCGCAACTCGCCGAGCGCCATGTCGCCCGGCGGATAGCTGCCCATGAAATCGACCAGGCGGCTCGCGTCCGGATTATAGCCCTCCTGCTGCGGCTTGGAGACCGCAAGCACGATATCGCGATGGGTGTCGTCGATCGTGAGGACGCCGGTCGTTCCGACGATGCCGACGTCGAGGCTGTAGACGGCGCCCGGCCAGGTCACCGGCAACGCCCAAGAGATGTTGAGGTGATAGACCGTTCCGTCGCTGAACATGATCATGCCGGCGGTCGCATCGATGCCGCCATAGAGCGGGCCAAGCACCTTGTCGACCGAACGCGCGTAGCACTCGACCGGCGTCTTACCCTCCAGGCACCACATGCAGATATCGAGCGCGTGGGTGCCCGAGATCACCAGCGGTGAGATCGCCGATGCGTCGTCAGTGCGCTTGTAGTTGTCGATTGCGACCAGCCGGTTCATGAAGGCGCGCGAGGTGACGAGGGTGATGTCGCCCAGCGCCCCGGTGCGGCATTTTTCCTTGGCGGCGAGCCAGCGCCGACGGAAGCGCTGGGTATAGCCGACAACTGCGTCGAGCCCGGCATCCTGGATGGCTTTGAGCATGCGCGCCGACTGGGCGAGGTCGGTCGCGAGCGGCTTTTCGATCAGCATCGGCACGCCGGCCTCGACACCGGCCATGATCGGATCGACGTGCAGATGCTCGTCCGTGCAGATGATCGCCGCGGTCACTTCCGGGCGCTTGAGCAACTCGCGATGATCGCCGGTGACGAAATCGGCCTCGATCCGCGGAGCGACTTCACCGGCGCGGTTCGGATTCTTCTCGGCAAGCCCGATCCATTCGACGGCCGGGTGGCGCGCCGCCACCTCGCCGCGGAACAGCCCGACGCGTCCTCCGCCGACGATCGCAAGCCCGATGCCTTTCGCGGACGATTTCATCGGCCGCTTCCTCCCGTGAAATCACCCAACTGCTTTTTTTGACGACCATCGGGGTCGAAGTTGGCGGGTGCAAGCCAGCTTTCGAAAGCGCGCTTGCGCGACGGCCATTCGCCGTCGAGCATGGAGTAGTACGCGGTGTCGCGATTGCGGCCTTTCGCGACCATGTGCTGCCGGAGGATGCCCTCGAACGTAAACCCCAGGCGCTCCGCCGCGCGGCGTGACGGCGCGTTCAGCGCGTTGCACTTCCATTCGTATCGCCGATAGCCGAGAACCTCGAACACGTAGCGTGCAAGAAGAAACTGCGCCTCGGTGGCAAGGGGCGTGCGTTGCAGTTTCGGCGCGTAGACGATGTGGCCCACTTCGATCACGCGCATGGCAGGGCGAATTTCCATCAAAGTCGCAATTCCGATCGCGCCGCCGCCGCGATCGAGAACCGCATACGAAAACGGATCTTCGAGCTGCGCGCGGGTTGCGACCCAGTCTGAAAATGATGACCAGCTGTCGAAGGGCCCGTAGGCCGACATGTAGGTCCAGATCTGGTCGTGACCGCGGGTCGCGTCCCAGAGGCCGGCCGCATGCCGAGCGGCAAGTTTTTCAACCGCACCGAAGCGGCCCTCGAGCCGGACGTCCCGCGGCCGGTGTGCGTGGCCGGTATCGACCGGCAGCCCGAGGGGCTGGTGCGGGACGCTATCGGATACCGCCTGCGTCATCCCCGCACGCCAAGTTGTTGTCGCGCATTTGCGGTGTGATCAAACATTGCGGTTCCAAATGTCGTCAGCGCCTGCGCGTGCAACGGCTGCACGGCATCCACAAAGGCGCGGTGCTCGACCGCGTCGAGCGCGATGATTTCACCCTTGGCCGCCTCGATGTCCCGGCGTGCGCTCTCATGCTCCTCCACCGCAGCTCCGCGTTGAAACGCCACTGCATCCGCCGCGGCCGTCCGCATTTCGGCCTGCAGATCCTCGGGCCAGGACTCGAATTGATCGCGATTGATGAAGATCGGCCGCGAAATATAGAAATGACCAGTCAGCGTGTGGAAGTGGTGGAACTTGTGCACCCCGTAGGTGACGGTGTTGGTAAGCGGGTTTTCCTGCGCGTCGATTGTCCCCGCTCCGATCATCGCCACCGCCTCGGTCAGATCCATGCGCAGCGGTACGGCGCCCAGGAGCTCGAAGGTGCGCTTGTGGACGTCGCTCGGCAGGATCCTGATGCGCATGCCGGCGAGATCGGATGGGCGCCGCACCGGGCGCAGGCGATTGGAGATGTGGCGGAAGCCGTTCTCGAACCAGCCCAGGATCCGGTAGTTCATCTGCTCTTCGATCTTCTGCGCCAGAAATGCCCCGAGCGGACCGTCCATGGCCGCGCGCGCATGGCCGTTGGAGTCGAACAGAAACGGCAGGTCGACGAAGCCAAGCTCGGGGACCTGATCGGTCAAATAGCTCGAGGACTGGTAGCCCAGCGTCAGGATACCGCTTTCCACCAGCCCCAGGATGTCGTCGGCGCGATAGCCGAGGTCCATGATGTTCCAGACGTACTTGACCTCGATCTGATCGCCAAAACGCTGCTGCAGCCGCTCACCCATGCGCTTGAGCGCGCGGCTGAACCCGGTCTGGGGCGGCCCATAGCCGCCCATGCGAATGTCAATCGGGCGCACGGTCATCCGACGTCAAATTGCTTGCTGTGATCCGTCTCACAGGGCCCCAGCTTAGAGCAGCATAAGCTCGCGCCAAGCGAGCTTCCAGCAACCAACGTTGTGGATTATCGTGATCTAACCGACGAGCGGGGGTCGCCGATGGGGCATCCCGGCTGCCCATCTTCGCTGTAGCCGTGGGCGCCTGGGCAGCGCTCGCCGCCGGTTCAGTGCGCGCGCAACAGGCTGCTCCCCCAATTCATCAGATGCTACGTTCCAAGTCATAATCGGCTGGCTGGCGCGCGGGCAGGAAAACAAATAGCCCCTGACCCGAGGCCGAGATGCTTGCTTGTCTGGCACTGCAAGCGCGCCCTTGCCGGCCTTGCGAGAAAAGCGCACCGTTCAGGTCTTTGGGGCAACGCAACCGCGATTGCATCATGTTCGACATCCCGCATGAAGGAGATGTGACGATCTTGCGGATGGCGCATGGCAAAGCCAATGCCATGAGCATCGAGTTCTGCGCGGCGCTCTCGCGGCATTTCGAGGAATTCCAAATCTCGCCTTCGCGCGCGCTCGTGGTCACCGCAACCGGCGGGATTTTCTCGGCCGGAGTGGACCTGCTGCGCCTGTCCGAGGGCGGAGCGCCCTATGTTCGCAAATTCCTGCCGGCCCTGAACGCCATGCTCGAGGCCGCGTTCTCATGTCCCAAGCCGGTTGTCGCCGCGATCAACGGCCATGCCGTCGCGGGCGGTTGCGTGCTGGCTTGTGCGGCCGACAAGCGGCTGATGGCGTGCGAGCAGGGCCGCATCGGCGTGACCGAGCTTCTGGTCGGCGTGCCGTTCCCGCCGATCGCGCTGGAGATCTTGCGCCATGCGGTTGCGCCGGAACGGTTCGAGGACACGGTTTTGAGCGGCGCGACTTTTGCGCCCGATGATGCGGTTGCGCGCGGGCTCGTCGACGAGGTCGTGGATCCGGAGGCGCTGATCAAGCGCGCCGTATTGGCGGCGCAGACGCTCGCGGCGCTCTCGCCGCCGGCATTTGCGCTGAGCAAGCGCCAGCTGCGCGCGCCGGCAGTCGAGCGCGTCGCACAAGCCCGCAACATCGACGAAGAAGTGACCAAGCTCTGGTGCGCGGAGGAGACGCTGGCGCGCGTTCGAGACTACGTGTCCCGGACATTCAAGAAGATCTGAGGCTAGGCGCGGCCGGCGACCCGATGGATCAGCCGCGATGCGTCCGCCGGCGCGCTCTCGCCCGTCCAGACTACGTACTGGTCCGGCCGCACCAAGGTGAGTTGCGCCGCATAGGCGGTACGGCCCTGCGCATAGGTGTCGCGAACGATCTTGAGTGGCACGTTGCACGCGCGCGCGGCGTCCGCGAACGCGCGCGCCGCCTCGTCCTGATCGCCAAATGCCAACAGGGTGAAGCCCGAGCCGAGTTCCTCAAACACATTACGGCCGGACGAGAGGAGCTGCGGCGTCAGGTGGTGTCCGGCGCGCGCCTTGAAGGTGTGTTGGCCGTGCGCGCTGCAGACGCCGCTCGGCGGTCCTATCACCACCGCCGATCCCTCGTAGTTCGGCTCATAGATCAGCACCCGATTGCCGCCATAGGCTTCGAGTTTGTCCCACGCCCGCGCAAATTCCGTCGGATTGCGCTCCGGGCTGTAGTGCGCCAGGAACTGTGCCTCCTCCTCGATCCGTGCCGCGATGAAATCTTCGCCCGTCTCCTTGAAGATCGGACGGCGCTCGTCGCTGTAGGAGCGCAGCAACGCGTCGCTGCCCCACCCTTGCAGCGCAGCGGCGAGCTTCCAGCCGAGGTTGGTCACGTCCTCAAGACCGTTGTTGAGACCAAAGCCGCCGTAGGGCGGATGGCTGTGCGCCGCATCGCCCGCGATGAATACCCGTCCGACTTGGTACGTCTCCGCCACCGAAACCCGCAAATCCCAGAACCCGACGTGGTCGAACTCGCAGGCGAACTCAAAACCGGCGACGTTCTGGATGAGGCGGTGGAAATCGAAATTCTCCGTCGTGGAATCGGGCGGCACCGGCGCGTGGAAAAACCACCCCTCCCCCACGTCGATGCGTCCGAAGAACTGCCAGTAACCCTTAAGCGCCGGGTGCAGCACCCGGTAGGTTGAGCGCTCCGGAAAGCGCTTGAGTCCCTCGTGCAATTCCCGCGACCGAAATACGCCAAGCACCATCAGCTGATCGAAATCCGTGCCGCTGCGCGCAATCCCGACCTGATCGCGCACGATCGAGCGCCCGCCGTCGCAACCGACCACGTATTCGGCGGTGAGAACCTGCTGCTCGACGCTGGCCTCGTCGACGATCGTGACGCGCGCCTCGTCATCGTCCTGTTCGACGGTTTTGGCAGTCCACCCGAAATAGGCGTCCACATCCGCGAGAGCCGCCATCTTCCGGCGCAGCACCGCTTCCATGCAGTATTGCGGCAGTCGCTCGTTGTCCTGGAAATAGTAGGAGCGGACGATCTCCCGCCCGGGCGGCGCATGCCAGTATTCGCTCATGAGGGTCTTGTAGGCCGTCACCCCGCCGATCGGATAACCGGGGGGCATCACGCGTGCCGCCCGCAATTCGTCGACGACGCCCCAAAAATAAAAATGCTCCAGCGTGCGCTGGGTCAGGTTCTGTCCCTTCGGTATCTGCTGCAGGCCGCGACGACGCTCGACGAGCGCACACGATACGCCCCGCAGCCCCAGATCGACCGCGAGCGCGACCCCCACCGGCCCACCACCCACGACGATCACTTGATAGTGTTTGTCCATGCAAGCTCCGTGCGACGTGCCTACATAACGCAAAACCGCGAGACAAGCCCGCCACCCGCAGGGCGCGGCCGCTTAAAGCGCGTATGTGTGCGATCTCGACGGGCTTTTGCGCGTTAATGGATTGTGCAAGGAGAAAGCCGTGCGCTCAAAATTCTCCCTGATTTTAGGTTCCGCGCTCATTCTGTTCGCCGCGAGCGGCGATCTTGCATGTGCGCAGATCAGCCCGCCCTGGGGCACCAGCACCGCCGGCGGTTCAGGCGGAACGCCCACCGGACCGACCAATCCGGGCGCGCTCGGTTTTGGAACCAGCAGCGCGGCCGGATCGGGCGGCATTGCGACCGGACCGCTCAACCCGAACGCCTATGGATTTGGGACGAGCAGCGCCGGCGGCTCAGGCGGCATCGCCACCGGCCCGACGGTTCCAGGCCTGCAGCCGATCTCGCCGGGCTTGCGCATCATGAGCGACCCAGCCGACCAACGCGCGGCCTATGCGGTGCCGGGCGCCAAACGCAGCGCCGCACGCAGCCGGCACCGGTATTACGCGCGCCGCTATCGCTAGGGTTTTTCCGGCTCCTCGAAATCCCACTGCAGGTTGCCGCTGTGGGTGACGGCGCCGAGATGCGCTGAGCCGACCTGACTGGCGTATTTCTCCAGCGCGCCCGCCAACGGCGTCGCCCGTCGGCGCGGCCTGAAGGCCGCGCGGCGGCGCGCGAGTTCGTCCTGATCGATCAACAAATCGATGCGGCGCGCGTTGGCGTCGACGCGGATACGATCGCCGTCCCGCACCAGCGCGATCGGCCCGCCGGCCTGTGCCTCGGGCGAGAGATAACCGATGCACATCCCGCGCGTCGCGCCCGAGAAGCGGCCGTCGGTGATGAGCGCAACCTTCTCGCCCATGCCCTGGCCGTAGATCACCGCGGTCGGCCCAAGCATTTCGCGCATGCCGGGCCCGCCCTTGGGGCCTTCGTTGCGGATGACGATCACATCGCCCGCCTGGTAGGCGCGCGCGCGAACGACCGCCATGCAGTCTTCCTCGCTCTCGAACACGCGCGCCGGCCCTTCGTGCACGAGCGACGCGAGGCCGGCGATTTTGATGAGTGCGCCGTCCGGCGCGAGATTGCCCTTGAGCACGACGACGCCGCCGGTCCGCGCGATCGCGCGATCGACCGGCCGGATCACCGATCCGTCCGGATCGGGGGCGCCGGCCGCGATTTCGCCGAGCGTCTGGCCCGTCACCGTCAGCGTGTCGCCGTGCAGATGGCCGTGCGCAACGAGCGTTTTCACAATCGTGGGAACGCCGCCGATCCGGTCGACGTCCTGCGCATAGTACTGACCACCAGGCTGCAGGTTGCCGATCAGCGGGGTGCGTTCAAACACAGCGGCGACATCGTCGAGCGTGAAGCGAAGCCCTGCTTCGTGGGCGAGCGCGGGAATATGCAGCGCCGCGTTGGTCGATCCGCCGGTCGCCGCGACGATCGCGCAGGCATTTTCCAGGCTCTTGCGGGTGATGAGATCGCGCGGCAATGGGCCGCCATTTTTCAGGATGTCCATCACCAGCCCGCCGGCCTGGCGCGCGACCTCCTCCCGCTTCGCATCGACCGCCGGCCGTGTCGCTGAACCGGGCGGTGCAAGCCCCAGCACCTCGGACACCATGCCCATGGTGTTGGCCGTGAACTGGCCCGGGCACGCCCCGATGGTCGGCATGCACGCGCGTTCGAGCGAATCGAGGTCCTCGCGCGACATTTGTCCGGTCATGACCGCGCCCGCGGCCTCGTAAGCGGTCAATACTGAGACCGGCTTGCCGCGCCAGGTCCCGACCAGGGCGCCACCGCCGAACACGAATACCGAGGGCACGTTGCAGCGGATCATGGCCATCATGATGCCGGGCAGATTCTTGTCGCAGCCGCCGAACCCGACGAGGCCGTCATAGGCGTGAGCGCGCACGACGAGCTCGATTGAGTCGGCAATGATCTCGCGCGACACCAGCGAGCATTTCATGCCCTGGTGATTCATGCTGATGCCGTCGGAGACCGAAATGGTCGTGAAGGCGCGCGGCGTACCGCCCGCGCTCTGCACGCCTTCCTGGGCGTGCGCCGCCTGCTCGGCGAGCGTGCCGTTGCAGGGCGTGGTGTCGCCGGCGGTGGTGACGATGCCGATGAAGGGCCGCGCGATGGCGGCGTCGTCGAGCCCCATGCCGCGCATGAAGGCGCGATGCGGGGCGCGGTCGATGCCGTCGGTGGTGATGCGCGAGCGAAGGGGGAGGGTGGCCACGCTGAGCCTCATGAAGGTTCAGGATAGGGAGTTCGGGCCAAGTCTATCTGTTTTCATCGTTCTCCCGCGCGCCGCCGCCGCAGAAAAGTCGCTGAGCGGCGAGCTGCGTCCCTTCTCCCCAGCGGGGAGAAGGACAGGATGAGGGGGTACTGATTCCCAGTATTTGCTCGGAGGCCGAGCCCCCTCACCCCACACTCTCCCCGCTGGGGAGAGGGAGTCGCACGCCACGCCATATCGGCCGCCAGTGATTCCGCACGAGCAGAGCCCGCGCTAGTTCGCGCTGTTGCGGGCTTTTCGCGGTTGGTCCACATTTATGCCGATGCCGCCGCCCTGCGGGCGCCCATACAGTCCGCCGGCTGCGACGGCACGAAAGCGCCGCAGCGTAGCGGTCAGTAGGTGAGGGCGCGGCCATGGCGAAGCTTCACGATCTTGGCGTGGCCGAGGCGG
>JBPYFJ010000062.1:0-7122 GCA_051985675.1 Xanthobacteraceae bacterium | reverse complement strand
TCAACACGCTGCTGCCGACGGATCGCTTGAAGCCTATCGATTTTTCCGGCCTTAACGCGCGGCTGCAGCCCTACCAGCAGGGCGAGCCGGCGGATTTGCGCGGACCGCTGTTCCTGGCCGCGTTTGCCCTGCTGGTCGTTGATGCGCTCGTCGTGTTCTGGCTGGCGGGAGGGCTCTACCGGCTGCTGCCGCGCCGACAGAGCGCGGCGATGGTTTTGCTGATCGGCGCCGCGCTTGCGCTCATGCTCACAACCGGTCGGGCACAGAACTCGGCTACGGATCAATTCGCCAAACGCGCGACCGAGGAAACCCACCTCGCCTACGTCATCACCGGCGATGCGGAGGTCGACGACATCAGCCGCGCCGGGCTTGCCGGGCTGACCTTGTACCTCGCGCAACGCACCGCGCTCGAGGCCGGTGATCCGGTCGGGCTCGACCTGACGCGCGACGAACTCGCGTTTTTTCCGCTGATCTACTGGCCGATCTCGCCAAACGCCCCTAAGCCCTCGGCGCAGGCGCTCGCCCGCATCGACGCCTACATGAAGCAGGGCGGCACCGTTCTGTTCGACACCAGGGACGCCGTGCTGGCGCCGCCGGGGCCGGGCGGCGAGAACCGCGGTCCGGGCATGCAGGCGCTGCGCGCGATCCTCTCCTCGCTCGATATCCCCGAGCTCGAGCCGATCAGCCGCGACCACGTGCTCACCAAGACGTTCTACCTGCTGCGCGATTTTCCCGGCCGCTACAACTCCGGCCAGCTGTGGGTCGAGGCGATGCCGACCGACAGCGAAATCGATGAAGACAAGCGGCCGGCACGCGGCGGCGACGGCGTGTCGTCGATCATCATCACTTCCAACGATTTGGCAGGCGCCTGGGCGATGCGTCCCGACGGTCAGCCGATGTTGCCGCTCTCCCCCGGCGAGCCGCGCCAGCGCGACTTCGCGTTCCGCGCCGGCGTCAACATCGTGATGTACACGCTGACCGGCAACTACAAGGCCGACCAGGTGCATATCCCTGCCCTGCTCGAGCGCTTGGGACAGTAGAACAGAACCGCGCATGGATTACGGGCTCTCATTCGCGCCGATCGTTCCGACCGAGGTCGTGTGGGCCGCGTTGGCGGTCGCCGTGCTGATCGCCACGCTCCTGCTTGCGGCCCGCAGCCGCGGCGCCTTGCTGCGCGTCGCTGCGCTCGCGTGTCTGGTTCTGGCCCTCGCCAACCCATCGTTCACGCGCGAGGATCGCGAACCGTTGTCGTCGGTTGCGGTCGTCGTCGTGGACAAAAGTCCGAGCCAGAACTTTGGCGACCGCGCGGCCCAGACGCAGGCGGCGCGCGACGCTCTGACCCAGCGTCTCGGCCGCATCGCCGGCCTCGAAGTGCGCACGGTCGAAGCCGGCGAGAGCAATGGCACAACCGACGGGACCCGGCTGTTTTCCGCGCTGAGCGCCGCGACCGCGGATGTGCCGCCCGATCGCATCGCGGGTGCGATCCTGCTCACCGACGGCCGCGTGCATGACGTGCCCGCGGATGTCGGGGCGCTCGGTTTTTCCGCGCCGGTCCACGCGCTGATCACCGGCCACCCGAACGAGCGCGACCGGCGGGTCGCGCTGATCTCGGCTCCCCGGTTCGGCATTGTCGGCCAATCGCAGACGCTAGTGTTCCGGATTGAGGACGCAGGATCTGCGCCGGACGTCGCAGAGGTCACGATCCGTCGTGACGGCGAGATCGTCGACCAGCGCGCCGTGCGCACGGACACGGCGGTGCGCACGCAGATTCCGCTGCCGCATGCCGGACCCAATATTGTCGAGATCGAGACTGCGCCGGTCCCGGGCGAACTGACCGCCGTCAACAACAGGGCGGTCGTGTCGATTGACGGCGTGCGCGACAAACTGCGGGTTCTGCTGGTCTCCGGTGAACCGCACGCGGGCGAGCGCACGTGGCGCAACCTGCTCAAGTCCGACGCCAATGTCGATCTCGTGCACTTCACCATTCTGCGTCCACCCGAGAAGCAGGACGGCACGCCAATCAACGAGCTCTCGCTGATCGCGTTCCCGACCCGCGAGCTGTTCCAGCAGAAGATCAACGAGTTCCAGCTCATCATTTTCGATCGCTACGCCCGCCAGGGCGTATTGCCGATCATCTACTTCGACAATATCGCGCGCTATGTGCACGACGGTGGCGCAGTACTGGTTGCAGCCGGCCCGGACTACGCAAGCCCGACCACGATCTGGCGAACCCCGCTCGACGCGGTGCTGCCAGCCGAACCGACCGGGCGAACGACCGAGGCGGCGTTCCGCCCGCAGTTGACTGATCTGGGCAAGCGGCACCCGGTCACACGCGGCCTGGAGGGCAGCACCGAGGATCCGCCGCACTGGAGTCGCTGGTTCCGTATCGTGGACACTCGGTCGGCGCACGGCACCACCGTCATGAGCGGGCCCGACGACAAGCCGTTGCTGGTGCTGTCGCGCGAGGGCGCCGGCCGCGTCGCGCTGCTCCTTTCGGACCACATCTGGTTGTGGGCGCGCGGATATGAGGACGGCGGGCCGCATCTCGATTTGCTGCGCCGGCTGTCCCATTGGCTGATGCAGCAGCCGGATCTTGAGGAAGAGGCCCTGCGCCTGTCCGCGAACGGGCGCGACCTGGTGGTGCAGCGACAGACCATGGCGGACAGCGTGTCCGAGGTGACGCTGACCGCGCCATCGGGCGCGACGCGAACCGTGGTGCTCGATCCGGTTGAGCCGGGCGTATGGCGCAAGACCATCGAGGCCAACGAAATCGGGCTCTGGCGCGCTACCGACGGCAAGCTCACGACGCTTGCCAACGTCGGCCCGGCTAATCCACGCGAGTTCGCGGAGGTGACCTCGACGACGGACGTCGTGGGGCCGCTCGCCACCGCCAGCGGCGGCAGCGCGCGGCGGCTCGACCCCGGCGACGGCCTGACCATCCCGCGCGTGCTTGCGGTGCGCTCGACCGATACGTTCGAGGGCGCCGACTGGATCGGCCTGAAAATGCGGGATGCTAGCGTGGTGCGCGGGATCGGCGTGCTGCCGATCTTCACCGGTCTGCTCGGCATGCTGCTGCTGCTGGGCAGCCTGGCCATGACCTGGGCGCGGGAAGGTCGCTGACGTCGCGCGTCGCAGCGTGGCCAGCTACGCGTGGGTGCCTTGAGCCCAATCCGGTTGGATCGCTCCGGACACGCCGTCAAACGCGCCGTCCGCGAGTTCCGCGACCAGAAGCCGGGCCGGGTCGACCGGCCCCGGCATCGTAACCTGGCGCGGCGGGATCCGCTTGAAGCCGACCTTGGCGTAATAGGGCTCGTCGCCCACGAGCACCACCAGACGGTGCCCGGCGCGCCGGGCCTCCGACAGCGCCCGTTCCAGCATTTTGATCGCGATCCCGCGCCCGCGGAATGGCGGCTCGATGGTGAGCGGACCAAGCAGCAGCGCGGGCGTATCTCCGACGCGGATCGGCGACAGCCGGACCGAGCCAACCAACAACGTGCCGACCCGCGCCGTAAATGAGAGCGAGAGGAGATGCGCGATGCGCTCGCGCACCCGATATGCCGTACGCGCGAACCGCCCGGGACCGAAGGTGCGCTCATGCAAGCGCTCGATCGCAAGCGCGTCGTCCGCGGTCTCGGGTAGGATGGTGACTGAGAGGTCCGTCATGGAGTCGCCGGCGCGCCCGCAGGGTCGTTGGTGTGCGGTGGTTCTTACGCTATTGCGCGGCACGGATCAAAACGGAGTGTAACATGGGGCTTTTGGTCGACGGCGTGTGGCGCACGGACGCCGACGATGCGCGCATGCGCAAGGACGGCCGCTTCGAACGCGCGCAGGCGCGCTTTCGCAACTTCATTACGGCTGACGGCAGTCCGGGTCCTTCAGGCTCGGGCGGGTTCAAGGCCAAAACGGGCCGTTATCACCTCTACGTCTCGCTCGCCTGCCCGTGGGCGCATCGCACCCTGATCATGCGGCGGCTCAAACGACTCGATGACGTGATCTCGGTGTCGATCGTCGCACCCCACATGGGTCCCGAAGGGTGGACGTTCGACGGCGATGGTTCGACCGGCGATCCCGTAATCGGGGCCAAACGGCTGAGCGACATCTACGTCGCGGCCGACCCGCGCTACACCGGCCGGGTGAGCGTTCCGGTGCTGTGGGACACCTGGCAACGCACGATTGTCAGCAATGAATCCGCTGAAATCATCCGCATGTTCAACACCGCGTTCAACGCCATCACCGGCGATCGCACCGACTACTATCCGCCGGCGCTCGCCGGCGAGATCGACCGCGTCAACACCCTCGTCTACGAGAACATCAATAACGGCGTGTACCGCGCCGGCTTTGCCCGCTCGCAGGAGGCCTACGAAGAGGCGTTCCGCGCCCTGTTCGGGGCGCTCGACGCGATCGAACGGCGGTTATCAGAGCATCGCTATGTCGTGTCCGGCACGCTGACCGAGGCCGATTGGCGGCTGTTTACGACGTTGGTGCGGTTCGACGCGGTCTATTACAGCCACTTCAAGTGCAACCTTCGCCGCATCATCGACTATCCCAATCTCTCCAACTATGTTCGCGATCTCTACCAGGTCGCGGGCGTCCCCGAGACCGTCGATCTCGGACAGATCAAGCGCCACTACTACGGCAGTCACCTGCATATCAACCCGACCGGCATCGTGCCGCTGGGCCCGGCGCTCGATTTCGCCGCGCCGCACGACCGCGCGCGATTTGCGTAGGAATTTGCCGTAAGGGTTGAGTGGCGCAGCCCGTTGCTGCTTGTGGCCGCTGGTGGCCCAACCGCTGCGCGCGACCTCACCAGCGATCACGCGCGGGCGCGCCATGCACCGCCTCCGCGATCCGCGCGCGCGTCGCCGCGGTGGTCCCATCCGGAAGGGCATCGGTCGGAAAAAACCCATGCGCGATGATCTCGTGGTCCGGCGTCGGCGGCGCCGTCTGCCGGAACGTCCGCACCACAAACAGCGCCACGTGGTCGCGATCTGACACACCGGCATTGAAATAGAGCCCGTGCAATGCCGGAATCCCAGTTAGCTCGATGTTGCCTTCCTCGAGCAGCTCGCGTCCCAGCGCATCGAGCATGGTCTCGCCCGGCTCGACACCGCCGCCCGGCAGGTGCCAGCCGCTGACGTAGCTGTGCTTGACCAGGAAAACGCGGCCCGCCGGATCGAGAACGAGCGCCCGTACGCCCAACGTCAGGCCGCGCGAAAAGCGCCAGTAGAGATGGAAAACGCGTCGAAGCACCGGTTCGACTGCGCCACGCGCAGCGGAGATCACCATATAGTTTAGAACCTTTCCAAAGTACTGGCCTCACTCTATAACGGTGCAATCCGATCGGACACGCGGGGCGACCGTGAAGCGTTTTGCAGATCTTACCGAACAGCAAATCCTGGCGCTGGCGATATCCAACGAGGAAGAGGATAGCCGCATCTACAGCGATTTCGCCCAGGGGCTGCGCGATCAATTCCCGGCCTCGGCCAAGGTGTTCGACGAGATGGCGCAGGAGGAAGTGCGCCACCGCGCCATGCTCTATGACCTCTACCGGGAAAAGTTCGGCGAATATCTGCCGCTGATCCGCCGCCAGGACGTCAAAGGCTTCATCAGCAAGACCCCACTCTGGCTGGTGCGGCCGCTCGGGCTCGCCGAGGTGCGCAAATACGCCGCCGAAATGGAATTCGAAGCCGCGCGCTTCTACCGCAAGGCCGCCGAGACGACGCGCGACACCTCGATCCGCGAGCTGCTGGTTCGGCTGGCCGAAGCCGAGGACCGGCACGAGAGCTACGCCGAACATCTGCAGGAACAGATCCTGACCAAGAGCGCGCGCGCCAAGGAAGACGAGACTGCGCGCCGCATCTTTGTGCTCCAGTACGTGCAGCCGGGCCTCGCCGGCCTGATGGACGGATCGGTCTCCACGCTCGCGCCGCTGTTTGCGGCCGCGTTTGCCACCCACAATACCTGGAACACATTTCTGGTCGGACTGGCGGCGTCGGTCGGCGCCGGAATTTCCATGGGATTTGCCGAGGCGCTATCCGACGACGGCTCGCTCACCGGGCGCGGCACGCCCTGGCTGCGCGGCGCGATCTGCGGGGTCATGACCGCGCTCGGGGGGCTCGGTCATACCCTGCCCTACCTGATTCCGCATTTCATGACCGCGACCGTGATCGCGATCGCGGTGGTGGCGGTGGAACTCGCGGCGATTTCCTATATTCGCTATCGCTACATGGACACACCGTTCCTGGGAGCGGCGTTCCAGGTGGTCGTGGGCGGCGTTCTCGTCTTTCTGGCAGGCATTTTGATCGGCAGCTCGTAGTGTTGGTGCATGTTCACGCTGGCACATCTCTCCGACCCGCATCTCGCCCCGCTTCCGACGCCCCGCTTCTCCGAGCTCGCGTCCAAACGCCTGCTCGGCTTTCTCAACTGGCAGCGCAAGCGGCGCGACATTCATCAGCGCGCCTCGCTCGATGAGATCGTGGCGGACCTCGTCGCACAGACGCCGGACCACATCGCGGTCACCGGCGACCTCGTGAACATCTCGTTGCCGGACGAGTTCACGGCCGCGCGCGCCTGGCTCGCCGCGCTCGGGTCCACGCACAAGGTGACCGTGATCCCGGGCAACCACGACGCCTACGTTCGCTCGATGGTCGGACAGGCGGCAGCGTATTGGGGCGCCTACATGCGCGGCGACGGCGCCGCCGAACCGCAGATGCCGTTCATCCGCCGCCGCGCCGGCATTGCCATGATCGGCGTATCCACCGCGGTCGCCTCGCCGCCCCTGATGGCGACCGGCCGCCTCGGCGCCCAGCAAACCGCCCGGTTGACCGAGCTTTTGGCACAGCTTGGCGATGAGCGGCTGTTTCGTGTTGTGCTGATCCACCACCCGCCCGAGAGCGAGCCGCGCCGCCGCCGCGAGCGGCTGCTCGATGCGACCCTCTTTCGCGACGCCCTGGCGAATGCCGGCGCCGAGATCGTTCTGCACGGACACGAGCACCTGGCGTCGGTAACCTGGCTGGACGGCCCAACCCGCCGTATTCCGGCGGTCGGCGTGCCGTCGGCGTCCGCCGCGACTGGCGGACGCTGGGAACCTGCCGGGTACAATCTCTATCGCATCGACGGCTC
>JBPYFJ010000061.1:0-26661 GCA_051985675.1 Xanthobacteraceae bacterium | reverse complement strand
AACCGCGACCTCTCAGTGCGGCGTGCCGAGCATGACGCCATCCTCGAGGGCCGCGCGCGGCTGGTCCGGCTGTTTGCCGCACACCAGTCTCACCTCGACCGCACCGCGAACGCGCTGCTCGCGATCTATCGCGAGGCCAACCGGCGCTCGCGCAAGACCCCGCCGCCGCCGTGGTTCGCAACGCCCTATGCGCTGGAGAAATTTCCGATCGAAGCGGAGCTGCTGGAGAGTTCGGCGCGCGACGACCTGCGGCGCTCCATTGCCGAGTCGCAAAACATCCTGGTCGATCAGGTGCGCGCGATCCACGCCGAGTTCGAGCGGGCGTTCGCAACCTATCGAGAGATCGACCAGTTGGTAGAGGAGAAGACCGTTGTCCGGGCGGACGCGTCGGCGGCGTAGCCGGAGTTCCGGCGAATTGCGCAAGCACGCGCTCGGCATCGTGCTGGCGGTGTTTGCACTCGGCGTTCTCGGGGCCGGCGCCTACGTGTATACCGGCACCGCGCGCCCGCCGGCGCTCGATCTCTCGTCGTTGTGTCCGCTCGACGGACCGCACTCGGTCACGGTGGTCCTGCTCGACTCAACGGACGACATTCCCGACATCGCCAAACGCGAGGTGCGAACCGCGCTGGTGGATTTGGCCGAGACGCTGCCGGCCTACGGACTGCTGGAAATTCGGCTGCTGGACGCCAACACGGCAGGCGGCCGACCCATTTTCGCCAAGTGCAATCCGGGCGACGGGTCGAACCTGAGCGAATATACCGCAAACCCGCGGCTCGCAAAGAAGCGCTGGATGGACGGGTTTCGCCAACCGCTTGACGAGGCTCTGGAAAGCGGATTTCGTCCGTTGCCGGGCAAGATCTCTCCGATCATGGAGACGGTGCAACGGATCGCAGTTGAACGATTTACCGGACGGCTCAACGAACAAATTCCAAAATCGCTCGTGTTGATCTCCGACATGATCGAGCACGAGCCGGACTATTCGCAATATACGGGCGATCTCTCGTTCGGGCGGTTCAAGGCATCGCGTGCCTATCAGAAAGTGAGAACGGATCTGCATGGCGCCAACGTACAGATCTACTACATCGAGCGGATGTCCGGGAAACCTCTCAATTCCGCCGATCACATCCGGTTTTGGGCGGACTGGATTCGCGACAACAACGGCCGCTTCAAGCAGGCTAACAAGCTTCAGGGAGTCGGCTGATTGACGCGGCAGCGCTCCGGGATCGAACGACTTTACGAGGCTGCGGACGCGACCGGCGCGAACGCAGTCGTGTTCTTGTTGTTCGTCGCGTTTGGATCCGCCTACATCCTGCTGGCGAAGCTCGCGGGCGTCGGCCAATTCTACGTCACGTTCGTGCCGGTCGGCATCATGCTGGCCTATGCGGCGCTGATCTTCTTAGCGCGGAACCTGCGGTTGCGGGACGATCAGTCGGGCGACAACCTCTATTACATGGGCTTTCTGTTTACGCTGACGAGCCTCGGGGTGTCGCTCTATCAATTTTCCGCCGAGCACGCCGCCGAGGACATCGTGCAGAATTTCGGCATCGCCATCGGTTCGACCATCGCCGGCATCGGGCTGCGCGTGGTGTTCAATCAGATGCGCCGTGATCCGGTGGAGGTCGAGCGCATGATGCGGCTCGAGCTCGCCGAAGCGGCGCGCCGGGTCCGGCGCGAACTCGACAGCACCGTGGTGGAATTCGGACATCACCGCCGCTCCGCGCAGCAGGCGGCCGCCGACTCGTTCAAGCAGGTGGCGGAGCGGTTCGACGAGATCGTCGCAAAGTTCGATGCGAGCCTGAAGGAGATAACCGGGCAGCTCGCGCAACCGCTGGAGGCTGCCTCGCGCCATTCCGGCGATACGTTGGGAGAACTGAGCAAGACGCTGGCGGCGTCGCTCGGCGCGAGCGCGCAGCAGTTCGGCGCGGAGACCGACAAGCTGGCGATCCGGGTCAGGGCGACGGCGATCAAGCTCGACGAGGTGATCGCCAAGCTGAACGCGATCGAGACGCCGGAGAGTTCGATCAAAGCCGGCCTGGAACCGATCGCGCAGTCGATTTCGCAGTCCGTCGAATCGCTCTCCGAGCGATCCACTTCCGACGCAACCGCGATCAAGGATGCGCTTGCCGCGTCGACCCAGGCCATTGCGACGATGTTCGAGCAATTCAAGACCGACTCGAAAGCCCATGTCGAGCTACTGCGCGCATTGCTCGCGAAAACCGACGACACGATGCGCACCTTCACCGACGTTCTGATCAGATCCGGGGTCGATGTGACGGTTCAGGCCGAAGGGCTGCGCGCGGCCATCGAGGCCACTGAAGCCGACGCGCAAACGCTGGTGCAGGCCGCGGAGAAGATTTCGCAATCGGTGGAAGACCTGCAGGTGCTGCGGCTTCAACCGCGGCGGGAGCGGGTCGACTGATGTCGGAGACGATCGGCCGTCAGACAGCCTCGTATCGGCGCGGCCTTGTGCTCGGGCTGACGATGGCCGAGATCATGCTGCTCCTGGTGTTCTGTCTGCTCATCGCCGTGGGCGTGGCGCTGGTCAAGGAGCGCGGCGAGCGCGACACGGCGCTCGCGCACCTCAAGGAGGCCGAGGCGACCGCCGCGGCGGACGCCGCCATGGTCGATTCGATCCAGCGCAATCCGGATCTGGCGGAACTGATCGATCGGACCGCCGGGCCGACGTCGCGCCAAAAGATCGACGAGTTCTGGCGAACGCTGGTCGAGAACAACGCCATCGTGGCCAGGATCGAACGCGAGGGCATCAAACGGGGCTCGCTGCGAGACAACGCGGCGGCGCTGGCGAAGATGCAGCAGTTGTTGAGCCGGGTCGGCGATCCGGACAAGATCGCGCGCGCATTGGCGCTGCAACAGACGATTGAGCGCACCGACCCAGCGCTCGCCAAGCTGGCGCCGCCGGACCTCGTGATGTTGATCGAGCGCGGCATGTCGAGTTCCAAGCCTGCGAAGGAGGAGGGGGAGCGCGCGGGCGGCCACACGTGGCCGCCGATCATCAACCTGAGCGAAGCAAATGGCTATTTCTTCGCCACCGGCAAAGCCGAGCTCACGCCTGACTTCGAGGAAGGACTGCGCACGTTCGTGGTCGCGCGGCTGCTGCAGATCGCAAAGTCGTTCGACGTCGACGTCATCGAGGTGATCGGCCACACCGACGAGCAACCGGTGAGTGGCCGCGGCTCCAATCTCGATCGCAGCCTGCCGTTCGTCACCCAGGGAGATGGCGATCCCGCGGTCCTGCAGTGGGCCGACAACGCCGGACTGGGACTGGCGCGGGCACTCGCGGTCGTCCGGGTTCTATCCTCGGACTATCGTCTGCAGGGATTTCACATCCTGCCGCTGTCGGCCGCACAGCTGATCGACGTCGACGGAAGGCTCACGCGCTGGGACAACCAGGGCGACGTCCGCGAGCGCCGCCGGATCGAGATCCGGATGCGAAAGTCGGCGTGAGATTAATGCGCGTTCAATAGGTGCCGAGCAATGCCTTGCGAAAGCGCCCCTTGCACAATACGCCGTCCTTGATTGGGATCGACATCGGCACGCGCTCGGGATCGACCTTGATCACCGCCAGATAGGGTCCGCTCATGGCGCGCGTGAGCGCGAGCGCGTTGCCAAGCTCATGTGATTGACGCACCAGCGCGGTGTGCGGAAAACGACAAGCCGCCGCAATGCCGGCGATGTCGATTCCGTGCGCGGTGTGGCTGACCTGCTGACCGGTTTCGCCGAACCGCTCGTTGTCGAAGACCAGGATCGAGAGATTGCGCGGTTGTTTGATGCCGATGGTGGCCAGGATGCCGACGTTCATCATCAGCTCGCCATCGCCGGTGACGACCACGACGGCGCGATCGGGCTGCGCCAGCGCGAGCCCGAGGCCGGTCGGGGCCGCGGACCCCATGGCGCCGACCAGATAGAAGTTGAGATCACGGTCCTTGAGGCTGGATACGTCGGACACCGGCGACCCCAAGCCGCACACGATGAGCTCGTCGCCGACTTGGTCCATCAGCATACGCGCGGCCTCAGCGCGCGGTAGGTAATTCGCCATCTCACATGTCCTTGGCGCCGATCAGGCGCTGCGAGAGCAGAACCGCCACCGGCGCGTCGCTGCGCCAGGCCATCTTGAGCCCTTCTGTCACCATCGCGATGGCGTCCTCCGGATGGGTGGCGCGAAACACCTGGAAACCGGCGAGCTTCAGCATCTCCTGGGTCGTGCTGCCCATCGGAATCTGCCAGGGATTTCCTTCGCCGAATTCGCCGCGCATGCTCACGAGCAGGAAAAACGGGAACCGGCAATTGGTCACCAGCGAAAACGTGTTGATGCAGTTGCCGACGCCGCTGCTCTGGATCATCAGCACCGCGCGCTTGCCGCCGAGCCAGGCGCCGCAGCAGATGCCGACGCCTTCTTCCTCCGTTGAGAGGACCACGGCGCGGCGGGCATTGCCGGCGTTGGCCCGGTGAATGAAAGCGTCGAGGCCGGCATCGGGCAGATAGCAAAAGATCTCCACGCCGGCGCGCTCGAAGGCGTCGAAAGCCTGCGCGCGCCAGTCGGCGGCGTCGCTGGCGCCAGTTGCACGATCTGCCATCGGGGGATTTGCCTTCTGTGCTCGCTGCATCACCGCGCCGCCTTGGCGGGCGCCGGATTGATCTGGACGGTGGCGGTCTGGCCAGCGACCAGCCTTATGCTGGGCGGGACGTGATCGAGCGCGATCCGCACCGGCACGCGCTGCGCAAGGCGAACCCAGGTGAAAATCGGATTGACCTTGGCGAGACCGGCCTCGTCCGGCGACGCGTTGGCGATGTCGATCCCGCGCGCCACCCCGGCGACATGGCCGGTGATGATGTCGCTGTAGCTCATCAGCTTGATCTGCGCGGGATCGCCGATGTGGATCGATCCCAGGACGGTTTCCTCGAAATATCCGTCGACCCAGAACGAGTCCGCGTTGACGACCGAGATCCGGCGCTCGCCAACGTTCACATAATCGCCGAGCTGGGCCTGCAGGTTGGTGACGTACCCGTTGACCGGCGACTCGATCCGGGTGCGCTTGAGGTTGACCTGCGCCTGTTGGAGGTTGGCAACCGCCTGCTGGTGCGTGGCCTGCGCCGCCATCGCGCGGCTCATGAACGTCTGCCGTTCCTCCTCGGAGGCCCAGTCGCCGAGCTTTTGCCGCCGCTCCGCCTCGACTTGCGCGTTGTCGGCCAAGGCCTTGGTCTGATCCACTGCGGCCTGCGCGACCTCGACCGCGATCTTGTAGTTGGTCGGGTCGATCAGCATCAGCAGATCGCCCTTGTGCACGAACTGATCGTCCTTGACCGGCAGTTCGGCGATGGTGCCGGCGACCTGCGGGGCGATCGTCACCACATAGACCCGCACACGGCCGTCGCGGGTCCAGGGCGTTCCCATATAAGTGGTCCACATGAACCAGGTAAGCACCGCCGCGATCGCGGCGACGATCAACGTGATCACGATCGGCAGGATGCGGATGCGGGGCCGCGGGACGGGCGCGCTCGTCGTTTGCGCAACCACCTCGGGCGGTGCACTCGGCTTGTTCCTATCCGGTCGCAGTTCGGCGGTGGACATCAGCGGCCCCGATTTGCAACCAGCAGCACGATTAACGACAGTACGATCATGTAGACCGAAAAAACAACCAACGCCGGATGCCAGACGTGACGCAACAGGCCGTAGCGACTCGCAACTCGCCGCAGCGGAATCAGTATGAGCCACGCCGCAATCAACATCAACGCCATGGGCGCGACGTAGACTCCAAACACGTCGATTTCGACGAACCGCATCAGGCCGCTCCCCCGTCGAAATAGTCGGCATATTGCCCGAGCGCGTCCATGATCGCGCGAATGGCGCCGCGCGCGCGCAGCCGCAGCCGCGCCCCGGGTTGCTGCGCCGGGATCGCGGCGAGCGCGCGATCGACGCTCGCCAGCCGCGTGATCGCGAGTTGGCTGTCGCCGCGTGCCAGCGCCGCAAACGCCTCCCGGGTCTCCCCGCCGAGGCCGGCGTGTTGAGCAATCCGGCGCAGTCGGATGATCTCGTTTCCGACCGAGAGCGCGGCAGCGAGCTGCGCGGCCTGCTCCAGCTCCGCTTGCGGCGGCAGGACCGCGAGGCGGCCGTAGACCCGGTTCTCCCAGCCGGTCCGGCTCGTTGGCTGCTGCCTGGTGATGACACGGCGCAGGTCACGCAGCGTGAGCGCGAGCAGGCGCCGTGTGCGCAGCGCCGGAGATGGGGGAGGGATCAGCCGAAAGGCAAGCACGCTGATCAGTACCCCGACGAAGATTGCGACCGACGAGTTGTAGAATTGACTGGTGTCGTAGGTCATCAGGTTTTGCGGGGCGAGCATCGGGATGAAGTTGAAGCCGGTGATCATGAACAGCTGACCGTTCCAGGGCTGCGCCGCCAGCGCGCCGACCGGCACCAGCACGGCCCCGAGCGCAAGCGCAAAGCCGACGAAGGTCACGAGCTTCGGCAAGACCGCGAATGCGACGATGGCCGCAAGCACGGCAGCGAGCAGGCAGCCGTACAGGAACGTCTGCGCGGCATCGGCGGCTTTATCCTGCTGGGGTGCCAGCAGGATGACCGTAATCGCTGCAAACACGATGGCGAGCGCGCCGTTCGGCCAGGCGGTCAACACCCAGACCAGTTCGGCCGCGACAAGCGTGACGAGGATGCGCACCGCATTGACGATGGACGGCAGCCAGTCGGGGACGCGCAGGCGAGCGATCCTGAAGTGCGGAGCCGGGCCCATCGGATTGGTCAACAGCGCAAGACCGTCGAACGCGCGCGCCAGCCCGGTCATGGCCTTGGCGGAGTGATCGGCCATCAACTGCTCGGACGGGCTCGTGCAGGGCATCACAAACAGGCTCCGCGCCGCGGCCCGGCACGAGTGACCCAGTTCGATCGGGCTTGCGACGGGCGCGGGCGCACGCAATTCGCGCGGAAGCCTATTGGCGACCTCGTCGATGTCGAGCTGGTTCTGGTCGGGTGCGTGCTCGAGATGATTGGCCACTGCACGCCAGCCGGTGAGCGCGGAGAACAGGCCGTCGACGGCCGTCTGCAACGCGCGCGAGCGATAGCGCAACTCCGTCGACTCGCCGATTGCCTCGTCGATCACCGGCCCGAGTGCCGCGACATTGCGAATGAGCTCGCGCCGCACTACGCGCAGTCGCAGCAGGTCGGAACCTCGAATTGCAAAAGTACGGCAAAACCCGTTGCCGACCGCCGCGGTGATGCGACCGAATGTGGCGGCCAGCCGCCGCCGGGCGTGACCGAAGTCCGTGCCGGCCAGCACGATACCGGCGCACACAATGCCCAGGCAGATCTCGGTCCCCCGATTGATTGCCAACAGCAGCACGTCGCCGTGGGCTCCGCCGGTCGCGCGCAGTTCGTCGCTCGCAACGATCACGGCCGTAAAGCCCGCAAGCGCGGCCGCATAGGAGGCAAAGTTCTGCAGAACGGAGGCAACGAGGCCGCAGAGCGCCCCCCACACCGCCAGGCCGAGCAGAAATCCGACCCGGCTCTGCGGAAAGCTGACCGTCAGCAGGACAATTGCGACCGCGCCGATCAGCGTGCCGATCACCCGGAACGATGCCTTGCGCAGCGAGGCGCCGAGACTCGGTTGACACACGATTGCGGCCGTCGTCCCGGCCCAATAGGGTGAGTCAAGCTCGAGCCAGAACGCGACATAAAGGGCGAGGCACACGGCCGCCCATAGCCGCAGTCCGAACAGGAGCGGCGGGCCGGCGGATGGCGCGAAAGCGAGCACGCGCGCGAAAACATCGCTCGCGCGATCGACAAAGCGCGGCGATCGAGCAATTGCCCACCGATCCGTGTTGCTCATTCGTCCCCTGCACGACCGTGACCCGCATGCTACTTTCGATCGGGCATCTAGTCATCCGGACTGTGATCCGTACGAAGGAATGGCGCGCATGGCTGTATCGGAAATTCGCTTTGACGACGGGGCTTCGTACGAACGCTACATGGGGACATGGAGCCGGTTGGTCGGCGACGTCTTTCTCAAATGGCTGGCGCCGAGTCCCGGCTTGCGCTGGATCGACATCGGTTGCGGCAATGGCGCCTTCACCGAACAAGTCGTCGAGCGATGCGGGCCGACCGAGGTTCAGGGCGTCGATCCCTCCGAGGCCCAACTCGTCTTCGCGCGCTCGCGCCCGGCCGCTCGTCTGGCGACGTTTCAAAAGGGCGACGCCATGGCGCTGCCGTTCCCCGATGCCCGCTTCGACGTCGCCGTCATGGCGCTGGTGATTTTCTTTGTGCCCGAGCCGGCCAAGGGTGTCGCCGAGATGGCGCGGGTCGTTGGACCGCGCGCCCTGGTCGCGACCTATGCGTGGGACATTCTGGGCGGCGGATTTACACTGGAACCGATCTGGGCCGAACTGCGGAGCGTGGGCATCAATCCGGTGCTGCCGCCGAGTGCGCCCGCATCGCGGATCGAAGCCCTGCGGACCTTGTGGACGGACGGGGGCCTCACTTCACTCGAAACGCGCGAGATCTCGGTTGAGCGAACGTTCGCCGATTTCGACGAGTTCTGGGCGATCAGCCAGTTGGCCCCAAGTCTGCGCCCGACGATCGCCGCCACGTCAGCGCAGGACATGGAGCGGCTCAAAGCGCGCGTGCGTGCACGGCTCAAGGCGGATGCGGCGGGCGCATCACCTACGCGGCGCGCGCCAATGCGATCAAGGGCCGCAAGTCCTGACCGATAGCTGGACCTGACATGGCGCGGACGCCGCGTGCGGCGTCCTCGGCGCGGATAAATGTCGCGCGCGTCCGGGCCCGAGCGCAGCGAGGGAGCCCGGAATCTATACTCACGGTTCCTGGTTATGGGTCCCGGGCTCGCCGCTGCGCGGCGCCCCGGATGACGCTCCTCTAAGACACCGCCGGCTCTGACCGGTAGCGTTGGGCCGCGCGCGTTTTCGCTTTGGCAGCCTCAATGGCGCGATCGCGCGGCGGCGCGTTGGTCACCAGCGCATGCAAAAGCTCGTGCGCCGCCGCTGCGACCTGATCGACCGCGCGGTTGAACGCCACTTCGTTTGCCTTCGACGGTCGTGTGGACCCGCTCAGCTTGCGTACGAACTGCAGCGCGGAGGCATGGATTTCCTCATGCGTCGCTTGCGGTTCAAAGTTGTGCAGCGTCTTGATGCTTCGGCACATGTGGTTTCTCTCAAACGCTCTCGCGGCACGGACGCTCGCACAAAGGTGCAGGAACTTCAAATCGGCGGCACTCGATCGAAGGCGAGCAGCATCATGTCGAGGCCGTCCTCCAGGAAGGGGCGCAGCGGCCGGAACCCGACTGCCTGCGAGCAGGTCAGCGCCGCGGTGTTGATCAGCTCGTGGCCGATATAGGCACGCGTTTCGCGCGGATAGGCCGGAAAGGCAACCTGTCGCAGATAGGCGCCAAGCGCCGCTTGTCCAAGCCCGCGCCGCAGGCAGGCCGGATCGCCGACGAACAGGTCGAGGCTGATGCCGTCGCGCACGTCGATGATGGCGCACCATTCAGGGTAATCGAGGTTGCGGTAACATTGTAGATATGCGAACGGCGCGCCGTTGCGGAGCGCGAGGTGGCTGCGCGATGGCTCCTCGCCCCTGATGGTCGGGCCGTATTCGCGCGCCACATCCGCGAGCGTGACCGGTTGCTTCTGGTAGAAACGCCGGACATGCGGCTCGGCCAGCCATGCGGTCAGCACGGGAAAGTCGGCCTCCTGCAACGGACGGAACGCTATCTCGTACATGGGGCCTTAATGATTTTGGTGTTGTTTCCGCGAGTTTGCCGCCCTGTCATGTTGTTGGCCAGGATTGCGGCGGAAGCCGGTTGCAGACGGGGGCATTTCTTCCTAGTCTCGCGCCAGCGAAGAGATGAGCGGGGGAATTCTGTGCGCAAGCTGGTTCTGTTGACGGTGTTTGGTCTGGTCGTTGCGGGGTGCTCCCAGATTCCGGGGCTCGGCGGCGATCCACCGAAGGTGTCGCTCGAGTCGACGCCGCCGGGTGCCAACGCGAGCCTCTCGAGCGGAGGAAGTTGCCGCACGCCGTGCACACTGCCGGCGCCCGACAAGAGCGGCGACTACAACGTGACCTATGGTCTCACGGGCTACACGACCCTGACGATCCCGATCAAGGTCTCGGTCAAGAAGGAGAACTGGTACTCCTCCGAAACGACCACGGTCGAACCAAATCCCGTGAACGCAACGCTGCAGCCGGCCGCGGCAGCCCGCAAGCCGCGCAGCTGATCCGCGCAGAGCCCGCCTCGCTGTGGCGGCGGCGACGTCCGATGCGCGGGTGCGAGACTTATCGCCGGGTCGCGGCGGCCGCGCTCATCGCGTTCTTGAGCGCGGCGTTCGCGGCGCCGTCGCTCGCGCAATATCCCGCACGGCCGATCCATGTGGTGACGCCGTTTCCACCCGGCGGCGCGGTCGATCTCGTCACCCGGCTGGTGACCGATCGCATGGCCTCCGACCTCGGGCGCGCATTCGTGATCGAGGCCAAGGCCGGCGCGGGCGGCATCATTGCGACCGACGCCGTCGCAAAGGCCGCGCCCGACGGCTACACGCTGCTGATCACGACGCCCAATCACACCATCAACGCGGCGCTGCAGAGCAAGCTCCCGTACGATACCGAAAACGACCTGACGCCGATTGCGATCATGGCTGCGGTCCCGGAAGTGTTGGTCAGCCATCCGGCGGCGCCGTTCGCGGACTTTGCGGGCTTCGTCACCTACGCGAAGGCCAATCCCGGCAAGCTCAACTATTCGTCGGCCGGTATCGGCACGCTGCCGCACATTACCATGGAGCTGCTGCTCAAAGGCCTCAAGCTCAACGTCGCGCACGTGCCGTATCGCGGCGCCGCGCCAGCGATGACCGATCTGCTCGCCGGCGTGGTGCAGCTCAAGCTCGATACCTACGCGACCTCGATGCAATACGTCGAAGCCGGCAAGCTGCGCACGCTGGCGTATGGCGGCCGTGCGCGCTCGCCGTTGCTGCCGAACGTGCCGACCGTCGCCGAGATGGGCCTGCCCGGCTATGAGGGCGTGCTGTGGATCGGCCTGATGGCGCCCGCCGGGACACCGGTCGCGATGATCGACAAGCTGTCGCAATCCGTGGCCAGGGCGGTTACGGCCAACGAGCTTCTGGAGCGCTTCAAGCGGGACGGGATCGACCCCGTCGGCAGCACGCCAGAGCAGTTCCGTGCCCAAATCGCGCGCGAAATCCCGCAGTGGCGCGACGTCATCCAGTCTGCGAACATCAAGCCCGAGTGAGACGTCATGCGCGAACTCTCCAATCCTCCCGATCCCAATCCGAAGAAGCCGAAGCTCGCGCTGCCGCCGGGCTCCTGCGATTCCCACATCCATCTGTTCGGGCCGGCCGCGAAATTTCCGGTCGATCCGCTCAGCACCTATGAATCGCGCGATCAACTGGCGGAGACCAACATCGCGTTGCAGGAACGGCTCGGATTGTCGCGCGCCGTCATCGTCAGCGGCGGCGCCTATGGCCGCAACTACGCCGTGCTTGAAGACGCGCTCAAGCGCTTCCCCCAGCGCTATCGCGGCGTCGCCTTGATGCCGGACGACACCGCCGATGCGGAGTTCGCGCGGCTGACCCGGCTTGGGGTGCGCGGACTGCGGTTCATCAGTTCGGCACGCGGCATGCGCCAGGTGCCGACGCTCTCGGAAGCCGTCGCGGCGCGCGCGGCCGAGCACGGCTGGCACGTGCAGTTCTATCCGCAGCAGACCGACATCATCGACAATGCCGACCGCCTGCTGGCGCTGCCGAACCGGATCGTGCTCGACCACTTTGCGAGCGTGCCGGCGGAAGGCGGCACGGACCAACCGGCGTTCAAAACCGTCCTGCGCATGCTCGACAGCGGGCGCGTGTGGCTGAAGTTGTCGGGACCGATGCGCTGCTCGCAGCAGGAGTATCCCTACGCCAACGTCACGCCGTTGGCGCGCGCGCTGGTGGCGCATGCGCCGCAACGCCTGCTGTGGGGATCGGACTGGCCGCACGTCAACATGAACGACCGCCAGATGCCGAGTGACGGCGATCTGGTCGATCTGATCGCGGAGTGGATCCCGGACGCGGCGACGCGCCGCCAAATCCTGGTGGACAACCCGTGCGAGCTCTACGGCTTTCCCAGGCCGGCTTGACCGCAGGGGCATTCCTTTCGTCGCGCGCCAAGATGCCGCGCGGGTGGAACTGAGCTGGGCCAGGCAGGGTTGCACCGTGAAAGCAACGAGGGCGTCATGCGTCGCCCCGATGACACGCGCATCGTCGTCGCGGTTTTGATCGCGCTGTTCACGGTCTTGCTGTTGACCCTCTGAGGTTGTTCAACCAACGATAAGACCGGGCGCAAGACCGTTACCTGTTTGCCGCCAACGGCTCCACGGAAATTGGTACGGTGGGAAGGCGAATTCTTCCGCGCCGCGGGATAGTTTTCCATTTCCAGAAACTCGTGTAGGGGTTTCAATGTGACGCCGGCAGGTTGATAGAAATTCTTGGTCTCCCGCGGGGTTTAAGTGAATCGGGCTTGGCAATCGTTCGGGGTTAGCCCTCACATGACCAGCTTTTCGGCCGATTGGCTTGCGCTGCGTGAGCGCTACGACGCGCGCGCGCGCAACCCCGTGGTGCTCGACGCAGTTGTTGCGTCGACCAGCGGCTGTCACTCGATGAGGATCGTCGATCTCGCCGCCGGGATCGGCGCGACCCTACGGGCGCTAGCGCCACGGCTGCCGGCGCGTCAGGTTTGGCGCCTTGTCGACAACGATTCCGAGCTGCTCGCTCACGCCGGCAAGCTCGCGCGGTCCGGCGCGTTCGCGCTCGAGGCCTGCGCGCTCGACCTCAATTGCGGTCTTGCGGATGCGCTCAGTGGGCCGATCGATCTGGTGACCGCGTTTGCGCTCCTCGATCTCGTGTCGGAGAGTTGGCTTGTTGGGCTTGTCAGCGAGATCGCCCAACGTTCGATCCCGATCTATGCCACGCTGAGTTACGACGGACGCACCGACATCGGCCCGGCGGATCCGCTTGATGCGGCGATCGTCGCCGCGGTCAATCAACATCAGCGCACCGACAAGGGGTTTGGGCCGGCGCTCGGGCCCGCGGCTGGCTCCGCCGCGATCGCGCAACTTCAATCGATGAACTATTCGCTTGTGCACGGCACGTCCGACTGGGTCCTCGGGCCGGACGAGCACGAGATGCAAATGAAGATCTTCGCGAGTTGGGCGAGCGCCGCCTGCGGAACCGGCAGCCTGTCACACGCCGACACGGTTGCATGGCTGGCGCGCCGCCGCGACGCTGTCATCGCCGGATGTTCGTGCGTCCGCGTTGGTCACGTCGATTTTTTTGCGACGCCGGTTCAGGCGCTTTAAGCGTCAGGCGCTATCGATGCTCGCAGGCATGCGTACGTACGAGCCAGCGGGCTTCTTCCGGAACAGCCCGATCGGCCGCAAGGTTCGCGGTAGCGACGGTGCAGGAGAGCCAGAAATAGTTCGCCGCCGGATCCACCACGAGCCGTGCCGGCGCAAATTCGTCCGCCAAAAGGACCGACAGGAACGGCGTGGTCGAATTCCAGGACAGCCGATTGAGGTCGGCGCTTATTCTGGTCGATGACACAAAGCGTGAATCGCCAAGCTTGGGATCGGATGCTGCGCCCATGGCAAGGGCCCGCACCGCAGCCTTGTAATCGGCCCATGCCGTTACGAACTTCGTCGTCTCCACCACATGCACCAGCATGACCAGGACGACGGCGCCGCAGATCGCCCGAGCCGCGACACTGCCCGCGCAAGCCTTTGCGAGCCGCGTCAGCCAGGGGACCTGCGCGCGATCCGGTTGATCTTCCGCCGCGAGCGCCTGCGCCGCCGCCACTACGCCCAGCATCGGCGTGACGATCAGGAGCGCGGTGCGCATATAGTAACGGTTATTCGCGTGCAGCGCCTGATCGAACCATAACCAGTAGACCACCAGCGCCACGGTCACGATCAGGGTGGCGTAGATGTGAGCCTTTCCGGGCGTCAGCCGCCGAAGCCCGCTCAACGCAATCCAGTAACCTGCGAGCGTTGCAAGCAGCAACAACAGCAACTCGTTTTCGAATATGGTTGCGTCGAAGAAATGCAGCGCCGCGCTGGCGAAGACGGGCGCATAGTATCCGTCCGGCGGCAACGCTGCTTTCACCAGGATCCAAATCGGGATGGCGATCAGCAGCGCACTTGCGCCCCGGCGGAACGGGGCGCTTCGCCCGCCGCGCAGCAGAAGCGTGGCCACGATCGCAACCGCCAGTATCAGCGCCCCTTCATGGGTGAAGACGAGGGCGAGCAGTGCGGCGAGGACTAGACTAAAACTGCCTAGTCCCGCCCTCGCGTAATGGCAGATCGCAAGCGTCGGCGAGAACAAGGCGTGCGCAATCCACACTTCGGTCGGAAAGCCGAACACCAACGGGGCGAGGCAGGCGGTCGAAAAACACGCATAAACAAAAATGACATGCCCCTTCGAGCGGTCGGCCGCCCAGGTGGCCAAGAGGCCCACGAGCGGAGCGGCAAACTGCAGCAATCCATAAATGACGATCCCGCTGTGCGCGTTTCTGGTGATGTCCGCCACGATCTCGGCCGGCACGAAGCAGACCAGATAAACAAACAGGCGGCCCGAGATGTTGTGCCAATGGATCGCCCATGCGTCCTGCACGGCGACCGCATAGGAGAAAGCCGCGCCGTCGCCGTACATCTGCAGGTCGTAGCCAAGTCCGACGGCGATAAAGGCTGCCGACCAGGACAGTCCAGCGACGACCACAACGGCGCGCAACAGGTCGCTGTCCGAATAGCCGGCCGCGTCGACCCAAAACGCGGGTCGCGGGATGCCTCGATCGGAAGGGCTCGCTGTCATCCTTCACCTTCAGGACCGCCACCCGCTCATCGCGGCACAAACAGGACGTTCCGCGACTCGATGTCGGTGCCCCAGCTCGTATTCTTGCCCAGCGCGGCGATCGCAGGCAACGCCGCGATCGCCTTGCCGCGCTGCACGATGAACGCATCGTAGCCGAAGCATTCGCATATGGCCGCGGTCGCGGCGGCGGGATCCGCATGGGTACCCGACAGGAGCTCGAGCAGGATGATCGGGCGGTCGCGCGCAATTGTTGCGCGTGCCCCGTCGAGCACTGCGCGCTCGCTGCCTTCGACGTCGGCCTTGACGAAGCGCACGTCCACGAGCCCGAACTCGTCGAGCGTGCGTATCTCGACGTCATGGGTCTGCATGTTGCGAAACTGGGCGTGGGTGCGCTGCAGATTGCCGGCGAAGTGCAGGACCATTCCGTCGTCCGACAGCGGCACGTAAAGGGTCCCGCGCCCGGATGCGTCGGACAGCGCCAGCTGGTGAACCTCCGCGCGGCCGCGCAGCATCCAATGCGCGAAGGACGCGTAATCGGGGTTCGGCTCGAACGCGACGACGCGGTCCGCGATGTCGGAGAGGGCGTAAGAGAACAGTCCCTGATTGGCGCCCACGTCGACGGCAGTACCGCCGCGGGGCACGAGCTTCGCCAGCATGGCGAGTTCGGGTTCGCCCGAGCGTATTTCTTCCGCGATGCGCCGCCGATAGAACCATGGCGGCGGCATCAGCATCGCAAGCCGTTCGCGGATTGGCAGCGCCATCACGGATCCCGGACAACTCCTCGGTCGTCGTTCCGGGGCCGGCCAGAAGCGGGGTCTCCGCGCGCATGCGCGCGGGGTGCTTGGGCCGGAGCCCGGAACCCATAACCCCTGTGTTTCCGCATTATTTCCACCAGTGGTTATGGATTCCGAACAGCCGCTTCGCGGCTTCCGGAATGACGCGCTCGAGTTTTTCAGCAACCTGCTAGTTTAGTGGTCTGCCCTAGCAGCAGGTCCGGAGCAACCGAAAGAGAAAACCTGTGACGAGATCCGACAACGGCTCAAATAGTAGGTTTGCCCTTTACCGGCGCGACGTGCTGGTCGGAACCGCGGCCGTTGTCGTCTCGGCGGGCGGCGCCGCCGCGCAAACCGGAATGCGCAGCGGTGAGCCCGAGCCCGCCAGCGGCGGTCATGCGGCCACGCCGGTTCCGGCGCCTCCCGCGCTTGGACAGGGCAAGGACCGCGCGCTCGTGCTTGGCGGCGGCGGGGAGTACTTCATCGCCTGGCTGCTCGGGTTCGCGCACGGGCTCCACGCCGCGGGCGTTTCCTATGAGCTCGCCGACGTCATTGTCGGCACCTCGGCCGGAGCGATGGTCGGGAGCGCGGTCGCGGCCGACCGTCTCGGGTTCCTGCGCGACGACATGGATTTTTTTGGACTCGTGCCAAAACTGCTAGCGGACTTGATACCGACGCGTGCATCAAACCCCAGCCAGGTCCGCGCGCGAGAGGTCGCCGAAGCAACCCACGATGCCAGCGCCGCCGCGATCCAATCCATCGGCCGCGGCGCCATGGCGGCGCGCAACCCACCGATTCGCAATTTCCAGCTGATGGTCGATGTCCTCACTCTCGGTAGCGCCTGGCCGAGTCCGCGGTTCCACGCGACGACGACGGATTGCTACACCGGCGAGCGCATTGTTCTCTCGCAATCGAGCGACGTTCCGGTCTCGCACGCGGTCTGTGCGAGCGTGTCCTTGCCTGGCGTGTTTGGGCCAACCTGGATTGGCGATCGACTGTGCATGGATGGCGCCATGTGCGCGACCAGTACCCACGTCGATCTCGTCGCCGGCGCCAAGCGTGCGCTGGTGGTCGCGCTCACCGACCAAAGCATGCGGTTTTCAGGCATTCCGAACGATATCGCGCAGGAACTCAACTACGTCCAAGCCGCCGGAACCAGGACACTCCTGATCGCGGCCGACCCCGGCAAGGTGCACTTGTTGTCTGCGGCCGAGATCGAGCCGGCGCTGCATGCGGGCCACGATCGCGCGGTGCGCGAGGCCAGTCGGGTCAAGGCGTTTTGGGGTTGAGGGCGTACGCGATGGCACTGCGTTCAATAGCCAGGCCGGTACTTGTCTGCGAGGACCTCAAGCTCGCGCGTTCTCGGATTCGAGCTATAGCCGCCTCCTCCTTGCTTCGGTACCGGGCGGCTGTACCCCGACTGATTGATGGGCGCGGCGTCTACCAGCGTCAGGTCGATGATCAGGACAGCGGCGAGTGCGAGCGACTTGGCGATCGGCATTTTGTTCCTCCGCTTTCGTCCAACACGGCAACGATCCGGATATTCCGCCGTTGCTGGCGGCCGCGGGCGGATAGCGACCGCATCGCATCACCGGTGCGGTCAACATCAATCAAACACCATGCTACCTCAACAGGAAACGCCGCGGGTGCTGCCGAGCTTCAAGCACGCAGCCTGATCGTGGTATTCAAGCATTCAATGCAATGAGTTGTTTGGACCTGGATTTTGCGCTTGGCGCCGGACGCGCCTGCCTGCGGCCCGACAATGACCAGGTCTGATTGCAGCCCTACTCGGTCCAACCGTTCGGCAAATGGAATTCGGGGGCACTGATGCTCGAAGAATTCAAAAAATTTGCAATGCGCGGCAACGTCGTTGATCTCGCGGTGGGCGTGATCATCGGAGTTGCTTTTGGAGCGATTGTAACGTCGCTCGTCGGCGACATCATCATGCCGGTCATCGGGGCGGTCACTGGCGGATTGGATTTTTCAAACTATTACCTCCCGCTGTCTTCAAAGGTTGCGGCCGGCGCGTCGTACGCCGACGCCAAAAAGCAAGGTGCGGTTCTCGGTTGGGGGCAATTTCTCACGGTTGCTCTGAACTTCCTGATCATCGCGTGGGTGCTGTTCCTCGCCATCAAGGGGATCAACAAGCTGCAAACGGCGGAGCCGCCCGCTCCCTCGCCCGGGCCGACCGCCGAGGTCAAACTGCTGACGGAAATCCGCGATCTTTTGAAAAGGTAGCGGTTTGGCGCGGCTCGTCCCTCTCGCTAGGTGACGCTGTGTCCCGGCGAACACACCTTCAGCTATTCGTTCCAACATCTTACTCCCGGCACGCTAAGGTCATATTTCCGCCCGCCACCAAAGCTTATTGGGACGTGATGCGCCTGGGGGAATCGGCGCGCGCGGGCAGGGGGCCCTTCGCTTTGGTCATCCGTCGCCAGACCGGCTTGAGCCGCGGCGTCAAAAACGTGCTCGTGACCGGCATGACGGTCGCGACGCTGTTAACTTCTGTGGCTACGGTCTCTGCCCAAAACTTTTTCGAGGCGCTATTCGGCCGCCTGGTGCCTTCTCCCGGTCCCGTGCCGGACGCCAATTTCACGGCGCGCGATCGGCAGCAACTGGCATACCCTCCGTATCGGCAGGCGTTCATACCGCCCGAGTATCGGCGTCAGGTCGTTCGCTACCACCGGCAGGAAGCGCCCGGCACTGTCGTGGTCGATACCGCCGCGCGTTATGTTTACTACGTGCTCTCTGACGGCAAAGCGGTCCGCTACGGCGCGACCGTGGGAGAGCAGGGTCAGGCTTGGTCCGGCGTTGCCCAAGTCGGCCGCAAGGAAGAATGGCCGGGATGGACGCCGACCCCGAGTGAGAAGCGGCGACTGGGCCCGCTCCCGGACCATGTCGCCGGCGGCGCCAGCAATCCGATGGGGGCGCGCGCGCTTTATCTCTATACGGACGGCCAGGACACGCTCTATCGCATCCACGGCACGAACCAGCCCGAATATATCGGACACGCGATTTCGTCGGGTTGCATCCGGCTGACCAATGAGGACGTGATCGATCTCTACAGTCGGGTGAAGATGGGCGCGCTTGTGGTGGTGCTGGGACCGAAGGGGGGAGCTCGTATCAGCTCGGCCGGCGACCTATAGGCGGTCAGCGGATCACCACCACCACGGTATCACGCGATTCCCATAGCCATAGCACGCGATTCCATAGCCATAGTGAGTCGGATAGAACCCGTAGGAAGAGGCGGGATGGGCAACCACGTTCGCGCGCCTGACTTGCCGGTGCCCATCTGGGCGGTGACGGCTGCGACCATGGTAACGCCAACCGGTCCAGGGTGTTAAAGTGACCCGCGACGGGAGACTGTCTGATGCGGGTCGGTCGAACAAACCGGCGCGAGTTCATCTCGGCACTCGGCGCTGCCGCTGCGTGGCCGGTGATGGTGCGGGCGCAGCAGACGGCGATGCCGGTGATCGGATTTCTCGGCGTCTCCTCGCTCGAAAAAATGGGTGGGGGAGTTTTGCTCGATTTCAAACGAGGCTTGGCGGAGACCGGCTACGTTGAGGGTCGCAACGTTGCGATCGAATATCGCTGGGCGGAAGAGCACTACGATCGACTGGCAGCCCTTGCTTTGGAGCTCGTCCAACACAAAGTGGCGGTCATCGCGGCTCCCGGTAGCCCGGCCGCGCTGCCTGCCAAGGCCGCGACGACGCTCGTCCCAATTGTATTCATGATCGGTTCCGACCCAGTGAAGCTGGGCCTCGTTGCAAGCCTGAACAGGCCGGGCGGCAATATAACCGGCGTCTCATACTTCAACGAAGAAATAGCTGCAAAGCGCCTCGAATTGCTGCACGAATTTGTCCCGGCGGCCAAATCAATCACTGTGTTGGTCAATCCAGAAAATCCAGTCCAAGCAGCGGCGGAAACCGAACAGTTGCAGTCTGCCGCCCGGGCACTCGGTCTGCAACTGCGGATCGCGCAGGCGAGCAACCCTGTCGACATTGAAGAAGCATTCGCGACCCACGACCGCATTGAGGGTCTACAAATCGGCGTCGACCCATTGTTTGGGAATCACATTGACCAAATCGTTGCTCTCGCACAACGCAACAAAGTTCCGGCTATTTATCCGTGGCGGGAGTTTACGGCGGCCGGTGGTCTCATGAATTACGGAGCGAGTATTCCCGACGCGTATTACCAAGTCGGCGTTTACACCGGGCAAATTCTAAACGGAGCAAATCCCGCAGAACTTCCAGTGCAGCGACCCACGAGGTTGAAGCTCGTGATCAACTTGAAGGCCGCTAGCGCGCTCGGGACCGAGTTTCCGGCCAAGTTGATCGCGGGCGCCGACGAGGTGATCGAATGAAGCCGAAGCACTCGTCCGGCGATGCGATGACGGTCGGCAGCATGCGCGAGCTCCGTGAGCGTGTGTTTTTGGTTTGCTGACATACGGCATTTCGCTCGTGTTTTGTTATTCTGGCGCGTAACAGCCGTTGGCTTGCGTGGGTGCACTTCAGTGCCTTGGGAAGAAAGGTATTTTAAAAAGATTGATGGCGGTCACGCGTTTTTTCCATATGGCGCGCGTTCCTTCAGAAGAGGCTACATCGTTGACGATGCCAAGAAGGCGGAGCTTGTTGCCTTCCTCAGGCGGATGAACCGCTCAAGCCTGCCCCTAATATTAATCGCCGCTGTCGCCGGATGGTGGATTGCTGGCGCTGATGGCCTGTGGCTGGGGGGTGGGGCTAATAGCTGTGCCCGGTACGGCCTACTATCAATTCACCCTGCGCCGGGCGCTCGCCGGGATGCCTCGCACAGATCATCGGCGGACGTTCTCCGACCAATTGCGCGCCACGGCAGATGCGATGCCGAGTTTTGCCATTTACGTCGCGCTGGCCGCCATCTTTTTCGTAACGGCTGTCGACGTTTTTTTCATTTATGAAAGCGTCAGCGACCGTGACATGGGTGGCGTGCTGTTGTTCGCCATATTTACCCTTTTGTTGCTGTTAACAGGTCGCCTGTTGTATCTCAAAAGGCTCGCGTCGGAGCCTGAGCGGCAATCCACCGAGCTAGCCACTTGCGGCAAGAAACCCAAAAACCCTGCGAGCCAGTGACGCTAGGCAACATGCGCAAGCTCGGCGTGCGGCGCAATCGTGAATGCCTTTTCAACTGACCCGCTAGGACCGATCACCATCCAATTTGACCTCGGGGCCGATGGTCGACAAATCGCAAAAGAAAGGAACCAACAGATCGTCCAACGGGATGGTCGATTTAAGTGTTTTGACATTCCACGAGCTCGTCGACGCCGCCGGACGGCGCGGCGTCCGGATTTTCGGGCTGCCGCGTGAGCAGCTGATTATGGCGGTGATGGCTGTAGTTCTGTTCGGAGTTCCTTTAATGATAGTCGTGTCACTGCCGCCTTTTTGGGATCATGTGGGCGAATTTGCGATAATCAAGGAATTCAATTCCCATGTCGCGCCTGCTGTAGAGGGGCTCTCCTACAGCTACCGGGTGGGCCGATTTCCGGTAAAGCGGTCTTTGATCACGTCCGTACCAATCGTTGAACTCATATTCCTATCAAACTTCGCTGCGTTGCTTGCGCGGGGCGTACGCAAGCACGCACTGCTTGTTTGGATTTGCTACGATAGAGAAAAGTTGCTTCAATATTTTGCTATCAGTTGCGTGGCTTTTGTTAGCCTCTGGTACGCTTTATTCTTTGACTGGCAACTTTTGGCGGCGGTAAGCGGGGGTCGTGGGATCAGGCTGATCTTCTATTCTGCAATGTCGATGCCGTTTGTGACATTGGTGTTTGGTCATTTGACGACAATCGTTGCGCTTGGAGCGTGTCGGAGCGTGTCACAAGCGTTGAGGAAGCTCCGTGGCAAGAACTAAGCGCCCGCCCGGCGCCTCGATGATGCTGGCAACATGCGTGCGCTCGGACACGAAGGAATGAGCCACAAAAGAAAGGCCCCGGCGGACTAGGCCGGGGCTTGGAGTTAGGGTGTGATCAGTAAGCAAGACAACAAGTCTCACAGCCGGGCTCACCACATCAACAAAATGGTCGGCTTAGGGTTATCCGGCGCTTAATCCCGGATCAGGGCACCACACGCGCTTGGACCGACCGCTCAGAAACCAATAAAATTGCAGGTGTTGTTTGGCGACCGACGGTACGACGTGGATCGCGCTCGGGAGCCCGATCGCAGCGGCGGCCTTCGTCAACTTCGATCTTCCGGGCGCCGATCGACGTGGCTTGAGGAGCAAGGTGGCGGCAACGGGGTTATACAGCGTGAACGCTGCAACTTCTTGGAGGAGGTTCGCATGCGCCACATGCAAATCGGACTTTTCCTGGCAGCCATCGTTCTTTCGCTGATGGCGAGCGGCGGCCCGAGTGCCGCCGTGGTCATTTATCCTTGGTGTGCCAATTACCTGGGTCGTTACACCATGAGTTGCGGCTCTACGTCCCTGAAACAGTGCTTAGCGACGCAGGCGGGTAATGGCGGCCAGTGCGAGCCAAATCCGTATTATGAACCATATCCGCCGCCGCCGACGTATTCGCCGCCTATCACCCGCCCCGGATCGGGGTACCGCAAGTGAGCCGTACCGGCAGCGGTACCATTTCTGCTGATTGTCATGATGCATGACAACTCAGCTACGTGGTGATCTACCTGGCGCGCCACCTACAAATGTCGGCGCGGCAGTCGTCCTAAGAGCCATGACAGTTTTCGTGCTCGCGTTACCGCTTGCGCGTGCGGTCTAATCTTACTTGAACTGCGTTTTTGCCGGCGAGGTTGACAGGGGCGTCAACCGCCGCAACGCACCCATCAATTGCGGGCCGGGGACCGTGTGATGTGATGGACCGAGACGTAAGGAAGTCGGTCGAGAGCCGGCTTTGGCGGCAGACGAAGTCCGCCTAGCTTTGTGCTGATGAGGGCTCAATATTGAGGTACTAATCACGCCCGACCTAGTTGGCTTATATGCGCGGTAGGTTGGACTAATGGCGAACCCTTCGGCCGGCCTTGCCTCTGCGGCCCGCAGCTTCCTGCCGATCCTCGGCTGGTTCCCCAACTATCGACGCGAATGGCTGTTATTCGACGGTTTTGCCGGCGTTGCACTCTGGGCCGTCATGGTGCCTGAGGCCATGGCTTACGCCGGTATTGTCGGTGTGCCGCCGGTCATGGGACTTTACACAATAGTGCCGGCATTACTCGCCTACGTGGTCCTCGGAACGTCGCGTCAACTCGTCGTCGGACCAGACACTGCTACGGGCCTGATCTCCGCGCTAACCATCGGCGCCGTCGCAACACAGGGTAGTGCGGAGTTTAATTCGCTCACCTCCACCCTCGCTGTTCTGATCGGCATTTTTTTCCTTTTTTTTGGAATCATGCGCATGGGCTGGGTGGCTAGCTTTATCCCCACGCCTGTCATGCGGGGCTTCATCGAAGGTCTCGTGTACGTCACGATCATCGGCCAGGTGCCTCATCTACTTGGTATCAGCGGCGTATCAGGCAACTTTTTCATAAAAGCCTGGCATGTCTTGCAGCACCTGCCGGACGTCTCGGTCGGACCGGCGCTGACTGGCATCCTCTGTCTCATCGCGATGCTGTTGCTCCGCTTTATGGCACCTGCCGTACCGGCGGCGCTCGTTGTCATGGCCGTCGCCACGATTACGATTGGCTTGCTTGGCGGAGAGGCGACCGGTGTAGAGGTGGCCGGCCATATCCCGTCCGGGTTGCCTCACCTGACGCCGCCGAACCTTGATCCTACGATATTGTACGAGTTGGCGCCTGGTGCGCTCGCTATCGTCCTGGTCGGCTACGCGGAGGCGCTGGGCGCAGCAAAAGCGGCAGCGATACAGAGCGGCGGCGACATCAATCCGAACCAGGAATTGGTGGCACATGGCCCAGCAAATATCTTGAGCGGCCTTTTCGGGGGCTTTCTCGTTGTGGGTAGCTTATCGAAGACTTCGGTTGCCACGGCGGCCGGCGCACGTAGCCAGGTCGCCAATCTCGTCGCGGCAGTTTTGTGCTTCTTCACGCTCATTCTACTGACTCCGCTGTTCCGAAATATGCCGCGGCCAGCCCTCGCAGCCGTTGTCATTGCAGCAATGTTGCATCTCACGAAGCCAAAATACTTTCAGGAGCTGTTCACGCGGAGCCGCGAGTCCTTCGCCAACGCTATGATTGTTATCGCAGGCGAGCTCACGTTGGGCGTGCTGCACGGCATCGCCTTGGGCGTCGTGCTATCGCTGTTGATTTTGATCTATCGAACCAGCCATCCGCACTTAGCCGTGCTCGGCCAACTTCCGGATACTGAGGCATATCGCAACATTGAGCGTCATCCCGAAGCGATTACCTTTCCGGGATTGTTGATCCGGCGCATAGGCGGCGATCTCTTCTTCGCCAGCGTAGGCCACGTAAGCGAGGCATTGATGGTGTCACTGGCCGTACGGCAAGACGTCAAGCAAGTGCTTCTGGATTTCGGTCCAGTCAACTTCATCGACATAAGTGCAAGCGACGAGCTGTTACGTCTTATCAAAAAGCTACAGAGCCGGGGCATCACTGTCGCTTTCGCGCGTGTACGCGACGTCGTCCGGGACGACATGCGACTTGCCGGAATAGAGGCCATTGTGGGCCTGTCCAACTTCCATGAACGAATAACAGACGGGGTGCGCGCCTGGCGGCAGTAAACGAGCGGCTCGTGTCTTGCACTTCGAGCCCGTCGGCGTCGTGCCAACGGTGCTCGCCCAATCGCCGTTCGCGAAGCTAGACTTGCTGACGGCGGAACGGCCGTAGTCACTCGCGCCATGTCCGCCTTGGCGCGCCATGCAAACTGACCGCACTTCGGGAGAAAAGAACCATGAACAAAAAACCTGAGCCTTTCAGGCCACCGGCAGAAAAACTTGGCACATGCGTATGCTGTGGCAAGCCGGGAAAACAATCAATCGTGCTGGCAGTCGGCCCCAATCGCAGGCTGGTAGACGTCGGCCGCTACTACATCCCGAACTACAACACACGGCACTTCATCGGAAAGGGACAAATGGATGTAACTAAGACCGTTCCGTTTTGTAGAACCTGTATGAGGACCGTCGAGGATAACTTGCGAGCGACGATTTTGTATTTACAGGCAGAGAATGCGCAGCTGGCGATTAAAGATGCGAGGGCCAAGAAGTAACGGCGGCGCGGGTCCAAATGCCTCGTTCGCGAAGCCAGAAGTGCTGACGGCTGAGAGGCCTGCGGCTCGGACAACAGGCGGGCCGAGGCTTAATGGTAGTAATAGTAGTTGCGCCGATAAGTGCGCCGAACTACTCGGCGAGTAGTCACCCGAGCGCGGCGATAGGTGTAGGCATCGGCATGGTCAACGGAGAGCTCCACGCCGCGCGGCGTGATCTGCGGCGATACCGGAATTGCAATCAGCACCAGTGCGGCCAGTAGGATGAAGACTTTCATGCTACCTCCCTACGGGTAGGACGCCATTTCCAACCAATCAACCCGCACAAATCGGGCGATTTGCTGGTGGTCTAGAAATTTTTGCGTGAGATTGTCGATTGGCGCTGCGGCCGTTCGCCGGTATGTAGGTGCTATGCTGTGGCGCGCGCCATCCCAGAACCGGCAACACTCTCCCGGCTTCATGGAACCGAGCCTGCCGACCGTGGCCGATGCGGTGCCGACCGGCCTGCAATGGCGAAAGCGCGCCAGCCCCACGGCCTGCCTATGACCTTGGTAACATGCGCGCGCTCGGCGTGCAGCGACTTATCGCGTCGTGCCTCAATCCGTCGTGCCGACACGAAGGCTTGACCGACGTGTCGAAATTTCCGGCCGACACCGAGGTCCCATCGTTCACGGGCAAGGCCGTATGCGCGAAATGCGGATCGCGCGGCCAAATCGGAAAAAGCAATCGACGAAGCCGAGCCTGACGGAGAAACAATGGCAATGATCTATGTCGATGTCACTGTTTGCTCGATGGGCGCCATTTCAAGCGCGGTCGCCGCCCTGCTTTGGTTCTACGCCTCGCGCATCAAGGTCCCGGATAACCAAGATACGTTGATCGGTGAACTTCAACGGATAAGCCGGTGGAACGCGCGTGCTGCGGTGGCCTTCGGGATCGCAGCCCTTTGCGCGGCATACATATTTTTCCAGTTTCTGGAGCTCGTACCATTTCTTCTGGGGACTTGAGGACGTCATTTGTTCGCGATCGGCGAACCCCACTCGTGCCGCCGTCAGTTCGTTGCGAGCACTGCGCGCTTGGGACGCCCAGGGGCATGTACTCGTGCCATCCTTAGTTCACTCTCAGCAAGCAACAAATACTCGCCTGCGGTTGCCGCGTGATACAGGCGTTCTTTTTCATTTGTGGCTTGCTCGCCACGGGTGACATGCACAAACGCGTAATCGACATAGCGTTGCGCTAAACTGCTAAATGGCGACATGCGCGAGCTTCAGCACCTAATTCTGCACGGACTCGTCTCGGCGTTCGTTCGGGCGATGCCCTACACCTTGCTGTCGCTGCTCAAAGCAGCTTTCCCTAATCAAGCTCGATAAGAGGGCGGCGGAAGCCGTGCCAATCCTCGGCACCGCTGTCGAACCGATCTAGCCCTCCAGCATCCTTACCGTCCGTTCCAAATTCGCTCGCAGGATCGTGCGGTGAAACGGCGCGATCACCGCCAGGTACGTTCGTCCCAGCCGGTTATGGCAATGTACCACCGTCACCACGACTAGCTCCCGCCCGCCTTGCGCGTCCGTGCGCACCAAGACCGCGACTCGGAAGTCGAGATGCCGGTCGTCCCCGCCCATCACCATCTCCCCCGCACTCTTCGACAGCACTGGAAAGTAGCCGATCACCTGTAGCCCGCGCGTCGCCGCGGCAGCACCGATCGCGCGAGACGATTTGACGCCGGCCGTCGCCATCACCGTATCCCGCACCCAAGTCAGCGCGCGAATCCACGCCGCCTGCCGCTCGAACGCGACGCGTGCTAGCACTTCGGGATCGTCGCTCGCGCCCGCCGGCA
>JBPYFJ010000060.1:0-23959 GCA_051985675.1 Xanthobacteraceae bacterium | reverse complement strand
CGCAGGTTGCCGCAGAAGCGCTGGATGCGCCGGCAGGCCTCCTCCAGCATCGGGGTCGCAGTCGCATACGAGATGCGGAACGCCGGACCAAGCCCGAAGGCCGTGCCTTGGACCACCGCGACGCCCTCGGCCTCAAGCAGTTCGGTGACAAAGTCCTCGTCGGTGCCGATCACCTTTCCGGACGGCGCGGTCTTGCCGATCGCGCCCGAGCAGAACGGGTAGACGTAGAACGCACCTTCGGGCTTTGGACAGGTGAGCCCCTTGGCCTGGTTGAGCATGCCGACCGCGAGGTCACGCCGCTCCTTGAACACGGCGTTGTGCTTGGCGATGAAATCCTGCGGACCATTGAGCGCCTCGACCGACGCCCATTGCGCGATCGAGTTCGGGTTGGTGGTGGACTGCGATTGCAGGGTCGCCATCGCCTTGATCAGAAACTCGGGTGCACCGGCATAGCCGATGCGCCAGCCGGTCATGCAGAACGCCTTCGATACGCCGTTGAGCGTGAGCGTGCGCTCATAGAGCGACGGCTCGACCTGCGCCGGAGACACGAACACGAAATCGTCGTAGACGAGGTGCTCGTACATATCGTCGCTCAGCGTCCACACCTGCTTGTGGCGCACCAGCACGTCGGTGATCGCCTTCACCTCGGCGGGCGTATAGGCGGCCCCCGTCGGGTTCGACGGCGAGTTGAAGATCAGCCACTTGGTGTTCTTGGTGATCGCGGCTTCCAGCATGTCCGGCTTCATCTTGAAGCCGTCCTCGAGCCGCGTCTTGATCACGACCGGGGTCGCGCCCGCGAGCAGCACGATATCCGGATAGCTCACCCAGTAGGGCGCCGGGATGATCACCTCGTCGCCGGGATTGAGCGTCGCCAGCAGCGCGTTGAACAGCACCTGCTTGCCGCCGGTCCCGACGATGATCTGGTTCGGCTTGTAGTCGAGGTTGTTCTCGCGCTTGAACTTGCGCGAGATCGCATCCTTAAGCTCCGGGATACCGTCGACAGCTGTATATTTCGTCTTGCCGGCCTTGATCGCCTTGATGGCCGCTTCCTTGATGTTGTCCGGCGTGTCGAAATCCGGCTCGCCGGCGCCAAGCCCGATCACGTCGCGCCCCGCCGCCTTGAGCGCGCGCGCCTTGTCCGTGACCGCGATGGTCGCGGACGGCTTGATGCGCTGCAGCGATTCGGCGAGGAACGACATCGATGTCTCCTGGTGGCGCGCTGGTTCCCGGACACTCGTCGGCATCCGGCTGCGCGCGCCAACGTCCTAAAGCGCGTGCCGTGGGACCGCAAGCCTCAAACTCACGCGAATCGCACACAAATGTGAGAAAAACGAAGCGCGCGTCAGTTCGCAACCGCGTGGAATTTGCTGCTGCCCCGCATCATCAGCCCGATTGTTGTGTTCCATCACCTGCGTTGATGGCAAAGCCGTCGCATTGGCGTCGTATTTCGCTGTTGTGGTTCGCGCCGTCGAGGCGTTAGGGTCGCGTCACGAGCCCAGTATCAAATTCTTGAATATCACAGCGGGCTCGCCCGGGAGGAGACGGCGGGAGACTGGATGTACACGCTTTACTCGATGCAGCGTTCGGGGAACTGCTACAAGGTGCGGTTGGCGCTCGCGCAGCTGCGCATTCCCTACGAGCTGATCGAGATCGACATCCTCAAGGGTGAAAGCCGTACCCCGGAGTTCCTGGCCAAGAATCCGAGCGGCCATGTGCCGCTCCTGGAGGTGGCGCCGAATCGCTACCTGCCGGAATCGAACGCGATTTTGTGGTACCTCGCGGGCGGCACGCCGCTCGCACCCGACGATCGTATCCATCGCGCCGAAGCGTTGCGCTGGATGTTCTTCGAGCAGCACAGTCTCGAACCCAATCTCGGCTCGGCATGGTTCTGGCTCACGCTGGTGAAGGGCGGACGCGACCTGCAGGTCCACGCGCTCGAGGATTGGATGGAGCAGGGTTACCGAGCGCTCACCGTGATGGAAAATCACGTGCGGGCGTATCCGTTCTTCGCAGCCGACCACTACACGGTCGCCGATATCGCGCTCTACGCCTACACCCACATCGCGCATGAGGTCGGTTTCGACCTGACCGGCTTTCCGTCGGTGCGCGCCTGGCTCAAGCGGGTCGCCGAGCAGCCCGGCCACGTGGCGATGGAATGGAAGCCCGCCCGGATGGCGATTGCGGGCTGAGGTGCGGCAAGACAAAAGACCGCCGCGCGGGCGCCCAAATGGTTAATCGCCATTAACCCGGCGCCACGAAATTGCCCTAGCGATTCAAACACTTCGCCCCAGAGGGGCCGAACACGCGCCGGTATCCGCCGCAAGAGTAAACGGCAAAGCAAAACACCAGCCTTTGATTCGCGGAGCTCGACGCCAATGACCGGGACACCGCCCGACCTGTTCGTGACCAACCGCAGGTACGCCCGCCGTACCCGCTTGTTTGTGGTGTTGATTGCGACGATTGCGCTTGTGTTCTCGATTGCAGTCGCGGTGACCGCCGTATCGCTTGGCGCGCGCGCGGAGATAACCCAGATATCGCGCTGATTCGGTTAGAGCATGATCCCGAAAAGCGTCACCCTCTTTCGCCCCGCCGGCGCAGATCGCTGAGCCCATCGAGCCGGTCACCGAGCCGGTCGATCGCTTCAGCGGACGTGCGTGCGAGAAGCTCGATCGCCCGTTCCAGTCGCGCCTCGAGCTCGCGCAGGATGTCCCGGTTGACGTATTCAAGGAAGATCTTTTCGCGGAACTTGCTCTCGGCTTCCGCGAGCGCGGAGATGCGCTCGTGCGCGTGATCGGCTTTTTTGTGCGCGGCGCTCGCCGTCGCCTGGGTCGAGAATGCGAACCAGATCAGCCCGACCAGGTTGATGCCAAGCAGCAGCAAAGTCGTGGCATTGAGCTCCCAGCTCACGGTCATTGCGTCACCGCTTGATGATGCGCGCGACGTTTTCGAGCGTGCGGCCGCCGAAATAGGCGGCCGCCACCGTCACCGCCAGGGTGGCGACGAAACCGGTGAGCGGGTCGGTCGACCCAAGCCCGAGCACTTTGTCGAAGATCACGATCTTCCAGGTGTAGATCACGAACGGCAAGGCCCACAGTGGGCGCACGAAGCGCGTGAAGGCGTTGCCCTGCTCGGCGATCAGCACTTGCGTTGCAAGCTCGCGCTCGCGCTGCTCCACCGCGAGCTCGCGCGCCGCGAGGTCGGCGGCAACCTTGTCCGCGGTATTCTCCGCGGTGAGCTTGGCCCGGTAGGCATCGACCGCGGCTCGCGCGAACGGCCCGCCGAGCAGGTTGCCAAGCCAGCTCATGAGCGGGATGAGCCACATCATGGCGCCTCCTTGCCGCCGACCGGCCCAGTCGTGATCAGCCGCAGCAGCGCAAACCCGAGCGCGAGCGCCGTCATGACCGCACCGACCACCGCTTCATCGCCGTGAACGATGACCCGCACCAGCGGGCGCAGGTCGATTGCGCCGACGACATCGGCAAGCCCGAGCAACGCGGCAAGGCCGGCCGCGATCAGGGTGCGCCAGCCCTTGAGCCTGACGCCTAGGTTGCTCCACATGCGGCTAGCTCCTCACCGCGGCCTTCGCGCCGGCCAACAGTGCGTCGGCCCGCGATTTCAGCCGGGCGGCCTCGGTCTCGGCGCCGTTGACTAAGACCATGAGCCGCCCCCACGTGGCGATCGCGGCGACGTAGCCGCCGGCGAAGGCGGCAATCACAACAACGATTTCAAGCATGCTGATCTCTCCTGGTTGAAGTTCAGTGCGGTTGCAGCGAGAATCTCAGGCCCAGCTCGCGATCACCGCGGCCCGCTTTTTGACGAACGCGATCGCGGCGGCGATCAGGACCACGACGCCGACGCCGGCGAGCGTGTAGCCGACAAGCGGCGGGAGCGCGTGTGCCGAGAGGTCGGACGCAGCCGGACCGCCCTGCATCATTGTGCCGGCCGTACCCACGGCGCCGGCAACCGCACCCGCGGCGGCGACCTTGCGCTCGCGCGCGGTCGCGGCGTCGATCGCGTTTTTCGGCGGCGCCGGCGTCGGCGGCGCGCCCGGCAGTGTCGCGATGATCGGCACGAAGCGCGCGAGGTAGCGTTCCCGTTCGGCCAATCCGATGGTGCCGCCGTTGATCGCGCGCACGCAGCCGACGAAATCGCCCGCATCCGCGAAGCGTGCGAGACGGCGCACGCTAAAGTACGCGCCGATGATCCTGGCCTGGGTCTCGGGCAGGCAGGCGAGCTCCGGATCGCCCTCGAGGTCGAGGCCGCAAGCTTGCCCGATCGCGCGATATTCGGCCCGGCCGGTGAGTTGCAGCGCGCCGCGGCCGATGTAGCGCGAGCCGTCGCGCGTGCCCGGCCGGTTGCCCATGCGCCCGCCATAGACCGCATCGACGATCTTGGCGCCGAGCTGCGGATCGCCGGGGCCGCGTGCGCCGACCTTGGCGTAGACCTCGGCCGGCGAGCGGAACCGGCTCGGCCACACCTCGCACGCGCGCCGCGCCGAATAGGCGATGCTTTCGGTGAGATGCGGAATGGCGAAGCCGCCGGTCTCGTGCGCGACGTTGGCGAGGCAATACGCGAGGCGCCGGCGCGTTGCGGTGACGCCGGCCTCATCGAGATAAGTTTGGCCGGCGCGCAGCGCATCGAGGATCGGCAGCGGCGCGCGCGGAAACATCGCCCGCAGCGCGGGCGCAGTCAGTTCGATCATGAGGAAGGTCCTTTAGTGCGGGAGTGAAAGCGCGATGCAAAGGGCGGCGAGCGAAGCGATCAGAAACGCGATGATCGCGCAGCGCCGCCACAGCGGCGGCTGTGGTCCGACGTCGTTGGTCATCGATCAGATCTCGGGTGGGCTCGTAGAACACGTTGAGCGCGCCGTCAGGCAACAGAGAATGGTTGCGAGACTCCGCCAGCTAATTTTGTGTTCAGGTTTGCGATAAGGTCTTGAGCTACAAGACCGTGCGCTTTGCTCAGGATGCCGTGGGAGAGGTCCAGGCGAACGCGAATGACGCGTCGGTCATCGCTTGGTACGACCAAGAAATCTTAGATATTGTCCTCCCAACCCAAACAGGAGATGGCGCCGCCCGCACCATTCGAGGCCCATGCGATCGTCGTTGCTTCCAACGTCATCTCCGCTGTCTGGCTCAAATTCGCGCTGGTCGAAAGCGTCAGCGGAGGCGGATTGGCGGTCGCTTGTCCGGAATACCCGGTGTTGGGGGCGATCGACACACCTGCGACGGCACTCCCATTCCAATTGTTGGTGCCAGTGACACGAATCTGGCTGGCGGTGCTCGGCACATGCGCGCTTTGACCGCTGTTTCCTTGCACCGTCGCAGTCGCGTAGACAATTGTGTTGTTCAAGGCGAACGTGCCCGCGCTGCCGTTCGCAATGTTTGGCAGCGCAGTCGTCTGAGCGAGCCCCAAGACGTATTGAGCGCGCCGGCCGAGCTGCCAGGTTCCGTAGAGCTGCGCGGCGGCATGGATCGTTCGCACCGCGCCGATGCGCGCCTTGTAGGCATAACCGCCCGGCATCGTGGGCGCTGTCGCACTCGTCGACGCCAAGGCGCCGGTCGTCACGCCGTTGCTGATCGCGAAGATGTAGTACCAGGTGTCGATGGCGATCGTGCCGGTATCGAGCGCGTTGACGGCGCCGGCGGTGCCGAGATTGCAGGTGGCGCTGACCGGCCCGGTGAGGAAGTTGCCGGCGCCGTCGGTCATGGCGACGTAGTCGGCGGCGACCGCGACGGTCGTGTTGGTCGCGACCTTGATCGACAGGTTCTTGAAGGTTCCGGGCACCGGCGGGGCCGACGTCAGCGTCGTCCCGCTCACCGAAAGGCCCGAACCGATCGCGATTTCCTGCGGGGCGGCGGCGGCGCCCGAGACGTTGCCGAGCAGGCGGTTGTTGGCGACGTTTTGAATCTTGGCGTAGGTGACGGCGCCCGCCTGCAGCATCGAGCTCGCGATGCTGCCGGCGCCGGGGACCGAGGTCGCCGGATTGAGCAATTCCCAGCGCGTGTTGGCGAGGTTGTAGCGCAGGACGATCTCGGCGAGCGCGCCCGGGATGTCGGCCGCGGCGAGCGCCGCGCCGCCCGCGCGCGTGATCGTGCGCGCGGCGAGCCCGTTGGGCGCGAAGGTCGGCGCTGTCGTCGCGTTCGCGGCCGCGGCGCGCAGGAAGCACAATTGACCGTCGGCCAACGCCGCGATCGCCGGCGCATAGGTCGCTGTGATGGCGTCCGCGGTGCCGGCCGCGGCCGCCCAGTTGATCGCGCCGTCCTGGGTCTGCCCGAGGCTCGCGTAGTCCGTGCGCGCAATGCCGAGGGCTACGCCGGTATGGCGGAAGTTCGCCATCGGCAGGTTGGCCGCCGGCTGCCCCTGGCCGTCGCGCGTGAGGCAGTTGCCGAACCCGTTGGCGGCGATGTCGTTGGAATCCGCGTCCATCCGGGCCGAGCTGATGTTGAGCCCGGCAGCCTTGTCGGCGACCCAGGAATAGATCCGATTGAAGCTGCCGGCGCCGGTCCAGGACATGCATTCTCCTCAACAAAAAAGGGCCGCGCATGCGACCCCAAGAAATGATCACAACTCGTTTCAGCCCGGTGGTGAACCCGGATTTCAGTTCCGCGATCTATTTGACCGACATCAAGCCAAGCCGATATGCCGTTTGGCGATGTCGCCTGATCGGGCACGATCCGGTAAGCTGGAGGACGGACACGGGAGCCGAGGTCGAAGTGTGCGCTCGATGCGCGAGGGCCTGGCTGTAACGGTGTCCGTTGTTGCCTAAGAAACGGAGGGCGGGATGAATTTCGAGGATACGGTAGGGACTACAATTATCGAGTTCCTTTCATCGTGTGGGGACGAGGACATTCAGGCGGGGGTGGGATATCTCTTCCAAGAGCCACTAAGCGACAATGCAAAAGCTTTCAGGGATGTCCTAGGAGCAACGGCCATTAGGGCTGTGGCGGAATGGAATTTGCGCTACGCTGTCCGTTCCTGGAGCGCGCATGAGATCGATCGATGAGGCGCGCGCTCATAGATGAAGATCGGACATGCCGACAGATAAAGAGGTCATGGACGCCATCGACCGGGAGTTTGGCTATCGGCCGGATGAGACCCGCGAGAAATGGGTCGTTTACCAGTCTTGATCGTCGTTGACCCCGATCGCCTGCCGCGGATCTATAAGCGCGGCGGTCGGGGCACCTTCTTTGAGCTCGATCCAACCGTTGGATTGGGCGCACTCTAGATGTCAGCATTCTTGCCTAACAAACGGGTAGCCGAATGAATAGCTCACAGATATGGATGGAAGTTGGTATCGGGATTCTAGGCGTTGTGGTCGCGATTGCCATTGTTGGGCTGTTTATAATGCTTCTCGTTCATAGCGCACTCAAGGCTCCTACATTTACGCCTAAACACCGGGATGAAAAATGACGATCATCATCTACATTCTGGTGGGGATTGGTGTTCTTGCCCTGATCATCGCGGCCCTCATCGGCGTTGCTTGTTATTATGCGACGAACCAAAGCTGCAAAAGCGAGATATTTGGGAAGAAACCAAGGAATTTTAGGTTCGACCCAAAGCTTCGCCCTTTCCTCCCAAGGTTCTTTTCAGACAAAAGATCCGATGTCCGTTTATGGCACAACTCCGACGTTCCGCGACGTCCGCTATTTCTGTCGCTATCAGGTGCAAATCCGACATTGACCAAGCCTTATCCAACAAGCTCAGCTTATGAGTACATGCATTAGTGTTCAGTAGTCCACCGGGTCGGCCTTCGTCGGAGGAAACAGCTTCCCGGCCAGCGGTCCGCCGAACGCGGTGATCCCGGCGCGGCCGAGCGTGGCCAGGTTGCCCCACAGCGCGTTTCGCTGATCGAGCCGCGCCTTCCAGGCCTGCATCGCCGCGTCCTGCGCGTTCTTGTAGATCTGCGCCACGTCGGTCGGGGCGACACTCACCTGCGGGGGCGCGGCCACCGGCTGCTGTTGCATCATCGCGAGGGCGAGCGGCGAGGGCATCTCAAGTCACTCCTGTGTTGTACAGCATGCCCAGCAGCTCGATCGGCGACATCTGCGCGAGTTGCTGCTGGCTGATGTTTTGCTTCTGGCCCGCGAGCGCCTGGTTGAACAGCAGGCCCGCGTTCTGCGCGCCCTGGGCGATCGCCGCGTCCTGGGCCGACTGATAGGCCTGGGTCTTCTGGTTCCGGAAATTCGTCATCGCGCTGTTGTAGGCATCGCTCCCAACCGAAATGCCCTGGCGCGACAGCTGGTCTTCCAGGTCCTTCTGGCCCTGCTGCCATTGCGGATCGAGAAAGCTCTTGTGCTGCTGATAGACCGCGTTGGCCGCGTCGCGGTCGAGCAGCTGCGGACCGGCGTTGAGGTAGTCCTGACTTGCGCCGGCGAAGTTCAGCGGCGTGGTGGCGCTCTGGCCGGCCTGATCCGCCAATGTCTGGACGGCCGGCATCAGTGAGGCGCCGGCATTCTCGGTTCCGCCAATGATGGACTGCACCGCCGGATTGAACGTCGTGGTTTGGCTATAGGTCGGCACATCGACGCCGCCGATGCTCTGCGAACCGGTCTGCGCATACGTGGTCGACCCGAACGGCGTGTATTGATTGGTGTTGTTGAGCGCCTTCTGGGCGACCGCGGTATCGATGTTGGATCCGGTCTGTTGTTGTGTAACGAGCGCGGGATTGGGCGGCGGGGGCGCCTGCGGTGTGCTTTTGCTCATGGGAATCCTTCCAACTGCGCGCAGGATTGCCGGCGCAATGATCCACGTTGGCAATCGGCCATACGTTTTATCTATTTGTTGTCAAGCTCGGCACAGCTAGGTTGTGACGCGCCGCCTGCCGCCCGCGGCGTTCGACGGAACGTCCTAACTCGCGGCCGGTCCCAGTAGGGGCTCTTGCACTTTGGGCAGACCTTCGGTTCGAGCGTCGTCCTGTGCGGCAACCATTCGTGCGCACAGCGCTGGCACCGGTATCCCCAAACTTGAACCTTACCCGTCGTACTAAGAACGTAGATTGCCTGCACGATAAAGCTCCCCTTGATTAGGAGTCGTGCGAAGCCTCCCGTTCCGGAGAAATAATCGCCCGCACGCGCCCCACCACCGACGGCCCAAAATAAGGCTTCGGCAAAAATCCCGCCCCCCGCGGTAGCTGCGCCATCTTGGGAACGCCCTTGCCCGACATCACCAAGAGGCCGATGCCCGGCCAGCGCGTGTGGATCAGGTGCGCGAGCGCGATCCCGTCCATCGCGCCCGGCATCACCACGTCGAGCAGCACCGCCCGCACGTCGGCGCGCGCTTCGAGGATCGCAATCGCCTGCTCCGCGTTCGACGCCTCAAGGACCGCGAAGCCGCCCTCCTTCAGATAATCGCAGACGATCAGCCGCGCGAGCTCCTCGTCCTCGACCACGAGGATCGTCGCGTCCGCTGCGTGCTCGGTCGAGGTCATTCAGGCGGCAGCGCGCCGCATCGGCCCGCGACTGGCCGCTCCCGCCAGGCGAGCGTTGCCGATCCGCACAACCGCTCTGATGTGACAAGCGTCATCGATGGACCACGCGCATGCGACATCGCTATATTGCCCCAGACCGCGGACGCCGGTGCCAGACCGGACCATCTTCTCCTTGCGTTCGCCGATTCGCACATGGATTTCAACGGCAGATGACGCTGCGCAATGAGGCCTCCGCGGCCGGCGAGCAACGTTTCGATCCGAATGGCGCCCCGCAGCACTCGCTCACCGAGTGGCGCGCGCCCGCTTCGCGGCAGGAGAGTGGTCCGGGCGGGCCGCCCAGGCCCGCGGACCTCGACGTTGCGCCGGAGGTCTTCGTCGAACAGGTGCGGCTGCTCTACCAGCATCCCGGCCTGATCGTCGTCAATATCGTCAACGCGCTGCTCGTGGTCGCCGTGCTGTGGTCGCGCTTCCCGCGCCGCGCCCTCGTCGCCTGGTTCGCGCTGTTCCTCGTGCTGGTCCCGGCCCGGCTGCTGATCGCATACCTGCAGGGGCATCAGCGCTGGCCGGCCGCCCGCGCCGCCGCCTGGTCGGTCGCCGGCTCGGCCTTAACCGGCGCCGTGTGGGGCCTGCTGGCGTTCGCCATCGTCAGCACGCCCGAGATCGCCTACCAGGTGTTCATCGTGTTCGTGCTGGGCGGAATGACCGCCGGCGCCGTGTTGCTCGATGCCGCCTACCTGCCGGCGTTCTTCGCGTTCGTCGTGCCGATCATCGTGCCGACCACGCTCGCCTTCATGGTCCGCGGCGACCTGATGTCGATCGCGATGGGCGGCATGCTGGCGATCTTCGCCGCCGTTCAGGCCGTCATCGGCCATCGCACCAACCAGTGGATCGTCGACACGCTCCGCCTGCACGCCCAGCGCGAGAACCTCACCGCCGATCTCTATCGCACCACCGCGGAGCTGACGCGGCGCGAAGCCATCCTGCGGATCATGGCCAACCACGACGAGCTCACCGGCCTGTTCAACCGCTACTACCTGTTCGAAACCATGGGGCGCGAGCTGCGCCGCGCGCAGCGGCTTCAGGCGCCGATCACGATCGCGATCCTCGACATCGACCACTTCAAGGATTTCAACGACAATTTCGGCCACGAAGCCGGCGACGAGATCCTGCGCGCGATCGGCGCCGCCCTGCGGGGCGCGATGCGCGGCAGCGACATCGTCTGCCGCTACGGCGGCGAAGAGTTCGTGGTGGTGCTGTTCGACACCGATACGCTCTCCGCGCTGCCGCGCCTGGCGCAGATCTGCGAAGCCATCAAGGACACCGCGTACGCCTCCCGCGGCCTGCCGCTGCCGGGCGTCACGCTGTCGGTCGGGGTCGCGCAATATCCGGTGCACGGCCGCACCGTCGACGGACTGATCCGCGGCGCCGACCGCGCGCTCTATGCGGCCAAGAAGGCGGGGCGGGATAGGATCGAGGTGGCTTCCTAGCGCAGCTTTGCCGCACACTCCGCCCTCATCCTGAGGAGTGTCGCGCAGCGACGCGTCTCGAAGGATGGCCGCAAGCGAAGCTGTTCCCTATTGCCGTCCTTCGAGACGCGCGCGCGTGCGGCGCGTGCCCCTCAGGACGAGACCCGAGTGTGGTGCGGCGTTCACCCGATCCAGCGCGCGGCGTCCTTCGACAAGAGTCCGTAGCTCACCGCATCCGCGTTCGGCAACGCGTCCGCATGGAAGCCTTCCGGACGAAATCCGATGCGGCGCAGGAACGCCCGCGCCGGCGCGTTGCGCGCGTCGGTCACCGCCGTGATGCGCGCGCAGCGCAACTGCACGAACGGATAGCGCAGGATCGCGCGGATCGCTCCCCGGCTGGCCCAGCGCGGCGACGAGGTCACGAACGTGATCTCGATGTTGGGCGGCCGATAGTTGTTGTAGATCGCCGCCGCGACAATCTCGCCGTCGTGCGCAACCCCGATCGCCGTGCATGGGCTGAAATCGGCAATCCCGAGCCGGTCCCCGGCCCAGCGGACGAGCATCTGATCGCAACCGAACAGCAGCATGGCGGGCCGTGACGTCAAATACGCCGGACTGGTGCTAGATTTGAGAGAGGCGGGCGAACCGTGATTCGCCGGGCGGCGGTTCTTGCGACCATGGGGCTTAAGCAAGAAGCATTCTACATTCTGATCTGGGCGATGGTCGCCATCGGCGTGGTCATCATGTTCGACCGCACCGGGCGGCTCGCCTTGCTGATCGTTGCCTTCGGAGCCCTGGCGGCGTTCGCGGCCGGCGTGACCTGGGAATCCTGGTCCTGTTCGGTTAGCTCGTGGTCCCGCAACGTGTGCGGCTTAGCTCTTCATGCGCACTTGGCCAGGGCATCGCGCAGCGGCGCGTTGTACTCCATCGTCGGGATGAAGAGTTCGATGGTCGTGCGTCCCGGACCCTCTGATCGCACGCGCGCAAAATAAAGGTCGATTCCACCCCATACGTCGGGGATGACTTGATAGACGCGCTCCGGTTCGACCGTTTCGACCCTATGCTTGATATCCTTGGTCAGCGGCCCTGTCAGCCGGGCATTGTTATCGAGTGCGCTTTGCACGCACGCGACGGTGTCGCCGATCGGACGTGGTCCGGTCCACGTGGCCGTCGGCCTGGTATTGCGGAACTGCGCCCCCGCGCATCCTGCCAAGACCAAACAACCGAGACCGGTGACGTAGCTGAGCCCGCGGCGGAGCATCCTGACGACCGATGAGCGCAACCAAGCGCTGATTGACCTGGCAATCTAGCAAGTGTTCCGCTCACAGTCCCTCCCCCGGCTCGAACCGGAAATCCGTCCGCAGCCAGGCGATCGGCGAGTTGGCGATCGCGGTCATGCGCACGCCGACCGACTGGCCGGTGCCGCCGCCGACCCGCCAGTGCGGATCGACCACGCTGTCCGGCGACCACGGCGATGAATCCCACGGCGAGGTATCCCACGGCGAGCCGGTGCCGGCCGTCGTCGCGGCGACCGCGATGTCGATGTCGCCGTAATCGAAGCCGATCCCGAAACTGTAGTTCTGCGCGCTCAGCGCCTGCACCATCGGGCGCACCGCGGTGATGCGCTTGCGCAGGGGATTGGCAAACGTGCTCCAGGCCTGCTGCGCGTTGGCGGCGACCGCGCCGAGATTGTCCAGGCTGCCGGTGTCGGCCTGCGCCACGGTGCCGCCGGCGGCGCCGAAGTAGAGGTTGTCCCTGTAAAGCCCCCAGCAGTACGCGTTCATGTTGACGAAGCGGCACCACGGCTGGCTCTGCAGCGCCGTGTTCTGCACGTGCTGGCTGAACGTCCCGTCCGGGTTCGGAATGTTGAAGATCAGCCGCCGCCCGCGCGGATAATAGAGTGCCTGCCAGCCGAAGGCATTGAGGTTGGCGCGCACCGCGTTCTGCACCGCGGTCGATGCCTTGCTGCGCGGCGGCAGCTGCCCGAGCTTGAGCGCGACCAGTTGCTGCTGCAGCGGACTGTGATCGTCGTAGGTGGTCAGGAACGCCTCGGCGCCGTATTGGCAGACCGCGCGCGGGCCGACCGGCGGCGAGAGCCGGTAGACGCCGACCAGCGACCACGCATTGGCGTTGCCCGGATCATTGCCAAGATAGATCAGGCAATCCCCCGACGACATGATGAACGCGATGAAGTCGGTCACGCCGTTGCCGCCGTCGTGGCTGAACGTCGTCGCCGCGACCAGGTTGCCGCCGTGCGGCGCGAACGCGGCAAGATCGTAGAACGAAAGCGCGCCGCCGATCGCGTTGAGCGGCGCGAACCAGAACCCGGTCGCATTGTTCTGCCAGAAGAACAGCCGCTGCTGATACTGCGCGACGCCGATCAGGCTCGCGAGCGCAACCCCGGTGAAGCCCGCGGCGGCGAAGCTCGTCCCGTCGTAGACCTGCGCCGGATCGGCGCCGTTGACGAAGAACAACCGCGACAGAAACGGCGTCCATTGCCAGGCATCGCTCGCAAAGCCGCTGGCGAGCGGCGCGCCGACGGGTCCGGGCGCCGAGATGTTGAAAAACTTGCCCGACGCCGCCGCGATGAACTTGCGCGAGCCGCCGGCCGCGTGTTCGGCGAGCGTGCGCACCGGGCTTGCACCCAGCCCGGTCGCGTAGGGCGCAAACCCGTTGCGCACCACGACCCCCTGCGCGTCCGGGTACCAGTTGTCGAGCAGCACCGCGTCGGTCGCCGGCATCTCGTCGAGCGCGTCGCGCGTGTTCCAGCCCGTAATCGGCGCCGGTATCGACATCGGTTGCGCGCGCGCCTGCGATGCCAGCGCACGGCGCTGCGCGCGAGGAAGGATAGGCATGGTATGTTCCGAAGGCTGGTGTGCGCGGCCTGCCCGGACATGATACGGGGCCGATTTCATCGAATAGATGACATATTTGCTGCTAGAACGAGACGGACCTGCAACAGGTCGGCCATGGGGTCGCTCGCGATGAAGATCTCCGACTGGGGTCGAATCTGCGCCGTCGCCGCAACCATGGTTTGGCTCTCGCCGGCGCTTGCCGGCAACATCGGCACGGCGATCAGCGTGAAAACCCAGGCAGCGCTCGAGCAACCGGGCGAAACTCGCATGCTCGCCGTCGGGGCGGGCGTATCGCAGGACGCGACGGTCCGCACCGACGAGTCCGGCAACGCCCAGCTCAAGTTCATCGACGAAACGCTGCTTGTGATCGGTCCGAGCTCGTCGATCAAGCTCGACAAGGTCCTGTTCACCCCGGACCGCAAGGCCAAGACATTCGTTCTGCAAGCCACAGCCGGTGCGTTCCGGTTCGCGACCGGAAAGTCCAACCACAGCGCCTACGCGATCGAGACGCCCGTCGCGACGATCGGTGTGCGCGGAACGCAGTTTGCGTTCGGTATTCGCGGTGACGAGCTCACGATCGTCGTGACCCAAGGCACGGTCAGGTCATGCACGCGCGCAACGCCGGCAGCCGCGGCACAATGCGTCAATGCCGCTGCCGGCAATACGATCGTCTCGACGCCGGCGGGCTCGGTCGTTCGGCGGACGGTCGGTGCCGTACCCGACGTGCTTCGGACGGTCCTGACGCTCCCGGCACCCAGCCGTGCGCTGCCGGATTTACGCGATGCGATGCGTGGCGTAGCGCCGCTCAACACCCCGCTCCAGGGTCTCAACCGTACGTCTCCCGCAATCGGGCCGGCCGCCGACGTCCCTTCGGCTCCGAGCCTCGGCGGCGTGCCGCAGGTGCCCAATGGGCTGCCGAACGCCGGCGCCTTGCCCAGCATCGGAGGGAGCGTGGCGCCACGCTTGCCGGGGCTAGGCCGATAGGATAATCGGCTTCGTAGAAGCGCGTCGTCCTTCGGGGCCGCCGAGACTTGGCGGTGCGCTTCTTCCAACTGAGGCCGCCAACCGAGGCGGCGTGGGGCATCATGGACGCTCATTGGCAAGCCAGATTGATGGCCTTGTTCGGCACGGCACTCTTTGCCGCCGGGTTCATATTTTGGATCATCGTCGGTAGCTTCCCGGGCTAGGCGGAGCTGCGCGGTCGGACGATCGCTTCACGGGTTTGTCCCAGCCGTTCTTCCGCCCCGCGCGCCAAAACGCCCGTAGTCATCAGCGATCGTGAGCATCCGCGCTTTGGATTCTTGGTCGCGCAATAATCCGGACGGGCCGTTAACATAGGTGAATGTGCACGCGTGCTTTCGAGAGGTATCGTCCTCCCTCTGGTGCCAGATGTGGTGGTTGCGCCCCGCCGGGACGGCAGCTCGGCGGGGTCCCAACGCGGGAACCACGCCCGTGGCAATTTACCGGTTGATGCAATTCTCTGCGTTTGAGCCTGATCAGATCGCCTGCATGAAAGCGGCATATGAAGACGCTCTAAAAGCGCTCCAGGTGACGCGACGAAATCCGATAACCGACTTGCTCGCCAAGAAGATCATCGAAGCCGCGCAGACCGGCGAACGCGATCCGAATCGATTGCGCGAAGCAGCCCTGCGCGATCTAGTGCCGCCGATTTGAAGTTCCTGCACCACCTGCCGCAGAACTTCAAATCGATAAGCGGCACTAGAATTATATGCTTGCTAGTGCCCCTTTGTTTCCGAAGTGCGTGTCCGAGGGTGCCGCGATGGATCACGCACTTCGGAAACGGGCACTAGTGCTTTCGCCGGAGCAGCCGTCCGACGCCTTCCGCCCGGACGGGGACGGCGAAAATCTCCCAGCCGATCATGAGTGAGCGCGAGCGCCGGCGCCTTGGATTCTTGTTGATCGGTTTGTTAGCCGCTGAAATCGCTCTGGTGCTGTTGGCCGGTTGAACAGCGTTGTTCAAGTCGTAGCTCCGGAGAGAAGCGGTAGTGGGTCCAATCATTCTTAGGGCCGTCTTGCGCGGGACCGAGATCGGCGCATAGCTGGATCGCTGCGCGGATTTCAGCCCTATACAAGCGAATACGCCGGGAATCGGGTCATGCCTGACCACCCAAAACGCCCCAGAGACCCTAACCAGCTTGCAAAGCTATCGTAGATACCACCGCTGACGATGCGGAGCGTTCTGACAAGGCTAAGAACAAGGGGCGGATCAAAGCCAAGTGTTAAGAGGAAGCGGACTTCTCCGGAGAAACAAGGCTCAGTTCGGGAGCCACGCGCTTAATCATATCACGTACCGCCTGGGACATCCGGATTGGCATAATCGCAATTTCAGGATGTTCATTACGAAACACTCTAAAAATTTCATCAGCAAAAGCTTGGCCTATCGTCGGCACGTCCACGAAATCCAATATAACTTCCGAGAATTTATTGAAGCGAGTTAATACGCGGCGCGCCTGGGAGCGAGATACAAGTTGTTCATTCGGGTATCGAGCCAACTTAACTGGAACATGAGTCTTGGAGAAGATCTGATATCCGTCGGTTTCAGTTCCATACTTTTCAAAAACCTCTTTACTAGTATGCTTTTCATCAAGTGACATTTTCATATGCACAGCAGTTCCTTCGGTTTCTTGATCTTTTTTGGTTTCTAGCAGCCAATCCCCTTCTTCGTCCCCGTCTTCCATAAAGTGGACGTAACATAGCGCCCAGGAAAGAATGGTATAGCGAGTAAACATTCGGGATGTAAAAAAGATTCCTTCTCCTGTGTGTTTGGTCGGATCAGTTGTTAGCTTACCTTTTGCGAGTTCAAGTATCGCCTCGCGTTCATCGTTCAAATGGCACTCGCTCGCAATTTTACGAAATATTCCTACTCCAAAATCACGAATCGACACCTCTACTGAGAGGGCATCTCTCTTAATGAGAACCGCCATGTGCTTGCTTTGGGAATGATCAATTACGTTGTTGATCATTTCCGTGCAGCCGTACTGATAAATCTCAATAATATTTTCCGGGAGGTCATCCTTCAGAAGTGGGGCAATGCGCTCTCGCCAAATCACGTCTTCGGCCGAGTTAGCATTTATGTCCACAATGAACTGGTGCTCTGCCAAAGTCGCCAAACCGTAGGTTCTAGCCTTCGTCGCGCCAGACGACGTTAGCAGGCCATTTTCGACCAGCTTATCAAGGTACCTATTGGCGGTCATTCTGGACACGCCAAATTCTTTGGCTACCGCGTTGGCGATATCAGTTGGACGGCTCGCTATCTGATGCAGGATAAAGTTCCTGATGGCCGGATTGTCACGGCTCTTTCGCTTTTTTGTAACTGACCTGTCCAGCATTGTAACACTTATCCCCTTTTTCATAACTCTTATCTTGATTTATTGTAACACTTAATATAATCTATTGTCAACGATAAGGCAATGGATTGTAACGATATGAACCGCCTAGATAATTCGGCCCGCGCCCGAATCCTGCACCTATTTTGTGAAGGGCCAGTCACCGACCCGGCCGACGAAAAAAATGAAATGACCCACTACCAGAGAAACGGCGCAGTCTGGAAGTGAGAGCCGACCGGCGCGCGCCGATCGGCCGTCAGGGATCCGCCGCATCCGCGGTGCCGACTATTTCTTCTTCGCAGCGCTGACGTGGCCCTTGAGCCCGCGATGCAGCTCGTCGGCGGTGACGTTTTCGAGCTCCTTCGGCAGGTCGATCACGTGCACGGCCTGGCCCGGTCCGGCAATCGGGCCGCCGATGCCGACCTCGGGCTTCGCGCTCGGAACCGGGCGGTAGGTGCCGACGATCTTGCCGGTGATGACGGTGATTTTCATGGCGGCCTCCTAACCGACATTGGTCGGCAAATCGCTGAACAGGATGATTTCAAGATCGAAGGGCACGGTGATGCTGCTCTCGTTCCTGATCTTGAACTCGTAGAACATCTCGGGCGCGTGATCGTCGCCTGGACCGCCGCGGCACTTGGCGAAGTCGTAGGTCACCAGCACGTTCTTGGCGGTGTTGTTGCCCTGCTGTCCCCTGCCCTTCGGCGACGCCCGGAAGATCACCGGGCCCCTGTTCGGGGTGTCGCCGAACCAGTTCCACCACCAGTACTGCGTTTCGTTAGGCGCGATCGTGAAACCACGATCGATCGACCAGCGGATCGGCATGACCGCCCTCCTGTTTGTTTGCTGACGCTTCAAGACAATGCAAACAAACAGATACTGTGATGATCCGACGCGCCGTATGACATAGTTCACAAGCGTGCGCGTTATCCCGATCAAACACATCCGGAGCTTGCGCCGGCACACACCGACGTACCGCGCACCATCGCAGCTAAGTCTTCAGATACCGCCGAAATTACTCTCCGGCACGTTCCACGGACCGACGAGCGCCAGACGGCCGGCGGGCGCCAGATCCAGGATCGCCGCGCCGCCGTCGTGCGCGAGCGCTTTTGACACCGCGCGCTCGTACTCGTCGAGCTCGTCCGCATAAGACATCCCGAGCCGCCGCAGCACGCGCCACCGCAGCCCGAGCTTGATCAGATATTCGTCGAGAATGCCGGTGTCGCTGTCCGCCGCCCACGCGCTCTGCGCGATGCCGCCCGACGATCTGCACCAGGCATTGGAGACATATTCGAGCACCAGCGCGGCGCCGTTGTCGGTCGGAACCGGATCGATCGACAGCATCGTCTGGGAGCCGACGCTGCGAAAGCGAAACCGCCGCTGGAGCGCGGCGCGGCCGATCACGCTCGATTTGTAGAGCTGCCACTGCTGTGGCGTCTGCGGGCCGCGCAGCGGCCAGAACCGCGCGCGGTCCCAGAGCGTGTCGTCGAGCGGCCGCTGGAAATCCGCCGGAAGCGCGTAGTCGGATTGTCCGAAGCCGAATTGTCCGGCGCCGGTTTGTGCAGCCGGCTGATCGAGCGTCACCGTGCCGGCGCCGGCATTGACGGCACTGACGATCGAATTGCTCTTGAGCCCGGTCCCGAACGCGTACCAGGTGCCGGGCGCAAGCGCCGCGATGCCGGCGAGCCCCCAGATCACCGCAACGCCGCCGGCGCCGCTGTTTGTGACCGTGCCGGGCTGCGGCAGGAGCGCCGCGGTCGTAAAGTCGTATTCGCGGACGAGCGCGACCCAGCCGCCGGGCGGCCGGCGGGCGAGCGCCTCGCCGGCGCGCTGCGCGAGCGCCAGCATCAGCTGCGCGGTGCCGTCCGGATTGCCGACGATCGCGGCGGGCGCGGCGACGGGAATCTCCGACGCGACCTCCTGGCAGATGGAAAGGAGCGACATGGCGAGACCGGGAAAAGGAGGATCGGGTGGACCAAACGACGATGGCGGGTGGCCGTCCCAGGGCGCTTCACGCTAAACAAATCAAATCAAAACCGATCTGTCAGAAAGCAACAGTGATTTGAGTCGGCAGCTGGGATTGCTCAGGTCCGCTTTGCGGACTTTGGTTGAAGCTACTCAACATATTGTGGTAACTTCACACTAAGAGGCGCGTCTTTCTGATGGTGAGAGGCTATGGGCCTCCAAAATCAAACGCGCGCGTTTGCATTCTGAATCTCGCATATCCCTGGAGAGGACGACTGACGAGCATCCTGTACCCATATGCCTTTGAGGACTCGCAGCTCACGGACGATTTTCCAGTGCCTGGGTGCGCAGGGAAGGCGATTCGATGAGATCCTGTGGAAGTTGCACCCTCTGTTGCAAAGTGTTGGGAATCGATGAGATAAAAAAGCCCAGAAACGAGTGGTGCCCACATTGCGAAAAGTCGAAGGGTTGCAAGATTTATCTCGAGCGCCCGTCTGAGTGCAGGACTTTCGAATGCCTCTGGTTGCGTATGGAACAAGTGCCCGAGGCACTTAAGCCGCAGAAGTGCAAGGTTGTATTGTCTGCGGAATTCGAAGGTAGCCGTATATCGGCTTATGTTGATGATACATTTCCTACCGCATGGCGGGAAAAAACTGTCCTGGCTTACTTGAGGACGCTATCTAATTCCAAGTTTCAAGAAACGAAGAATCGTCAGGTCATTGTCCGTGTTGGCAAGCGAGCAATCGCAATTTTGCCCGACAAGGAAATTGATCTCGGCGATGTGAGCGCGGAAAGCATGATCTACTATCGACGAAATGCTTTGACGGGCCTCATTGAAGTTACGGTGGAGCATGCCGCACATTGACCCTTAAAATGCGGATCGAGTTGCCCGCGCGGCTTTGATCCTATTCAGACCACGTTTACTGCTTCGGTCAGAACCGGGGTAATGCAGAAAAAATACGCCCCATTCTCCTCCAGTTTGGCGAATTCATCGAACCACTCCGCGGCTTCTTCTTCGGTCACGCTCTGCCGGCTCACGACGAAACGTCTGATAATCTGCGCGACCCAATAGCTGAAGCTGGCGGGATTATAAGACGTATTGAGGATCGCGATCGGCGTCTGGCGCAGGGGCTGGATCCCCGCCCGACGAAGTCCCGCCGCCAGGATGCCCGGCAGATCCCGGCACGGAGTGTGTGGTGCCCAGGCGGCAAGCACCCGCAGCATCCGCGGTGCATTCTCGGAGTGCCACACAGCCGAGCCCCAATTCGTCGCCACGACGATTAGCCGCCCGCCTGGACGGAGAATCCGATGGATGTGGCGCAACGCGCCGTCGAGATCCGACAGATACTCGAGCACCTGGACCGCAAAAACGACATCAAACTCGGCGTTCCCGTACGGCGGTGCCGCAATATCCGCCTCGCGGCATTCGACCCAGGCGAATTCGGCACAGCGAGCTTGCGCCGCCGTTATCTGATCGGGGCTGACGTCAATGGCGCAGACCCGACCCGTCGGCCCGACAAATTGGGCGGCCGCATGCGTGTAATAGCCGCCTCCGCACCCCAGCTCCAATACCCGCTCGCCGGTCCGCAAATTCAGCGCGTCGAGCACGATGCTGCGGCGGACGACCGCGTCGTGCGATTCGCTGAAGGCGCGTTGCAGCCGCGCCATCTCGCCGGCAAAAGAAAGCGTGCTCATGATGCCACCCTCCTGAGCGTTGTTCATTTGCCGTTAAGCAGTCTGCATCCCCACAAGCCGCCTGGCTATCGTTCAGGACGGCTTCCGCGATGCTTTCCATGGTGAGAGCATCGAGGAGCTTCACATCGCCATCGATGTCGGCGGGATACGCCACACTAGTTCCGCCGACGGTCAAGCCGTGAAGCGGTGGGGCAGTCTTACTCAAATTGGCAGTTCACCGGACGCGACCTCCTGGCAGATGGAAAGGAGCGACACGCGCGGACCTAGGCTTGAGCTCCGGTGAAGCGGCCGTCCGAAGACCGCGCAGCGCGCGGGCGGACGGCGCGCTTCTCGGGTTCCTCCGATGCAGCAACCGCTTTCTTTTGCTCACGGGGCTTCGCCGCACCGTCGAGCGATGCAAGCGCGGAGCGCGCAGCGGCAATGTCGCCCGCCTCGTTCGCGCGCGCGGCCGGCGCGGCGCTTGGCTTGCTCTTAAGATCCACGGGCACGCCGTCGAGCGTGCGGCGCAGGTCTTCGACCTGCAGGCGCAAGGCGTCGAGCTCGGCGTCCTTGCGGGTGTTGGCATCGGCGAGGCGCTCGACCTCGGCGGCGCGCGCGGCGTCGTCGAGAAATGCCCTCGCGAGATCGCGCAGCTGGCGGCCACCCATGCCGACGCGTCCGATCGCCTGATCGTCCATCTTGGCGACGTGTTCGACGGTTTGAAAACCGAGCGCCTTGAGCTCGAGCACCTGGCTGCGCTTGAGCCGCGGCCAGTGTTCGAGCGGCGTGCCCTCGGCGGAAATCTGCTGGCCGGCCTTGAACGCTTCGTATTCCTTCGGCCAGCGCCGGCGATGATCGTCGGTCACGCGCTGCACCGGCCTGGTGTAGGGATTGCCGGGCATGATGATCTCGACCCGCTCCTCGTCGCGGAAGATCGGCCGCCCGGCGTCGACCGAGGCGCGCGGGTCCTCGACGCTGTCGAGGAAGAAGCGCGGATAGTTGCGCTCGGCCTCCGGGCCGAACGCGTAGGTGCGGGTGAACTGACCGTTGCTGACGGACATCGGATTTCTCCTGGATGCGATCTCTGCAAAAACGTGCGACGTCATCCCGGGCTCGCCGCCCTCATCCTGAGCATCCGCCCTCCGGTTCGAGACGCTCGGCCTTCGGCCGAGCTCCTCACCATGAGGACGGATGTCGAAGGACGCGGCGCCCCGGGGACGACGCGGCTCCAACAACTACACAACCTGCCCCTGCGCGAACGGCCGGTTGATGTGAATGAGGCCGAGGCCGGCGGCGGGCGTGCCGTCGGCGGCGAGCGTGATCGCGTTCACCACCTGCTTGCCGTTGGCCTGCGTGGTGGTGAGCTGGCCGGAGCCGGCGAGATACGCGCTTGTCGCGGCCGCGAAGGTGGCATTCTCGGCCGCAACCGCGGTGCCGGAGATCTGGTACCAGCCGTACTGGCCGGCGAGCGTGGCCGCCATCGCGACGGCGAGCGGCCGGCCGAGGTTCGCGGTCGACGGCGCGAGCGCGGTCTGCCAGGTGGCCTTGCCGGCGGCACCCGAACCGGTGACGCCGCCGAAGGTCACGACCGAGCCCACCGCCGTGCCGGCGACGCCGGCGAGGTAGATGAATTCGCCTTCGCCGTAGAGCGGGTCGTAGGCACGCACGATCGTGCCGAGCGGATGGTTCGCCACGGCGGACGCGGCCGCGATCGGCTGCACGCCTTCGCGGGATTCGACGGGTGTGTACATGTTGGCCTCTCCTTCGCGCCTTACGCCGTGATCACGGATTGCAGGAACCGGTTCGACACCGTCATGTTGCCGGCCCAGGCGATCAGCTTGACCATCGCGTCCTGATTGACGCTGAACCGGTCCGGGTCGAGCGGGGTCATGTCGCGCTCCTTGTGCGGGCGCAGGAAGATGTACTCGGTGTTGAGGATGTACATGTGCGCGGCCGGCGCGCCGGACCCGGAGAGCCACGAGCCGCCGGAGCCGAGGACCGACACGTTGCCGCCGCTCGTGCCCTGGAAGCCGCCGTCATAGACCACGTCGGCATCCATGAACTTGAGCGAGGCGAAGCCGGCCATGCCGCTGCGATCCTCGGTGATGCGCTGGATCGCCTGCAGGCTCTCCCAGTAGAAGCGGAAGTAGGTGTTGTCCGCGAGTATGAGGTCGGGCTTGTCGGCCTGGCGCGCCTGGTTGAGCCAGGCGCGGTTCATCATGGTCTGGATGGTCGCAGTGCCGGGGGTGAGACCGGCCGCCGCGAAGCTCTGCACCGTGTTCTGCCACGTCGGGAACACCGCCGAGTCGATGCCGCCGACGGTTCCCGAGTTCGGGATGTCGGCGACCAGGAGCTGCAGGCCGCCGATCTGCTTGCCGCCGTCCGCGGTGCCGTTGGAGTAGCAGTCGCTGGCGATGTTGTTCTGCATGGTGCGTTCGGCGTTGCCGATGCGCGCCTCCAAGAGATCGATCATCTTCTCCTTGCCGCTGTTCTGCAGCATCTCGAGGCCGGAGATCGAGACCGCGACCGCGGCCTGCGCGATCGGGAACTGGGCGGCGCTGAACACCTCGGACGGCGACACGTTGAGCATGTCGTAGCCGGAGTACCGCTTGAAGGTGCCGTTCTCCGACCATTCGATCTCCTGCACGATCGCCTGGCCGCCGTCGAACGGCTTGATCTTGCTCTTCTGCGACAGGCGGCGCAGCAGCGCGTTGTTCTTGGTCACGTTGTCCGCCAGCTTGCGCGAGCGGTTGTAGAGCGTCGTGGTCGTGATCTCCGACCAGTTGATGTTGGGAGTGGCCATTTTCTAAACCTTATTTGCTGAGGCCGTGCAAAACCCTCCGACCTCGTCCTGAGGAGCACGCGCCCTCATCCTGAGCATCCGCCCTCTGGTTCGAGACGCGAGCGCCCTCATCCTGAGAAACCGACCATCCTTCGAGACGCATGCGCGCAAGTGCGCGCATGCTCCTCAGGATGAGGTCGGTTTTCGAAGGATGCGCTCGCTCCTCACAATGAGGGCGGATGTCGAAGGACGCGCGGCTCCTCAGGATGAGGCCTGAGAGTGACACGATCTGCATTTGGTTTGAGGGATCAGACGCTCTCGTCGAGCTGCGCCATGATCTCCTCGCGAAGCGATCGGGCGGATGATCGACTGGCCGGCGGCTGGCCCGCGCCTGGGCCCCCGGTGACGCTCGAACCTGCCTTCCTCGCTGCTGCCGCCTT
>JBPYFJ010000059.1:0-4857 GCA_051985675.1 Xanthobacteraceae bacterium | reverse complement strand
CGCCGGTCCGGCCCTCGCGATCGCGGCGATCGGTTCGTTTATCGCAGGCTGCGTGTCGACAGTGCTGGTGGCTGCACTTGGTGCTCCATTGACTTCGCTCGCGCTCCTCTTCGGACCGGCCGAATACTTCTCCCTCATGGTGCTTGGCCTCGTGTTTGCTGTCGTGCTTGCGAAGGGCTCGGTTCTCAAGGCCGTGGCCATGATCCTGCTGGGCCTGCTCCTGTCTTCGGTCGGATCGGACATCGAGACCGGCCAGTCGCGGATGGCGTTCGACGTGCCGGAACTCTCCGACGGAATCGGCTTCGTCGTGGTCGCCATGGGCGTGTTCGGATTCGCTGAAATCATCCGCAATCTGGAAACCCAAACCGAGGAAACGCGTTCGATCGTCACAGCCAAGGTCACAGGGTTGATGCCCACGTGGCCGGACCTTAAGGCGTCGGCGGGCGCTATCGCCCGCGGCACCGTTCTGGGCTCGGTTCTCGGTATCCTGCCTGGCGGCGGCGCGGTGATTGCGGCATTCGCTGCCTACCCGTTCGAGAAAAAGGTCGCCAAGGACCCGTCGCGCTTTGGTCGCGGCGCGATCGAGGGTGTGGCCGCACCAGAGAGCGCCAACAATGCGGCGGCGCAAACGTCATTCATTCCGCTGCTCACGCTTGGTATCCCGCCCAACGCCGTGATGGCGCTGATGGTCGGCGCCATGACCATTCACGGCATCGTGCCCGGGCCCCAGGTCATGACCAAGCAGCCCGACCTGTTCTGGGGGATGATCGCATCCATGTGGCTCGGCAACCTGATGCTGGTCGTCATCAATCTGCCGCTGGTGGGCGTCTGGGTCAGCCTGCTGCGCGTGCCGTACCGGCTGCTTTACCCGTCTATCATCGTGTTCTGCTGCATCGGCATTTACTCGATCAACAACTCGCCGACCGATGTGGTGATCGCCGCGATTTTCGGCATAGTGGGGTACTGGCTCGTCAAGCATGACTTCGAGCCGGCCCCGATGCTGCTCGGATTCGTGTTGGGACCGTTGATGGAGGAGAATCTCCGTCGCGCCATGCTGATCGCCCGCGGTGACGCCACCGTGTTCTTCACGCGTCCGATTTCCGCGGTGCTACTGAGCACGGCCATCATCCTGCTGGTCATTGCGGGATTGCCCAAAATCCGCCGGCGCCGCGACGAGGTGTTCGTGGAATAGCCGGACGCGGCGGGGCCGCTGCGACAAGTTATCCCTTGCAAGGGCACGTCCACGCCCTCCGCGCGGTGATACTATTCGCGTGCCCCGAGCAGCCAAAAAGACACCCCACAAAACTCAAGAGGAAGCGACCATGCGCCCCATCCTGTCTCGCGCGCTTGCCGCGATTGTCGCGCTCGGCTTTGCCGCCGGCCCGGCTGCCGCGCAGACCGATGACTATCCGCGACGCGCGATCACCTTGATCGTGCCCTTTGCCGCCGGCGGGCCGACCGACGTGATTGCCCGCATCATCAGCGATCACATGTCGCGCAGCCTCGGTCAGTCCATCGTCATCGAGAACATGCTCGGTGCCGGCGGGACGACGGCGTCGACGCGAGCGGCGCGCGCCACGCCCGACGGCTACACGATCGAGATGGGTCACATGGGGACCCACGCCGCCTCGGTCGCGCTCTATCCGAACCTCGCCTACAAACCCGACGTGGATTTTGCGCCCATAGGTCTGGTCGCCGGCACGCCGGTATTGATCCTGGCAAAGAAGGATTTTCCGCCAAACGACCTGAAGGCGTTCGTTACTTATGTGAAGGACAATGTCGCCACCCTCAACATGGCCCACGCCGGCGTCGGGTCGGTGTCGTTCACGACCTGCCTGTTGCTCAACTCGATCCTGGGCGTGAAGCCGACCTCGGTCCCGTTCAACGGAACGGGGCCGGCGCTGACAGCCTTGATCGCCGGGCAGGTCGACTACATGTGCGACCAGATCGTCAACGTCGTCCAGCAGGTGCAGGCTGGGCAGATCAAGGCTTATGCGATCGGCACGCCCGAGCGCAGTCCGGCGCTGCCCAACGTGCCGACCAGTCGCGAGGCGGGGCTGCCGGAATTTCAGGCGCAAGCCTGGAACGCGCTGTTCGCCCCCAAGGACACGCCCCAGCCCATCCTCGAGAAGCTCACCGACGCATTGGACAAGGCGCTCGACGACGAGCCGACGCGCAAGCGCTTGCTGGACCTCGGCAGCGTGCTGCCGGGCAAGACCGAGCGCGGCCAGCAGGCGCTCGCGGCTTTGGTGAGGCGGGAAATCGACCGCTGGACCCCGATCATCAAGGCGGCCAACCCGACCGACTGACACTTATATTCACAGTTATCCTGCGCATTTGCCGGCCAGCGAGAGGGCGGTACACTCGCCTCCGACTCGGGTATTTCGCCTGAAGACGGCAGCCATGCGCCAATACCTCGATTTGATCGAACGCATCCTCGCTGACGGCACGGAGAAGCACGACCGAACCGGCACCGGGACGTTGTCGGTGTTCGGTCACCAGATGCGGTTCGATCTCGCGCAGGGTTTTCCGCTCACCACCACCAAGAAGCTCCACCTGCGCTCGATCGTGCACGAGTTACTCTGGTTCCTCGCCGGCGACACGAACATCAAGTACCTCAACGAACATGGCGTGACGATCTGGGACGACTGGGCGGACGAGCGCGGCGAATTGGGTCCGGTCTATGGGCGGCAATGGCGCTCGTGGCCTACGTCCGACGGCGGCGTCATCGATCAGATTGCCGAGGTGGTTGCCGCCATCCGCCGCAATCCCGACTCGCGCCGCCTGATCGTGACCGCGTGGAATCCGGCCGATGTCGACGAGATGGCGCTGCCGCCATGCCACTGCTTGTTTCAGTTTTACGTCGCCAAGGGCCGGCTGTCGTGCCAACTATATCAGCGCTCCGCCGACGTCTTCCTCGGCGTGCCTTTCAACATCGCCTCTTACGCGTTGTTGACCCTGATGGTGGCGCAGGTGACCGGGCTCAAACCCGGCGAGTTCGTGCACACGCTCGGAGACGCGCACCTTTATTGCAATCACCTGGAGCAGGCGCGGCTGCAGCTCTCGCGCGTTCCGCGACCGCTGCCGCGCATGACGCTTAATCCCGCCGTGAACGATCTCTTCGCCTTCCGCTACGAGGATTTCTCGCTCGATGGCTACGAGCCGTACCCGCACATCAAGGCCAAGGTTGCGGTGTGAGCGAGCGGCGCGCGCAATCGCGCATCGAGATCGTCCTCCTTGCCGCGGTCGCCGACAACGGCGTGATCGGCCGCGGCGGCGCGTTGCCCTGGCGGCTCAAGTCCGACATGCAGCGCCTCCGCGAGATCACCTGGGGCAAGCCGGTCGTAGTTGGGCGAACAACTTTTCTCTCCTTCACCAGAAAGCCGCTTCCCGGCCGCACTAACATCGTGCTCAGCCGCAGCGCGAGCTTCGCCGCGCCGGGCGCGCTGGTCGCGTCGAGGGTCGATGCCGCGCTCGAGGCGGCGCGCGGTGACGCGCTTCGCCGCGGCGTCGGTACCATCATCGTGCTGGGCGGAGCCGAAGTTTATATCCAGACCATGCCCGTTGCCGACCGCTTGCTGGTCACGCGCGTGCACCTCGAGGCGCACGGCGATACGAGTTTTCCGGCCATCGATCCTCATGTCTGGGTGGAAACGGAACGCAGCGAACATCGCGCCGGGCCAGACGACGACGCGAGCTACACCATGATTGCCTACGAACGGCGCGCTGCGGCACATGAGTTGCTGCGGGCAGCGCACTGACCCGGAATTTCAAGGCCGTGCGCCGTGGCGCCGCACGCGGCTCAGCCGCGTTGTAACGCACTGACGCCTCCCCTATAACCCCAGCCAACCGCAGCGGGCGCGCCGGCCGTGGGCCGATAGAGCGAGGAGTCGAACCAATGCCGTGGAGCAATCAGGGCGGCGGGCCGTGGGGATCAGGCGGCGGAAGCAAAGGTCCCTGGGGCTCGGGGCAGCCTCCGTCGGGTCCGACGCCGCCCGATCTTGAGGAATTTCTCCGTCGCAGCCAGGACAGGTTGCGCACCGTGCTGCCCGGCGGCAGTCTCGGCGGCAAGGGGCTCGGGCTCATCGTTCTTGCCGCGGTTGCGATCTGGTTGTTCTCCGGGTTCTTCCGCGTCGATAGCGAGGAAGTCGGTGTCGTTCTGCGCTTCGGCAAATACGTGCGCGAGGTGCAGCCGGGGCTCAATTACCATTTGCCGTATCCGATCGAGAGCGTGCTCACTCCGAAGGTGACGCGCATCAACAAAATCGATATCGGCATGCGCGTGGTCGAGGACCTGCGCCGCGGAACGACGATTCGCGACGTGCCGGAGGAGAGCCTCATGCTCACCGGCGACGAAAACATCGTCGACGTCGATTTCTCCGTGCTGTGGCGGATCAGCCTCAAACCGAATGGCGTCAAAGACTATCTGTTCAATATCCAGCAACCGGAAGGCACGGTGAAGGCGGTGGCCGAGAGCGCCATGCGCGAGGTGATCGGCCGCTCCACCCTGCAGCCGATCCTGACCGGGGCGCGGCAAAACATCGAAGCGGCGGTGCAGGACCTGATGCAACGCGTGCTCGACAGCTACGGGGCCGGCGTCCAGATCCAGCAGGTGCAGCTGCAGAAGGTGGATCCGCCGTCCCAGGTGATCGATGCGTTCCGCGACGTGCAGGCGGCCCGCGCCGACAGCGAGCGGGCGCAGAACGAAGCCCAAAGCTATGCCAACAAGGTCGTGCCGGAAGCGCGCGGACGTGCCGCGCAGATCACCCAGGGCGCCGAAGCCTACCGCGACCAGACCGTCGCCGAGGCCAAGGGCGCGACGTCGCGCTTCCTCCAGGTCTACGACGAATACAAGAA
>JBPYFJ010000058.1:0-66189 GCA_051985675.1 Xanthobacteraceae bacterium | reverse complement strand
GCCGACGGGAACGACAGCTACGTGCTTGGCGAGATCAACGTCAGTTCGGTGTTCCCGATCCCTGATGAGGCACCTGCAGAGATCGCCTGCCGAGTTGCCGATCGGCTGCGGTCAAAGGTCTGAATGGGTCAATGGACCGGCTCGCGAATGAGATGATTGCGATTTGGCCTGATGTCCGCCTTGGGTCACTAGCGGACATCGCCGCCGCACTTCCGAACGTCGGCTTTACCTCCGAAAAGCGGACACTGTCGAAGACCGCCGCCATGTCCGCTCAGTGCCATGAACGGACATCGGCGGCTTATTCGATCACTTCGTCCGCGTGGGCGACGAGCGTCGGTGGGATGGTGAGGCCGAGTGCCTTCAGTTTGCTCTCAGCCGGTCATAAGCGGTCACCACCTCTTTGCTGTCCACATCCGGAAACGACGCAAACGGAGGCATGAGTCGTTTCCATTCCGAATCCTTGTGAATGTGGGCGACCACCGTCTTGACCCCGGGTACCAGCGCTTTGCCGTCAAACAATTTCCGGATGGCGACGGCCTTCTCGTAGGCGGTCCTGTCACCTTCTCGCCACACACGTCCACACAGAGCGGCATTGAGATTGGCCGTGGCGGAAATGCAGCCGGCAAACGCTCCATCGCGTGCTTCAAGCAGTACGGCCTCTGTGGAGGGAAAGACGTCAAAATTCGGCGAGATGGCGGCCACCTCGCGGGCATAGGACATATCGCCCGAGGAATCCTTCAGTCCGGCCAGACGACGTCCGAAGGTCTCGATCAGTCGACGCACGAGGCCGGGGTGCCAAGGGACGCCCGACTGCGACGGGAAATGGTAAAGATAAAGATGGATTGGGTTGACGGCGGTTGCGGACATGATCGCGTCGACATATGCAACCAGACCGTCGTCGGGAACACCCTTGTAGTAGAAAGGCGGCAACACCAGCGCCGCGGCAAAACCGAGGTCCGCAGCATGTCGTGTCAGTGCGATCGCGTCAGCCACCGCGGCGGCCCCGGTACCGACCATGCAGCGCGCCAGCGGGAGGCCTGATTTTGCGTAGGCCGTCATCACCTGCCGACGCTGTTGCAGCGAAAACGAAGTCGCCTCGCCAGTCGTACCCAGCACGTTCAACCCATCGCACCCGTTGTTGAGCAGATAGCGCGCATGCGCAACAGATCTGGCGCAGTCGGGTTCACGATCGGCAGTCGAGGCCGTGGTGACGGCCGCGAGAACGCCACGGAGACGATTCGTCATTGATTGCCTTTCTGCCAACGGGGCTCTCGTGCGACTCGATACCAGATATGTCCGCTTTACCCGCGAAAGCGGACATCGCTGAAGACCGCCGCTATGTCCGCTAAGTACCAAAAGCAGACATCGATCCACTTACTCAATGACCTACGTCTGCTTATCCTCCGAAACTCACCGGAAAGCGGACATTTCGGACTGGCAGTTTCGTGCCAATAACGACCTTTGTCGTGGTCGCTCTCAACTTCCCGTCGCCGGACACGGGCCCAGGGCACATGCTGGGCGATTGCTTCCAAATTATTTTGCCGAGGGTGCGAGCAAATCCAGCTCCAATGGCTTTCATGACATCCTCTGCCACTGCTTGAGTATGGCTGGGACGATGGACTCGCACCGTTTCACTCGATCGCCTCGTCGGCGCGGGCGAGCAGGGATGCAGGCACGGTCACTCCCAGAACCTTCGCGGTTTTGAGGTTGATGATGAGTTCCAGCTTGGTCGGAAATTCAACCGGCAAATCCCCAGGCTTGGCGCCCTTCAGAATCTCGATAACGTAGGCAGCAGCGCGTCGGTGGTTCGCACGCACACTGACGCCGTAGCTGATCAAGCCGCCGGCGTCGACATGGTCGCGGAAACCGAAAATGGTCGGTAAGTTGGCCGCAATGGCAAGCGCCGCAATTCGCTGCCGATAGCTGAAAAACATGGTGTCCGGAAGAACAACCAACGCCTCGGCTTTCTCGCGTGCTGCCGCTTGGAAAGCAGGATCGAGGTCTTCGGGCGCTCGCACCTCAAGGGGGATAAGTTTGAGATTAGATGCTTGCGCCGCCATCTCTATGCTTGGCCGTTGCCCGACACTAACTGGGGAGCCGACATTTACAAGCATTCCGAGTCTGATAAGCCCGGGGATTAGGTCGCGCGCGAGCTCGACCTGCTTTCCAGGCAAATCGTCAACCGAGGTCATTATGCCGGTTACGTTGCCGCCTGGGTGCGCATAGCTCGCAACAAGGCCGAGTCGGACCGGGTTGTTGAGCAAGGGGGAGACGATTGGGATGGTAGTCGTTGCCAGTTTCGCCGGCGTTGCGTTGATGGCGTATATTACGTCCGGCTTGAGGCGAACCAGCTCTTCGGCCAGCCTCGGAAGCTTCGCCTCATCACCGTCTGCAAACCGATACGCAATGTCGAAATCGTCGCCATCGCGTTTACCGAGTTCGCGCAAGCCTTGTAAAAAGACGTCGACCATTGGGGCGCTCGCTTCCGGCGACGCCACGCCCAGATAGGCAATTAGCGGGCGCCTCGTTGGAACCTGAGCAACGAGATTTGCCGGCCACGCCGCCGCGCCGCAGAGCCCCGCGATGAACTCGCGCCGTCTCATTGGCTCACCTTCAAACCGAGGACCACAACCCTATCACATCCTGCAAACGTGAGCGTGTGCGTTACAGCAAAGTCTGCCGCCGATTGGCAGCTATCAGTCAAAAGCGGAAAGGCTCGTGTTGAGCATTTGACGTCCGTTCATCACCCGATAGCGGACGAATGACCGCAACCTAGGTCGTCCGCTCCGCGCCAATCCCGGAGCACGCTGCAATTTTTGTGGATTATTGTTCCCGGAGAGCCCATGAATCGGCCGTTGGAGGGCGTGATGAGATCCCCGAGTGTTTCTACCCTTGTTTGGTTTCTAGCATTCGTTGCCGTCTCGATAATCTTGCTTCAAACTCAAAAGGTCCCTTCATATGAAACATCAGGCATCATTTTCGACGCCAAGTCCTTTAATGATACCGGACCGACCGATTTCGGCGACGATGTTGTGTCAATTGCAGGAACTCTCACCGGAGACGGCGTCGCCAACAAAAATAACACAGTTTCGGTTACTTGCTATCAGGACCGCATGGAATGTTTGATTTATTCAATTGCACAAATCGGTCCCAATCAGGTTGGCAGACTAGATACGCCAAACATTTTTCCAATAACAGACTGGAACAGCGACAAGATTGTTGCCGTGGAAAGCGGCGACGCCGTGGCCTGTCGCAAAACGACAATCAACATCCAGAGGAAAATGAAGACAGCGCTCTGGATTGAGGAGCCGATCAACCAATCTCACCCAACGTGTAAAGAAACGCATACCAAAATATACAACTGGACGATCGAGGATCCTCCGTTTTGGAAACAAAAGTAAAACGGATTGCAAGTACCAACGCACCGTCCCTAAGGGACCTCTCCCTGAAAGCGGACATCGCACTGACTCTGCATTAGACTTTCACCATAGGCTCGCAGCCGTAACTTCGCCGTCGGTGACGTAGTGATTAACGTGTTCGCTAGCCAGCCGCTGGCCGGCTTGATATGAATTGATCTCACCTATGACTCCATATTTTCTCAGCTCATCAATGATGTAATCGCGCTCCACGTTCGTGTCTGAATCCGTGGCATGCGTGATCTGAAACGTGAGCCGCGTTAAAGAAATGCCGGTGTCTTTGGTGCCTGCTCCGATCCAGTGGACGCATTCTGCGTCGGGTGGACGGTCGCTATTCAGCCAGAAGCTCGCTTTTCCCAAATCGGCCTCGGCATAGGCGAGGCTCAAAGCCCAGAATCGAATGTGATGGCGCTTGCGCGGGCTGTTGTCGATCGCTTTCTGAAAACCAACGTCTTGACCGCGCCCGAAAAGATAGAGGGTGCTGAACGGGGCTGTCGAATAGGGAGAGTTGAATACGAATGCCCGGATCATACGCCACGAGCTTACTGGACCGAGCCGATCGGCCTGCGACCAGCCGGCAAGCTTAAAGGCAGCATTGAGCTGTTGCAGCGTGCCCGTCAGCACGACATTAACGGGATCGCCGGGCAATCCGTCCCCGGTAATTGTGAAACGAGGTACCCGTTTGCGCTGGAGAATTTTAAGACTCATGCGGACGATGCGCGGCAAGATAATATAGGCTGCTACTCCATAGGTGAGTGCCAAAGCCAACACAGTTGGCAGCCGGCTATCCGTAAATCTAAAGACAAAAGCGATCAGCCAGACGGTAAGAATGCCCAGCCCCAGGACCACTACGCGGTGCAATAGGCGTTTCAGCAATCTCACGATCCGCTACTGTGCAGTAAATCGTCTGCGTATTTGGAATCTGACTGATCGTATATCAGACTACAAGGATCATGACATTTCCACTTGTGGCGCTTAACACACCGCCTGTCCGTTAGCGTCCGGAACAAATGAAACAGTTGGGCGTGAGTTCGGCAGTTGCCGATGCGCGGTGAATGACGACTAACGGCCTGATTGCCCGCGTCCGCTTATCTCCCAAAAGTGGACATTGCGGGTAGACGCAAAATGGAAGGCTGCTCATCTTCTAGGACCTGCTGTGGACGATAGACCGCCTGGAAATATCAGCTTAACCGCAGCGAATATGGCGCTTATCCGGGCGCTGGAGACGGCGAAGCCGGGGCGCCAGCGATTGTTCGCCGATCCATTCGCACGGCGGTTCCTGCCGACGTGGCAGCGCACGCTTATGATTCCTGCGTTGCTTCCAATCTGGCGGCGGATGTTGGAGCGCATTTTTGATAGCCAAGCGCCGGGTGCGCGCACCTCGGGCGCGGCGCGAACACGCTTGATTGACGATTGGACGCGCGACGCAGTGCGAAGTGAGATCGTGCAGATCGTTATCATGGGCGCAGGCTTCGACTGCCGCTCACTGCGCCTGCCGGAACTTCAGATCGGGGCGGTATTCGAGCTGGACCGGCGCGAGATGCTCGATTTGAAATCGCGCCTTCTCGCCGATGCGCCGGCTCGTCATGTAAGGGCCGTGCCGATCGATTTTCTGAACGACAGCGTAGAAGATCGTCTGATCGCCGCCGGTTACTCGCCGACCGCGAAGACTCTGTTCATCTGGGAAGGCGTAACGAATTACCTCGATGCTCCTGCGATCGACGCCAATTTCAATTTCTTCAGCCGCAGTGCATCGGGATCGCGCCTGATTTTCACATACGTCCACGCCGATGCCATCGGCGGTTTGTTCCCGGCACCCGGTTTAGCGCGTTTGCTTGAGCATTTTAAAAATACTGGCGAGCCATGGACATTTGGATTTAGGCCACAAGACGTACCAGATTATCTGGCGCAAAAAGGTCTTCGCGTCGTCAGTGATCTGGGCGCGGCTGACTATCGAGCACTCTACTGGCCCTACCCAGGGCAACCAGAAGGCTACGAATTCTATCGCGTTGCTCTTGTGGAGAAACCTGCTGCCGCGCGCCAAGCCTGAAGCGCAGTCCTTTGATGTCCGTTGTCACCCGATAGCGGACCTAATAACAGACATCCTGACAGGTCTGCTTCGTGCCAGAAGCGGACATTCTGCGCTGCGGTAAGGAACATCGTTATTCGATCATCTCATCGGCGCGTATCATGAGCGATAGCGGCACGTTGAGGCATCGGTCTATGCATGAGGTATGCTCAGACATCGGGTGAGAATATATCCATTGTCGAGCGCTTCATTCGTGGCCGAACATGCATCGGCCGAGTCCGGGGACCACGTCCCGCAAAAGTTCGAGACGCTTGGTAGCAGTGTCGGAGTGCTGATTGACAGGCCGGTGACGTCCATGGGGAGTGCAATAACGGTCCGTGATGGCTCTCGACCAATTGCGCGGGTCTTTCGGGCAACCGCTGCGCCTGGATGCCGAGATGAACTGCTCCAAAAATTTCACTCCTCATCTGCGGCTCTGGTCAACAGTAAGGTGGGGTGCCTTAAATATCGAATCCTCGAGTCAGTAGACGCGTTGGCGCCCGAAGTTGTGTTCGAGTCCATCTGGCGGGACCTCGACGCGGTGAAGGTGGCGTTTGGCGACGCGTGGCAGCAGTCACATCTGCCAGAGGGTTACTCCGCACTTATGACGGCCTACTCGGTTCACCATTTTCTCGTTAGTGAGAGTTTGACGACCAGGTAATTCGCCTCTGAGCTTTGGATCGGACACCACGAAATTTCCACTTGGGGTCATAAGCGGACATTAAAGGGCATTCGCCTGATGTCCGCTTTGTGCCAGGAACCGACATTTGCTCGCTTTCTCCGCAATGCGCCGCGCAATACGCGCTACCGTCTGTGAATTTCAAATCACCAGGGGGAGATCGGTGTCGCCGGTCTGCTGCCGACCAAAGAGCAGCAAAATGCGGCTCGCCCGACTGTCCGGTGGGCGCTCAATGACGATGCTGATGGTGTGCATCGGGCACATGCGGGTGCGCGTGTCTGAGCCCACCGTGCCGATGTGAATGGGTATGCGGCTCGCCCGGGGGGTCTTGGGCGCCATGCTCGTGGCGATGATGTTCATCGTGCACATGCGGATGCGCGTGCGTGAGCGACTCGTGGCCATGCTCATGTTCGTGACGCTCGGTGAGGTGCAGCCAGACGCCGATTGCCATCAGCACCCCGGCGACAAACAGTTGCGCGGTGACCTGTTCGCCGAGCGCGACCACTGAAACAATCGCACCCAGGAACGGCGCTGTCGAAAAATATGCGGCGGTGCGGGCCGTGCCCAAATGCCGGAGCGCCAGAACGAACAGCGCCAGGCTCACCCCATATCCCAGGAATCCGACGATGCCGGCGGCGATCGTCGGCAGCGTCTGGGGCAGCAACCCTCCTGCCGACAGCCCGAGCGCAATATTGAACGGACCTGCGATCAAACCTTTCAACATGACGATTTGAAGCGGATCGGCCAGCGAAACCTTACGCGTGAGATTGTTGTCGAGGCCCCACGCGATGCATGCGCCCACGATTGCAAGCGGGCCGATGACACTCTGCAAGGTCGGCGCACCCGACCACGACAGCAGCGCGGCCCCGGCAACAAGGCACAGCATGCCGGTCGCTATCCGCCGATCGAAGCTCTCATGAAAGATGAACCAAGCCATCACCGCGGTCGCGGCTCCTTCCAAGGTCAGGAGCAGCGATGCGGTTGCGGCATCGGTGCGGGAGAGACCGGCCATCAACAGCAAAGGACCGGCGATGCCGCCGGCGGCGATCGCGCCAGCCAGCCAAGGCCAATCGCCGCGCCCGAGGGTTTGTTCGCGCGCGTCCGACGCAAAGGCGGCCGACGCGACCCGGCGCAAGATCGCGATGCCGAGGCCAGCTCCGCAGTACAGCAGCCCCGCGAGTACCGCGGGTTCGATCGACCCGAGCAGCGTCTTGGCGGCCGGCGTCGAAGCGCCAAAGAGCGCAGCGGATGCGAGCGCGTAGAGGACTGCGGTTCGGTTCATGCGCCCATGGTACCCCTTGGCGCGCTTGCAGCGCGAGCACGCGTTTCAGGGCTCGATAGCGGCTTCCCAAAAAGCGTTGAGGAACACCAACAAATTGCGCGCCCGCACCGACAGAGCGGCCGGCGGCGCCGTTGAGCGGTATGATTGCCTTCGCCGCCACGTCACGGCGTTTTGATTGACGGCCGGGATTTTTCCGAGCCCGCACAGGGTTTCGAGGTTAGAGCCCGACAGTGGCTCGCCAGCCTGGAGGAATTGCCATGAGTTTTGGGCGGCGCGAGTTGCTTTATCTATCGGCCTTGGGGACGGTCTTTCCCGAGATGGTGCGCAGCGTGCTCGCACAAGCCGAGCAGGCGGCGCCGAAGTTTAGCCAGATCCTGCGCCAGGACCTTGAAAGCCAGAGTCAGAAGGTCGAAGAGACCGTCGCGATCGCCGCCGACTTTGGGCCCGCCAGCGTGTCGCCTTGGCACTTGCATCCGGGAGCTCAGGAGCTCCTGTTTGTGTCGGACGGTCGCCTGACGCTCGAGGTCGACGGCCGGGAAACACGGATCATCAATGCCGGGGAAGCGAGCATCATACCGGCCGATACCGCCCATCAGGTCAGTAACGGCAGCACGGATCTGAGCGCAAAGGGCCTTGTGGTGTTCAGTCGCAGCGCAAAAGACAAGCCGCTTCTCGTTCGCGTGAAGCGGTAGCACGATCCCGCTTGTCGAGGCCGATCGTCTTGCGGCGCGGGGTTCGTGGTGCTTAACTACAGCCGATTACGGGGACACGCAGGCTCCCCGTCAGACGCTCGACCGTCCAAGCTCTGCGCAACACTCGATTTTCGAGGCGATTGCGCGTGGACGGAGATCAGGCATCTCCAGTTTTGATGGACGTCGCGGCGCTCACCAAGCGCTTCGGCGAGCAATTCGCCCTCGCCGATGTCGCGTTCGACATCCACACCGGCGAGGTGCTCGGCATCATCGGGCCGAACGGCGCCGGCAAGACGACTTTGCTTGAAGGGGTGGCCGGCCTACTGCCGATGGATTCGGGCGACGTTCGTTGGCAAGGCCGATCGTTGCCGCTCGCACAACGTCGCAACAGCATCTTCTACCTGCCGGACGGCCTGCGCCCTTATCAGGATCAATACGTGGCGCGGGTGCTCGCCTTCTTCGCCGGCGTTTACCGCGCGCCGCGTGCGCAGGTGGCGCTAGCGACCGAGCGCCTCGCGCTCGCGCCGGTGCTGCAAAAGCGCGTGCGCACGCTCTCCAAGGGATTCGGCCGTCGGCTGATGCTGGCCATCGGCCTGCTTACGCCGCAGCCGGTGCTGGTCATGGACGAGCCGTTCGACGGCTTCGACCTGCGGCAAACCCGCGACGTCGTGCACATGCTGCGCGAGCTCGCAGCGGGCGGCCGCACGCTTGTTCTTGCCATTCATCAGCTCGCCGACGCGGAACGCGTGTGCGACCGGTTCCTGCTGCTGGCCGATGGGCGCGTGCTTGCACACGGAACGCTCGACGAGCTTCGCAGCCGGACCGCGCGGCCGCGCGCGAGCCTGGAGGACATCTTCCTTGCGCTCACGTGAGACCATCGTTGCGCGCCGCGCGCCGCTGCGGCCCCTGCTCGCAAAAGAGATCCACGAGATCGTCGCGGGCCGTGCGCTGTGGATTTTGCTGCTGCTGACGTGCCCGCTGGTTGGCTACAGCTTTTTCCAGGCCGCGTCGCTCTACGCCGAGAGCAGCATGGCGGCGCAGCAGTCGCCGGAGCTTGCGGCCAGCCTGTCGCCGTTGGACGGCGTGCTGGTGCCGACCTTCGGTGCATCATACGTCGCAGTGACGCTACTGTTTCCGTTCGTGGCGATCCGCGTCCTCGGCCAGGAAAAGGAATCCGGAACCTTGCGGCTGCTGGTCCAGCTGCCCTACCGGACGTCGACGCTCATCGCCGCGAAGCTCGCCGCGATATTCGCAGCCATCATGTTGGTGAGCGTGCCGGCGCTGGCGACGCTCGCGTGGTGGACATCACTCGGCGGCCACCTGTCGGCGCCCGAAACATCGAACCTCGTCGCCGGCCACGTGCTCTACGGGCTTCTGGTTGGAGCGATCGCACTGTTCGCTGCCGCGGTGACCGACTCGACGGCTACCGCGGCGATCGTGGCCCTGGCATTCACCATCGGATCATGGGTCCTCGACTTCACGATCGCGGGCCGGCCCGGCATGCTGGAATGGCTGTCCCGTCTCTCGCTGACGCAGATCTTGCGCAGTTTCGAGCAGGGCCTGTTGACGGCTGCGGTCGCCCTCGGCGTGATCGCGGCAATCGGGGGCTTTGCGACGCTCGCCGGCATTTGGCTGTCCCCGGGTGTCGCGGCCCGCGTCAAGCTCGCGCGTTCGAGCATCTGCGTGCTCGCAACCATCGTCGTCCTGGCGCTCGTCGCGCAAATTGGGTTCGCGCGCGACGTGACCGAGGATCGGCGCAACTCGTTTCCCGCAGCCGACGCGCGTGCGCTCGCCAAATTGTCCGAGCCGCTGCGGGTGAGCGTGCATCTAGCGCCTGAAGATCCGCGTTTCATCGACCTGCAGCGCAATGTGCTCTCGAAGCTCGCGCGCGCAATGCCCGACACAACGATCCGGCTGGCCGCTGCCCGGCAGCCGGTCGCGACCGGTACCGGCGACGAAGGCTATGGCCAAATCGAATTCACCTACGGGGCGCGTACCGACGTCACGCGCTCGACCAGCCCGCGTGAAATTCTCCCGCTGCTCTACGGTCTCGCGCAGGTGCCGGTGCCGCGGCCCGACCCCGGCGGCGGTTACCCCGGCTATCCGCTGGTAGCCGACGCGCAAGTCACGCTGCCGTTCTTCTTCGCCGCGCTTCCTCTTTTGATTGCGTGTGCATGGTCGCTCAGCCGTCGGCCGCCGCAACGTGGATTTGTTGTCAGCAAGGAGACGACCAAATGACCAACTTCAACCTGACCACGGCGATCGCCGCGCTGATCGTCGGTCTTGCCGTGCCAACGTTCACCCTCGCGGCGGGCCAGCCCGTCTCAATCGATCTGTCCGGCAACACGGTCGGCGCCGAACCGACGTCGCTCGTCCCTGTCGTCGGCATCTGGCGGATCGAGAGCGACGGCGGCCGCAAGGTGTTGACGGTCGACGGACGCCAATGGAAGGAGGGGCAATCCTCCGCCGGCCTCGCCGACAAGGCACGCGCACTCTATGGCGACCGCTACGCAGAGTTCCTCGACCGGGTACAGGCCTACGCCTATTATCCGTATGCGGTCGTCAAGGACGTGGCCGATTTCAGCAACGGCGAGATCAGCGTGCGCTTCGAAGGCCTGTCCGGCCGCATCGACCAGGGCGCCGGAATTCTGTTCAACCTGAAGCCGAACGGCGACTACCTGACGATCCGCGCCAACTGCCTCGAGGACAATCTGGTGCTGTGGAAGGTCGAAAAGGGCCGGCGCTCGTCCGTGAAGTGGATCAGGAACACGCCGACCGCCAGCGGGCAGTGGCATGACCTCAAGGTGCGCATCGCTGGAACCAAGGTCGAGGGTTATCTCGATGGCAAGCTCTATCTCGAATACCAGCTTCCGCAGCCGGTGTCGGGCCGCGTCGGACTTTGGTCCAAGGCCGACAGCCGCATGTATTTCACCGACCTGACCGTGACGCCGGCGGATTGATCCGGCGAAGGTCTGCACGATGCCAATGTGAGCACTTTGAACAATACAGCGGGGAGATTTGACCATGCGAGGTCTGGCTATTGCGTTGGTGCTGCTTGGATTGTGCATCGCCAGCACACGTGCGTGGGCACAGGAGGACTGCAAAGTGTGCCGCGAGACACTGCAGGCCTGCCTGAAAGCGCATACGAAAGATGCCTGCAACAATGATTATTCAATCTGCATGAGGCACTGCCGCAAGAAATAGCGGCCGAGCGCCTTGGGTTCGGGCCAACGACAACCGCCCGATCAGCTGTCCTGCAGCCAAGCGTTGTCTCGCTCCGCACTGGAGGAGAGACATGTCTTGCACGACGAGGAGTTGTTCATCATCCCCCTATTTGCACACATCGGGGCTTCGGTCCGAGCGGGCCCCGGCTTGGCTGGTTCGGGTCCTCGCGGCGGCGGAGCGGGCGCTACAGCGTCGACAGCAACGCCACGCCCTGCTCGAGCTTGACGACCGGCAGCTGAAAGACATCGGCGTGACCAGGGATCAGGCGCGCCAGGAAGGTCGCAAACCGTTGTGGCGATAAGTTTAGGCTGACTGCAATCGGCCTTTATCCGGTGGAGGTGGTCATGATTGCCCGCGGCCCCCTCGCGTTGACGGCGTCTGTCCTGCTCACGAATTATGTCAACGCTCAGGACGGAATCGTCACCTATAAGTCGCTCAGCCCGGAGCTCGCGCTCGATCTCGCCCGCGCCGCGCTCGCGGACTGCCGCGAGCGCGGCTATCAGGTCGCGGTTGCCGTCGTCGATCGCTTCGGCGTGACCCAGGTGCTGCTTCGCGACCGGTTTGCCGGGCCGCACACCGTTTCGACCGCGTCGGGCAAAGCCTGGACGGCCGTTACGTTTCGAACGAACACATCCGAACTCAATGCCGCGAGCCAGCCCGGCATGATGCAGGCCGGTATCCGCGCGCTTCCCGGCGTGGTCGTCATTGGCGGCGGCAAGGTCGTCGAGGCGGGCGGCTCGTTGCTCGGCGCAATCGGTGTTTCAGGTGCGCCGGGCGGCGACGCCGATGAAACCTGCGCATCGGCAGGCATCGCCACGATCCGCGACAAGCTGGATTTCTAGGGCGGAATCGCGGCTGCGGATGCATTAGGATCAATGACACTCGCCCGGTGCCGCGGCCGAGCGGTCCTTGCAACGAGGGACTCATCGTGGTGCACCTGCGGATTGCGACTGTGCTCGCGCTCGCCCTCATTGCGCACGCGTCGGCTCAGGATTTTGCCGGCGCGCCCGGCGCGCCGGCCAATCGCTTTCCCAAGCCGGAACGTCCGGTCGCGGAGATCGTCAGCCCGATCTGGCACGACGAAAAGGAGCGTGATGCCGCCGGCGAAATCCAGCAGGTTGTCGAGCTTCTCGGCATCAAGCGCGGAATGGCCGTCGCCGACGTCGGCGCAGGCAGCGGCTATTACGTGCTGCGGCTCGCGCCGATTGTCGGGCCCGACGGACGCATCTATGCCGAAGACATCGTTCCGGACTATTTGAGCAAGCTGCGCAAGCGGGTTCGCGATCTCGGCCTGCAGAACGTCATCGTCGCCCGCGGCGAGCCGCACGATCCGCGACTGCCGGCCCGTTCGCTCGATGCCGCGATCCTGGTGCACATGTATCACGAGATCGCGCAGCCTTATGCTTTGCTTTACAACCTCGCCCCCGCGCTCAAGCCGGAGGCCCGCGTTGGAATCGTCGATGCGATCGCTCCGACCGCAAAGCACGGCACCCCGCCGGACCTCCTGCGCTGCGAGTTGGCCGCCGTCGGGTATCGCGAAGTCGGCTTTCATCCGCTCGCGGGCAGCAACGCCTATCTGGAGATCGCGGCCCCGCCATCCGATAACGACCGCACGCGACCGGACGCGATCGCCGCATGTCCTGCGCGGTAGCCGACGTCCGCGCGGTGATCATTGACGGAGGCGGTAAGGCGCGAAACAATCGATTCTCACACAATCCCGACAGCGGTTCCAATGCCCAAAACCATCGAGCACGTGCACTGGCCGGATGCCCCCGACATGTGGATGCCCTACGCGCCCGCCATCAAGGTGCGCGGCGGCACCACGGTCTATCTCGCGGGCGTCACCGCAGCCCCGGTCTATCACCATCATCCGCACCGGCCGGAAGAGTTCGACGGCATGCCCAAGACCATGGAGGGGCAGGCGCGCGCCGCGCTCGAGAATCTCAAGCGTGGGCTGGCGGCGGTCGGCGCCGGCTTTTCCGACGTGGTCGAGGCCGACCGGTTCGTCACCGACCTGACCGATCAGGACGCGCTCAACCGGGTTTGGGCCGAGTATTTCAAGGACGCGAAGCCCGCGACCACCACGGTCCAGGTCGTGCGGCTCGCGACCGACCCGCGCTGCCTGATCGAGATCAACGCGATCGCCGTCATCGATTGATCAGTTTCAACGTGCGTTGGCCATCCTTCGAGACGCTCGGCCTTCGGCCTCGCTCCTCAGGATGAGGCCCGTGGTTGTGGCCAGCCCCAGTGCAACACACTCGGTCCTCATCCTGAGGAGCGTCGCGCAGCGACGCGTCTCGAAGGATGGTCACAAGCAATATTGTTGGATCACCGCGACGCCGCGGCGGGCGCCACGCTAGTGCCGGCGGCGGACGGAATCTCGGCGCCCCGACGGGCTTCCTCCTCGAGCTGCAACAGCGGCTTCGGACTGACCGTAATGGCGCCGATGAAGGGGCGATCATGCGCCAACAGGACGTAGAACGCTGCCGCGGCCGCCAGCGAGACCACATTGACGGCGAGGAACTGCAGGCGGGGGTTGTAGTTGTAGATCAGCGCGATGGAGACCTGCACGCTCACCATCAATGCCACGAGCGCGAACCACTGCGCCTCGGAGATCGAGGAATGCGCCAGGTTCAGCCGCGCCAGGCGGGCGCTGCGCGCCTCGAAGATCTGCGGCAACAGCATCGGTGTGATCGGCGAGGTATCGCCGCGAGCAATCTCCCCCGACAGTTCGATGGTCAGACCCGCGAGAACGTTGTCCAAGGCTTTGAACACCTGGTCGTCCATATCGGCCCGGTGCGCCATCGCCGGCCATTCATATTTGGCCGCTGCCTTGGCATAAGCCACCACCTGTTCCTTCAGCCTGGCGCCCCGTTCGATCGGCAGGCCGTTCGCCAGGCCAAGCACGTTTTCCAGCGCCAGCGCCTCGCGCCGGACCGCGCCTTGCGCCTGCTGCCAATCGTTCCAGACGCCCGCGGCGGAGAACGACAGCAGGAGCGCAAACAGCACGCTGGTGATGGTCGCGAGCTCGGGAACGTTCACGGGCTTGGCCGGATCCCAGCCGCGCAGCCGCAGGGTCACGCGAACGCCGCCCAGGATCAGCCAGCCGGCCAGCAGGCTGAGCACGACCGTCACCGCGCATAGAATTGGAAGCGGAAGACTTTGGAGAAAATCGAGGAACGGCATCCGCCCGGCTCACGTTGTGGCGCCAACGATAGAGCACCGGCAGTTTCCCCGCGACGTCCGGCAGCGCCCAGACAATCTACAAACGATCGACCCAAGCCCCAATCTACAACAATTCTGCTTGAACGCTCATGCTTTCGTCAAGGCTGCGCGTGCTAAAGCAGTTCTCGAAGTTCGTCATGGCCGGGCTTGTCCCGGCCATCCACGTCTTTCCTGTTTCGAGGACACAAAGACGTGGATGCCCGAGCGCGGGCACGACATTGGAGATTGTGGCTCTTGAGTGCCCCCGGCCCGATCAACCGCGATGATCAGAAGAATGCGAAGGTGCGGATCTCGATGCTCTCGCGCGGCCGCGCGTTCGGCGGCGCGGTCGGATCGTCGAAGGCGGTATGCGCGGTCCAGCGCGCGCGGCCGTCGGTCGCCGAGTCGTAGACCTTGAACACCAGCGCCTCGTCGCGCCGCATGCGCGGGAACCAGTACCAGCGGTGCGCCGGGTTGTATTTGACCGCGTAGGTCTGGCCGACCCGATTGGGATAGCGGCGTTCGGAGATCACGAAATCGCTAAACGAGACGGTGCGCGCATCGCAGATCGCGAGCGGGAAGGTCTCGACCGGAAGCCGGATCGGTCGCCACACCTGAACGATGGCGAAGCGGCGGCGCAGCAATTCCTCGGCCTCCGCCGGCGGGAAGAGATCGCGCACGCGCTGCGGTCCCGACCATTCGGTGTAGTCGTTGTGCGCGCGCTGGACGACCTCGCGGATCTTGCGCTGCTCGCGCTCGGCGTCATCGGCGGTGCGCAGCGTGTGATCGAACACGAACACCCGCGATGCGCCGCTTTCGCGCTTCACCAGCGCTTCCATCTCCGGATAGTAGACGCGGCGGATTTCGTCTTCATCGAAGAAGCTCGCCACCTTGGTGTCGTGACGCACGAAGTGGAAGCCGTCGCGCTCGAGCGCGAACTGATCGACGAAGGGCCGGCCGTTGTGCATGGCGATGCGGCGCGGATCGGCGACCGTGCTTGAGCGGACGTCGGTCGAACCGGGACCGCCGCTGTAGGTGTAAGGCTTCTCGCCGGTCTCGAGGTAATAGTTGATGCTCGCGTCGATGATGGCGGGTGCTTCCGGTTCGGCGAGTTGGACCATGGCGGGCTCCTGCGGCGTTCGGATGAGTGCCGGCGACTTGCGCAGCTCAATAATAGGTAGCGCACCCGCCCGCCGCCATAGTGGTCCTCGACCAAAGAGGATACCCGCCGCAACAGGTTCTTTCCCGCCGGCGCGCCCGCGCAGCACAAATGTCCCGCGCGCACAATCCGACGCGGCAGCGCGAACCAGTGAGCAGGGTGGCGGGCGAGCCGGCCACAACTCAGCGTTTTGCGGATTAGTTACGTTCGCGCGACCGGTGCCGGCGGCTGAACCACGCGGCGGCCCCGGTCGAGCGCCGCAGCGCGTTCGTCCGGGGCCGCGGCGCTCTCCCCCCCCACCCCAACTGGCGGCATCTACCATGTCGTCAGCAGTCAGTGACGGATGCGAGCATCCGTTGTCAGACGTCAGAGGCCGTATCGAGCAATGGCCGAAACCGTCGCCACCACCGCCAGCGCGGCCGCAAATCCCGCGGCCGCGAAGCAGAAGCGGCGAACCTTGGCATCCCAATTAGTCATGAACCGCTCCCCACAGCGATCAATATCCCCACCCAGCCGAGGAACCCGCCATTAAAGAGCTTCGCACCGACAAGCGGAGCGCGCATTATCCAATGTTAATATGGGCGGCTTGCATGCGTGCTTCGCCCTCGACGCGGCGCGATCAACCCGCCGGCGCGGACTAACACATGTAAATGCGCGGGTTTGGCCGTCGCAATAGCCTTGGCTGTTTGATGAAGCCTGCCGCCGCCTCTCGCCCCCGCGAGGGCGGTTCCAGCCCCGCCAGGGTGGCCCCTCGGCGGGGCTTTTACGTCCGTAGCGCGCGGGCGCTCCGCGTCCGACAACACAACCGTTCAACAACAAACACTGGGAAGGGACGGCCGCCTGCGCGTCGCCGACTATTGCGCGGCGACCTGGTTCGCGGCGGATCGGAGCGACGGTTTTAGAAAAAACGGCGGCATCGGATTGAGCTGCAGATAAGCCGGATCAAATTCGGCGGCGGCCTGCAGGCGCGGCCAATCGAGCACCATCACCACGTTCGACCGGAAGCTGATCAATCCGTCGGAGCGCAATTGCTGCAGCGTGCGGTTGACGTGGACCACCGACAGTCCCATGGCATCGCCGATATCCGTTTGTGTCATCGGCAGCTCGTAGGCGTCGCCATGGGTCAGCCCGATGGCCTGCAGCCGGAACCAGACCTCGCACAGCAGATGGGCGATGCGGGCGTAGGCTTGGCTGCGGCCCATGTTGGCCAGCCATTGGCGGCAGGTCGCGGCCTCGCGCATCGTCTCGCGCCACACCGCGAGCCCGATGCGGGGATGCCGCTTGATGATGTCCAGGATCCGCTCGTGCGGGACGGTCGCGATCCGATTTCGGTTGAGGGCGGCCACGCCGTGGTCCATCCGGCGAAGCAGTAACGCCTGCAGATCGCAGATGTCGCCTGGTATCAAAAATGCCAAGATCTGCCGCCGGCCGTCCCCCAGGAGCTTGTAGCGGCAGGCGAAGCCCTCGATGATCAGGCTTAAATCCCCGGGCTGCCCCCCTTCCGGCACGATGTCCTGACGGGCGGCGACCTCGCGCAGCCGGCTGGGTACAGCCTCCAACGCCTGTTGTTCCGCCTCGGACAACGGGCCAAACTGCTCGAGCCTGCGTAGGAATGGCGATAACATGCGAAGCGCGGATCATCCGTGGTGCATGTGCTACGCGCTATTGAACCGATTTGAGGCTACAAGGTTCCTTAAGTGGCGGACGCCGTCACAATGGGAGGCACCCATCCCGCGGTTCTTTTTTGACCATCAGGGCGAGCACGGCCTCGAGCCCGATGAGGTTGGTCTCGAACTACCTGATCTGGATACCGCTTACCTGGAGGCGTTCCGGGCCGCGACCGAGGTGTGGATCGAGGCGCTGCGCGAAGTCCGCAACCCGGGCCGGGAGCGTTTCGAGATCCGGGATGCCGGGGGGCAGCTTCTGCTGGTGCTGCCGTTTTCCGAGATCATCGAACGCGGGAAAGGCGCACGCCGCCCACCGTCGAGCTTTGGCGCGCTCATGGAGGCGATGGAACGCACGCGCAACCTGCAGGCCGAGGTAGGCGCACAGATTGACATTGCGTGGAGCTACATTCGCGAAGCCCGGCAAGCGTTGGGGCGTCTCGACGCCGCGGGGCGGGGATAGGATTACGCGGGTCCGCCACCGCGACGGCGCGTGCCATTGTAAACTTCCCACGCGCTCGCTACGTTGGTTTTCGCGGAAGTTCCGCCGCAGAGATGGGCCATGGCGGACGACGGCATCAGGAGTGCGGACGACGGCTTTGATCCGGGGGCGGACCGGGCGAGAAAGCCGCTGATTGTCGGAGTCGGTGCGTCCGCGGGCGGAGTCCAAGCGCTTCAGACGTTCTTCGACGCCCTCCCCGACGACACCGGCGCTGCCTTTGTGGTCGTTGTCCACCTCGACCCGCAGAGCCGAAGCGATCTTTCAAGCATCCTGGCGACCCGCACGCGTATGCCGGTTGCCCAGGTTGGCGCGCCGGAACAGCTGCGGGCGAACCACGTCTATGTCATCCCGCCCGATCGCCGCCTGCGCATCACCGACCACGAGATTTCATCGGCGGAGTTCGATGAGCCGCGCGGTCAGCGCGCGCCGATCGACTTGTTTTTCCGATCGCTGGCCGAACAGCACGGCGACGGCTTCGCGGTCATCCTGACCGGCGCGGGAGCCGACGGCGCCGTCGGCGTGCGGGCCGTCAAGGAAGCCGGCGGCATCATCCTGGTGCAGGATCCGAACGAGGCCGAATACCCCTCGATGCCGCGCAGCGCGATCGCAACCGGCATCGCCGACTTCATCCTGCCGGTGCGCGACCTCGCCGCACGCCTCGTCGAACTCGTGCAGAACCGCGACAGCGGTGCGATCGCGGACGATCGCAAATTCGACGAAGAGCTCGTGCGCCGCATTCTCGCGCATCTGCGCGTACGCACCGGGCACGATTTCTCGAAGTACAAGCGCTCGACCATCCTGCGCCGGATCGCCCGCCGCATGCAGATCACCAGGATGGACGACCCAAAGGACTATTACGAATTCCTGCGCGACCAGCCCGACGAGGCGCAGGCGCTGCTCGCCGACCTGCTGATCTCGGTCACCACGTTTTTCCGCGACGACGAGGTATTCAAGGCACTCAAAGCCAACGTGCTGCCGGCCATATTCGAAACCAAGCAGACGGGCGACCCTATCCGCGTGTGGGTCCCGGGCTGTGCCACCGGCGAAGAGGCTTACACGATCGCGATCTTGCTGCTGGAGGAAGCGGCGCGCCACGAAGTCCGGCCGACCATCCAGGTGTTCGGCTCCGATCTCGACGCGCGTGCGCTCGCCACCGCGCGCGAGGGCCGTTTTCCCGCCGCCATCGAAGCAGACGTCAGCGAGGAACGCCTGCGCCGTTACTTCACACGCGAAGGCGATCAGTACCGGGTCCGCCAGGAGCTTCGCGACATCGTGTTGTTTGCAAGCCACAGCGTGCTCAGGGATCCGCCATTCTCGCGCGTCGACCTGATCTCCTGCCGCAATCTGCTCATCTACCTCGACCGCGAACTGCAGGAACAGACCTGCAGCACCTTCCACTACTCGCTCAACCCCGGCGGATACCTGCTGCTCGGCGCGTCGGAGACCGCCGACAACCCGCCCGGACTTTTTCACAACATCGATCGCAAGGCCCGCATCTATCAATCGACCGCTCACGCCGGCGACAAACCGCGGCTGCTGCCGCGGCTGCTTGGAAGCCTCGGTGCTCATCAGGACACGGCGCCGTCCGGTCGCGCCCTCAGTCCCAGCTTGGCGCTCAGCGAAGCCGCCCTGCACCGCCAGGCCATCGAAACGGTCGCGCCGCCGAGCATCCTGGTCGATCGCATGCACCGCGTCATCCACCTGTCGGAAAATGCCGGTCGTTACCTGCAGCCGTCCGGCGGTCCGTTGAGCGGCGACGTCGTCGACCTGGTGCGGCCGGAACTGCGCTTCGAGCTGCGCTCCGCGCTGCATCGTATTTTTGAGCGCCGGCAACCGACGCTCAGTCTGCCGATCCCAGTGCGTTTCAACGGCGCGCCGCACCGCGTGCTGGTGCAGGTCAAGCTGGCGGAGCCGGACGACGGCAACGAGCCGCGCCACGCGCTGGTGATGTTCGTCGAGGGCGAGGCGATCGAGCAGGCCCTGCCCACGCCCGATCAGGACTCGGGCAGCGACACCGTGCGCCGGCTCACGCAGGAGCTCGAGCTCTCCCAGGAGCGCCTGCGCACCACGCGGGAGGAATCGGAACTCGCCAACGAGGAACTGCGCGCCGCCAACGAGGAGCTGCAGTCGATCAACGAGGAATACCGCTCGACCTCGGAAGAGCTAGAAACCAGCAAGGAAGAGCTGCAGTCGATCAACGAGGAGCTGCAGACCGTCAACAGCGAGCTCAAGCTCAAGCTCGAAGCGGTCTCGCGTGCCCATAGCGACCTGCAGAATCTGATGGCGGCGACCGATTTCGGCACGCTGTTCCTCGACTCTGCGCTGCGCATCAAGCGTTTCACCCAGCCGGTGACCGAGTTGTTCAGGGTTACGCCCAGCGACGAAGGGCGCCCGGTCACCGACTTCGCGCACCAGCTCGACTACGGCGATTTGGTCGCCGACGCCCAAGCGGTCATTTCCCGCCTCGCCCCCATCAGCCGCGAGATCCGCAGCCGCGACGGACGCTGGTACGATCTGCGCTTGCGCCCCTACCGCACGGTCGATGACAAGATCGACGGCGTGGTCATCACGTTCGTGGATGTGACGCAGCGCCGCCGGGTCGAACAGGCGCTGCGCGACAGCGAGCAACAGCTTCGGCAGGTGAAGCGGCTGGTGGAACTGTCGCACGATCCGATTTTCATCTGGGAGCTCGACGGGGGCATCGTCGAGTGGAACCGTGGCAGCGCGGAGCTCTACGGCTACAGCCGTGAAGAAGCGCTGGGAAGGAACAAGGAGCAACTCCTGAGGACGACGGTGTCAGGGTCGTCATTCGCAGCGGTGCGGGAACAGTTGGTTGCCAATGGCAGCTGGAGCGGCGAGGTCAGGCATCGCACCAAGGACGGGCGCGAGGTGACGGTCGAAAGCCGCATCGTGCTCGAAAGCATGGACGGCCGGCGGCTCGCCCTTGAAAGCACGCGCGACATCACCGAGCGCAAGGCGTGGGAAGAGCGGCAGGGGCTGCTGCTGCGCGAGCTCACCCATCGGGTCAAGAACACGCTCGCCGTTGTTCAGGCGATCGCACACCAGACATTGCGTCATGCGCCCTCGAATAAGGACTTTGTCGAGCGCTTCGACGGCCGCCTGTCGGCGCTCGGCCGCGCACATGACCTGCTCGTCAGATCGCAATGGACAGGCGCCGATCTCGGGCAGCTCGTGCGCGATCAGCTCCGAGCCTACGCGGCCGACAATCCTAACCGCTTCCATATCGAGGGCGAGCCGCTGGTGCTGTCCGCCGACCTCGCGACCCCGTTAAGCCTGGTGTTGCACGAACTTGCAACCAACGCCGCCAAGCACGGGTCACTATCGCGCGCCCGTGGCCGGGTGAAATTGAGTTGGACCGTGGGCACCGGTCGACGGAGCGTCCGGATGGTGTGGGAAGAGACGGGCGGCCCGCGCGTGGATCGACCGGGCCCGAGCGGCCTCGGAACGAGCCTGATCGACAGCGCGATCCCGGGGGCCGCGGTAAGCCGCGAATTTCGCCCCGACGGTCTCGTCTGCACCATCGAGGTTCCGCTCGCCGGGGAGGAGGCCGAGCGCGCGGCGGCGCAGTGACGAGAAAGCCCGCTCCCGGCCGGTTGCAAGGATTTGTTCGTGGCCATCCTTCGAGACGCCCTCGCTTCGCTCGGGCTCCTCAGGATGAGGCCAGTGATTGTGGCCCGCTTTTCGAGCAACACACACCGTCCTCATCCTGAGGAGCGTCGCGCAGCGACGCGTCTCGAAGGATGGCCGCAAGCAAGGTGGGGCGTCATCCGCCGCACCGCACTTTGATCGAATCATGCTCTAGTGACGCGTGGCTCAGTCGCTTGCGCCAAGAGCGCGTGCGATTCTTTCGAGCCGTCGAGCCGGCGCGAGGTCCGGCGCGTGACCTGCCATCCGTGCGCGCCGCGTGTGAATTCCCAGCGGTTGGCGCTGCAGCTGATCACCCGATAGGCGTCGCCCTCGCGGCGGTAGAGCCGCGAGTGACAAGTCGCGACCGCATCGTCACCATCGATGACCACGTGCGGCATGCTGACGATGTGGCCGCTGCCCTGCGCGATCAGGCCCTGGTGCCATTCGCCCTCCAGCTCCTGCGCAATCTCGCCGCGGCCGACCATCACGCGAGAATGGAGATCGTAGACCCCGTCTTCGGCCCACAGGCTCGTCGCCTGCCGGGTGCTCCCGCTATCGGCCGCCGGACCGTAGGCCGCCATCAGCTGATAGATCGCAACCTGGTCTTCCAACATGGCCATGCGGCGCTCCAGCAACGCGAGCCTGTCGTCGATATCGGGCATGAAGCTTCCCCTTAAGTTGCTGCGCTCGTCGGTCGCGCGACTATTTTGCACGGCTGCCACGCAGGCCGGATGATTGACCGGCGTGCGCCCTTGTCGACACTGCGCCGCGCGGTTCGATCAGAAAGGATATCGACAGGCATGAGCGAATTGGAACGCTGGGAAACCCGATTTTCTGCGCCCGACTTCGTGTTCGGAACCGAACCCAACATGTTCCTGCGCTCGCAAGCGCATCTGCTGCCGGCGCGGGGGAAGGCGCTCGCGGTCGCCGACGGCGAGGGACGCAATGGGGTCTGGCTCGCCCAGCAGGGGCTCGATGTGCTCTCGGTCGATTTTTCGCCCGCCGCGCAAGCCAAGGCCCGCGCGCTCGCCAAGGCGCGCAATGTTTCACTCCGGCTCGAACTTGCCGACGTCATCAACTGGACCTGGCCGCACGAGGAGTTCGACGTCGTCGCCGTCATATTCATCCAGTTTGCCAACCCGGCCCAGCGCGAGCGCATCTTCGCAGGAGTCCGGCGGGCGCTGAAACCCGGCGGCCTCCTGCTCCTGCAGGGCTATCGGCCCGAGCAGCTCAAGTACAAGACCGGCGGCCCGTCGGCGGTCGAAAACCTCTATACCGAAGCCATGTTGGCGGAAGCGTTTGCGGATTTCTCCGACCTCAGAATCCACGCGCACGACAGCATGACCAGCGAAGGCAGCGGCCACGTCGGCATGGCCGCACTCATCGATCTCGTCGGGCGCAAGCGCGCGAGCTCGCAGGCAAGCCGCGACTAGTCAGTATTGCCGTTGCTGGACCGGCGCCGGCGGCCGTGCGCTCGTCGGCGGCGGAGGAGAAGACGCGCCTGGTGGGGCTGCGCCGCCGGGCGGCGCGGCCCTGACGGTGGCGGTCTTGCCGTCCGGTGTTGCGACCGTATCGCCGGGCTGCAGGGTCGGATCGTTGTTGGCGTCAAGGGTCACGAGACCGATCGAATCCTTGCCGTTGCAGGTGCAGCCGGCGACCAGCTGCTTGCGATAGAGATAGGCGTTCTTGAGTTCGCTGTACCGGCCGCCGTCCTGGCCAACCGCGGTCTGGATTTCGCTGCCGCGGAAAATCCGCGTCTGGGTCGCCGGACAAAAGGCGCTGCACAGCTGCGATGGGCTCGCGGTCGGATGGGGCTGAAGCGGAAAATAGCGGCCGTCGCACAGGCGCACGCAAAAGGCCTGTCCGCCCCCGAAGCCAGTTTCGGGGACGCTCCCGCCGGGCGCCGGCGCCTGCTGCTGCTGTTGCGGGGCTTGGCGCTGGAATCCGCCGAACAGAAAATCGAACAGGTTTTGCGCGCGCGCCTCGACCCCCAGCGCCACGACCAACGCGGCGGCTGCAATCGCAGGCCATAGCGAGATGCGCATTCGTATCCTCTGGTTTCCCTTGCCGCCGACGAATCCCGACGCACCGGGCATTTTACGACGAACGCCGGCTTGTGACCACACGGTCAGCGATTGCTGCCTTAACTCCTCGCGTACACTGCCGGCCGGTCGAGCTTAGGACACCAGTGTCTGGCGAAACTTTGGCATGATCGCGTTGCCGCCATCGACGCTATCGTGTTTCTTTGCCAGAATCGTGCGCAACCCAGGCGACAACTCAAGGGTAAACGGGGAGGACTTCGATGGCCACGGGAACGTTCGCGCGGCTCATCATTGTGGCGTGCGGGCTCCTTTTCGGCGCCTTGCCGGCGAGCGCGCAGACCTATCCGAGCCGGCCGATCCGCATGATCGTGCCGATCGCTCCGGGCTCGGTCACCGACGTTGCGGCGCGCCTGACCGCACAGGAACTCTCCGATCGCATGGGAGCGCCGGTGATTGTCGAGAACCGGCCGGGCGCCAACATGGTGATCGGCGGCGCCGAATGCGCCAAGGCAGCGCCCGACGGCTACACGCTGTGCGTCGTGAGCCCCGACACGATGTCGTTCAACCCGTTCACCGTCCCCAACCTGCCCTACGATCCGGACAAGGATTTCCGGCCGGTCACCAACATGTACTACGTGATCGAAGGTCTGGTGGCGAAACAGGCGCTCCCCGCCAACTCGGTTGCGGAGTTGCGCGCGCTCGCCGCGGCGCGTCCGGACGCGCTCAACTTCGGCACGCTCGGCGCGCGCACGACGACCGACATGTACCGGCTATGGCTCGGCGAGTTGTGGAAGACGAGCTTTGTCGGCGTTCCCTACAAGGGCGGCAGCGAAATCATCGCCGCGCTCTTGGCCGGGACCATCGACGTCTCCAAGATCGGCGTCGGCAACATGGCCGGACAGCTCGATGAAAAGAAGCTCAAGGTGCTGGCGCTGCGCAGCTCGGGACGCAATGCGCGCCTACCGGATGTGCCGACGCTCGCCGAGGTGGGATTGTCGGGATTTCCCGGCGGCCCGATCTTCTGGGGGCTCACGGTGCCGGCGGCAACGCCGGACGATATCGTCAAGCGGATTTATTCCGAGATCGTGCCGATCATTCGCGGGCCGAAGTTCGCCGCCTTTGCGCAGCAGCAGTTCGTCGAGCCCGACGGCTCCACCCCCGAGCAGTTTGCCGCCTTCCTCAAGGAGGATCGCGCCAACGCCGGCAAACTGCTGAAACTCTATGCCGCGGCGAAGTGACCGGTATTTGCGGCCGGGCGCGGATTGGCGCAAACTGACCGTGCAACGCAGCGATCGGACGGCTCGATGAAATACCGCAAGCACGAGGCCAAGGACTATTCGCGCGCGCACATGCGCGGCATTTTTGCCGCCGCCAACACGCCGTTCCGGGCAGGCGACCTCGCGCTCGACGAGCCGGGGTTGCGCGCCAACATGCGGCACTGGATCGACGATCTTTCAATCGACGGTCTGTTCGTCGCCGGCAAGCAGGGCGAGTTCTTCTCGATGAGCCTCGCGGAGCGCAAGCGCGCCTTCGAGATCGCGGTCGAGGAGACCGCCGGCAAGGCCGCGACCGTGCTGTCCTGCTCCGATCAGAACCTCGACGTCGTGCTTGAACTTGCCCGCCACGCCGAGGCCATCGGCGGCGACTACATCATCGTGCACGCGCCGGTCCTGCATTTCCACCACGCCCACGACGACTGCGTGCGCGAGTACTACCGCTACATCGCCTCGCGAGTCTCAATCGGCATCGCGTTGTGGAGTCATCCCGACAGCGGCTATCTGCTCAGCCCCGAGCTCTGCGCCGAGCTCGCCGACATTCCGAACGTGGTCGCCATCAAATACAGCGTGCCGCGCGAGATGTACGTCAAGCTGACGCAGCTTGCCGGCGACAAGATCCTGGTCTCGACCGCCTCCGAGGAGGAATGGTTCGACAACATCGTCGAGCTTAACTGGCAGCTCTACCTGTGCTCATCGCCGCCCTACACGCTGCAGACCGCCGTCGATCGCCGCATGCGGGAGTACACCGATCTCGCAATGGCCGGCAACGTGAAGGACGCAAAGCGCGTGCGCGACAGCCTCAATCCGGTGCGCGAGGCCATCCGCAGGACGCGCCCGCCCGGCAAGCCGTACGCGCACCAGAAATACTGGCAGGAACTGCTGGGCCAGGTCGGAGGGCCGGTGCGCCGGCCGCTCGTCGAACTCAGCGAAGCCGAAAAAGCTGCAACAAAGGCCGCGTTTGAAAGCTGCGGCCTCAAACTCTCGCGCGAACCAAGCGTCGTGGCGGCCGAATAGCCGCGCGATCAGAAAGGACCTGCCATGCTGCAACACCCGCGCTTCCGCCCGTTCAACTTCCAGCGCTGGATCGCCGAGAACCAGCAGTTCCTCAAGCCGCCGGTCGGCAACAAGCAGCTGTTCGACATAAAGACCGACATGACGGTGATGATCGTGGGCGGCCCGAACCAGCGCGTCGATTTTCACGACGATCCGGTCGAGGAGTTCTTCTATCAGCTCAAGGGCGACATGGTTCTGAAAGTCGCCGAGAACGGCAAGATCTACGACGTCCCAATCAGAGAGGGTGAGGTGTTTTTCATCGGGCCGCACGTCCGCCACTCGCCGCAGCGGCCGATTCCGGGCTCGGTCGGCCTCGTGGTCGAGGGCACGCGGCGCGAGAGCGATATCGACGGCTTCGAATGGTACTGCTTCAACTGCGGCGAACGCGTGCACCGCGTCGAGGTGCAGGTGAAGGATATCGTCAAGGATCTGCCGCCGCTGTTCACTGCGTTCTACGGCAATCAGCAGGCCCGCACCTGCAAGCACTGCGGCGCCGTTCACCCAGGCAAGGAGCCGCCGCCCGGCTGGGTGGCGATGGACGTGACCGCGGCAGCCTGAGCCGCTGACGATGGGTGCGACCGTCCGCACGCCGGTGCTGATCGTCGGCGGCGGACCGATCGGGCTCGCGCTCGCGGCCGATCTCGGGCGGCGCGGTGTCACCGCCATGCTGGTCGAGAAGAACGAGAACAAGCTCGGCCCCGCCAAGATGCTGGAAGTGAGCGTGCGGACCATGGAGTTTTGCCGCCAGCTCGGCATTGCCCACAAGGTTCGCAACTGGGGCTTCCCGCTCGACTACCCGCTCGACAACGCCTTCGTCACCGACATGCTCGGGTACGAGATCGGGCGCATCCGGGTGCCGTCGCTCAACGAACGCAGCGACTCGGCCTTCAGTCCCGAGCGCGGCCTCATGTGCCCGCAGACCTGGTTCGATCCGATCCTGCAGGACTGCGCACGGTCGTTCCCGACGATCACGATCCGTCACCAGGTCATGCTCGAAAGTTTTGAGCAGGATCCGTCCGGCGTTACCGCTACCCTCGTCGATCAGCGCAATGGCAAAGCCGAGACCGTGCGCGCCGACTATCTGGTCGGCTGCGATGGATTTGCCTCGACGGTGCGCGACCTCCTCGGCATCGACATCCGCGGCGAGCGCCATATCGACTGGTCGATGAACGTCTACCTGCGGATTCCGAATTTCGCGGCCCTACACGACAAGGACCCGGCCGTCCGCTACGTCTTCGTCGGGCCGGAAGGAACCTGGTCGTTCATTTCATTTGTTGACGGCAAGGACTTGTGGCGGCTGCAGGTTGTCGGCATCGACGAGGATAAGTTGCAGAACGCCGACATTCCGGCGCTGGTGCGGCGCTTCATGGGACGCGACATTCGCTACACGATCGAGAGCAAGACGCTGTGGGTGCGCAAGCGCACCGTGGCCGATCGATTCATGGATGGGCGGGTGTTTCTGGCCGGCGATTCCGCACACGCCCATCCGCCCAACGGCGGACTCGGCATGAACACCGGCCTGCAGGACGCCTTCGACCTGGGCTGGAAGCTCGCCGCCGTGGTCCAGGGTTGGGGCGGCCCGGCACTCACCGAGAGCTACGACCCGGAGCGGCGGCCGGCGTCGGCGCGCGCCGCCGAGGTCTCGCTCTCCAACTATCGGCGCCTGATCGAGGGGACCAGGCATGCCCAAATTTTGGCGCCGACGCCGGCGGGCGACGTCGCGCGGCGTGAAATCGGCCAGCGGCTCGTGCAGGAGAACATGAAATCCTGGCAGCCGACCGGCGTTCACCTTGGCTACATCTACCATCCCTCGCCGATCGTCGTGCCCGACGGAACGCCCAAGCCGGCGGACGATACGATCGGCTATGTGCCGACGACGTTCCCGGGGGCGCGCGCGCCGCATTGCTGGCTCGAGCCCGGCCGCTCCACGCTCGATCTGTTCGGCGATGGTTTTGTGCTGCTGGTGTTCTCCGATGTCGCAACCGGCCCGCTCGGGCAGGCGGCCGCGGCCGTCGGGCTGCCGCTGACCGTGCGCCGCATCGCGTCGCCCTCGGCCGCCGCCCTCTACGGCCGGCGTCTGGTGCTGGTGCGCCCGGACGGACACGTTGCCTGGCGCTCGGACGCGCTTCCGGAGAACGCCGCGGATTTGATTGACACGATTCGTGGTGCCGGGCCTCGGATCGCCGCACGCCGCGCACTCCCGCGCCATGACGCGCGGCAGGCCGACGCCGACGGGAATGCGCCACTCCCAGCGCGCGTCATTTAAAATAAAAGTTATTGACAAATAAAAACAAAATATATGCAGGCAGGCGGAGCGTTGCTTTTGCTCCGGGCTGTTTGACATCGTGAACCCCTTTCGCGCGTGGCCGTCCTTCGAGACGCGTCGCTGCGCGACGCTCCTCAGGACGAGGTCGGTGTTTGTGGGCGCGTCATGTACCGCGCAACACACTCGGTCCTCATCCTGAGGAGCCCGAGCGAAGCGAGGGCGTCTCGAAGGATGGCCACAAGCAAACGGTGTCACGCGCCCCGGATCAAGTTCGAGGCCGACGCTAACCCACCTTGTGACTCGGGTTGCGATCCAGCAACTCGATCGACACGTCGTCGGGGGCGCGCAGAAACGCAACGCGCACGCCCGGCCGGACCGTGGTCGGCTCCATGGTGAAGTGGACGCCCTTGGCCTTGAGCTCAGCGACCACCGCGTCGATGCCGTTGACGCGCAACCCCAAGTGATCAAGCCCCCGATGAGGGTGAGCCGGCGCCGGACCGACGTTGCTGCCGGCCATGAGGAAGACGTCGACACCGCCGAGCTTGAGATCGATGCGCGGCTGTCCGTCCCTGCACGCTGCGCAGGATCTCCGCCCCGAACATGCGCTCGTAGAACGCCGCGGTCGCCTCCGGGTCGGGGCTGCGCAGATGCATGTGATCGTAGGTGAACTCGGCCATCCCACCCGGCGTTGGGTCCGGGTGAGCTTAGGATGGGCGGGCCGGACGCGCCAAGCGCGACTTATGCAGGCCTGCGCGGCACCAGGAGATTACCAACCGTGATCTGCACCGGCTCGTCGTTCTGATTGAAGGTCGTGGTGCGGACCTTGACGAGGCCCTGCTCGGGACGCGACTTCGATGCGCGGACGTCCAGGATTTCGCTCACGACATGGAGTTCGTCGCCCGGCTTGACCGCGCGCGGCCAGCGGAACTCGTCAAAGCCAAGCCCGATGATGCCGCCGGCCGGTTTGAGCTCGCCGTCGACCAGGAGCCGCATGGTGAGCGCGGCCGTGTACCAGCCGCTCGCCGCCAGGGAGCCGAACACTGTGGCGCGCGCCGCCGCGTCCTCGAGATGGAACGGCTGCGGGTCATACTCGGCCGCGAACGCCTTGGCGCGCGCCTCGTCGACACGCAGCCGCGGCGATTTGTAGGTCTGTCCGACCGCGAAATCCTCGAGGTAGTGCACGCTCATCGGCGCCGCTCAATGCAGGCGTTCGACCGCAACCGCGGTGGCCTCACCACCGCCGATGCACAGCGACGCGACGCCGCGTTTGCCGCCCTTCTTTTCGAGTGCGTTGAGGAGGGTGACGATGATGCGAGCACCGGTCGCGCCGATCGGGTGGCCGAGCGCGCAGGCGCCGCCATGCACGTTGACCCGCTCATGATCGAGAGCGAGGTCGCGCATCGCCGCCATCACGACGACGGCGAATGCCTCGTTGATTTCGAACAGATCGACGTCGTCCTTCGACCAGCCGACCTTGGCGAGCAGCTTGCGGATGGCACCGATCGGCGCGGTCGTGAACCACGCCGGCTCCTGGGCGTGGCTGGCGTGGCCGCGAATGACCGCCAGAACCGGAAGCCCTTCGCGCTCCGCGATCGACAGGCGGGTGATCACCAGGGCGGCGGCCCCATCGGCATTCGCGCTCGAGCTCGCCGCGGTGATGGTGCCGTCGGGGCGGAACGCCGGCTTGAGGGTCGGGATCTTGTCGGGCGAGACCTTGAGCGGGTTCTCGTCGCGTTTGATGACAAGATCGCCGGCCTTGGCGGCGATTGTGACCGGCACAATCTCGGAATCGAAGGCACCGCTCTCGACCGCGGCTTTCGCACGGCGCAGCGACGTTTCGGCGTAGCGGTCCTGCGACTTGCGATCGAACTGATACTGCTGCGCGGTGTCTTCACCGAACGTGCCCATGGAGCGCCCCTTCTCGTAGGCGTCCTCAAGACCGTCCAGCGCCGCGTGGTCGAAAATCTGTCCGTGGCCGAAGCGATAGCCGGCGCGCGCCTGGCTGAGCAGATAGGGCGCGTTCGACATGCTCTCCATGCCGCCGGCCACGATGATGTCGGCCGACCCGGCGGTGATCAGATCATGGCCAAGCATCACCGCCTTCATGCCGGAGCCGCACACCTTGTTGACGGTGGTTGCCCCCGTCGCATCCGGAAGGCCGGCTCCGCGCGCCGCCTGGCGCGCCGGCGCCTGGCCCTGGCCCGCCGGCAGGACGCAGCCCATCAGGACTTCGTCGATGCGGTCGGGCGCAACGCGGGCGCGCTCGACCGCGGTCTTGATCACGGTCGAACCGAGGCGCGGAGCGGCAATCGGCGAGAGCTCGCCCTGGAACCGACCAAGCGGGGTGCGCACCGAGGCGGCGATGACGACGGGATCGCTTCGTTCACTCATGGTGGGTCTCCTGTCAGGAGGGAGCCAGCGATGCCATCCGCGAGCTTAACGTGCTGACATCGCACGCAAGTTTGATTACGATCGTAATCATTAAAATGAGGGCCCCCGCGTCGATTGTCAAGCATCGGAGGCCGGGGTCAGTTGACGAGATTGCACAGCGTTTCGGCATTGGAGCACTCGATCGCGCGCATTTCATCGGGCGTGAAGCCGAGGCGTCCGAGCTGGTCGATCGTCGACTTCGCCTTCAGGAACGGGTGGTCGGTTCCGAACAGCAGGCGGCTCGTCGGCATGATCGTGCGAACCGCCGCCATCGCAGGCTCGTTGGTGGCGCTCACGACGTCGAAATTCAAGCCTTGCAGGGCGCCAGCCATTCCGTTCGGTAGCCAGGAGGCTTTCTGGTCCGGCGTCAGGCGCCGCAGCAGGCCGGCTTCGATCCGGCGCGCCAGCATGAACACAGTGCCGCCCGCGTGCGGGAAGATGAACCTGATGTTGGGACAGCGGGCGAGCGTCCCACTCGCAACCAGGCTCGCGATCGTGCGGGTGGTGTCGAACACGAATTCCATGGTCGGTTTGGCGAACCAGGGATTGTCGATACGCCCGCTGGTGTTGGCGACCGGATGCACGAACACCGGCACGGCGCGCCGATTGAGCTCGTCCATCACCGCCGCAAAGCTCGGGTCTCCGAGCCACTTGCCGGCATAGCTCGAGTGCAGCCCAATCCCGTTGAGCTCGAGTACGTCGAGGGCGTGTTTGATTTCCGCGAATGCGCCGGCTTGGTCCGGCAGCGGGATCGGGGCAAACGCGCCAAAGCGCCCCTTGTGATCGCGCATCATCTGCGCGGCCAGTTCGTTGAACTCGCGAGCCGCCTCGCGCGCCGCGACCGCATCGCCGAACCAAAGACCGGGGCTCGTCAACGAGACCATGACGGTGTCGATCGCATGGGTCTCCATCATCGCGAGCGCCTGCTCGGGCGACCAGTCGAGATACATCGCGGCCGGAAAGTCGGGCGAATCCTCGATCAGCGCATCGAGCATCCGCTTGGTGAACTGCTTCGGGTAGATGTGTTGATGAACGTCGATGCGTCGGCGCTTGCGGGCGCCGGCCGGGGTCGCCTCGGGCATGTCTGATCCTCCTATTTTTTCTTGTGCTTGCGCGGCGGGTCGCGCGGCTCGGCGCGCTTGGCGCCTTGAAACAGGTGCCGGACCGCGCTCACGCCGACGATCGCGCACAGCACCGCGCCGACCGCAAGATAGAGCCAGCCGGAATCGAGCATCAGTTGGAAGGCAGCATTGTCCATATGTGGTGATCCTTACGAGCTCGCCAAACTCAACCACGCCCGGTCAAGCGGCGACAACGTCTTGCCGGCGGTCTTGGCGGTCCAATAGGCCTTGGCGTCCGACTTGCGGCCGCAGTCCAACAGGCTGCGGAAATAGGTCTGACGAAACAAATCGACCTGTGCGTCGCTGCCCCCGACGACCGTCACTTCTCCTATCACCGGATCGAGCAGCTCGGCGCTGCGCGCAGCCTCTCCCTGCGCGTAGGCGGCACACGCATCGACCAGCGCCCGGCCAACCGGCGCCCAGCTGCGGGCCGCCTCGGCGTCGCCGCGTTTGGCGCGCTCTTCGACGCGTGCGCGCAACTGGTCGAGCGCAGATGTGCGCCCGGCGCGCGCGAGCGCAAAGGCAAAATGCGCGTCGAGGAACGGCATGTAACGCTCCTCGATATGGGTCTGCGCCCGATCGGCGAGCTCGGACCAATATTGGTCGACACGCTCGCCCGCCATTTCGATCCGCCACAACAGCGCGATCGCATCCGCTTGCTCGACCACGAGTTCGGGCGTGATCCCCCAGACGTGACGCGCAAAAACGTTGCGCGCGCCCGCGTAGTCGAGCTCGGCGACGTAGGCGACGCCGAGGTGCCAGGCGTTATGACAATGAATGACGCGCCCGAGGCTCATCCAGATCGGCAAAAAGCCTTCGAGAATACGCACGCCTTCGTGCCGCTCGTCCCGGCGCAGATAGATATGCGCTACGCAATGATGGGCCCACGGGTTGCGCGGCTCGATTTCGAGCGCACGCTCGACAGTGCGCCGCGCGGCCTCGACGTCGCCGCACAGCTCCTGCGCGAACGCAAAAGTCGCCAGAAAATCCGGATCGTCAGCATTCGCATCCGCGAGCCGTGCCATGTGCGCGCGAAAGCGCTCGCCCTCGTGCTGCTGGCCGAGCACGTAATAGAGAAACTCCGCGATCTTCGCCGCCAGCAGGTCGCGCGGCCATTGTCGCGTGATGTCCTCGAGCGCCGCGACCGAGCCGAGGTGGTCCTTGCGCCCCCACAGCGTCAAGGCATGGTGAAGTTTTTGCTCACGCTCGGTCGCCGACGCCAGCAGCGGCTTGGCTGCGGCCAGATACCCGGCTGCGGCCTGATCGGCGGCGGCGGTCTGCCCGAACAGGCAAAACGATGCCGCGCCGAGCTGGATCATCGGCGAGCCCGGAAACGACTTGGCGTCCTCCAGGATCGCTTCCGCGCCGCGGTCGATCCGCGCGAGCCGCGCCGTGAACCAGTCGATCGACGCGATCTCTGCATCGGACTGGGCGGTGATCGGCAACCCGCGCCCGTCGAAGGTCATTCGGCCATTCTCCTAGCAGCGACGTCGGGATAGGATTTGCCAAAAAGCGAGGGAGGTGCGCCGTGAGGATAAGCTGGCCTACCTTATTGCTTGGCCTTTTTTTGGCAACGTCGGCGGCCGCGCAGGACAAACCGGAGCTCGCCAAGGTGCGGCTCGCGGTCGGTGGTCAGGCGGCGCTCTATTATCTGCCGTTGGTCGTCACCGATCGGCTCGGCCTGTTTCGAGAGGCCGGCATTGGCGTCGAAATCTCGGATTTCGCCGGCGGCTCGCGCTCGCTGCAGGCGCTGGTGGGCGGCAGCGCCGACGTGGTGACCGGCGCGTTCGATCACACGATCCAGATGCAAGCCAAGAATCAGCCGGTGGTAGCGGTGGTCGAGCTCGGTCAGTTCCCGGGCTTCGTGCTCGCGCTGCTCAACACCAAGGCAGGTGCGTACCACAGCCCGGCGGATCTCCGAGGCATGAAGATCGGCGTGACCGCGCCGGGCTCAAGCACCCATTTCATGGCGCTGCAGCTGATGGCGAAGAGCGGGCTCAAGCCCGACGACGCATCGTTCCTCGGCGTCGGCGCCACCGCGACCGCCGTCGCCGCGGTCAAGCGCGGGGAGATCGATGCGATCGTCAACACCGACCCGGCGGTCGCGCTGTTACAACGTGAGGGGTTGATCAAGATCGTCGCCGACACGCGCACGCGCGACGGCACCCGCGAGGTCTACGGCGGGATTTATCCAGCCGCCGTGATGTATGCGACGCCGGCATTCATCGACAAAAATCCGCGCACCATCCAGGCCCTGGTGAATGCTTTCGTGCGCGGCCTTGCATTCATCCAGAACCATTCGCCCGAGGACATCGCGGCCATCGTTCCGCAGGACTATGCGCTCGGCGACAAGCCGCTTTACATCCAGGCGATCAAGAACAGCCTGCCGATGTATTCGCCCCACGGGCGTTTTTCGACCGAGGGCGCCGAGACTGCGTACCGCGTGCTCAAGGCGTTTGATCCCGACGTGCGCAATGCAAAGATCGATCTTGCCGCGACCTACACCGATCGGTTCGTGGAGAAAGCGCCCCCCGCCAAATAGCGCGTACTAGTGCCGCCGATTTGAAGTTCCTGCAACATATGCCGCCAACTCGTCCAGGAACTTCAAATCGAAAAGCGGCACTAGAATTCAAATGCTTGCTAGTGTGCCTTTGATTCCGAAGTTCGCTACAGAGGGTGCCGCAAGACAAGGCGAACTTCGGAATCGGGACACTAGTGGCAATTCATTCGATCTTCAGTCCGAGGCGCGAGATCAGGCCAGCCCACTTGGTGGCCTCGCGATCGATGTCAGCATCGTATTCGGCGGGCGAGGAGATCACCGGGTCCCCTCCCTCGGCCGCGATGCGCGCTTTGACCTCGCCGGTCGAGACCAGCGCGCGCAGCGCCGCATTGAGCCGGTCGATCACCGGCGCGGGGGTGCCTTTGGGCGCCAGCAGCCCGTAGTGCAGAACCGCTTCGAAGCCCGGCAGGCCGGACTCCGCAACGGTTGGCACATCGGGGAGCAGGCTGAAGCGGGTCAGGCTGGTGACCGCGAGCGCCCGCAAATTACCGGCCTCGATATTGCTGATCGCGGGCGGCAGCACGCCGAACGCAACCGGAATGTGGCCGCCGACGAGATCGTTCATCAACGGCGCCGTCCCCTTGTAGGGCACGATCTGCAACTCGGCGCCCGCCGTCGACTTGAACAATTCGGCGCACATGTATCCTCCGGTCCCGATCGCGGAGGTGCCCATGTTGAGCTTGCCGGGGTCGCGCTTGGCGAGGCTGATCAGATCGGCCACCGACTTGGCCGGGAACGCCGGATGCGCGATCAGCGCAACCGGCATGGAGGCGATCAGCCCGATGCCGGAGAAATCCTTGCGGGGGTCATAGCCCGCATTGGGATAGAGCGATGGATTGATCGAGATCGTGCCCGTGTGGCCGAGCAACAGCGTATAGCCGTCCGCAGCCGCGCGGGCGACGGCGCGGGTGCCAATGTTCCCGGCGCCGCCAGCGCGGTTGTCGACGACCACCTGCTGGCCAAGGGCAGCCGACAGCTTTTCGCCAACAATACGCGCCATCGCGTCGACGCCGCCGCCAGGCGGGTACGGCACGATCAACGATATTGGTCGCGTCGGGTAATCTTGCCCCGCCGCCGCGCAGCCGAGGCCGGCCGCGAGCAGCACACCAATCAGGCAAGAACGCATGCCCTACGGGCGATTAATGAACCATTTCCACGTGTTGCAGACGCGTAATTTCGTCCTTCACGTACAACTTGCGGCGCTTCAGTTCCCTGAGTGTCAGATCGTCTGTTGAGGGGTGAAGCAGGGCTTCTGCGATCTGTTGTTCGAGTGCTTCGTGTCTTTTCTGCAGTTCCATAAGATGCGACTGCATCGACATATGGGAAACCTCCAGGGGCTTCGGCTTAACAACTTATGGTGCCACGAGCCCTGCCAAATGTCGATAAAACAATCGTGTTGCAAAGCAGCAATGTTTTTCGGGACTCCGATACCTGTGGACAGCCGCTTGAGCGGCTCGCTTGCTGGAACGGAGGGGACGCAGGATACTTCTAGCGCCCCCTTCCGAAGTTCGTGCTACATCGCGGCACCCTCCGACACGAACGTCGGAAGCAAAGGGGCACTAGCAAACATATGATTCTAGTGCCGCTTTTCGATTTGAAGTTCCTTCACGCGCCAGCCGCAACTGCTGTAGGAACTTCAAGTCGGCGGCACTAGGCGCGCCAGCAGGCCTGAAGGACCGCGAGGCAGCGGCATGGACATGCGGCGGCGATGACCAAAGAGGAAGAATCCGAGCTCCGGGCGCAACTTGCGCGGTTGAGACAGGAACATCGCGACCTTGACGCGGCGATCGAAGCCCTGCAGGGAACGCCCAGCTCGGACATTATTCAGGTGCAGCGGCTGAAAAAGCGCAAATTGGCCCTGCGCGACCGCATTACCTTCATCGAAGACCAGCTGACCCCGGATATTATTGCGTAGGCGCCGACAGTTCGGTAGCCGGAAAGCAATGCATCGAATCGGCGCCGGTTTGGTGCGCCCCGAGCCCTCAACCCGCCGAAGTCAGGCATGACCCTTAAGACCAAGACCAGAACCATCGCCCGGGCCAGGACCAAGGCAGGATCTGCAGACAAACCTGTCGCGATCATCATGGGAAGCCAATCCGACTGGCCGACCATGAAACATGCGGCCGAAATCCTTGATGAACTTGGCGTCGGTCATCAGACCCTGATCGTGTCGGCGCATCGCACGCCGGACCGGCTCTATAAATTTGCAAAATCGGCCCGCCAAAATGGCTGCAAGGTCGTGATCGCGGGCGCCGGAGGCGCCGCGCATCTGCCTGGAATGACGGCAGCGCTCACGCCGCTACCCGTGTTCGGCGTGCCAATGAACACCAGCACGCTCGAAGGCAAGGACTCCCTGCTCTCGATCCTGCAAATGCCGCCCGGCGTGCCGGTCGGCACCCTCGCCATTGGCAAGGCCGGCGCGATCAATGCCGGCCTGCTCGCTTGCGCCGTTCTGGCGCTAGCCGACCCTGCGCTCGCGGATCGCCTGGACGCCTGGCGCGCGCGCCAGACCGCCGCAGTCGCAACCACGCCGAGCGATTGATAATTCGGGATGCTCCGACCGGACGCGACCATCGGCATTCTGGGCGGAGGCCAGCTCGGCCGCATGCTGGCGCTCGCCGCCGCTCGCCTCGGCTTCAAGTGTCACGTGTTCTGTCCGGAACCGGCATCGCCGGCGTTCGACGTCGTGCGACGGGTCACCGAAGCCGACTACAGCGACATCGCGGCGCTTGCTCGTTTCGCCGATGACGTTGATGTCATCACCTACGAGTTCGAGAGCATTCCGGCCGCCGCTGCCACGTTTCTGGCGGCGCAGAAGCCCGTGCTGCCCGATCCCCGGGTGCTGGCGACCACGCAGGATCGCCTCGTCGAGAAGGAATTCATCGCATCGCTCGCAATCCCGACCGCGCCCTTCGCGGCGGTCGCCTCGGCCGAGGAGATCGCCCCGGCGCTCGACAAGATCGGCCAACCGGCCGTGCTGAAGACGCGGCGGTTCGGATATGACGGCAAGGGACAGTCGATGATCCGCCGGGCGAGCGAGGCGCCCGCGGCCTTTCAGGCTATCGGCGCCCAACCGGCGATCCTCGAGGCGTTCGTAAGCTTCGAGCGCGAAATTTCGGTCGTGGCGGCGCGCAGCGCCGACGGGCGCATCGAGTGTTTCGACCCGACCGAGAATGAGCACCGCGATCATATTCTCAAAGTGTCGCGCGTGCCGGCGGCCATCGCACCGCGGGTCTCCGAGGAAGCCCGCGGCATCGCGGCCCGTATCGCCCAGGCGTTCGATTACGTTGGCGTGCTCGCGGTCGAATTGTTCGTGATGCCGGAGGGTTCGGCCGCCCCGTTGCTTGTGAACGAGATCGCGCCGCGCGTGCACAATTCCGGGCATTGGACACTCGACGGCGCCTCCGTGTCACAGTTCGAGCAGCACATCCGCGCGGTCGCGGGATGGCCGCTTGCGACACCAGTCCGGCACGGGCGCGTCGAGATGGTCAACCTGATTGGGAGCGAAGTCGACGATTACGTGAAATGGCTCGAGACGCCGGGCGCGCGCGTGCACCTCTACGGCAAGACTGCAGTCCGTCCGGGCCGCAAAATGGGGCATGTAACGCGGATTTTCGATGATTGAGGCGGTTTCGCTAGTGCCGCCGATTTGAAGTTCCTACAGCGATTGCGGCTGGCTCGTGAAGGAACTTCAAATCGAAAAGCGGCACTAGAATCATATGTTTGCTAGTGCCCCTTTGCTTCCGAAGTTCGTATTAGAGGGTGCCGCGATGTAGCACGAACTTCGGAAGCGGGGCACATGCGCGCCGTTACCATGGACTTCCCGCGGTGTTTCTGGTAAACGCCGCGCCAAATTGCGGGCCCGTGGCGCGGGCTTTGGCTCATCAGGATCTATTTCGAGAGGACGACGCGTGCAGGTTTTGGTTCGTGACAACAATGTCGATCAGGCCCTCAAGGCGCTGAAGAAGAAGATGCAGCGCGAGGGCATTTTCCGCGAGATGAAGCTTCGCGGTCATTATGAGAAGCCCTCGGAGAAAAAGGCGCGTGAACGAGCGGAAGCCATCCGCCGCGCACGCAAGCTCGCGCGCAAGAAGGCGCAGCGCGAAGGGCTCATTCCAGGCAAGCCCAAAGTTGTAAAGCCCGGCTTCGGCGGTCGCGGTGGACCGGGCGGCCCCGGTGGACCGGGTCGCGGGCCTCGCGGCGACCGGCCAAGCTTCGGGGGTCGCTGATCTCAATCAGGCAAGGCGGTCGTTTAGGCGGGCGGGTCATCCCTGCCCGCGTCTGATTCTCAGGCTAGTGCCGCCGATTTGAAGTTCCTGCACCAGCTGCCGCTATCTCGTCCAGGAACTTCAAATCGAGAAGCGGCACTAGAACAAATACTTGCTAGTGCCCGTTTGTTTCCGAAGTTCGTGTCAGAGCAACCCGCCATGTATCACGAACGTCGGAAACCGGGCACTAGTCTCGAGTCTTAGCGCAGGCGCTCGGGCAGCACCGAGTGCAGCCCGCCGAGGATATTTTCGACGATGTTCTTCTCGCGTGGCGGCTCTTGCGGCGCGGGCTTGGGTGCGGCGGCCGTATCCGGGGGCGGCGGCACGTCGTCCCCGTCCGCCAACGGAATGTCGGCGAGATTGGCCCGGTCGCTCCGGTAGACGCGGAGCGGATTGCGGTCACGCGGAGCCGTCTGGGACGGGACCGGCTGCGGCGAAGCGATCGATGCCGGAGAAGCGATCTCGCGCGGCGGATCCATCGGCGGCGGCGCGATCGGCGCCACAGCGGCCGTGCTGGTCGCCGGGGGCGCGGTCACGGGCGGCGCGGTCACGGGCGGCGCGGCCACGGGGGACACCGCCGCCGTATCCTGCGCCGGAGATGACGATGGAGGCGTGGGCGGCAGCGGGACCACGGCAGTGGCGGGCGGCGGGTCGCGCGGCTGGGCCGGCGGCGTCGATGACCGCGACTTCGGGATCGCGGCGAGCGCCTTTTCGGCGCGTTCGAACACGCTCTCACGCTGAGGCGGCGACGGCGGGTTGCTCGCGGTCTTCGCGGCGTCGCTCGACTGGCGCGCCGATTTTCCCGGGCCGCTTGGGGAAACGGTCGCGGTAACGGGGGCTTCCCCGGACGCGGCCGGGGCATCGGCGCTCTTGGTGCCGATCACCCGTGGGGCGCTGGCCGGCTTGGGCACATCCTTGGGCACATCCGTAGTCACTTGCGCCGCCGGCGGTGTTGCGGGCGGCGTTACGTCCGACGATGGCCACAATTGGTGCACCACGAACGCGCCAATTACCGTCGCGGCAACGGGCGGCGCGATCTCAAGTGTGAACTTCATGAGCCACTTCAGCATCGCCACGATCCGGATGAGATTTTCCCCAAGTCCCCGCTCATTACCCTACCCGCGTTTACGGCCTATTGAGGGCACAAACCGGGAAAATGCCCGCAAAGTCGGCCGTTCCCGGCCGCCGCGCCCGGCCCGCGACCGCAACGGAGTATAGATCAGACCAACGGCGGCATTTGGATGCCGTTGGAATGTGGTGAATCAATTCCCTCCGCCGACGTTGAGCCCGCGCGACGACAGGTCACAGCTTGCGCAGGAAGGCTCGCACCGCATCGAGCGCCCCAAAGGCGTCGAGGTTGTTGTGGGCGCCGTCGGGAAACCGCACGAATTGCTTGGGCGCCGCTACCATGGCGAAGAGTTGCTCGCCGTATTCGATCGGCACGGTCGCATCGCGCCCACCATGCATGATCAGCACCGGGGCGGTGACGCGCGCGATGCGTTCGTCCGAATGAAACTGATCCTTCATGAGAAGACGCACCGGCATGAACCAGTAGATCGCCGCCGCCACGTCCGCGGTCGATGTGAAAGGCGATTCCAGGATGACGCCGGCCACCGGGTGCTCGGCTGCGATCGCCACAGCAACCCCGCTCCCGAGCGATTCGCCCCACAGCACGATGCGGTCTGAACCGTAGCGCTCAGTCGCGAACCGGTAGGCGGCCGTTGCATCGTGGATCAGGCCATCCTCGGTCGGACGGCCGGTCGAGCCGCCGAACCCGCGGTAGCTCAAGGCAACCAGCCCAGTGCCGTCGGATGTCACGGCCGACAAGCGCTCGGCCCGGATGCGCAGCGCCCCGCCGTTGCCGTGAAAATAGAGGATGACCGGCTTTCCGGCCTGCGGCGGTCGATGCCAGGCGATGATCTGCTCGCCGTCGCTGGTGTCGAGCACGACCTCCTCCGCCGCCGCGAAGCCGGCCGCCGCCGGCTCGGTGTGCCCTTCTTCAGGAAAGTAAAGCAGCGAGCGCTGCCCGAAATACATCAGGGTGCCCAGCACGCCGTAGCCGCCGGCAGCCAGTGTCAATAGCCAGAGCAGTATCTTCATGCTGGGCGCAACGCGGGCTGCAAATCGCCAATGATCGGCTGCCAATATCCTTGCGGATTCCGACGTTCGTGTGATCCCGGGGGCAACGGAAAATCACCCCTCGCAACGGAACACTTCGCAGGCTGCGGCTAAATGAAACTGGACATCAAATCGGCGAACGGCGAGGCCCCGATCAGTCGAGCGCCTTGACGATCCCCTCGGTCATTTTCTTGGCGTCGCCGAACAACATCATGGTGTTGTCGCGATAGAACAGCGTGTTGTCGATACCTGCATAGCCCGATGAGAGCGAGCGCTTGATGAACATGACGGTGCCCGCCTTCCATACTTCGAGGACCGGCATGCCGAAGATCGGCGATTTCGGGTCCTCCTTGGCGGCCGGGTTGGTCACGTCGTTGGCCCCGATCACGAACGCGACGTCGGCCTGCGCGAACTCGGAATTGATGTCCTCGAGTTCGAACACCTCGTCATAGGGAACATTGGCCTCCGCCAGCAGCACGTTCATGTGTCCGGGCATGCGGCCGGCCACCGGATGGATCGCGTATTTGACCTCGACGCCTTCGTGTTTGAGCTTGTCGGCCATCTCGCGTAGCGCATGCTGCGCCTGTGCGACCGCCATGCCGTAGCCCGGCACGATGATGACCTTGCCGGCGTTCTTGAGAATGAACGCCGCATCGTCGGCCGAGCCTTGCTTGACCGGACGTTGCTCGACGCCGTGCGCCGGGCCCGCAACTTCGCCGCCGAACCCGCCCAGGATCACCGAGATGAACGAGCGATTCATGCCCTTGCACATGATGTAGGACAGGATCGCGCCCGACGAGCCGACCAGTGCACCGGTGATGATCAAGGCCGTGTTGCCGAGCGTGAAGCCGATGCCGGCAGCCGCCCAACCCGAATAGGAGTTGAGCATCGAGATCACGACCGGCATGTCGGCGCCGCCGATCGGAATGATGATCAGGGCTCCGAACAGAAAAGCCGCCAGCGCCAGCAGCCAGAACGCAAGGTGCGCGGCGCCGGCCGCGAACCAGACGATGAGGGCGATGATCCCGATTGCGAGCGCAAGGTTGATGGCGTGGCGCCCCGGCAGCGTGATAGGCGCGCCGCTCATGCGGCCCGAGAGTTTCAGAAATGCGATCACCGAGCCGGTGAAGGTGACGGCGCCGATTGCGGTGCCGAGCGACATCTCGACCAGGCTCGAGCCGTGGATATTTCCAGGGATGCCGATGCCGAACGCGCTCGGCGCGTAAAGCGCCCCGGCTGCGACCAGCACGGCCGCCATGCCAACCAGGGAGTGGAACGCAGCGACGAGCTCCGGCATCGCCGTCATCGGAACGCGTCGTGCGATCACCGAGCCGATACCGCCGCCAAGCCCCATGCCGACGACGACCAGGATCCAGGACACGAGACCGGCGGGCGGATGCGACGCCAGCGTCGTGAGCACGGCGATGACCATGCCGGCGATACCGAACATGTTGCCGCGGCGGCTCGACTCCGGGCTCGAGAGCCCGCGCAGCGCCAGAATGAACAGCACGCCGGCCACCAGATAGAGCAGCCCTTGCAGATTGGCGTTCATGCTTGGGCCCCCTGCCCTGTTGTCCGGTGAGGCGCTGCGACGTCAGGCTGTCGCACTGAGCGCAACGAACGAAAGGCGCGCGCAGCGTTCACTTTTTCTTCTTCGTGTACATGGACAACATACGCTGGGTCACCAGGAAGCCCCCGAAGATGTTGACCGAGGCGAACACAAGGGCGACGAAGCCGAGCGCACGCGCCCAGATCGGACCGCTATCGTTGGCGACGAGCGCAACACCCACCGCCAGGAGTGCGCCGACGATGATCACCGAGGAAATCGCATTGGTGACCGACATCAGCGGTGTATGCAGCGCAGGCGTCACCGACCAGACCACGTAGTAGCCGACGAACACCGCCAACACGAAGATCGAGAGACGAAACACGAATGGGTCTGCGACCGATGCCACGTGGTCCATGACGAGCCTTTCCTGCTGGCGTGGTTCGGGCGAGCAACCCGGTGCGGTGGAGAGGAACCTAGTGCGGTGGATTTGACGGTTTTGGCTGGAAGTTCGGATGAATGACGGCCCCGTCGCGGGTCAGCGCAGTTGCTTTGACGATCTCGTCGTCCCAGTTCACGACCAGCGCCTTGGTGTTCTTGTCGACCAGCAGCTCGACGAAGTTGAGCAGGTTGCGCGCGTAGAGGCTCGACGCGGACGCGGCGAGCCGCCCCGGAACGTTGCGGTAGCCGACGATCTTCACGCCGTTGACGTCGGTGACCTGATCCGGCTTCACCCCCTCGACATTGCCGCCGCGTTCGACCGCAGGGTCGACGATGACCGATCCGGGCCGCATCGATTGCACCATCGCGGCTGAGATGAGCCGTGGCGCCGGCCGGCCGGGGATGAGCGCGGTGGTGATGACGATGTCCTGCTTTTTGATGTGCTCGGCCACGAGCGCGGCCTGCTTGTCCTGGTACGCCTTCGACATTTCCTTGGCGTAGCCGGCGGCCGTCTCCGCCTGCTTGAATTCCTCGTCTTCGACCGCAATGAACTTCGCGCCGAGGCTTTCGACTTGCTCCTTGGCGGCTGGTCGCACGTCGGTCGCCGTGACGATCGCGCCGAGCCGGCGCGCGGTCGCAATCGCCTGCAGTCCGGCGACGCCGGCACCCATCACGAATACCTTGGTCGCCGGCACGGTGCCGGCGGCGGTCATCATCATCGGCAGCGCGCGTCCGTAGTCGGCAGCGCCGTCGATCACCGCCCGATAGCCGGCGAGGTTGGCCTGACTGGACAAGACGTCCATCGCTTGCGCGCGGGTGATGCGCGGCATCAGTTCCATGGCAAAGGCCGTTACACCCGCCTTCGCCATGGCGCCGAGCGCGGCCTCGTTGCCGTATGGATCCATGATGGCGATGACCAGCGCGCCCTTCTTATAGGCGGCGAACTCGGCCTCGCCCGGCCGCCGGACCTTGAGCACAACGTCTGCGCCGTCGATGGCATTCGCTGACACGGTCGCCCCCGCCGCCGTGTAATCGGTATCCAGCACTCCGGATTTGACACCTGCGCCGGCTTGGACCGTGACTTCGGCGCCGAGCGCGGTCAGTTTCTTCACGGTATCGGGGGTTGCGGCGACCCGCGGCTCGGCAGGATCGACTTCACGCGCGACGGCGATGCGCATACGGGGCGTCTCCGATCACGCCGGACCCAGCCCGAAGGCCGCAAGCGCAATCAACGCCAACACGAACACGACGAGGCCCGGAGCATGCGAATGGGTCGCCAGACCGTAGAACGCGGTGATAACGGCGAGCAGGATGATCACGCCGGACGCCCACCAGACGCCCAGCACGCCGCCGACCGTGAGGGCGACCAGGATACTGGCCAAGCAGACGACGCCGATGCTGGCAAACAACAGGAAACCGTCGTAGGTGCCCTCGTGCTCGTCATAGTCGTTGCCGGTTGCGGTCGCGTACTCGACCTCGCCGTGATCGGCCATTTAAGTCCTCCAGCGGTGATCCGGGCGCGGAATTAGCGCAAATGCGCCCGAAGGGCAACGCCGACCCGCGGCCAAATTCGAAGTGATGCCGCCACAGGCCGGATGGCGCTACAGCCCGACCTTCGCGAGCGCTTCGGCCTGACGTTGCGTGACCTGGGCGAGCGAGAAATCCTCGATTGCCGCGTTGAACAAACGATAGAAATTGAGCTCGGCACCGAGATGCAGGAACACCCCGCCGAGCCCGATCGCGGCGCGATCCATGAACACGAATTCGCGCGGCACGGTGACTGGGCCCTTTTGGCGCAGCGCCTGATGCACGCGGAACGCTTCGCGCCGCCCATATTCCGACGGCTTGACCCCATCCGCGATGGTGCGCGCGCGATCGTCGAGCAAGGGGCCGTAGATGAACCGTGCCCAGATATTGAGCGTTTCGATCAGGTCGCGGTTGAGACGCCTAAAACCCCAGGTCTCGTAGGCGTGCAGGATCAGGGCAGCGTCGTTCTTGAGCAGCCCATGATAGAGATCGACCACGCCGCCGACGAACCGGGCGGGGAAAATCCGAATGCAACCGTAATCGAGGAGATTGATTCCCCCCGGTTCGCCGTCGTCGACAAACGCCGTGTAGTTGCCGAGGTGCGGATCGCCGTGAATGACACCGTGGCGGCTGAACGGATACCACCATGCCTTGAACATCGCGGTTGCGAGCCGGTTGCGAACCGCGAGGCTGTCGCCCTTGTGGGTCAGAAGCTTGGTGCCATCGAGCCAGTCGAGGGTGAGCAGCCGGTGGGTCGAAAGATCCGGCCAGACCTGCGGTACCCGCACCTCCGGCACGTCGGCCAGCATGGCGCGGTAGAGCCCGACATGACGCGCTTCGCGCGCGTAGTCGAGTTCCTCGCGCAACCGCGCGGCGATTTCCTTGCCCATCTCGGAGGTGTCGATCACCGGGTCCATGCGCCGGTGCAGCGCGAACAGCCAGTCGAGCTGACGCAGGTCGGCCTCGACCGCCGACTTCATGTCCGGATACTGCAGCTTGCAGGCGAGATCTGATCCGTCATGAGCGCGCGCGCGATGCACCTGGCCGAGCGAGGCGGCCGCCGCCGGTTTGTGCTCGAAGCTCGCGAAACGTGCTTGCCAGTCCGGCCCCAGCTCCGCCGACATGCGGCGCTTGACGAAGGCCCAACCCATCGGCGGCGCCTCGCTCTGGAGCTTCGCAAGCTCCACGGCATATTCGGCCGGGAGCGCATCGGGGATCGTCGCCAGCAGTTGGGCGACCTTCATGATCGGCCCTTTCAGGCCGCCGAGCGCCGCGGTGAGTTCGGCGGCGTTCTTGGCGCGGTCGAGCCGAAGGCCGAAAACGCGATTGGCCGCAACCCGCGCCGCAACCCCGCCGACGTTGGTGCCGACGCGGGCGTAGCGTGCCGCACGCGCGGAGAAACGGTTTCGTTCGCTGTCGTCCAAGCCGGACCTCGTAGGCGCAACCCGAGCTGCCCGTTATCTAATACGGCACGCGGGTATCGATAAGGGGAGCGCAGGCGGTGATCGCTGACGCTCGGGCGGTCGCCGCCGGTCAGTCGAGACTTTCGAGCTCTCCGATCATGCGCTCGATGAGCGAGAGGCCGCCCCGCCAGAACGCAGGGTCGCGGGCGTCAAGCCCGAACGGCGCCAACAGCTCGGCGTGAGTCTTGGTGCCGCCAGCTGCCAGCATCGCAAGGTATCGATCGGCAAAGCCCTCGTGGCTCTTCTCGTAGACCGCATACAGCGAGTTCACCAGGCAGTCACCAAATGCGTATGCGTACACGTAGAAGGGCGAATGCACGAAGTGGCCGATGTAGGTCCAGAACGTCTCGTAGCCCGGCTTGAACTCGATGGCCGGACCGAGGCTCTCATTCTGGGCCTCCATCCAAATCTCGCCCAATCGCTGCGCGGTCAGTTCGCCGGACTTGCGCTCGGTGTGGACCATGCGCTCGAACGTGTAGAAGGCGATCTGGCGCACGACCGTGTTGATCATGTCCTCGACCTTGCCGGCGAGCATCGCCTTGCGTTGCTTCTTGTCGGTCGTGATCGCGAGTAGCCGCCGGAATGTGAGCATTTCGCCGAACACGCTCGCCGTCTCAGCGAGCGTCAAAGGCGTCGGTGCCATCAGCGGGCCGTTGGGTGCCGCAAGCACTTGATGCACGCCGTGGCCAAGCTCGTGGGCGAGCGTCATCACGTCACGCGGCTTGCCCTGGTAGTTGAGCAACACGTAGGGGTGCGCGGAGGGAACCGTCGGATGCGCAAACGCGCCCGGCGCCTTGCCGGGGCGCACCGGTGCATCGATCCAGTTCTCATTGAAGAAGCGCTCGGCAATCGATGCCATGCGCGGCGAGAATGCGCCATAAGCAGACAGCACTGTTTCGCGCGCCTCGGTCCAGGCGATGGTACGGCTCGCGACCTTGGGGACGGGCGCATTGCGGTCCCAATGCGGCAGGCGGGGCTTGTCGAACCATTTCGCCTTGAGGGCGTAATAGCGATGCGAGAGCCGGGGATAGGCGGCGCGAACGGTCGCAACCAGCGCGTCCACGACCTCGGGCTCGACCCGGTTGGCCAAATGGCGCGACGACGCAACGTCGGGAAACCCACGCCAGCGATCCGATATCTCCTTATCCTTGGCGAGCGTGTTGGTGATGAGCGTGAACACCCGCAGGTTCGCCGCGAAGGTCTTGGCAAGCGCTTGCGCGGACTGCTTGCGGACCGCTTCGTCGGAGTCCTGCAACAAATTGAGCGTCTGCTCGATCGGGAGCTTCTCGCCGCCGACGCCAAAACGCAGTCCGGAGATCGTTTCGTCGAACAATCGATTCCAGGCGCCGTAGGCGGTCACCGATTTTTCGTGAAACAGCTGCTCGACGCGATCCTCGAGCTGATAGGGCTTCTCGCGGCGAATGTCTTCGAGCCACGGCCGATAGTGCGCGAGCGGCCCCTCCCGCATGGCGGACTGCAACGCCGCCTCGTCGATGCGATTGAGCTCCAAGGTGAAGAACAGGAGGTGCGAGGACGCCGCGGTAATGCGCTCCTGCACATCGCCGAAGAACTTGGTCCGTTTTGGATCGCCGGTATCGCCGGCATAGATCAGGCCCGCGTAGGACACGAGGCGTCCGATCAAATCATCGATCATCTCGTAGCGCTTGACCGCTTCGGCCAGTCGCTCACCGGCGTCGGGAGCGCTCGCCATGGTGGCAAGCTTGCCTTTGAACTCGTCCTCAAATGCGATCGAATAATTGTCAGCCCGATCAAGATCGCGCCGCACTTCGGGCGTATCCATACCAGGATAGAGATCGTCGAGCTTCCATTCCGGCAGCACCCCGAGTCTTGTTGATTGTCGCCTCGGTGCTACCCGCTTGAACCTGGCGGAGCGCCTATGAACGAGGGAAGGGCTGGTCGGCATGCTGACATCTCATGGAACACTGGCCTTCGCAGTCAGTTATGGCGAAGCCAAGGCGAGCAAGGGGGGTTTCCGGCGCAGCACAAAACGTTAACAAACTACAAAAGCGTGTCCCGCAAGCCACAGTCATAGAAAATTAGGTAAATGAGAGGTCAATGACACGTTGAGAGACCGGTGTTGAGGTACACTCGGGGCGGTTCTCTCTGATTTGAACCGCTGAACCCCATTCGCGACCAACGACCGCGTCGTTGATGTCGATGGAGCGGCGTCGCCCCCACGCCTGGAAAGGGAATGTTACATGGCCAAGTTGCGCCTGGACCATCTGTTGATAAGCACTGCCCTCACCGTCGTTCTCTCTACCGCAAGTGCCGTTCGCGCCGCCCCTGACGCGTTTGACGTCATCGCGGCAGCGATTCCGCTCCCCGAAACCGCCGACGTTAAGCCGCTCACCCCGGCCGACGTCGTGCAAAAGCGTACCCCGCCGGCTCCGAGTGCAACGACGGTTGCGCCGCCGGCCGCACCAGCCGCGACCGAGGCCACGCCCGAGCAGAAAGCGCAGGAAATCGCCGTCGTTCCGACCGATCCGGTCGCCGCCAAGATCAAAGACCTGCTGGCCTCGAATCGGTTCTTCGCCAGCAAAAGGGAGCGCGCCGCGGCGGAAGCGTTCTATTCCGCACGCACCTACGCTCCGCTCTGGGAAACCGCGGGCGTGGCCAACGATCGCGCGAAGGCGGCCATTGCCTATCTCGGAACCGTCGACAGCGAAGGCCTTGATCCGGCCGAGTATTCGGTCCCGAATTTCAAGATCGCGACCAGCCCGGATCAGCTTGCCGAAGCGGATATTCGCATGACGGCGACGCTGCTGACCTATGCGCGGCACGCGCAAAACGGCCGCATCAATCCTTCGCGGGTCGTTCACGAAGTCGCCTACACGGGCGAACCCCTGGATCCAGCCGATGCTCTCGCCAAATTTTCCGACAGCAAGGACATCGCTGCGACGCTTGCCGACTTCAATCCGTCGAACCCCCACTACCGGGCGCTCAAAGCGAAGCTCGCCGAGTTGCGCGGCGGCAAGAACGGTGCCGGCGCGATCCGCATCCCCAGCGGCCCGGTGCTCAAGCTCGGCAAGTCCGAGGTGCGCGACGCGCGCGTCCCTGCGCTGCGCGAGAAGCTTGGCCTCGCCGCCAAGGACAACGACGTTTATGACCGCGCGCTCGCCGAGGCGGTTGCGGCGTTCCAGAAGGAACACGAACTGCGCGGCAACGGTGACCTCACGACGGCGACGGTCGACGAACTCAACGGTCCCCGCCGCGATCGTTCGCACGAGATCGACGTCATCACCGCCAACATGGAACGCTGGCGCTGGCTCAGCCGTGACCTCGGCAAGGCGTACTCGATGTTGAACATTCCCGACTACACGCTGCAGGTCTACAAGGACCAGGCGGTGATCTGGAAGACCCGGGTCGTCGTCGGCAAGCCGTCGAAGCCGACGCCGATGCTGACGGAGACGATGAAGTTCATCACCATCAATCCGACCTGGAACGTGCCGCCGTCGATCGTCTACGGCGAATACCTGCCGGTCCTTCATCAGGATCCGACCGCGCTCGCGCGCTACGGGCTGCACGTGAGCTACAATCACGACGGCAGCGTGCACATCTCGCAGCCGCCCGGCGACCGCAATGCGCTCGGCCGCATTCGGTTCAACTTCCCGAACAAGTTCCTGGTCTATCAGCACGACACGCCGGATAAGAACCTGTTCGCCCTTGCCAAGCGCGCGTTCAGCCATGGCTGCCAGCGCGTGCAGGATCCGGTGAAATACGCCGAGGTGATGAGCTCGCTCGGAACCACCGAGACCTACAGCCAGGATCGCATCCGCCACATGATTGCGAGCGGTGCCGAAACCGACATCAAGTTCACGACGCCGATTCCGGTGCACATCACCTATCAGACCGCGTTTGTCGATGATGCCGGCAAGCTGCAATTCCGCGAGGACGTCTATGGCCGCGATGCAACCTTGATCGCAGCGCTCAAGAGCAGCGAGCGGGCGCCGGCGCGGGAGGATGTTCCGATCGCGAGGCAGGACCAGCAGCCGACCTCGACCGCGAGCAGCGGCACGAGCAGTGGCGGACGTTCGCGCAGCTCGCGCGTCGCCGGCGGCCCGCAGGCCTACGGGAGCAACGGCGGTCTCTTCCAGATGTTCTTTGGCGGCGCGCGTCCGCCGGCCGCCATCCCGGGACGGCGGATGTACTATCGCTGAGGTCCGCGCAGACCTTCGGCATCTGTCAACTATGTTGGGAAATCGCCGGGCTCACGCCCGGCGATTTTCTTTTTCCGAAAAGCAATGCGTTGCACCGGATTTAACAAGATCGCTCCGCACTAAAGCCGCATAAGGGTCGCGAGCGCGCACTTTTTTTCGCCATACTCCTCAACAACACTCCGATCCCGGTGGGGGACCGGTGGGGGACGCCTAATCCTGCGTTAACCGATCCCGATTTAGACAACGTCAGCCATGCGCGCTGCGGTTGAATACCGTTGCGCACAACGTGGAGCGCCGTCTTTATGCGAGATCGCCGATGTCTCCTGGTCACGCGCGCCTAGACGCCAGGTTGACCAGAGGATCCCGCCTCGCCGGTCGCTTTGGCTTGGCGGCGCTGATCGTCCTCTTCGGTTGCAGGAGCCTGCAGACCGCCGTCGCCAACGGCGATACCCGCACGCTCTCCATGCATCACATGCACACCGACGAGAGCATCACCATCACCTACAAGCGCAACGGCCGTTACGACGAAGAAGCGCTGAAGAAGATCAATTGGTTCCTCCGCGATTGGCGGCGCCAGGAGGAAACCCGCATGGACCCGCACCTGCTCGACATCGTGTGGGAGGTGGCAACCGAGCTCCACGCGCAGAAGCCGATTGAGATCGTGTGCGGCTACCGCGCTCCGGCGACCAACGAAATGCTGCGAAAGCGCAGCAGCGGCGTCGCCAAGGGCAGCATGCATACCCACGGGCAGGCGATGGACTTCTACATTCCGGACGTGCCGCTCGAACAGCTGCGTTACGCGGGATTGCGCTTGCAGCGCGGTGGTGTGGGATTCTATCCGACGTCGGGTTCGCCGTTCGTGCACCTCGACACCGGCAAAATCCGCCATTGGCCCGAGATCAGTCGCCAGGAGCTGGCACGCGTGTTCCCGAACGGCCGCACAGTTCACGTGCCGAGTGACGGGCATCCGATGCAAGGTTATGCGACCGCACTCGCCGAGGTCGAAAAACGCGGCGCGAGCCCGTCGCAGTCCTCGCTCGACGCCGCGCAGAGCGCCGGCATCGTTGTGCCTCGCAAGGCCACGAGCTCGGACACGGCAGGCGCCAAGGACGACGAGGACGATGACGCCGCCGGCACGAGCCGAACGACGGCAGCGAAGCCGGCGACGCCGACCTACCGAACCGCGGAGGCTGCGCCCGCGGAAACAGCCCCGCTTCGACTCGCTTCGGTTCCGCTGCCGCGCAAGCGTCCGCCGATTCCGGCTCAGACCTTGGCGCAGGCCGGCAGCCTCGCCAAAAATACCGGCCCGCAGGGACCGTCGGATCGCGGCCAAAGTCTTGCGCAGCTCGGCCCGGCCGCGGCCGACACCAAATCCAGCATCGTAAGCTCCGCTGCGAGGGAGTCCGGCGCCGCGCTGTCCTATGCCCCGGCGTCGGCACCTGCATCCGGTGCCGCAGCCGCGATTGCGGAATCGATCGTCACGAAGACATCCGTACCAAACCGCGGTCAAACGACGCCACGGCCAGTCGCGACCCAGACGTTCGCGCCCGCAGTCGTCGCATCGGCGGCAAAAACCCAGAACACGGAAGATTTGTGGACCCGCGCCATGATGATGGCGCCGGACATGCGGTACTACATGAGCACGACGCTGCTGGGTAAGCCGGATTTCAAGCAGCTGCGCAGCCTCATGCAAAAACCCGTAATGGCTTTGGCGATGTCGTTTGGCGACGATCCGATGCTCGGCATGAGCGCGGACCGGTTCACCGGCGATGCCGCGGTGGTGTTCCTTGCGACGGTGCCGGGGACGACGCAGTCGGCGATGCTGCAGCAGTAGAGTTTGGGGTGGGGGACGGGGCTCAGGGGCGCCGCGGGGCGGCGGCGCCCCGGCCCCACATCCAACAGAAACCTCCCGGCGATCAAATCATTCCCAGCGCCAGCATATAGGTTTGCAGGATCGTCTCCTGCTCCGCGCGCTCGTCTTTATCCTGCTTTCGCAGCCGCACGATCGCGCGGAGCGCCTTGATGTCGAAGCCGTTGCCTTTCGCCTCCGCATAAACGTCGCGAATATCGTCGGCGATCGCCTTCTTCTCCTCCTCGAGCCGTTCGATGCGCTCGACGAAAGCCTTGAGATGGTCCTTTGCAATCGGCGGCTTGGCTCGTTGCTGTTCGACGGCAGCGGCGCTGGTGGCCATGGTACTCCTCATGAATCGCCGGGGATCGCCCAGCACGTTCGTGGGCGCGAGGGTCATGGTCAAGGCGCTGGAAGGATTGGTCCACAGCCAATGCGTGCCGTATTGGACGGCATCGCAAGCCCACACCCAGCTTTCAATGCTTGGGCGCTGCCTTGTCGAATGCCGCCTTCTGTTCGGGCGTCGCGTCCTTTTGATATTTCGCGCGCCATTGATCGTATGGCATGCCGTACACAATCTCGCGACTTTCGTCCTTGGTCATGGCCAGGCCTTTGGCGTCGGCGGCATCCTTCATCCAGTTCGAGAGGCAATTGCGGCAGAAGCCTGCGAGATTCATCAGGTCGATGTTCTGCACGTCGGTGTGCTGGCGCAGGTGGTCCACCAGGCGCCGATAGACAGCGGCTTCAAGCTCGATGCGGGTCTGATCGTCCATGATCTTTGGTCCTGTGTTTGCTGGCGTATGCGCTCGGGCGCGGGGCTGCGCCGCCCAGCGGCACTATTCGGCTCTTTGCGAAGATAATGGCTGGGCGCGCGCGGTGCCATAGACGAGGGATGGCCACGAAGAACCGCCGCGAGTGCGCGGGCTCGCGGCGGAAGGTTTAGGCGATCGATAGAGCGGTCAGGCAAGCCCGCGCTTGACCCGCTCCGGTGTCATCGGCAGGTGGCGGAGCCGCTTGCCGGTGAGTTGGGCGACGGCGTTGGCGATCGCCGGCGCGACGACCGGGACACCGGCCTCCCCAATACCCGACGGTTTGTTGTCGGTTGCGATCACCCGCACGTCCATCGGCGGCATGTCGGACATGCGCATGACGCGATATTCGTGAAAGTTGGTCTCCTGGACGACACCGTCCTTCACGGTGATCTGCTCGATCAGCGCCGCGCCAAGACCGAACGTCATGGCGCTCTCGATCTGGGCCACGATGTTTCTGGGCTGCACCGCGATGCCGGCGTCAACCGCAGCCCACAGATGATGGACCTTGATCTGTCCGCTCGCTTCGTCAACCGAGACTTCGACAGCCGCGGCCGTGTGGCTGTGAAGCGCGTCGTTGTACGCGACCCCGACCGCTCGGCCCTGTCGCTTACGACTGATGTCCGACATCTCGGCCACCGCCCGCACCACCGCTGCAGCGCGCGGCGCGTCCTTGAGCAACTCGAGCCGATAGGCGACCGGATCCATATTTTTGAGCGCGGCGATCTCGTCTATCAACGTCTCGATCGCGAACTTGGTGTACCCAGCCGCTATGCCGCGCCAGGCACCCACGTCGACGCCGCGCGCCGCGCGCACCCATTCGACCCGATGGTGGGGCACTGCGTAGCTCATGTCGCCGCCGCCGCCGGAGACGATGTCCTGCTTGATCTTGGCAAACAGGTCGGGCGGCATGATGCGGGCAAAGTAGGACTCGTTCACGATCCGGTGCCGCCAGGCCACTACATTATTGTTAGCGTCGAGCCCAACTTCGATCCGTTGCGCCGTGAGCGGACGGAACTTGTCGTTCATAATGTCGTCTTCGCGGCTCCAGATCATGTGAACGGGCCGCGGCGAGACCGCTTTGGCGAGCAGCGTCGCTTGGAACAGGTCGTCGCCGTCGGTCTTGCGACCGAAGCCGCCACCCAGATAGGTCGTGTGCACCGTCACCTTGTCGGGTGTGGTGCCGGCAGCGATCGAGCCCAGGATCTTCATGGTGGTCGGCGACTGGTTGCCGGACCAGGTTTCGACTCTATCGCCGTCGACCTTCACGGTAGCGTTCAGCGGCTCCATGCACACGTGCGACACGTGCTCGGAGAAGAAGTCCGCCTTGATAACCCTGGCGGCGCCGTTCATGGCAGCGCCGACATCACCCTTGTTGAGCATCTCCACGCCGGGCTGATTCCAGTCGGCGGCGATCGCCTGGTAGTCGCGCAGGATCTGCTCGTTGGTGTAGGTTTGCGCCGGCGCCTTGGACCAGGTGACCTTGAGAGCGTCCTTGGATTTGCGGGCGGCGTGGAGCGATTCGGCGATGACCCCAACCCCGGCAGGCAGCGGCACAATCTTGACGACGCCTTTGACCGCCCTGGCGGCGGCGTCGTCGATCTGGTCGGGCTTCTGATACTGGACCAGCGGGTAGAGCACCGCTGCGTACAGCATGTCAGGCAACGCTACGTCGAGGCCGTAGACGGCCGTGCCGTTGACCTTCGATGGTGTGTCGACCCGCGGCACGTCCTTGCCGATCAGGCGGAACTGCGACACCGGCTTTAAATCGGCCGGGGTAACCTGCGGCAGGGGATCGGGCAGCTTCGCGGCTTTGGCGAGGTCGCCATAGCTGATCCGACGACCCGACTTGGCATGCACGACCGCACTGGGCTGCGTGGTCAGCTCGCTGACCGGTACCTTCCAGGCCTCCGCCGCGTTGGCAAGCAGCACTGCGCGAGCCTGCGCGCCGGCGAGGCGCAGCTTCTCGTAATAGCCGGCCACTGCGAGGCTACCGACGGTGGTCAGCTGATTCTGGAAAATCGGGTTGCCGTACAGTTGGGCGTTGTCGGGCGTGGCGCCAATGCGCACTTTGCTCCAATCGGCGTCGAGATCCTCGGCCAGAATGAGCGGCAAGGAGGTCCGCACCCCCTGCCCCATCTCGACGGCCGGAGCGACAATCGTGATGATGCCGTCTTCGCCGATTGTCACCCAGGCATTGGGCACGAACTCAGCGACCGCGGCCGCGTCGGCGTCGGGCATCGATCCGAAGGCAACCGCTATGCTGAATCCGCTGGCGGTCACGAGAAACGTGCGTCGCGATAGCGCCTGGCTGCGAATATCATGCGACATGATCAGGCCCTCCCCACGCTCTGGATGGCGGCGATGATGTGGCTATAGGTGCCGCAGCGACAGATGTTGCCGTCCATGTGGGCAACGATTTCATCGCGCGTGGGCTTCGGATTCTGTGCGAGCAGCGCCGCGGCCTGCATGATCTGCCCGGACTGGCAGTAGCCGCATTGCGGAACCTGCTCGGCGATCCAAGCCTTTTGCAGCGGGTGGCTTGCATCCGGCGAAAGACCTTCGATGGTCGTCACAGATTTGCCAGCGACGTCGGAGATTTGGATGCTGCACGAGCGGGCGGGCTGGTCGTCCAGATGCACGGTACACGCACCGCACTGCGCGATCCCGCAACCGAACTTCGTTCCAGTGAGCTTGAGCTGCTCACGCACTACCCAAAGCAGCGGCGTATCGGGCTCGGCCTCTACGCTGACCGCTTTGCCGTTGATCGTAAACGCGATGTTGGCCATGCGCTTCTCCATTGGCAATCGGTTCTTGCACGCGGGATTTCCGCACCTTGTTGGCGGCAATCCGCCCGCCACAAGCGGCGCGGATCAACGCAGATTGTCTGCAGAATGGCGCGTAGCAGCGCGGACGCGCGGAGTTCGCATTTCCTCCCTGAGGTTCTTGGTTAAAATCATTATAAGCTGGATCAAGCCGCCCCGATAGCGGACGTCGTGCGAATCGAACACACCACGGCCCGTCGGGCTCGCACCATGGCGATTTCCCCGCCGCCTCATCCAGGCTACCAATCAGCCGTGATTTCACCCCGCGCGTTTCTCAACGACTTGTTCGCGGCCGCGGTTGCATCCGTGCACCCGGCCGCCTGTCTCCCGCCCTGCTTGCCACCGGCGCCGCCGGGGAGGCTCGTCTTACTCGCCGCCGGCAAGGCGGCCGGCGCGATGAGCGAGGTGGCGGAACGTCACTATCTCGATGAGCTTGGACTGCCGCCGGCTCGGCTCGACGGCATTGCAGTGACACGCCATGGCTATGGCCGGCCAACCCGGCGGGTCGCACTCGTCGAGGCCGGGCACCCGGTGCCGGATGCGGCCGGGCGCGATGCGGCGGCGCGAATGCTCGCGCTGGCCGACGGTGCAACCGAGCGCGATCTCGTCCTCGTGCTGATGTCGGGCGGTGCCTCGGCGGCGCTGATAGCGCCGGCGGCAGGCGTGACGCTCGCCGAAAAACAAGCGGTGACGCGCCAGCTGTTAAAATCCGGGGCGTCGATCGGCGAGATCAATACGCTGCGCAAACACCTCTCGGCCATCAAGGGTGGACGGCTCGCCGCCCGCGCACGACCCGCGCGAGTCGTGACAATGGCAATCTCGGACGTGCCGGGCGACGATCCGGCGGTGATCGGCTCGGGTCCAACCGTGCCTGATCCGACGACACTTGCGGACGCACGCTCGGTCGCGGCGCGCCATCAGCTCTCGCTGCCGCCTGCGGTGGCGCGCGCCCTGCTCGACCCAAGCAACGAAACGCCCAAAGCGGGCGATGCCATATTCGCGGGCACCGAGTTTGAGATCGTGGCGCGACCCGCAGATGCCCTGCGGACGGCCGCTGAACGTGTGCAGGCCGCCGGCTACGAATGTGTCGTGCTTGGTGACCGCATCGAGGGTGAGGCCCGCGCGGTAGCGGCTGCCCATGCGGACCTTGCCCGCGGCCTCGCCGCGCAGCAGCGCCGCGCGGTGATCCTTTCGGGCGGCGAGCTAACGGTCACCATTCGAGGCCGCGGCCGTGGTGGGCCCAACCAGGAATACGCGCTGGCGCTCGTCCGCGAATTCGACGGGCGCGCGGGCCTTGCGGCCATTGCGGGCGACACCGACGGCACGGACGGCGGGACCGGCCTGCCCGACGATCCGGCCGGGGCCATTGTCGACGGCCAAAGCGCGGCACGCGCCCGCGCCCTCGGCCTCGATCCCGCCCTCTTTCTTGCGGACAACGATTCTACCGGCTTTTTCGCCCGGCTGGGCGACCTGCTCCGGCCAGGTCCGACCTATACCAACGTCAATGATTTCCGTGCCATCCTCGTTGACAGACCCTGAATCCTCACCCGAAATCCCCCCAAGCCGAATGACAGCAAGTTCGAGGACCATGCGGTTCATCCCCGGGGCGCACAGGTGGCGCCGCGCCTTGTGGCGTGGGGTTATCGCCGCGGGCCTGCCGATGATCATCGCATCCGCCCTGCTGGCCGGGTCAGCCCAGCCGGCCGCCGCGGATTTCCGCCTCTGCAACAATACGGCCAGCCGCGTCGGTATTGCGATCGGGTACAAAGACAAGGACGGCTGGACCACCGAGGGGTGGTGGAACCTTGCCTCGCGCTCATGCGAGACGCTGCTGCGTGGAACACTCGTCGCTCGATTCTATTACATTTATGCGGTCGACTACGACCGTGGTGGCGAGTGGTCCGGTCAGGCGTTCATGTGCACGCGCGATAAGGAATTTACCGTGCGCGGCACCGAGGATTGTCTGGCACGCGGATTCGACCGGACCGGGTTTTTCGAGGTCGATACCGGCGAGCAGCAGTCATGGACCGTCCAGTTGACCGACGCCAACGAACAGGCGCGACCGCTCGTCCCCAATCAACCGGTGCTTCCGATCCCGCCCGCAAGCCAACAGCCGCCACCGGCGCCGCAGCAGGCGCCGGGGGGCTCGTCGCGATGAGGCGGCAACGCCGCGCCAAGATCGTCGCAACGCTCGGGCCAGCGTCTTCGGACGCCGCGACGATTGAGCGGCTGTTCGAGGCTGGGGCCGACGTTTTTCGCATCAACATGAGTCACACCCCGCAGGATCGGATGCGCAACCTCGTGGCCACGATCCGCGAGGTGGAGCGCAAGCGCAATCGGCCGATCGGGATCTTGGCGGATCTGCAGGGACCGAAGTTGCGCATCGGCGCATTCGCGGGCGACGCGGTGATGCTCGGGGAAGGCGCGACCTTCGTGCTCGATTCCGATCCCAAGGAGGGGACGGTCGAGCGAGTTCAGCTCCCCCATCCGGAAATTCTTTCGGCACTCGAGCCAGGTCACAAGCTATTGCTCGACGACGGCAAGGTCCGTCTGGTCGCAATCGAGACCTCGCCCGAACGCGCGGTCACCCGCGTCGAGGTCGGCGGCAAGTTGTCGGCCCGCAAGGGCGTCAACCTGCCCGACACGATGATCGCGCTGCCGGCATTGACCGCCAAAGACCGCTCCGATCTCGACGCCGTACTCGAAGCCGGCGTCGATTGGATCGGGCTCTCGTTCATCCAGCGGTCGGAAGACGTCGCCGAGGCCAAGAAAATCGCGCGCGGACGCGCCGCCGTGATGGCCAAGATCGAGAAGCCGCAGGCGGTGGCGCGGCTCGCGGAGATCCTGGAGATCGCCGACGCGCTGATGGTTGCGCGCGGTGACCTCGGCGTCGAGTTGCCGTTGGAAAAGGTGCCGGGCGTGCAGAAGCAAATGACGCGCGCCGCGCGCCGCGCCGGGAAACCGGTGGTGGTGGCAACCCAGATGCTGGAATCGATGATCGCAAGCCCGGTGCCGACGCGGGCGGAAGTCACCGACGTCGCCACGGCGATTTTCGAGGGCGCGGACGCGGTGATGCTGTCGGCCGAATCGGCCGCCGGAAAATATCCGGTCGAGGCCGTCGGCACCATGAATCGGATCGCCGAAGAGGTCGAAGGCGACCCGACCTACCGCAGCATCATTCACGCCCAGCGCAACGAACCGGAGGCAACGGGCGCGGATGCCATCGCCGCCGCGGCGCGCCAGATAGCCGAGACCGTGGATCTCGCCGCGATCGTGTGCTGGACCTCGTCTGGGTCGACGGCGTTGCGGGTCGCGCGCGAGCGGCCAAAGCCGCTAACCGTCGCGCTCTCCCCCAACCTGTCGACCGGGCGGCGTCTCGCGGTTGTGTGGGGCGTGCATTGCGTCGTGTGCGAGGACGCCAAAGACCAGGACGATATGGTGCAGCGCGCCTGTCAGATCGCGTTCCAGGAAGGCTTCGCGAACGCGGGCCAGCGCATCATCATCGTGGCCGGCGTCCCGTTCGGCACGCCCGGCGCAACCAACATGGTTCGGATCGCGTTTGTCGGGGCATAGGCTGCCGCCGCGGATAGGGCGGTGGTGTTCCGGCGCCCGACGCGTCGCAATGTGCGACTAGATGTTGCGTCCCTCGACCTTGTCGGTCAGAGATTTGACGTGCTCGGCGACGCCCTTGAGATGCGGGTGCACGGCCAGCGCCTTTCGATAGGCATCGAGCGCGTGCCGGTCGTCGCCGACCTCCTCGAGAATGGTACCAAGCCCGGCGAGCGCACCGAAATGGCGCGGCTCCTGGGTAAGCACGTGCATGATATCGGCGAGCGAACTGCTGAAGTCCTTCTTCAGGAAGAATATCGTTGCGCGTCGGTTCCAGGCTTCCACAAAATCAGGATCGATCTCGATCACCGCATCGAGCAGCCGGATCGCGAGCGTGTAGTTTTCGGCGTCGCTCGCCTCTTTGACCCGCGACATCAACACGTCGACGGTATCGCTGCCCGAGGCCATCCACAGCGCCCAGATGCGGTCTTCGATCGCTTTGGCGCTGGTATCGTCGGGAGCGATCTTGAGGGCCCCGAGCAGGAACTCGAGGTTGCGGGTGCGATCCGCGCGCGGCGGTACCTTCGGGACATCCGAGGGCGGCGCAACCAGCGGCTGGCCCGGAACCCGTTGCGCCAGCGCGGCATCGGCCGAGCCCAGTCCCAGCAGGGCCACGGTCGCGAACAGGGTCGGCAATCTCGGAATCATGGCTGCAGTTTAGAACGATCATGGATGCGAGCAAGTTCCGCGGCGTCAAAGCTGCGTTATCAACATGCATCCGCGGGGACCGGCGCCGCGATCAGCGCATCCGGCGCCTCAACCCTGCCGAGCCTTGAAGCGGCGCTGGGTCTTGTTGATGACGTAGACGCGGCCCTTGCGCCGGACGATGCGGTTGTCGCGGTGGCGGCCGCGCAGCGATTTCAGCGAATTGCGAACTTTCATACATAAACCCCTTTGCGGCCCGCGCACGGGCCGGACCGGTCGAATTTGGCGCGGACCATAGGCATCGGGGAACGCGGCGTCAATCGCGGATGACATCCAGGCGTTCCCGAGTTCACGACGTCGCGAACCGACGCTGGATGCGTTCGGTCACGACGGCGACCAAATTCGTGAACCAGGCGGGCGGCTCGATCAGCATTCCACGATCGATCGCGATGTATCCCAGGACGAAAACGACCGCGAGCGCGACATACTGAATCGACAGCATGATTGCCGTGTGGGCGCCGGCCACGATGCTGACGAATCCGGCCAGCCGCAGGATAGCAACCCCGAAAATCGCCGAGACGACCGCCATCGCGCGGTTTTGCCGCGTCGTACGCGGAGCACCAAGATAAACATAGGCGATCACGACGAATGCCAGCGGATAAAGCGGCGTCACGATGCGATCGTGTAATTCGGCCCGGAATTCCCCCGGCTCCTTGAGAAAAACCGGATCGTCGGGCGAGGGCGCGATCAGCTCCCAAGTATAGCGCTCGCGTGCCGGGTAAGCGAGCGTGCGCGTGTTGTGAGAGAAACTCGACAGATCAAATGCGTAACTGTCGAAGTTCACGATCGTTGGATCGCGTTCGGCGGCGCGCTGGCGCTGTACGCTGCCATGTTGCAGGATCAGGAATGAATTGCTGTCGATTTCAACGATCTGGCCCTGCTCGGCCAGCAGCGTAACCTGCTCTTTGGGATTGCGATGGTCATCGACGAATATCCCGACCAGAACTCCGTTGGGCTGGCGCTCGCGGATATGGAAGAGGAGCCCCGGCTCGAGCGTGAGAAAACGGCCAGGCTGCACGATATTGGCAACCACATCGGCCCGCACCTCGGTTGCCCAGCGACGCAGGATGCGCAGGCATTCCGGTGAGAGATAGGCGCTGACGAACAGGACCAGTGCGGAAACCAACACTGCGGCCCCGAAGAAAGCGCGAAACAGCAGCCACGGCGACATGCCGGCCGCATTCATGACGATGATCTCGGAATCGCCCGCAAGCTTCATCAAAATCTGAGAGACCGCGATCACAAAAGCGACCGGCGCGATGACCAGCACGAGCTGAGGGATGACGAGGCTTGTGATCTCGATGAACGTCAGGATGGTCTGCCCCTGGCTCGTCATCAGATCAATGTCGCGCAAGGCGTAGCTGACCCAAATGATCGCGGTCAGGCTCGCGAGCACCAGGAAAAATGCTCCGATCGTCGTGCGAAGAATGTAGCGGCCGATCGATCCCATCAGGTCCCCCGGGCCTGCCCCGGCCCAGCCTCCGTTATAACACGGGATGTGGCCGTGGTTGGGCAAGCCAAGCGGTTGCGACGATCGTCGAAGCGCGCCGTACTTGGCGCCATGGTGCTATTTTGCGAGTTTTACGGGCCAACCGCGGCCGGTTCTGCCATATGTGTCGACGACGATGGACGCAAACGCCAGAAATCAACTCGCTACACAGTTCGGGGACATTGCATCGCAGGCGGGCCGATTCATCATGTCGATCTACGCGCAGGCGCCCAGGGTCCGAACCAAAGCCGATGGCTCGCCGGTGAGCGCGGCCGATGTCGGGGCCGAACGCCTGATCCGCGAGCGCTTGCATCGGTTGCTGCCTGACATGCCCGTGCTGGCCGAAGAATCATTCGATCCCAAGCAGCCAACCGCAATGCCCGAACGGTTTTTGCTGGTCGACCCGCTCGACGGTACGCGCGAGTTCATCGATCGCAACGGCGAATTCACCGTCAACGTTGCGCTGATCGAAGCGGGCCAGCCGCTTGTCGGATGCGTTTATGCACCGGCAAGCGGAGCTATGTACATCGCGGGTGCGACTGCGTTTCGCGCCGAGGTGACGCCCGGCGCGGCGCTACCGGCGCTGAGCGAGCTTCGGACGATCACGACCTCCGCTTATCCGGCAACCGGGCTGCGAGCCGTTGCCAGCCGCTCGCATCTCGATCCGCAAACGCAAGCCATGCTGGATCGCCTGCGGGTGACGTCGTGCGCGCGTGCGGGGTCGGCCCTCAAGTTCTGCGTCATTGCGCGGGGAGATGCCGACGTCTACCCCCGCCTCACACCGACCATGGAGTGGGACACGGCTGCTGGTCAGGCTGTGCTGGTAGCCGCCGGGGGTTGCGTGACCGGCAGCGATGGCGCTCCCTTGCGCTACGGCAAGACGGAGGCGGGTTTCCGCAACCGCGCCTTCATTGCGTGGGGGCGAACTCCCCTGCGCCCAGGGATTTCCTGACCAAAAAGCCAGCGTCACCGCCGGACTTCGTCGAGCAGAATCTTGGCAAGCTCTTCGGGCCGATCGAGCATCACGTCGTGGCCGCATGGCAGCGCGTAGGATTTCCATTTCGGGTCGTTCTTCACGCGGTCATAGAAGCGATCGAACACGTGCATGTCGTAGCCGTTTGCCAGCACATAGGTGCGATTGCGGATAGCCGCCTCCTTGCCGCTGAACCGTACGGTCCGCTTGGCTGCGGACCCGTCACAGCTTCTCGCGGATGCGGTGACGTCGGATCGCGCCGTGGCGATACCGCATCGTCTATTCGGCCGCCTCGGCTGGGACAACGTGTCGGTCCGGCATGCGCACGCCTGCGAGATTCGGCAGCCCAAAATGCATGAGCTCGGTCGTCTCGTTTGCCTTGATGGTCGCGGTTTCGCTGCGCGCGAGATAGAGCGTGGTGAGTTTGCGCATCGGCACTTCGGCGATCTCCCCGGCGCCGCGCAACACCAGATAGATGCCGTGGCCTCGCACCGTGTGGCTCGCCCCCGCGTCGAGTTTAACGAGGCCAGCCTCGCTCCGCCGCTCGGTGAACACGCCGAACAGCTTCTCGAACACGCCCGGCGCGCCCGCGACCGGCACCCATTCGTAGTTCTGTGCATCCATGAAGATTGGCTTGTTGTATCGCGGAGTCGGATAGACCATCGGGCGCTTGTGCACGTGTTCCCAGATTGCCTGATAGCCGTCGACGTTCTTCTTGCCGTGAAACGGAACCTGCCGCCGGTAGACGCCGTTCTTGAACTCGCCGTGCTTCTTGAGTTCCTCGATACCTGCACGTACTTCGGCATTCGACAGGTATCCGCTGCCGCTGGCGCCACCGAACTGCAGCACCGCAGCGGTCGCAACCTCGTCGGGGTTTTGCGACTGCGGCCCGTAATAAACGCCTTCAGGAAAATAGCCGACTACGCCGGGTGACATCTTGCCGTCGCGATCGTAGTCAAGCGTTCCTTCCAGTCCGACGCGAATCTGTTCGAAGTTGTGATGATGACGGGGCGAATAGAAATCGCCCTGAGATACACCGATCGAGAGCTGGAAATTGTCGACCGCACCGGGCTGCCCCTCCAGCAACCGGCGCGAGTGAAACATTCCACCGCGATATTCGAGGCCACGTTGGAGTGGAATTTCGTCGCCTTGGACAGCCTTCATGCCCGGCCTCCGCTAATCATCGTCATCAGCACGGAGACTAGCATGCGCCGTCAGCCGAACTGCGCAATGGTGAGACGCGTAAAACGCGGGCCCTGAAAAATGAGTCGCCCCCGACCTTGGGGCGAGGTCGAGGGCGACATGCGTGGAGTGATGGGGGGGACTCCACTCTTCAACGGCCGCGGGGTGAGCGGCCGCGAAGCCAAAAAACCTAGTGCGGCTTGATGGACCGGAGAGTGCGGCGCAGGCTCGCTTCGTAAATGGCGTCGACGAGCCAATCGACGAGGCCCTTAGGCACATGCGCGCCAGAGCGCTCAAGCCTTTTGACCGTATGCATTTGGATCTCCCCTGTCGCTCATTCACCCCGGCGACCAACGTGCTTAACGTTCACTTAACCCTATCGGCTTCAGGCCGCGGAGGGAGTGACGCCGGTCACAATCCAGCGCTTTTGCCGTAAGACCTTGATTATAATGATTAATATTCGACGACTAGAAACTGTATGCAAGCATTAGCAGATCCTATTCATCAATACTCTTTTTTCGTGCATGCCGGCGGCACGCGCCTCCTCACCTCCTCATCGAAGGCGACAGTGCCAGTCACAAGGGCGTCGGGACAACGAGCGCCGGCAGGCAGTAGACCTTCGCGGGTTAGATCTTTTCCTGACGCTGGTTCAGGGCCACCGCCCCGATGGCCAGCCCGGCAAGAACGGCCGAGATCAGCACGTTGTAGCCGGCCAGCGACAAACCAAGGAACCGCCAAGCGGCTTCGTCGCAACGTACGACGCTGGTGGTCTGCATCTGCTGCAGCAGGTTGCCAGTCGAACCAAAATCGTTGATCGGGCCCGTACAATCCGTCGGGCCTGCCCACAGCTTCCATTCGACCCCAGCGTGATAGGCGCCGAGCGCGACCCCGAGCATCATCACCACCGCCAGTGTGGCAAGCCCGCCCCGAATGAGATTGGTCCGCGCGCCCCGCAACATCGCGACTGCCAAAAAAAGGCCGAACGGAATGGCAATGTAATAGGGAATACGCTGCTGGAGGCAGAGCGGGCACGGCGGCAATCCCATTACGTATTGAAAGAAGTACGCGCCCAGGATCGTCGCTGCGCTGGTGATTGCAATCGCGAACGATGCGAGGAACAGCGGAGAACGGGTCGCTGGGACGACCTGGCTTGCTGGAACCAAGATGGGAAACCTCCTTGTCGGCGAGCGCTTATAAGCCGCGTCAGCCGGGTCTGGGGCAAGTCAAATCGTGTTCATCGATGTGTGTTTCGCAGCCTCGGGGACCCGCAGCAGCGTTGGCAGCGGCAAGAACCGATCGGCCTGCCTTGGGGCCGGCGGTTGACCCTCTCAGGTCGGCCGCTATAGTCCGCGCGCGGCCCCTGTGGCGGAATTGGTAGACGCGCCTGACTCAAAATCAGGTGGTGGCAACATCGTGCTGGTTCGAGTCCGGCCAGGGGCACCACATCGTCGTTCGCGGTCGTTCGCGTTTGTTCGCCGAAGACCAAATAATCCAGTAATCGCGGGCATTTGCCCTCGTTGCCCGTTCGCGGCGGTGCGCAGCGTTCTGTTGGTATCCGCGCGCTTTGTTGGTATTTTTGTTGGTATCATGCAAGCCCCACGGGGACGATACCAACATGCTCAACGACACTCGGGTGCGCAACGCCAAGCCTGCCGATCGCCCAATCAAACTCTCGGATAGCAGCGGGCTCCATCTGCTGGTCCAGCCGAACGGCAGCAAGCTGTGGCGGCTAGCCTACAGGTTTGGAGGAAAGCAGAAGACACTCGCCATCGGCGTCTACCCGACGGTGACGTTGAAGCACGCGCGCGAGAAACGCGACGAAGCCAAGCGACTGCTCGCCGATAAGATCGATCCCTCGACACAACGCCGACTCGAAAAGCTGGCGGCGGCGAGTGGCAATACGTTCCGAGCTGTCGCTGAAGAGGTGCTGGCGAAGCTCGAGCGGGAGGGGCGCGCCGACGTGACGCTGGCCAAGAAGCGTTGGTTGCTCGACTTCGCCTATCCGACAATCGGCGAGCGCCCCGTCGTCGAAATCACCGCGCCAGAGGTGCTCGCGGTTCTTCGAAAAGCTGAAGCGCGCGGGCGATACGAGACTGCGCGGCGGCTGCGCAGCACGTGCGGCATGATATTTCGATATGCCATCATTACCGGGAGGGCCGAGCGCGATCCGTCAGTCGATTTGCGCGGTGCATTAACGGCATCAAATGTCATTCACCGGGCGGCCATCGTTGATCCAGACGGTATCGGCGCCCTGCTCCGAGCGATCGAGGATTACGACGGACTAGCGCTGACAAAAGCGGCGTTAAAGCTTGCGCCACTGGTGTTTGTCCGGCCGGGCGAGCTTCGCAAGGCCGAATGGGCCGAGTTTGACCTGGAACATGCCGAGTGGCGCATCCCGGCGACAAAAATGAAGATGCGCCGCTTGCACCGAGTTCCCCTCTCAAAGCAGGCGCTTTCGATTATTCGTGACCTGCAGGCACTTAGCGGTGATGGGCGGTGGCTATTCCCGTCCGTGCGCAGCATCTTGCGACCGATGTCCGAAAACACCATGAACGCCGCGTTGCGTCGGCTCGGTTATAGCAAGGAGCACATGAGCACTCACGGCTTTAGAGGAATGGCGTCAACACGATTGAATGAAATGGGCCGCTGGAACCCGGATGCCATCGAGCGTCAACTTGCACACCAGGAATCGGACGATGTTCGGCGCGCTTACATGCACGCAGCCGAATACTGGTTTGAGCGCGTCAAGATGATGCAGGCTTGGGCCGATTATCTCGATGAATTGAGAGACGCCGGAAAAGTCATCCCGCTGCGACGAGAGAACGGTTAAGAGAGCGACTAGCGGATGTCGTTGCACTCTCAGTGCGAAACAGAGCTGGAGTCCCCTAGGAGCGGCAGTCTAATCAAGTGCGTCTATCG
>JBPYFJ010000057.1:0-2400 GCA_051985675.1 Xanthobacteraceae bacterium | reverse complement strand
CCGTTGCAATCGATTGTACCACCAGATCGCGTATGCATCCCGCTCCACCAACTCGAGGAACCCTTGGACGATCGCCTCCTCGAGCGTGTTGCCGGCCGCACAGCCATTGGAATCCGCATGCACATGGTAGGCGGTAGGCGGGCCCCGGTAAAAAAAATATAACAAGCTGGTCGGAAGATACTTGAACCGTTCGTCGCGCAGCGACCAGACCGGCGACCATTCGATCTCGGCCGATCGATCGAAGGGGAACGGCATCGGCGTCGCGTCCCAGTCGATCGCCTGCGCCTGATCTCGCTGGTACTGCGCGTCGCTGAACAGCAAGACATCGTTGGGTAGAATGGCATCTCCCGACGGGAAATCCGTGAACCGCCGGGTCACTCTGATCTCGTCGCCCTGAAAAATCCCGGAATAGCGCTCGATCGCCTCCATGAGGGCGCTGGCTTCACCCTGCTCGGCCGTGCTGCCCTTGCCGAAGCTGCCGCCGCTCAGCCCCGCCTTGAGCTCATTGACCGTCCTGGCCGGCCCCGAAAAATTGTGCGTGGCAAGGTAGTTGGTGTTCATGGGCAAATCGGCTTCAATCCGCTCGAGCCGCGAGACCACGCCTGTAAGGGGGCTCACGTGTTTGCGGAATTGGGCCACCGTCGCCCGCGACGAAACGGTCCGATACCCTCCGCTCGTCATGACCACCTGGCCGCCGGCCCCAAGCATGATCGGCAGCGGTGCACGGCGGGGATCGCGCAGCTTCTTGCGGCCGCAGGCCGCGCATTGCGGACGGGCCGCTACGTAGTGTTTCACGATGGTCGCGCCCAGCAGGTCGAGGCTGATGATGTGATTGCGCAGGTCGGTACGGAAGTCGGTGGCAATCGCTTTTGCGATCTCGACGGCCGCAAGCTGGATGCCGCTCTGGCCGACCATGTCCCGGGCAAGCGGCGAAGTGACGAGGCGGCGCGCCAGCCCGCGATCGAGAAGCGCCTTGATCTCCCGATTGCGTCTCATGCGTTCGGCAAGACAAGCCCAGCAGGCGCCCTTGCCCGGGCTGAGCACGGGTCCCACGAGGGGGAAAATGCCGCAAGGTTGGACGAGAATCCAAGGTGTGCGGTCCGATAAGTGCTCCTGGTTCAATTCGACCAGCTGTCCCTCGAGATAATCGCTTACCAGCGTGACCGTCAGCTCGGCGGAGCGCTTCACGACGCGAACGCCCAGTGCCTTCAAGGCGGTAGCGAGCTCGGTGGCACCGTGTACGTCAACCGATTGAATGCGCACGCGACATTTCTGGAGATTTGTCTCCGCGACCTCCGGCGACAGGCCCAGGCTCGCCCAATAGGCGGCCACGGTGTCCGCCGAAGCGCGCGGTTTCGCGATGATAAAGCGGCGATCGACCAGCCGCTTCAGCGCTTCGTGGATCTTGTCCGACGGAAAATTCCCTTCCAGCGCTCGAATGAGCTCGCGAAAACTCTTTCCACCCTCGCTGATCGCGGCAGCGAGCGCGCAATAGAGCTCGCCGTGAAGAAAGAACTTGCGGTCCTCGGAATAGAGGCACACGACCTTGGACGGCAGCACATAGACGGTGAAATTCGGCGCGAACCGCGGAACATCTTTGCTGTCATGCTGCGCGATGCGATCGCGGTGATCGCCTGTCATGCGGTGAGCACGCGCGGTTCTACGCTTATCGCGACCGGTCCGGATCGCCATTGCAAGACACGTATTCTCGAGCTTGCGAGAGCGCCGCCGTCTCGCTCGCGCGCTGGCGTTTCTCGCTAGGATTGACCATCCACTCGGCCGTCATGCGGCGCCGCAACCAACACATAATTGGCCGGGTCGAACCTGGTCAACCCGGCCATGACCTCGCGTCTGTCAACCTAATCGGAGCGCGCCAAGTCTAGCAAATACGGCAAACTCCCCACGACAAGCAGCAGCCGCAGCCTCCGCAGCCGCAGCCTCCGCACCCGCCTCCGCAGCGGCAGCCGCAGCCTCTGCCGCATCTGCAGCCGCCCCCGCAGCGGCAGCCGCCGCAGCGTCCGCAGCCTCGGGCAAACTTTTCGCCGAGTCGGGGCGTTCCAGCGTTTTCCTTGTCGAAGACGTAGAACGTCCCCAAGCTGACGTCGGCGACTTCTTCCTCACTGAGAGTGATTTGGGGCGGGGAGCTATCCCACGACGGTACATCCGCGGCCGGAACAGCGGTTGCCGCGGATGCGCCGCTCGCCAGCGACAAGGACACGCCGACGACTCCCACCACCGGTACGACTTCCTTCGGATGTTTTCGCTTCGAAGCACGCTTCGTGTGCGGCATAGTCGAGTCCTCCCACGCCTGCTAGCGAATGTTCAACGCCCGGAACACTATTGGTACGCTTTGGCTACCGACCTGGCAAGACCAATTACGCATGCTGATCGGCGTAGCTT
>JBPYFJ010000056.1:0-29541 GCA_051985675.1 Xanthobacteraceae bacterium | reverse complement strand
GTTCTCCCCGGGCCCCCTGGGATCCTGGCTGCGAACCAGGCGTTCTCGGACGCCGCTGGCCTGCCCCGCTCCAGGATCGCCTCATGAAAGCGCCCCTCATTGAGCAGACTGCAGTCCCCGATACGTTATGCTTATTATTTGTCAATAATTTTTATTATCGGCTGCTGCTATGACGCGAAGTAGCGTTCCAGAATCTTTCGGTAGATCGCCGTCAGCGCCACCAGATCGGACGTCGGCACCCGCTCGTCGACCTTGTGCATAGTGGTGTTGACGAGCCCGAACTCGACCACCGGGCAATAGTCCTTGATGAAGCGCGCGTCCGACGTGCCGCCGGACGTAGAAAGCGCCGGGGTTTTGCCGGTCACCTCGGCGACCGCCGTGCGCACCAGATCGACGAAGGGGCCCGGCGAGGTCACGAACACGTCGGCGTTCGACGGCTCCCATTCAATGCGCCAGCGAGTCTTGTTGGTTTTTTTGTTTGTCGCGTTTTCGGCCGGCGAACCGGCGTCCGCTTCGCCGGAAAACGCTCCGGCAGCCGCCGCCGTGCGCTGCTCGATCAGGGCTTTGAGCTCGTCCTGCGTGTGACGATCGTTAAAGCGGATGTTGAAGCGCCCGCGCGCCTCGCCGGGAATCAGGTTGACGGTCTTGTTGCCGACGTCGATTGAGGTGAACTCGAGATTCGACGGGTCGAAATGCGTGCTGCCGGCGTCAAGCGGCGCGCTCATCAGCGCACTCAGCAAGGTCACAAGTCCGCGCACCGGATTGTCGGCGAACTGCGGATAGGCGACGTGGCCTTGTGTCCCGGTCACCACCAGCGTGCCGTTGAGCGAGCCACGGCGGCCGATCTTGATCATGTCGGAGAGCGAGTTCGGATTGCTCGGTTCGCCGAGCAGACAGTGATCGAATTTTTCGCCGCGATCGGCCGCCCATTTCAGCAATTTGACGGTGCCATTGACCGCGACGCCCTCTTCGTCGCCGGTGATGAGAAACGAGATCGAACCCTTGGGCTTGCCGCTCTGCGCCGCCAGATAGTCGAACGTGGCGGCAAGCGCGCAGGCGATCGCGCCCTTCATGTCGACCGCGCCGCGCCCGAACAGCACCTCCTCCGACACCTCGCCGGCGAACGGGGCGTAGCTCCACAATTGCTCCTCGCCCGGCGGCACTACATCGGTATGGCCGGCAAACACGAAGTGCGGCGCGCCGGTTCCGACCCGGGCATAGAGATTCTCGATGTTGTCGTAGCCGGGCTGCGTAAACATCACCCGGTGGACGTCAAAGCCCGCGCCCGTCAACGTCCGCTGCAGATACGAAATCGCGCCGCCCTCTTCGGGCGTCACCGACGGACAGCGTATCAGCTCGCGGGCGATGGCAACTGGATCGGCGGGCACGCGACTTAATCCCGCAGCAGTTCGTTGATGCTGGTCTTGGCCCTGGTCTTCTCGTCGACGCGCTTGACGATCACCGCGCAATAAAGCCCGGGGCTCGGCCCACCGCCCTTCGTGGCCTTACCGGGCAACGTGCCCGGCACCACAACCGAATAGGCCGGCACCTCGCCCTGAAACGTCTCGCCGGTGTCGCGGTCGATGATCTTGGTCGAGGCGCCGACGAAGACTCCCATCGAGAGCACCGATCCCTCGCGCACCACCACGCCTTCGGCAACCTCCGAGCGCGCGCCGATGAAACAATTGTCCTCGATGATGACCGGACCGGCCTGCAACGGTTCGAGCACTCCACCGATGCCGGCACCGCCGGAGATGTGACAGTTCTTGCCGATCTGCGCGCAGGAACCGACCGTCGCCCAGGTATCGACCATGGTGCCGGAATCGACATAGGCCCCGAGGTTGACGAACGACGGCATCAGAATAACGCCGGGCGCGATGTAGGCCGAGCGGCGCACCACCGATCCAGGGACCGCGCGAAAGCCGGCCTCGCGAAAGCGATTTTCGCCCCATCCGTCGAGTTTCGACGGGACCTTGTCCCACCAGGCCGCCTTGCCGGGACCTCCAGCGATCACCCACATGTCGTTGAGCCTAAACGACAGCAGCACGGCCTTCTTGAGCCATTGATTGACGCGCCAGGTTTTGTTGGCGTCGCGTTCCGCGACCCGCGCCTCGCCGCGATCCAGCAACTCAAGCGCCGCCTCCACCGCCTCGCGCACGGCGCCCTTGGTCGCCGGTCCGACGCCGTCGCGCTTCTCGAACGCTTCATCGATGGTGCGGGCGAGCTCGGAATGAGACATGAGACCCTCGTTTTGAGTGCTGTGTCGCGGAGGGGCGAGCCAAAGTCAACGGGCCTCGGGCCGCCGCCGCATGCTCGCGATCTGCTCCAGAAACCCGGTGAGATCGTCGGTGACGTGATCCACGTGCGCCGCGTCGTGACCCTCGAGTTCCCATTCCTCGCGCAGCACGACCCGCGTGCCAGAGGGCACGACCAAAACCGTGGTCATGCCCAGCCCATGCGGCACCTCCAGGTTGCGCGCGAGATCCTCGAACATCGCGGCCCGCACCGGCGTAACGCCGTGCAGTGCCAGAAAGCGATCGTAGGTCTGCGGCGACGGCTTGGGTTCGAGCTTGGCCGCCACGATGTCGAATACCGCCTCGAATCGATCGTGGATCGCAAGCCGCTGCATCACCGCCTCAGCGTGCTTGCGCGTTCCGTTGGTGAGAATGAGCTTGCGGCCGGGAAGCTTCTCGAGCGCAGCGCCGAGCGCCGGATTTGGCTCGATCGGCGAATGATCGATCTGGTGCACCACCTCCAGATAGTCGTCGGGGTGCATTCCGTGTTCGATCATCAGCCCGCGCATCGACGTGCCGTAGCGCCGGTAATAATCCTTTTGCAGGCGAAACGCCTCGTCGTGCGATATTTTCAGAAAGCCAGCGATATAGTCGCGGATGCGCGCGTCGACTTGACCCCAGAGGTTGAGGTGATGCGGATAGAGCGTGTTGTCGAGATCGAATACCCAGGTCTCAACGTGATCGAATCCGCGCGACGCGCACTTGTCAGTTTGCGGCATGTCGTCCGTTCCAATCAACGGCAGCACTGCGCCCCGCAGCTATTTGCCGCCCACGATCTTGATCGCGCGCCCCTGGCTGACGAATGAAAAATGCCGATTGCCAACGGTGCCGAACATCAGCGTTTCGACGACCGGTTCGGCAATCTCACCCGCGGACGCCCAATCGACGATGAAGTTCGCGCCGGTGCCGGCCCGCACATCGAGCTCCGGAATATAGATGTCTACCGTTCCGAACGGCTTGAGCGCGATCGGCCGCTTGAGATAGCTGTCGACCTGCTTGCCGTTGCCGTCGAAATAGGCGATGCGCTTGAGGACCAGCGGCTTCGTCTCGGACGCATTGTGGATGCTCAGCGTCACCGAGAAATCGGCCCGCAGCTTGCCCTGGCTCATCGACACGCTGGAATAGGCCGGCACGTAGAACGCACCGGACACATCGAGCGCGCCCGCCGGGACGGTGGTCAACGCATCGGCGAACGAACGTTCCAGATCAATCGTTGTCTGGCTCTGCGCCGCGCCTACGGCGGGCACGATCAGCAGGGCCAGCACTGCGCCGATCGATCGCCACTGTCTCATCCCGCCCTCCTTACACAAGTGTCCGCTAGCGTTGGATCAGCGTCCCGGCGCCAAGATCGGTCAGCAACTCGAGCAGCACCGCGTGCTCGACCTTGCCATCGAGGATCACCACGCCTTCGACGCCCTGCTCAAGCGCGTAGATACAGGTCTCGACCTTCGGAATCATGCCGCCCGAGATGGTGCCGTCGGCGATCAGCCGGCGCGCATCATTGACCGACAGCTCCTTGATCAGGGACATGGACTTGTCCAGCACGCCCGGCACATCGGTCAGCAGCAGGAAGCGCTTGGCGCGCAGCGCGCCGGCGATGGCCCCCGCGAAGGTATCGGCGTTGACGTTGTAGGTGCCGCCGTCGGCCGCGGCCGCGACCGGCGCCAGTACCGGAATGAGCTCGCGCCCGAGGATCTGGTTGAGCACCGTGACGTCGACCTTGTCGGGCTCGCCCACGAAGCCGAGATCGATCACCTCCTCGATCTTGGACGTCGGATCAACGATCGCGCGCGTCGCCTTGCGCGCCATCACCATGTTGCCGTCCTTGCCGGTCAGCCCGACCGCCTTGCCGCCGGCCGCGTTGATGAAGCCGACCAGCTGCTTATTGATCGACCCGGCCAGCACCATTTCGACGATCTCGATCGTCTTCTCATCGGTAATGCGCAGCCCGCCGGCGAACTCCGACTTGATGCCGAGGCGGTTGAGCATGTCGCCGATCTGCGGGCCGCCGCCATGGACCACCACCGGGTTGATCGCCGTCTGCTCCATCAGCACGATGTCGCGCGCGAAGCTGCGCGCCGAGGCCTCGTCGCCCATGGCGTGACCGCCGTATTTCACCACCACGATTTCATCGTCGTAGAGCTGCATGTGCGGCAGCGCTTCGGTCAGGATGCGTGCGATGTCATGGGCCGACACGCTCATGAGGTGATCCTTGACGAGAGTGGGTTTCGGTCGGCGTTTTAGCTTGGCCGGCGGCCCGACGAAAGGGCCCTTTCCGCCAGCAGCCGCGCAATCGCGGCCCGCAGGTCCGGTACGCCCGCGCCGGTGTGCGCGGACGTCGCCAGCACCTGAGGAAACGCCGCCGGCCGCGGCCGGATCGCGGCCTGCGTTGCGGCCACGCAATCGGCGAGCGCCGCAGCCTTGACCTGATCGGCTTTAGTCAGCGCGATCTGGTAGCTCACGGCCGCCTCATCGAGGGTGCGCAAGATGTCTTCGTCGGGCGATTTAATGCCGTGGCGGGCGTCGATCAGGACGTAGACGCGCGCCAGACTGGCACGGCCGCGAAGATAGTCGTGGATGAGCGCGGTCCAGGCCGCGACCTTCGTCTTCGGCGCCCGCGCATAGCCATAGCCCGGCATGTCGGTGAGCGTGAGCGGTCCGCCGGCCGTGAAGAAAATAAGCTCTTGTGTGCGGCCCGGCGTATGCGAGGTGCGCGCCAGCGCGTTCTGGCCGACAAGCGCGTTGATCAGGCTCGACTTGCCGACGTTGGAACGGCCGGCGAACGCGACTTCCAGCCCGGTCATCGGCGGCAGCGACGCAAGCGAACTCGCGGCGGTCGCAAACCGCCAGGCGCCGGCGAACAGCTTGCGCCCTGCTTCGATTTCGTCAGACGTAAGTGGAACGGCCCCGGTCATGAGAAGCGACCGACGACGACGCGCTACACCACCGGCGGGCGCTTGTTGAACAAACCCCTCAGCCTCTGGCCGATCGACTTGAAGTTGTCGAACAGCTCGATCTTGGCGCCGTGCCGCCGCATGATCACCGATTGCTGGAGTACCGAGAGCGTGTTGTTCCAGGCCCAGTAGATCACCAGTCCGGCCGAGAAACTCGCCAGCATGAACGTGAAGATCACCGGCATCCAATCGAAGATCATTTTCTGGGCAGGATCGGGCGGCGGCGGATTGAGCTTCATCTGCGCCCACATGGTAACGCCCATGATGAGCGGCCATGCGCCCACCATCATGTAAGCGCCAAGGATCGGAACGTGCGCGGGATCCCACGGAATGAGCCCGAACAGATTGAACACCGTGGTCGGGTCGGGCGCCGAAAGATCCTTGATCCATCCGTAGAACGGTGCGTGGCGCATCTCGATGGTGACGAACAGCACCTTGTAGAGCGAGAAGAACACCGGCACCTGGATCAGGATCGGCAGACAACCGGCAACCGGGTTGATCTTCTCGCTTTTGTAGAGCTCCATGAGCTCCTGCTGCTGCTTGACCTTGTCGTCCGGGTAGCGTTCGCGCAGCGCCTGCATCTTCGGCTGCAACGTCTTCATCTTCGCCATCGACGCATAGGACTTGTTGGCGAGCGGGAAGAAGATCAGCTTGATGATGACCGTGACGATCAGGATCGCAATGCCGAAATTGCCCACCAGCTTGTAGATCGAGTCGAGCGCCCAGAACATCGGCTTGGTGATGAAATAGAACCAGCCCCAGTCGATCAGCCGATCGAACAGGTTGAGGCGCAGCGTATCGTTGTAGTCATTGACGACCGACACTTCCTTGGCGCCCGCGAACAACCGCGCGTCGGCGCTCGTAGTGCCGCCCGGTTGGATTGTGCGCGCGTCCAGAAGATAGTCGGTCTGATAGGTCTTGATGCTGCCGAGCTGGTCCGCACGAAAATGCGCGTCAAGCCGGGCGTCGGTCTGCGGGAGAAGCGTCGCCGCCCAATACTTGTCGGTTATGCCGAGCCAGGCATTGGTGACGTTGAAGGAGATCAACTTCTTGTCTTCAACCGTCTTGTAGGACAGCTCCTGCAGGCCCTGGTCGCCCATCACGCCGATGAAGCCTTCGTGCAGGATGTAGTAGCCAAGCGTCTTCGGCGTGCCGTGACGCGAGATCAGCGCATAAGGATAGATCGTGACCGGAGCCGCGCCGGTGTTGCGCACGCTGTCCTTGATGGTGAACAGGTATTTGTCGTCGACCGAGACGGTGCGGCGGAACTCGAGCCCCTCGCCGTTGTCATAGACAAGCGTGATCGGCTGGCCGATCTGCAGCGCGCCCGAACCCTCCTGGCGCCATTCGGTCTCGGCATTCGGAACCTTGAAGGTAGCGCCCGGGCCCGCAACCCAACCGAACTCGGCGTAGAACGGCTCCGCCGTCCCGGACGGCGCCAACAGCACGATCGCCGGCGAATTGGGATCGACGGTTTCGCGGTATTTAACGAGCGCGAGATCGTCGAGCCGGGCGCCTTTGAGCGCGATCGAACCTTTTACCGTCGGGGTGTCGATTGCGACGCGCGGGGTCTCGGCGATGACCTTGTCGCGCGCGATCGGCGCGGCGGCGGTCCCGACCTGGCCCGGGGCGAGCGGAATGTTGGACGGCTGCGCGCCTGGACTGCCGGCGGTCGGGGCCGGCGTCTGACTCTGCTCCTGCCGTTGCTGCTCGGCGAGCTGGCGCTGCTTGTTGGCCTGCGGGGTGGCAAAGAAATACTGCCAGGCGATCAGCACGATGGCCGACAGGACGATTGCAATGATGGTGTTCTTTTGGTCCTGCATCGGTTTCTACTTTGCCTCGCGCCCACGCCCGCTGCGCGGCAGCGGCTGCGCGCCATGCACATGGCCCAGCGCGGCGCACATGTCTTCAACCAGCCGTTCGAACGCCAGATCGAGCGCCGCGCGCCGACCGACCAGCACATAATCGCGACCCGCGTGCAGCTCCTCCGCGCCCGCCAATCTCACGACCTCCCGCAGCCGGCGTCGAACCCGATTGCGCTCGACCGCATTGCCGACTTTCTTCGACACCGTATAACCTACGCGCGGCGGCGCCTGGTCGCGGCGCTCACGCGACTGCAACACAAAGCCCGTGGCGTGTGCCTTGGCGCCGGATGCCGTTGCGATGAAATCCGCCCGTTGCCGCAGCCGTTGCAAGCGCGGCGTCATGAAGATCAGGCGGACAGGCGCTTGCGGCCGCGGGCGCGGCGCGCATTGATGACTTTGCGGCCTCCCTTGGTCGCCATGCGCGCACGAAAGCCGTGACGCCGCTTGCGCACCAGCTTGCTGGGTTGATAGGTCCGCTTCACGGGCTTTCTCCGTTCCTCTCAGACTAACCGAGGATGTGTAAAACAGGCTCGCGGAGGGTGGCAAAAGCCGCATCCTGCCCGCGTTGCTGGGATCGCCGGGGCTTATACGGGAGGGTCGAAAGCTCGTCAATTGCTGGCCAATCCTCACCCGGCGCTGATCCACCGGCATGTAGGATCGCGTCGGATGTTCGCAAGACGTTCACGTCTGTGCGAGAGCGATGAGTGCCGGTCAATTGCCGGTGATACCGGCTGCTCGACCTGCCTGCTCCTGTATAAATGGGCATTATCGATCGGATCGAGTTGATGTCAGTGCCCGCCGAAACCCGCCCAGATGCCGAGATCATGGACCGTTCCAACGGCCTTCGGCGCCTGCTGCCCCTCATCATCGTGGTCGCGGTAATCGCGGTTGTGTTCGCCTCGGGCCTTTACCGCCAGCTTTCGTTCGAGCAGCTGGTGCGACACCACGCCGCCATTGAACGCCTCGTCACCGAGCACGGACCCGCAACGTTCGCGGCCTATATCGGGCTCTACGTCGTGGTGGTGATGCTTTCGATTCCAGGCGCGATGGTGCTCACCGTCGCGGGCGGCGTCGTGTTCGGCACGCTGCTCGGCGCGCTCGGCGCGATCGCGGGGGCGACTGTCGGTGCAACCTTCATCTTTCTGATCGCGCGCGGGGCGGTCGGCGAAGTCCTGATCCGCCGCGCCGGACCGCGATTAGCCAAGGTGGCGGCCGGGTTCCGCGAGGACGCATTCTGTTATCTGCTGTTCCTGCGTCTGGTGCCACTGTTTCCGTTCTGGCTCGTCAACCTGGTTCCCGCGCTCGCCGGCGTCCGGCTTCGGTCGTTTGTGGCGGCAACCGCGGTGGGCATCATTCCGGGCAGTTTCGCCTTCGCGTTTTTCGGGTCCGGCCTCGACAGCATGCTCGATGCGCAGGAAGCCACGCACCAGGCCTGCCTGGCGGCCGGCAACGGGACGTGTGCATTCGGCTTTGACGTCTTTGCCTTGGCGACGCCGCGCGTGATCGCCGCGTTCATCATCCTCGGCCTGTTTGCGCTGTTGCCCGTGGTGGTCAAGCACGTGAAGGCATCCCGTCGCCATGGCGGACACTCTCAAGCCTGACCTGTGCGTCATTGGCGCGGGCGCCGGCGGCCTTTCGGTCGCGGCCGCGGCCGCCGCGTTCGGCGTCCCGGTCGTGCTGATCGAGAGGGGCCGCATGGGCGGCGACTGCCTCAACTACGGCTGCGTGCCGTCGAAAGCGCTGCTGGCCGCCGCCCGCCACGTCGCCGACATCGCGCGTGCGGGCGCTCTCGGCGTGCGGACCAACGCGACCGAGGTGGATTTCGCGGCCGTCACCAAACACGTCCGCGACACCATTGCGGCGCTCGCACCGAACGATTCCGTCGAACGCTTCACCGGATTGGGTGTGCGGGTGATTTCCGGAACCGCGCGGTTTACCGATCCCGAGACGGTCGCGGTCGACGACAAAGTCACCATCAAGGCGCGCCGCTTCGTGATCGCGACCGGATCGACGCCGTTCGTTCCAAGCATTCCGGGGATCGCGCAGACGCCATTCTTCACCAACGAGACGATCTTCGACCTCGCTGTAAGGCCCGCGCATCTGCTGATCATCGGGGGCGGGCCGGTTGGGGTCGAAATTGCGCAGGCGTTCCGGCGGCTCGGCAGCGCGGTGACTGTAATCGAAGCCGCAACCCCGCTCGGCAAGGATGATCCGGAATGCGCCGCAGTCGTGCTCGCGGCGCTGGCGCGCGAAGGCGTGGTGTTCCGCGCCGGTGTCAGACTTGTGAAAGTCGCCGGCGCGTCGACCATCCAGGTGAGCCTCAGTGGCGGCGAAGTGATTGAGGGCAGCCACCTCATGGTTGCGGCCGGCCGCACGCCGGCAACCGAGGGCCTGGGGCTCGAGCGTGCCGGCGTTGCGAGCACCCAGCACGGCATCACCGTCGACCGCCACCTGCGCACGACCAACAAGCGCATCTACGCCATCGGCGATGTCGTCGGTGGATTGCAGTTCACCCATGTCGCCAGCGACCACGCGGGTATCGTGATCCGGCACGCGCTGTTTCGGCTGCCCGCCCGAATCAGGTACGACGCGATCCCGTGGGTGACCTATACGGATCCCGAACTGGCGCAGGTCGGCTCAACGGAAGATCAGGCGCGCCGCGCCGGGCATGCGGTCCGCATCCTGCGATGGCCCTACCATGAGAATGACCGCGCTCGCATCGAACGCGCATCGGGCGGCCATATCAAAGTGGTGACCAACCGGCGCGGCCGCATTCTGGGCGCAACGATCGTCGGCCAGAATGCGGGTGAGCTCGTCTCGACGTTCACGCTCGCGATCACACAACGGCTGAATATTCGGGCGCTGGCCGGGTATATAATTCCGTATCCGACGCTCGCCGAAATCGGAAAGCGTGCGGCAATGAGCCACTTCGCCCCCGGTTTGACCAGCCCAATGGTGCGGCGCATCATCGGCTGGCTGCGCCGTCTGGGTTAGGCTAAGCGTTTGGAGAGATGAGCGAAACCACCACCAACGACGAGGCGCGAGAGCCCCCAAAGAATGGCCGGTGGCATCGCGGCCTCGGCCTCTCGGGCAAGCTTCTGCTGCTGACGACGGCATTCGTGATGATCGCCGAAGTGCTGATCTACGTCCCGTCGATCGCCAATTTCCGCATCATGTGGCTGCAGGACCGGCTGGCAGCCGCGCATACCGCCGCGCTCGTGCTCGATGCGGCGCCGAGCGGCATGGTGCCCGAAAGCCTGGCGCAGCAGATCCTCGACAGCATCGGCGCCAAGTCGGTGGTGATGAAGACCGATCAGCAGCGCCGCCTGCTGGTCACGAGCAACGTTTCCACCGAGGTCGACCAGACCGTCGACGTCCGCAGTATCAAGCCGATCAAAGCCATCATCGAGGCGTTTCAAACTCTGTTCATGAGCGAGAGCACCGACCTGGTGCGCGCGGTCGGCCCGGCGCCGCGCGGCGGCCAGTTCGTCGAAATCGTGGTCGAGGAAGGGCCGCTGCGCGCGGCCATGCTCGGCTACTCGCGCAACATCCTGCTGCTGTCGCTGGTGATCTCCATCATCACGGCGGCGCTCGTCTACCTGTCGCTGCTGCTGCTATTCGTGCGGCCGATGCACCGCCTCACCGCCAACATGACGCAATTTCGCCGCGACCCGGAGGCGCCCGGCCGAATCATTGCGCCGTCGCGGCGCAGCGACGAAATCGGCGTCGCACAGCGGGAACTCTCCGCGATGCAGCACGACCTCGTGTCGATGTTGCACGAGAAAAGCCGTCTTGCCGCGCTCGGTCTCGCGGTCTCGAAGATCAATCACGATCTGCGCGGACTGTTGTCGTCGGCGCAGCTCATTTCCGACCGGCTCGCCGACCTTCCCGACCCGAGGGTGCAGCAGTTCGCGCCCAAGCTGATGCGGGCGCTGGAGCGCGCCATCGCATTCTGCCAGTCGACCCTGTCGTACGGCCGCGCGCACGAACCACCGCCCGATCGCCGGCCGGTCGCATTCGAAGCGCTGGTCGCTGAAGTCCGCGATACGCTCGGACTTACCGACACCATCGGATGGATCAGCGCGGTCGAGCGCGGGCTCTCGGTCGACGCCGATCACGATCAGTTGCTGCGCGTTCTGCTGAATCTCACCCGCAATGCGATCCAGGCGCTGGAGGGTCGCGCGCCCAACGAGCCGACGCGTGATCAGGTGCGCGTCACCGGCCGGCGCGAAGGCGCGGTGGTGATGATCGAGGTGTCCGATACGGGTCCCGGGCTGTCGGCCCGGGCGCGCGCGCATCTGTTCGAGCCGTTCCAGGCTTCGACCCGCACCGGTGGCACCGGCTTGGGACTTGCCATCGCGGCCGAGCTCGTGCGCGCCCATGACGGCGAGATCAAGCTTGTCGACGGCACCATCGGTGCGACTTTCCGCATCACTATTCCGGATCGCGCGGTCGACCTGCAGACCTGGCGCAAGGAAGCGCGGGCGTAACGCGCAGCACGGGCAGCACAGGGCTGACGCTAGGGCTCTTGACCCGGGGTAACCCATTGTCCGAATGGGTTTCGCTCGCGCTCAACCCATCCTACAGTGCCCCGAAATTTTGCCGAGACCCGTATGCCGATACGCACCGCCCTGATGCCTGCGGCGTCCGCCGCATTGCTCGTCATTGCTTCTCCCGCGCTCCCGCATGACGACGGCTGGGACAAAGTGGTCGCGGCCGCGAAGGTCGAAGGCAAGGTCACGTTCTATTCCGGGCTCGTCGGCTCGCCCAGCACGGCGGCGGTCGCGCGCGCTTTCGAGAAGTCGACCGGCATCACAGCGGATTTCCTCGACCTGCGCATCAGCGAAATCCGCGAGCGCATGCGCGCCGAGCAGATCGCGGGCCATGTGATCGGCGACGTGCTCACCACGTCCTACAACGTCACCACGTCGATCGAAAACAACGAGGGCTCGCTGCAGCCGCTGCGGGCGTTTCCCAACCGCGCGCGGGCGGATGTCGCGATCGACAACCCGGCTGGCACGCAGGTGCCGGTTTACGTGCTCAAATACGGCATCTTGATCAACAGCAAGCTTGTCGCGCCGGCCGACGAGCCGAAGAGCTGGGCTGATCTCCTCGACCCAAAATGGAGCGGCAAGATCCTTGCCGACGACCCGCGGGCGCTCGGCGGCGGGTTCAACGCATTCGTGGCGCAGCACGACCGGCTCGGGGTCGATTTTCTGAAAAAACTCGCCGATCAGAAGCTGGTCTTCACGCGCGATCTGCGCGAAGCCGAACGCCGCGTCGCGCGCGGCGAATATCCGATCTACATCCCGTTCCTGTTCAACGATTTCTCGTCACTCAAGGGACTTCCGGTCAAGGCGATCGTGCCGAGCGAGGGCGTCGCCTACGTGCAGTTCGTCGCCTCGATGGTCAAGAACACGACGCACCCCAACGCTGCATTGATGTTCATCAACTTCCTGCTCTCCGACGAGGCGCAGCTGATTTTCGCGCAGGAAGGGCTTGGGCCCGTCGTCAACGCGGTCGACGCCAAGGTGCCGGATGATCTGCGCCCCCTGGTCGCCGCCGCCCCGATGGGCACGAGCGACTGGAGGCGCGAGCAAAAGCTGCTGCAACTGGCGAAGGAGATATTCAAGTGACCGCGAAAGCAGGAAACGCTTAGAGGAATCCACAACCACATGGACCGCCGGCAATCAAACCCGGTCTTCAATGATCGCAAGCTGAAGCTTGGGACCTTTCAGACCAATCTCGACAGCGGCTGCGTGATGTCGGACCTCGACGGCCGGCTCAAGATCAGTTGGCCCAACACGGTGGCACTGGCGCAACTCGCCGACGAGATGGAGTTCGAGGCGCTGGTGCCGGTCGCGCGCTGGGCCGGCTTCGGCGGCGCCACCAACCCGCAGGGTCCGGGCTTCGAAGCCTACACCTGGGCGGCGGGCATCAGCAGCGCGACCAAGAAAGCCGGGGTGGTCTCGACCTCGCATGTCTCGCTCAACCACCCGATCATTTCGGCCAAACAGTGCACGGCAATCGATCACATCTCGAACGGGCGCTTCACGCTCAACATCGTGTGCGGGTGGAACGGTCCCGAGATGGAGATGTTCAACATTCCGCTGCAGGGCCATGACGAGCGCTACGAATGCGCGGAGGAATGGCTCTCGATCGTCAAGCGGCTGTGGACGCAGGACGAGACCTTCGATCACACCGGCCGCTTCTACACCGTCCGCAAGGGCTACCTCGCACCCAAGCCGTTGCAGCAACCGTATCCGGCGATCATGAACGCGGGCGGTTCCGAGCGCGGCCGCAAATTCGCCTGCCAGCATGCCGACATGGTCTATACGGTGATCCGCAACACCGACCCGGAGATGAATCGCAAGCACGTGCAGGCCTATCACGCGCTCGCCAAGGAGTATGGGCGCAAAATCCAAGTCTGGAGCCTCGCCAACATCGTGCAGGGCGAGACCGAGAAGGAAGCGCGCGAGTTCTACGACTACTACGTCCGTCAGAAGGGCGACTTTGCGGCCGCCGGCAACGTTGTCAACGCGATGGCAGCGGAGATCAATGCGCGCAGCTATACGCCCGAGCAGATCAAAGCGATGGCGGAAGTGTTTGTCGCGGCCTGGGGCGGCAATACGTTGATCGGCACCAAGGAGCAGATCGTCGACGGGCTCGCCCGGATCGCAAGCTGGGGGCTTGACGGACTGCTGCTCGCGTTCCCGCGCTACGAGGAAGGCATGCGCGAATTCCGCGACGTAACCTATCCGCTGGTCAAGCAGGCAGGGTTGAGGGACAACAAAGCATGAAACGCACGCTGATCAAATGCGGGTGGCTCGTTTCGCTTGACGATGCGATCGGCGATTTTCACGGCGCCGAGTTGCTCTACGCCGGCGATCGGATCGAGGCCGTCGGCAAAAATCTCAACGCCACCGCCGACGTCGTGATCGATGCCGGCGACAAGATCGTGATGCCGGGCCTCGTTAACGCCCACATGCACACCTGGGAGACGGCGCTGCGGGGGATTGCGGCGGAGTGGCTGTCCGCGGGCTACATGAAGAACATCCACGGCAACCTCGCGACCCACTATCAGCCCGAGGATAATTACGTTGCCAATCTGATGGGCGCGCTCGGCCAGATCGATGGCGGCACCACCACGCTCGTCGACTGGTGTCACAACATCACGACGCTCGAACACGCCGAGCGTGCGATCGACGGCTTGGTGGACAGCGGGATCCGCGCGGTGTTCGCGCACGGCACCGCCAAACCGCCGACCAAACCGGGCGACAAGCCGTTCATTCAGGTGCCGCATCCGCGCGACCGCATCGATGCGCTGCGCAAGGGCCGGCTGGCCAGCAACGATCGCCGCGTGACGCTCGCGATGGCGATCCTCGGGCCCGACTACTCGGTGTGGGAGGTGGTCGAGCACGATATCCGCATGGCGCGCGAGTACGGGCTCGTGTCCTCCTCGCACACGCGCCGCAAGGAAGAATCGGTGTTGCCCGACGGCTACGCGCGCATGCTCAAGGCAGGCCTGCTCGGCCCCGACCACAACCTCGTGCACGGCACGACCTATGACGAGGCCGACCTCAAGGTGGTGATCGACTCCGGCGCGAGCCTGACCTCGACCGTGCTGGTCGAACTCCATCATCACATCGGCGACACCATGGTGGCGCGGGTGCGGGCGGCCGGCGGCGCGCCCTCGCTCGGCATCGATGTCGAACCCTACGGCACCGGCCAGATGCTGCGCGAGATGCAGGCCGCGCTCCTGTTCGTGCGCGGCAGAGAGGTGCGCAGCAACGCGATGCGCGGCAACTCGCCGTTCACCAGCATGCCGGTGAAATCGCGCGAGGCGCTGATCTGGGCAACGCGCAACGGCGCGCGCGCATTTGGGCTCGAGAACGAGATCGGCTCGCTCACGCCCGGCAAGAAGGCGGACATCGTGATGCTGCGCGCCAACGACATCAACATGGTGCCGGTGTGGGACCCGATCTACGCGATCGTCGATGTCGCGGGCGCCGGCAACGTCGATACCGTCATCATCGACGGCGTGATCCGCAAGGAGCGCGGCCAGCTCACGTTCCCGGCCGATGTCCTGCGCAAGCGCGAGGCGGAGCTTGCCGAATCCGGCGCGCGCCTGATGCGCGCGGGCGGCTATCGGGTCGAAAGCACGGCCCGGTGAATGGGCCGCCGGGATCGATAATCATTCATTCTTGGATTGCAGCAACGCGCGCGCACACTGGGCGCCGGCACCCCGCCCGAACCCCGCAGAGGCGGCGCCTTGCCAATTTGGCTCGAACCCGATAGCTATGCGCCGCCTCGTGAGCACACTCCGCCGAGGCACGCGCCCGTAGCTCAGCTGGATAGAGCACCAGACTACGAATCTGGGGGTCAGGAGTTCGAATCTCTTCGGGCGCGCCACTTCGGTACAGAACTGGGCACGCCAAAACCTCCCGTTTTTGCGCTTGAAGCCGCGACCAGCGTGCGCAGAAGCGCGCTTTTCGACCCCATGATGCGCGGTTCTTTCTGATCGACTTCGACCCGTTGGGCGAACGCGCGTATCGGGGAACTTGGAATATCTGCGCGTTGAGAATTACTCCGCCTTGATGTTGGCGGCGTGAATCACCTTTCCCCACTTCTCGGTCTCCTCGGCGATGAACTTGCCGAAATCGGCTGGCGAGCCAACAAGCACCGTGCCATCCAGGCCGGCAACCCGAGCTTTGATCTCTGGATCGGCGAGGACAGCATTGATCTCCTTGTTCAGCGTGTCGATGATCTCGGTGGGCGTGTCCTTGGGCGCGCCGAAGCCGAAGATGGAACTCGCCTCGTAGCCCGGAACGAACTCGCCCACGGTCGGGATGTCGGGTAGCGCCTCCGAGCGAGTGGCGGTGGTTATTGCCAGAGCGCGCAGCTTGCCGGCTCCCGTGTATGGAATCGACTGAGCAGGGTTGGCGAAAAGGGCTTGCACCTGTCCGCCGAGCAGATCGGTCAGCGCGGGTGCTACGCCGCGATAAGGCACGTGCACCATCTCGACGCCGGCCATCATCTTGAACAGTTCGGCAGTGATGTGCGTGATCCCGCCGACGCCGCCTGAACCGTATGAGAGCTTGCCCGGATTCGCTTTGGCGTAGGCGATAAACTCCGGAAGCGTCTTGGCCGGAACCGACGGGTGTACCACCAAGACCAGAGCACCGCGCATGAAGCTCGCGACGGGCGCGATGTCGCGGATGAAATTGAAATTGAGCCTCTCGTAGAGTGTCGCATTGATGGCGTTTGGCGAACCAACCAGGAGCAAAGTGTAACCGTCGGGCGGCGCATGCACGACCGCCTCGGTGGCGATGTTGCTGCCGGCGCCCGGCCGGTTCTCAATGACGAATGGGTGGCCGAGCCGCTTCGCCAGCCACTGACCGATCAGGCGCGCGAGAATGTCGTTCGGGCCGCCGCCGGCAAAGCCGACGATCACGTGCACTGGCTGTGACGGATAGAATTGCCCCAGAGCGACGCGCGACAAAGTGGGCAGAGCAACAGCACTCACTGCGAGATGCAGAAATCGGCGGCGGTGAAGCGTCATGCAAGAAGTCCGATGCCGAAACAGCGCGCCTCGCGGACCTCAGGCCAGCCGAGGCCTCCGTACTTGTACGCGAAGCTAGGAAATGCGGTTATGCCCGCATAGTTCCAAGTTGGCATAATCTTATCACGGCCCGGTGATTGGTAGGTGCAGCTATGCAGTTGAGCGATCGTATCGGACGCCGGATGAAGCTACACGACCTTCACGTCCTGATGGCTGTCGTGCAGGCTGGCAGCATGAACAAGGCGGCGGCGCTGCTGAACACCGGGCAGTCCGCCATCTCCCGATCGATCGCCGACTTGGAGCACGCGGTTGGCGTGCGTCTGGTCGATCGCACGCACCGGGGGGTCGAGCCGACCGCTTACGGTCGCGCCTTGCTCAATGGCGGAGTGGCCGCATTCGATGACCTTCGTCAGGCGGTGAGGAACATCGAGTTTCTCGCCGACCCCACGGCTGGAGAAGTGCGGATCGGGTGTACCCCCTTACTGGCTACGAGCTTCGTCTCGGCCGTTATCGATCGGCTCTCCCGGCGAAATCCGCGCATGGTGTTTCATCTCGTGACGGGATATGTGGAGACGCTGCACCGTGAACTGGGCGGACGTAACGTCGATCTTCTGATCGTACGGAGATTTGGCGCCACCGCAGAAGAACGACTGGGCTTCGAATTTCTCTTTGATGACTCGTCTGTCGTAGTGGCGGGTGCGCAAAGTCCGTGGGCTCGGCGGCGCAGGATCGATTTTGCCGAACTGTTGAAAGAATCGTGGGTGCTCCCGCCGCCCGGAAGCGAGATTGCGTCGATCGCAATGGAAGCCTTTCGCGCCAACGGAGTCGATTATCCTCGCACCACGGTGGTCACCGATTCTCCCCACGCGCGGATGAGTCTGCTGGCGACCGGGCGCTTTGTCACAATTCTTCCGGCTTCCGTATTGAAATTTCTCGCCATACGCGCGGAGATCAAGGCCCTGCCCGTTCACCTGCCAAGGGCCCGCGTGCCAAACGGGATCATCACCCTGAAGACCCGCACGCTCAGCCCCGTCGCGCAGCTTTTCATCGACTGCGCCCGCGAAGTCGCAAAGAGTCCGGAAAAGCGAAAGTGAATTACGCCGGGTCGGGTATTGGCCCTTCTCGTCAGTCCGGGAGGCTGCCTGGGATGGCCGCTTTTGAGCGGTAACCGGCCCACTCCTCAATAGGGTGGATTCAAGAGGCGTAGTGCTCGATCGTAGAGCATCACAGACTTGCCAATTTGAGCGCATGGCGGGCCGCGGCATCATAGCGTCACGGCGAAGCAATAGTGCCCATCTTCATCGGCCGTGGCGCGCCAATGCAAGCTGGTGACTCACAGCAATTATCACCCGCCGTGATCAGACTGCTTGATGGATGAGGGCAGTCAGCGCCAACGACGGTAATGCGTTAGCCAACCCATGCATCAAGATGGCGTGAGGCCGACGCCAGCGCCGCATTGAAATACCTGTGCAGGGCAACGTTCTCCTGATTAAACAGCGGCTTACGCAGGACCCGACGCTGGTGATGGCGGTCACTGACGCGTCGATGCCGACGTGCAAACGTGACACCACAGCATCCTTCAACGACCGCACATGTTGCGATCGGCCGGCGCTCAAGCAGCGACGGCGGTGCGTTGGAACTCGATCATTAAGGAGAGGCAAATGCGTATCAGACTCATCGGCGGGTCGGTCGCTATCGCCCTCGTTGCCTTGCTTTCGAGCGCTGCGCCCAGCCACGCATACATCCCACAGCCGTGGTGTTCGGATGGACTGTCAAACAATCCGGGCGGGAACGACTGCGCCTTCAGTTCCTACGAGCAATGCAAGGAAAATTCGCGCGCCTGCATAGCCAACCCGTGGATCGAACCGCTCCCGACGGTGCCAGGCTCGACTGTGTTTATGTTAGCGCATCACCACAGCTCGTCGCACGGCCGAGTTTGAAGCTGTGCTTAATCGATTCAACGGCCGTGCTCTGCGATTTTACGGACCCCGCGCTCAGCTGGTTTGGGGTGAGAAACTTTCCCACCACGCTCGGCAGCCAACCACCGGAAGCGCTTAAAGGCGGGGCACTGACGATCTGTAGTTACGCCGGCAGCTGAGCCAAAAGTAAAAGTGCGAGCCTATCACTGCAGCAGAGATTAGCCCGCCGATTGCGATTGCGATCATTATTGATTCCCAAGCTGTTTCCCGTTGGTGGGAATGTGGCGGCGCGCGGCTCCAAGATCAACCCCGTTTACGGTACGATGTTGCGCGATGTTCATGAAATCAGGCCCCTCCGTAAACAGACTGACGACGTTGTTTTAGTCTTGCCATTCGATCGGTCGGCTGGTCAGCGGTGCGCTCGGCACCGCTCCCGCAGTGCGATCAGCATGTCCACCCCTTGCCGCCAAGCAAGATGCCGTGGTTACGACCGGCGCTGTTGAGGTCGTAAATCTTCAAACGCGACCAGTCGAGATGGGCCTTCAAGTCTTCCAGCGAGTTCGGCTCAAGCTTTTCGTAGACTTGAATCGCAAACAGGAGTTTCCGATCGGGCCACGTTTTGGCGAATAGCGCGACAATCTGAGTAATTGGCGGCTCGGTCCTACGCAGGTCCAACCCTTTGTCTTCGTCGAGAGCGGTGCCCCAGGGCGGTGCAACGAAAACGACGATGGCGTGGCCCGGCGGGAGGTCATGTCGCATCAGCAGCGACGCGTAATCGCCGTTGTTCAGCTCGATGGTCCGGTCAAGGCCGCTCACGTTCTTCCGGGTGAGTTCGAACACTTGGAGGTCCATTTCAAATCCGATCCCGCGCGAGCGCGGAACATGCCGCAAAATCCAATAAAGCGTGTTGCAGGAACCGGCGAATGGATCGAGCACGATGAAAGATGCGGCCATGGGCATCAAGGAAGCAGCCTCGGCGATGTCGCGTCCGATGCGGTCAGCCAAGGAATCGCGTGTGCACTCGACAGCCGTTCGGCCGAGCAAGCGGACGCCCCTCGCATACCATTCCGGTGGCGTCATGCCGTAGAGCTGCACGTAATCAGGATCGGAGGAGCTGTCGCTGCCATACCGCTGGACCTCGTCGAGCGTCAGCACCTTGTTCCGTTTGGGGCCATGCAACAATAAGGCGCGGTCATGCAACGGCTGCTGCGGAGAGCCAGGTCGCAATTCCATCAGGCTTCCTCCAACCATGATGTTGTACGCGCGCCGGCGCGCCTGAGAAGGCGGTCAGGCATCCTACGGGAGGGCTCCAAGCCCTGCCAGTTGCTTATGATCTGACTGGAAAGGCTGCGGTCGTGCCCGTTCTGATCCTTCTCGGGACATCGGCTCTCGTGCCCTCGCCTAGTTGTAATTTGCTATAAGGTTCACGGATGGCTGATCCTAATGGAGGACCACGTGAAGCGGCGCGTATTCATCGCGGCGCTTGGCGGGGCGGCGGTGTGGCCGCTCGCGGCGCGCGCTCAGCAGCCTGCAAAAATCTATCGCATCGGTTTGCTCGGAGGTGGTGCAGCGATTGGTGCAACCGACGAGCGTCGCAGTACCCTTCTCTCTGGATTAGCCGCCCGCGGCTTCATTATCGATCAAAACCTCGTTTTCGAGCAGCGATGGGCGGATGCGCATGCCGAGCGTCTTGGCGCTCTCGCTGCCGAACTCAGTCGCGCGAACGTAGATGTAATGATCACATTCGGCTATCCCGCGGCCCTGGCCGCCAAAACATCGGCTAAAAACGTACCGACGGTCATCACAGGCGCGGGTGATCCAGTGGCAACCGGTCTGGTGGAAGGGCTCGCACGGCCGGGCGGTAACATCACCGGCGTAACGGAACTATCGACGGAGCTCAGCGCTAAACGCCTGGAAATCCTTAAAGATGCTCTGCCCGACCTCCAACGTGTAGCAATGCTGTGGAATGCTGCCGATCTCGGCATGACGCTGCGTTACCGCGCTGCAGAGGATGCCGCTCGTCTCCTCGGAATCAAAGTCCAGACCTTGGGCGTGCGCGAGCCAGACGATTTCGACCACGCTTTCTCGGAAATGACGCGCGAGCGCCCGGACGCAATCCTAATGGTCTCCGATGCCCTAACCATGCTCAACCGCAAGCGCGTCGTAGAATTTGCCAAAACCAATCGCCTACCAACGATCTTTGAGAATGGCGCCCTCGTGCGCGACGGCGGCCTGATGTCGTATGGCCCCAAGCAGAGCGAGATCGGGGAACGCGCAGCCGATCTGGCCGCCCGTATACTACGCGGCGCCCGGCCGGCGGACCTACCTCTCGAATTGCCGACTCGGTTCGAGTTTCTCGTCAATCTAAAGACCGCGCAGGCGCTTGGCCTCGCGCTTCCTCCGGGGCTCGTCGGCCGAGCCGACGAGGTGATCGAGTGAGACTCGGCGCGCCGTTAGCCGCCCGCAACCAATTGATACATCTCGACGCCCGGCGTCACGCCGGCGCTGCGACACCCGGCATAAACTTCAACGCGACGCCGTTCATGCAGTAACGCAACCCGGTGGGTGGCGGGCCATCGTCGAAAACATGTCCGAGATGACCGCCACAGCGGCGGCAGTGCACTTCGGTGCGCGCAACAAGCAAGGTCCGGTCCTCGGAAGTTTCGATTGCTCCCGGCAGGGGCCGATAAAAGCTAGGCCACCCTGTACCGCTATCAAACTTTGTTGCCGAGGAAAACAATGACAGGTCGCAGCCTGCACATATGAACGTTCCCTGTCGCTTTTCGTGATTGAGCGCGCTTGAGCCCGGCATTTCGGTGCCGTGCCTTCGCAGGACGTCGAATTGGGCCGACGTGAGAATGTGCCGCCATTCAGATTCGGTCTTCTGAATTTCGAATGACGGCTCCGCCGCATCGCTCGGCCAGCGCATCCAGTGCAGACCAGCGATCACAGCAAGGCTACTGGCTCCTGCTAGAAACATACGACGGTTGCGCATCTTTGGCCTTCACCCATGCTTTCTAAGGCGTGCAATTATAGTCGCTTTGCCGACAGTTCCAGAAGCGACAAACTATCACGGGCGGATGGAGCGATATATTGCAGCGCACGAAAGCCCCGACATCACGCTGCGGGCAAGCCGGGTTGAGCTGATCGACGCCAAATACAATGGTGCGTGGGAGCTTCCGGCACTCGGAGCGATCACCGCTCCCCGCGCCGCGTTGATCAGGCCCGACGGATATGTGGCCTGGGTGGGAGATCGAACACAGGCGAAGCTCGCCGACGCGCTAACCACGTAGTTCGTACCGCCCGCCGCCTAGCGCAACGGAACTGCTCGATCGAATTGACCGGGACGGCATCACACCTGTTGGGCGGTCATCCACCAGACAATAGAGACGGCCCCGACAACGGGGACCGTGACAACAGGCCGAAGCCGGGACCGCCCAGCCTGACGGGGTGGGGGTAGTGGGGGAGTCGTCCCCGCCGGGCCACCGAGTCAACAAGGCCGACGTCGGCCGAGTTCCAGCGCGGCTGCGGCACGCTCGCGTTCCACTAAGTCGCAGTTATCAATCCAGCCAGACGGGCGCCCCGGCGGCCGTACACCCGTGCTCGCAACAGGATCCGTGTTGGTCGGCCAAATATTGAGGATGATCGGTTATCGTTGAAGTCGCGATGCTTTGAAATGCGGACGAGGTTGTTGGTACAAGGCTTTTGGAACGACGCACGGAGGCTCCCTATGAAGGTTCGTTTGTGTTCCGCCGCTCTCGCCATCCTTATTGCAACGCCGGTGTTCGGCGCTGACACAGTGTCGCTCATCGGCACTTGGTCGGGGCAGCGGGAACGAATTGCCAAGACCGAAGGACGGCGTGGCGGGCTCGCGACGCTGGTGATTACCGACCAGCAGGGCAACACGTTTGCTGGCCGCCTCAAGCGCTCCAATGCCACCGGCGACGAAGAGGAGCCACTGTGGGGCGCGTTTACGCCCGGCGCCAAGCTGATGATGGGATCGGATGACGAAGGGACCTACATTTTCAGTCTGATCGATCGCAATACGCTGGACTATTGCTACAGCGAAACGGGCGCGTCCGCGCGCACCGTGTGCGCACGACTGACCCGCAAGCGTTGACGGCGGCCGGCGCGCCGAGGTCGCGCTGCTGCCGCGGTTCATGCCCGAATGGTCAAGACCATTGTGAGGGTCCGCGTTTCGTCCGGAAGTTGAGCGACCGTGCGCTCAACCTGGCGGAACTCGCGGTCTCGCCGAGCGTTTTTTTAGACGCGAGGCCCCCATGCGCAAGGCCCCCAAACGCACGAGACGCCGAAGGCGGGATCAGACGATGATCCTGGGAGGTGCTGCTATTGTTCTCGGGCTTTCGATCCTCGCCGGCATCGTCTTCACGTACGGTTATGAACGCGGACTGACGGCGCGTGATCTCCTCAACGCCGGCGTCCACGGGCTCGAACGACCGGAGCTTCCGGCGGACCTTTAGCCGGGCCGCCGAGGTCCTCCACCGATCACGCGCGGGTACACTCGTAGAGCACGAAGGCGTCGACGACGATCGAATAGCGCTTGATGACGCGAAATCGGAGACTGGCGCGCTCGATCATTTTCTCGATCAGATCAAGCTTGGAATGCGAGGACAGCATCACATAAAGCTTGCCCTCGGGCTTCAGCCGCTCGCGCGCTTGGTCGAACAAGGCCGCGATGTCGCGGTGGTCGGGTCCCCCATTCCAACCCTTGTCCGCCAAATCGTGCGGCTCCTGCGTGTGCTTGGGCGGGTTCGCGATGATCACGTCAAACAGCGGATGCGCGGCAAATCCCGACAGCAGATCCATGCACACGGCCGTCACGCGATCGCCGACCCCGTTGTGGCGGGCGTTCTCGGGCACGGACAATGCGGCATTCGGGTTGACGTCGGTGGCGATCACATGTTCGGAGCCGGAACGAGCGGCGGCGATGGCGAGAATCCCGCTTCCGGTTCCGACGTCGATCACCTGTTTCGCGCGCAGATCGAGCGAAGAGATGAACTCCGCGAAGCGTCCGCTGCTGATGAAATAGCGCGGATGAAACACGGTGGGACGCACGATGAACCGCATGCCCGCGGCCTTGGTCCGCCACGTGCCTCGCCGGCGCAGGACAAGATGATACGACAGAAAGTGGATCACCCACCCGAAGCCCCGGGCCATCGCAGCTTGTTGGGAATTTGAACTTGCCCGCTCATCGAGGCCGGGCAACCGGTCAGGCGGGGTTGTTTGATCCATGGATCACCGAGGTCGGATGAACGCCGGGAGGGTAGTGCGCGGGGAATGTCGGATCTCAGCGAGACCGTTGCACCGGCTTGCCCCCAATACCGCCGGCTCGCGCATCTTAGCGAGCGAAAGATAGCTCCGCGCGAGCCACAGAAGCAACAAATACATTGGATGTTATGACGCAAAGTTGGGCGGAACATTGCGCGGTGCTCGCAGCGTTGGCTCAATTGAGTGATCGCCCGCCGGTACCGTCGATCACAACCGCAAGACTGAGCTCGTCGATGAGCTGCGAACGCAGCGCTTCGTCCTCGCGCATTTCCGCTTCGGTGTTGGCCAACGTGGTTGAGTTGGAGCCGGCGGCCACGATGCCCCCGAGCACGAGCGCGATGGAACCGATCAAAACGATTTGATCGAGCCTGATCAGGCCGAACACGGTCGCCAGCAGCAAAAGGGCGCCGATCGCTATGGCGACTTTTGCGGCCGCGATGATCTTGCGGCAGCCCTCCGCCACCCGCGTCAGACGCTCGATCTCAGACTCAAGCTCGGAGATCTGCTCGGACAGATCATCGTCAACCATGCGGATATCCTCGACGAACCCGTATCAAAGCGGCGTGCGGTCGTGTCTGATGTCATCGCGTAAACGCAGCATGGCGATTGTCTATGACCACACCGTCCAATTCCAACGAGACCGATCGAAGTCCGGTCCCCGACTACCGGACGCTATATAGCCTCGCAGGCCGTGTCATCGTCGTCCTCGGCGGTGGCAACGGGATTGGCCGGCAGACCTGTCACGCGCTCGCCCAAGCCGGTGCCAAGGTGGTGTGCGTCGATCGTGACGAGACCCGTGCCGCCGTCGTGGCGCGCGAGGTCGACGGCATCGCGCACGCGGCCGACGTGACCAAACGAGACGACGTCGAGCGCGTCTTTGCGACTGCCCGGCAGCATGGGGCCGTGCGCGGCGTGGTCGATATCGTCGGGATGCCGCATCTCGGCCCGCTCGCCAACCTCGACGATCAAATGTGGGCGTCGCAGTTCGATCTCGTTCTCACCCACGCCTTCCTCGCAGTTCAGATTGGCGGAAAGGCCATCGCCGACGCAGGCGGCGGCGCGATGGTATTCGTCGCCTCAATGTCGGGGCTGACACGGATTCCGGGGCAAGTCGCCTACGGGACGGCCAAGGCCGCGCTGATCCAGCTCGTGGCCGGGATGGGCCTCGAGTTCGGTCCTGCGCGCGTGCGGGTGAATGCTGTTGCGCCGGGCTTTGTGCGAACGCCGCGGCTCAACGCGATGCTGAACGGGGAGCAATGGGGTCAGATCGGCGAGCGGATTCCGCTAGGGGCGCCGGCCTCACCGGCCGAGATCGCCGCTCCGATCCTGTTTCTGTGTTCGGATATGTCGAGCCACGTTACCGGCCAAACGCTGCTCGTTGATGGGGGCATCGCCGGTGTGGTGAGCCTGCCGAGGCTCGCGGTCACCGGTCACCGAGATCTACGGACGTCCTAGTGCCCCGATTTGAAGTTCCTGAACGCGCTTGCGGCGGGTGGTGCAGGAACTTCAAATCGGCGGCGCTAGCGCGAGCGAGACGCCTTCCGGGCCGGAAGGCGAAACAAGACCTCGACATAAGAGGGCGGGTTCATGGGCTATCTCCGCAACGCTCCTCAACATGCCGAAATGATAGATACCGACCGATGAACGCTTGCTTAAAGTTTGGATAGGTTGTGTTCAGGAAGCTAACCCCCTTCTGGCGGCTCAATTTTCCGGCTGGCGGCAGAAGGTCGCGGGGGTTGGAATATGGCAGCAGGCCTGTCCAAACTTCGGTTCCGGACATATCAAATGATGCCGCCCACAAAGCCTCCGCGATGAAACATTCCGCACCGACCCACCTGCCGCCGCTCCCGAGCCAGCGTCACCTGTTCGATATTCCGGCCGACGTCGCGTTCCTCAACTGCGCCTACATGTCACCGCTGCCCAAGGCTTCGGTTGCGGCGGGCGAACGCGGACTCAAGCGCAAGCAGAACCCCTGGGGCATCGCACCACGAGATTTCTTCACCGGCAGCGAGGCGGTGCGCGCGTTGTTTGCGCGCCTCATCAATGCCCAACCCGGCGACATCGCGTTTGCACCGGCGGTGTCCTATGGCATGGCGCAGGCCGCGGCGAACATCGCGCTCAGCAAGACGCAGACGATCGTGACGCTCGCCGAGCAGTTTCCATCGAATGTTTATCCTTGGATGGATCTCGCCGAGCGCACTAGCGCCAGGTTCGTCACGGTGCCGCGGCCCGCCGACGACGATTGGACGGCGGCGCTGCTGGCATTCATCAATCAATCCACTGGCGTGGTCGCGGTGCCGAACTGCCACTGGACCGATGGTGGGCTGATCGACCTCGCGACCGTCGGCGCCGCCTGCCGGCGCGTTGGCGCGGCGCTTTGCGTCGACGGCGCCCAGTCGGTCGGTGCGCTGCCGTTCGACGTCAAGCTGATCGACCCGGACTACCTCGTTGCCCCTTGCTACAAGTGGCTTCTGGGCCCCTACAGCTTCGGTTTTCTCTACGTGGCGCCGCGGCGGCAGAACGGGCTCCCGATCGAGCACAACTGGATTGCGCGCCGCAATTCCGAGGACTTCGCCAACCTCGTCAACTACCAGCGCGCGTTCCAGGACGGCGCGCGCCGGTTCGATGTTGGCGAGCGCAGCAACTTCGCGCTGATGCCGGTCGCGGAAGCCTCACTCAAGCTGATTGCCGATTGGACCGTGCCGCGCGTCCTTGCAACGCTCGCGTTGCGCACCGAGGCGATTGCCCAGCGGGCCCGCGCGGAGCTTGGGATCGATAGCGTGCCGGCCGACCGCCGGGCCGGGCACTATCTTGGGCTGCGCTTCCGCGGCGGCGTGCCGGCCGATCTGCCGGCACGGCTTGCGGCCGAGAACGTGCATGTCTCGGTGCGCGGCAGCGCGATGCGAGTGACGCCGCATCTGTGGAATAGCGATGCGGATGTGGAGCGACTGTTTGCGGTGCTGAAAGCAGCTGTGCGCTAAACCGCAGATCTGCTCTCACTCATCTCTTCATTTTTGCGCCGCGGCACCGCCAATCGCGTCCCGCAGTTGCTTCACCTCCGCTTCCAGCGCCGCGATGTGCTGATCCCGCTCGTTGATCGCGGCCGCGACGTCGGCGGCCTCGAAGCGTTGCGGGATATGTTGCGGGCAATTCGAATCCCAGGCCGAGATCGTGAACCGGACCACGTGCTCGGGGCGCGCCTTGTAGGCTTGCGGCATCAACCGGGCGGTGAGCTCGGCGTCGCCCTCTATGACGCGCGCCTCGCCCCAGATCTTGACCCGGCGCCGGTTCACATAATCGATCAGAAACAGCTGGGCTTTGGGATTGTCAGCGAGATTGCCCTGGGTGATGAACTGCCGATTGCCGGCAAAATCAGCAAACGCGATCGTCCTGTCGTCGAGTACGTGCAGGAACCCGGCCGGCCCGCCGCGATGCTGAATATAGGGCTGGCCGTCGGAGTTGGCGGTTGCCAGAAACACGCTCGTCTGCGCGGCGATGAATTCGGCAAGGTCGGGCGTTATGCGCGTCTGCCATCCTCCGCGTTCCTCCATGCGCGCATAGGCCGGGCGCGAGCCTTTGCGGGCCTGCACAGCCTTGACGGTGGGCGTGAACGCGACGTCGCTGGAGTAGGTATTGGCGATATCCATCGTCGCCTCCGTGACTCATGATTGGAGCATGATCTTTTGCCGGAAACCGGTGGGATCTTGCTCTAGAAACCGAGTTCGCTGAGCGAAGGATGATCATCGGGACGGCGGCCGAGCGGCCAACGATACTTGCGCTCGTCCTCCTTAATCGGAAGATCGTTGATGCTGGCATGACGCACTCGCATCAGACCGTGCGCGTCGAACTCCCAGTTCTCGTTGCCGTAGCTGCGGAACCAGAAGCCGCCGTCGTCGTGCCACTCGTAGGCGAAGCGCACGGCGATGCGGTTCTCGCGAAACGCCCACACCTCTTTGATCAGGCGGTAGTCGAGCTCGCGATTCCACTTGCGGGTCAGGAACGTGACGATGGCGTCGCGCCCCTGGAAGATTTCCGCGCGGTTTCGCCAACTGCTGTCGACCGTATAGGCGAGCGCGACGCGCGCGGGATCGCGTGTATTCCAGGCATCCTCGGCCAAGCGGGCCTTCTGCGCGGCGGTCGCGGCGGTAAACGGCGGAAGCGGGGGTCGGTCCATGGGATCTCCTCAGCTATCGGCGAGCGCGGGCGGTGACCACCGGGAAGTCGATATCGCGGCCGATGCCACGGAAGGTAGCCTCTTCCGAAAAACAATATAAGCCGATAAAAATAGGACACATCCTACCGATTTTCGGAAGGGCGATGGACCGTCTTGAAGCCATGTCGATTCTGATCACCGCGGTCGACGCCGGCAGTCTGTCCGCGGCGGCCCGGCAGCTGCGAACACCGCTCGCGACCGTGAGCCGCAAGGTTTCAGAGCTTGAGGCGCGTCTCAAGACCCGGCTGCTCAATCGCTCGAGCCGGAAGCTCACGCTGACCGATGCGGGCCGATCCTACGTGCAGGCTTGCCGGCGCATCCTCGAGGAAGTCGGCGAAGCCGAGCGAGCGGCCTCGGGCGAATACGGCGCGCCGAAAGGCGATCTGATCATCACGACGCCGATCGTGTTCGGCCGGTTGCACGTGTTGCCGGTCGTGACGGCGTTTCTCGCGGCGTTTCCCGACATCGACATCCGCATGGTGCAGGCGGACCGCGTGGTGAATCTGTTGGAAGACCGCATCGATCTGGCGGTACGAATCGGCGCCTTGCCCGACAGCAGCCTGCTCGCAACGCGAGTCGGGTCGCTCCGCCGCGTGATCTGCGCGAGCCCGGCCTATCTCGCGGCGCGCGGAAGGCCGAAACGCCCAGATGATCTCGGTGCGCACGCCTGCATCACTTTTGAAGGGATGACGACGCCGGACGCCTGGAGGTTCAAGGCAGGCAAGACCGAGCAATCGGTCGCAATCCACTCACGCCTCATCGTCAACACTGCCGAGGCCGCGATCGACGCGGCGATCGCAGGAGCCGGGTTCACGCGCGTGCTCTCCTACCAGGCCGCCGACGCGGTGCGGGCTGGCCGGCTTCACATCGTACTCGCGCAATTCGAGCCGCCGCCCTGGGACGTCAGCCTCGTTCACGCCGGCGGGCGACTGTTGCCGCTCAAGGTGCGCGCATTCCTTGACTTTGCCGCGCCCAGACTGAAGGACAGGCTGTCTCAGATCGAGCAACTAACGGGAGGGGCCGCATGATCGCACCGGAGGAAACGCGGCGCGTCGTTGAAGGCTACTTCGCAGCCTGGACCAGCAAGAAGGTGGACGAGGCCTATGCGTTTTTGGCGGACGATCTTGCGTTCTGGGGACCGACCGCAAGCTACCAAAGCGCTGCGACGTTCCGGCCCGCCCTCGCAGCCTTCGCCGCGATGACCAAACGCGCGCAAGCGACCGAGCTTATTGTGCAGGGCGACCGTGCGGCGCTGCTCTACGAATGCGAGCTGCCGCCGCCGGTCGGCCTGATCAAAATTGCGTCCTTTTTCCGCGTCGCAGGCGGAAAGATCCGCTGGTACGAGACGCTGTTCGACGCCACCAAGCTGCGCAAGCTCCGGGCCCAGCAGCGCCAAGGGTCGTGATCGCGACCGGCCCGCGCAACCGGCGGGCCGGTTCTGGCAA
>JBPYFJ010000055.1:0-49010 GCA_051985675.1 Xanthobacteraceae bacterium | reverse complement strand
GTTCTCCCCGGGCCCCCTGGGATCCTGGCTGCGAACCAGGCGTTCTCGGACGCCGCTGGCCTGCCCCGCTCCAGGATCGCCTCATGAAAGCGCCCCTCATTGAGCAGACTGCAGTCCCCGATACGTTTTGCTTATTTTATGTCAACAACTTTTGAGAGCCGCTGACCCGCGGCTCGCGGCGGCTCTCGCGGTCAGGCCGGCGCGTGGCAGACCGCCTCAATGTTGTGGCCATCGGGATCGAGCACGAAGGCGCCGTAGTAGTTCGCATGATAGTGCGGCCGCAAGCCCGGGGTCCCGTTGTCCCTGCCGCCGGCTGCGAGCGCCGCGTGATAGAACGCATCGACCGTCGCGCGATCCTTTGCGGCGATCGCGACGTGCAGCGGGCGATGGATTCCGCCCTCGGCTCCGATCCAGAAATCCGGCTTCCCGCCGGCGCCGAACCCGGCGGCGGGATGTCCGCCCTCGGTCTGGTTCGCGTCGACCTCCATGACCAGCGTGTAGCCGAGCGGCGCAAGCGCGAGGGTGTAGAACGCCTTCGAGCGCTCGTAGTTGGAAACCGGAAAACCGATGTGGTCAATCACATGCCAACTCCGTCATTCATGGCGGCCACTCTTCGCCAGCACCTTGCGCACAATCGGCCGCCACAGCACCTGCTGCGCCTGAATGTAAGCCGCGAGCGCTTCGGGCGACATCGGCTTCACGTAGGCCCCGAGTTGCGCAAAACGCGCGCGCACGTCGGGTTGATCCAGGCCATTGATCATGTCGGCTGAAATCTTCCGCACGATCTCCGGCGGCGTTCCGGAACGCGCCATCAGCGCCGACCAGCCGGTGGCAACGAATCCGGGCAGCGTGTCGCCCGCGACCGGCACGTCAGGCAGGTTCGGCAGCCGCGTTGTCGCCAATACGGCGAGCGGCCGGATCGACCGGGCTTCGACCGCTCCAAGCAGGGCCGGGAGCCCTTCGACGATGATCTGGACCCGGCCCGCAACCACATCGGTCAGACCCGCGGCGGCGCCCGGATAGGACACATAGGTGATATCGATGCCGGCGCGCTCGCGGAAAAACTCGCCGGTGACGTTGGGGGTCGAGCCGCCGGCATTGGCCGCATACAGGAGCTGCCCGGGCCGCTCCTTGGCAAGCGCGATCAGATCGGCAAGCGTCGTTACCGGGAGCGCCGCCGTCACCGCGATCAGCATCGGCTGCTCGGCCACAAACCCGGCCGGCACAAAGTCGCGCGCGACGTCGAACGTGAGCTTGCTCTGCGTCTCCGGCATGATGGTGAAGGTTGAAGAATTGGCCATGAACAGAGTGTAACCGTCGGGCTCCGCGCCCGCCGCCATCTGGGCCGCATTGGCGCCGCTCGCACCCGGACGATTGATGATGATGGCCTGCTGGCCCCAAGCCCTGCCCAACTGGTCCGCGACAATGCGCGCCATCACATCGGGAGCACTGCCGATTCCGGCTTGCGAGATGATGCGAACCGGTCGTGAAGGATAATCCTGCGCCGATACCTGACTTGAGCCGGCGAAAGTCAGAGCCAGCCAAGTCACGGCGCAACAGCGTGCGGCGATGTTCGCGCTCGATGCCATGCCGACATCGTAGGATGGGTTGAGCGTCAGCGAAACCCGGCGCGTTGCGGCGTTGGAGGCAATTGCTTGTGGCCACGAGCGGATGCGAGCGACCGCGCCCTAGATCTGCCGCTCGACCAGCTTGCGTTTGGTTTCGGCGATCGCCTTGGCCGGATTGAGGCTCTTGGGACAGGCCTTGGTGCAATTCATGATGGTATGGCACCGGTAGAGCCGGAACGGATCCTCGAGCGCATCGAGCCGCTCGCCGCCCTTCTCGTCGCGCGAGTCGTCGAGCCAGCGTGCCGCCTGCAGCAGCGCCGCCGGTCCCAGGAAACGCTCCGAGTTCCACCAGTAGCTGGGGCACGCGGTCGAGCAGCATGCGCACAGAATGCACTCGTAGAGGCCGTCGAGCTTGACCCGATCCTCGTGACTCTGCCGCCACTCTTTCTGCGGCGTCGCGCTATCGGTCTTGAGCCAGGGTTCGACCGAGGCGTGCTGGGCATAGAAATTGCTCAGGTCGGGCACCAGATCCTTGACCACCGGCTGATGCGGCAGCGGATAGATGCGGATGGTGCCGGTCACGTCGGCCATGTCTTTGGTGCAGGCGAGCGTGTTGGTGCCATCGATGTTCATGGCGCATGAGCCGCACACACCTTCGCGGCAGGACCGGCGGAACGTCAGGGTCGGGTCGATCGTGTTCTTGATCCAGATCAGCGCATCGAGAACCATCGGTCCGCAATCGTCGAGATCAACCGTGTAGTTGTCCATGCGCGGGTTGGCGCCGCTGTCGGGATCGAATCGATAGATGCGATAGGCGCGGGTGCCCTTGTTGCCTTTGGCCTTGCGCTTGAGCGGCCAGGTCTGGCCCTCAGTGATCTTGGAGTTCTTGGGCAGGGTGAATTGGACCATAACGGCTTCCTATCTCTCGATCAGATTCCGCGCCGCGCTATCAATACACCCGAGCCTTCGGCTCGATGTACTGAACCTCGTTGGTCATCGTGTAGGCGTGCACCGGGCGGAAATCGAACGCAACCTTGCCGGACTTCGCGTCGAGCCAGGCCTGCGTGTGCTTCATCCAGTCCTTGTCGTCGCGCTCGGGGTAGTCTTCGCGCGCGTGCGCGCCGCGACTCTCGGTCCGGTTGCCGGCCGAATCCATGGTCACGACCGCCTGAACGATGAGATTGTCGAATTCCAGCGTCTCGACCAGATCCGTGTTCCAGATCAGCGAGTGGTCGAACACCCGAACATCCGCGACACCGTTCATCACCTCGTGAATCAGCTTGGATCCTTCCTGAAGAATCTCCCCGGTCCGGAACACCGCGCAGTTGTTCTGCATGACGCCCTGCATGCGGGTCCGCAACTCGGCCGTCGGCGTGGAGCCGTTGGCGTAACGGAACTTGTCGAGCCTGGTCAGCGACCGCTCGGCCGAATCCTTGGGCAGGTCGCTGTGTTTCTCGTCCGGCTGAATGAGCTCGGCGCAGCGCATCGCGGCGGCGCGCCCGAACACGACGAGATCGATCAGCGAATTGGAGCCAAGCCGGTTGGCGCCATGCACCGAGACGCAGGCTGCTTCGCCGAGCGCCATCAGGCCCGGCACGACGTGATCGACGTTGCCGTCTTTCTTGATCACGGCCTCGCCATGATAGTTGGTGGCGATGCCGCCCATGTTGTAGTGCACGGTCGGGAGCACCGGGATCGGCTCGCGGGTGACGTCGCAGCCCGCAAAGATGCGGGCGCTTTCCGAAATCCCAGGCAGCCGTTCATGCACGATCTTGGGGTCGAGGTGGTCGAGATGCAGGAAGATGTGATCCTTCTTGTCGCCGACGCCGCGCCCCTCGCGGATCTCGATCGTCATGGCGCGGGAAACAACGTCGCGCGAGGCGAGGTCCTTGGCGGAGGGCGCGTAACGCTCCATGAAGCGCTCGCCTTCTGCGTTGACCAGATAGCCGCCTTCACCGCGCACCCCCTCGGTGATGAGGCAACCGGCGCCGTAGATGCCGGTCGGATGAAATTGCACGAACTCCATGTCCTGCAGCGGCAGCCCGGCGCGCAGCACCATGGCGTTGCCGTCGCCGGTCTGGGTGTGGGCGCCTGTGCACGACGCGTAGGCGCGTCCGTAGCCGCCGGTCGCGATGATGGTCATGTGCGCGCTGAACCGATGCAGGGAGCCGTCGTCGAGCTTGAGGGCGACCACGCCGCGGCAGCGGCCATCGTCGTCCATGATCAGATCGATGGCGAAGTACTCGATGAAGAACTCGGCCTGATGCTTGAGCGCTGCCCCGTAAAGGGTGTGCAGCATCGCGTGGCCGGTGCGGTCGGCCGCCGCGCAGGTCCGCTGCGCGGTACCCTTGCCATAATGGGTGGTCATGCCGCCGAACGGTCGCTGGTAGATCTTGCCGTCTTCCTCGCGGCGCGAGAACGGCAAGCCCCAGTGCTCGAGCTCGTAAACCGCCGCCGGCGCATGCCGGCACATGTATTCGATCGCATCCTGGTCGCCGAGCCAGTCTGAGCCCTTCACCGTGTCGTACATGTGCCAGCGCCAGTCGTCCTCGCTCATATTGCCGAGCGCGGCCGCGATGCCGCCTTGTGCCGCCACCGTGTGGGAGCGGGTCGGAAACACCTTGGTGATGCATGCGGTCTTGAGCCCGGCCTCGCTGCAGCCGACCGTGGCGCGCAGGCCTGATCCACCGGCGCCGATGACGACGACGTCATATTTGTGGTCTTCGATCGGGTAAGCGCGGCCGCCGACCGCAGGCGCAGCATTTCCGTTGCCAGCCATGCTCTAGACTCCGAACGAAAGCTTCAGGATGGCGAACGCCGACACCAGCGCGACCGCGATCGTGTAGAACGTATTCAATACGATGAGGGCTATCTTGCTCGTCTCTTCATGCACGTAATCCTCGATGATCACCTGCATGCCGATCCGCATGTGATAGGTCACCGAAATGATGAACAGCAGCATCAGGATGGCGATGAGCGGCGAGCCGAGAATCTGCGCCGCCGCCGCATGATTACGACCGACCAGCGAAATGACGATGACGACACCGGCGATAACCAGCGGGATGTTGGCCATGGCGGTCAGGCGCTGATGCCAGAAATCCTCGGTTCCGGTCTTGGCGGAGCCAAGGCCGCGGACGCGACCGAGCGGTGTGCGCATCTGCTTCATCGCAGCCCCCCCGAGACCAGATAGACGAAAAGCCATAGCAGCAGCGTCAACGTGATCGAGCCGAACAGGGTGGCGCGCGCCATCCACTCGCGCTCGGCCGGACCGAACCCGCGGCCGGTATCCCAGATCAGGTGGCGAAGCCCGCCGAGCATGTGATGAAGCAGGGCCCAGGTGTAGCCCAACAGCACCAGCCGGCCGATGAAGCTTCCGGCCACCATCTGGAAGGTTGCGTACGCATTGGGTCCGGACGCGATCGCCAGCAGCCACCACGCCAGCAGCAGGGTCCCGACATAAAGCGCTCCGCCGGTGATGCGATGGAAAATCGACATGACCATCGTCAGCATTGGGCGGTAGATCTGGAGATGCGGCGACAGCGGGCGGGTCAGCTCTGGCGGGGTCTTCGCGTTGGCCATGTTCGTTCTCCGAAAACCGCGCACGTTCCTATCCAATGCCATACTGCGTCGCAATACAGCACCGGCGCAATGTCGGCATCGCGCCCGCGCGTACCCAACTAGGGTGACCTGCAGGTGTCGGGCCGAACCCAGCGCCGCTCATTGCAAGATCACACTTGCTTCGCCAACGGCGAAAACATAGGTTTGCGAATAGCCCGCCACAATGAGCATATGGCGTAGGCTTCCTTCGCCATTGACGAAGCCCATGCATTTCGACCTGGTGGATCTCAGCCTATTCCGGCACGTCGTCGAGGCCGGCAGCATCACGCGTGGCGCATTGAAGGCAAATCTTGCGCTCGGTGCTGCTTCAACGCGCATCCGCCACATGGAGGAGTCGCTTGGCGCGCCGCTGCTCACGCGCGGACGTCAAGGCGTAGCGCCGACGCAGGCCGGCCGGGCGCTGCTGACCCACGCGCGTGCGATCCTGCAGCAGACCGAGCGCCTGCGTGAAGACCTCGGCGCGTTCGCCGGCGCCTCGGTCGGGCAGATTCGCGTTCTCTCCAATACCAATGCGCTCGCGGAGTTCCTCCCCGAAACGCTGAGCGCGTTCCTGGCCGGGCACCCGCAGGTCAGCGTCGAGCTCGAGGAACGGCTGAGCGATGAAATCGTCGGACTGATCGCCGAAGGCGTCGCCGACATCGGCATTGTTGCCGGGACGGTCGATACCGGTGCTTTAACGACATTTCCGTTTCGGCAGGATCGCTTTGTGCTCGCGGTCGCGCGCGGCCATCCGCTCGCGAAGCGCAGCGAGATCGCGTTTGCGGACGTGCTCGATCGGAACTTTGTCGGTCTCGACCGGTCGAGCGCGATCCAGCGATTTCTGTCGGACAAGGCCGCGCGCATCGGCAAGCCGTTGCGGCTGCGGATTCAGCTGCGCAGCTTCGATGCGGTCTGCCGGATGGTCGAAAGCAACGTGGGGATCGGCATCGTGCCGGAGACGACCGCGCGGCGCGCCGCCAAGACGATGGCGATCGCGACTGTCGCCCTCAAGGATCCTTGGGCGCTACGCGAGCTCACCATCTGTGTACGCGATCTCGATGAGCTGCCGAACTACGCCCGCCAACTGGTGGAATATCTGCGCGCGAAGGGGTGAGGCGTGTGGCAACCGCGGTCAGCGCGGCAGCAGCACCCAATAGTCGAGATCGAGGATCACCGCCGGGTCATCCTTCTCGCCGGCGCGCAGCGGAAACGCGCCGCAGGGCTGATCTTTGGTGGCGACCGTGCGCAATCGCAGCGCACCGACGTCGTCGCGCTCCGGCAGCGCGGCCTTGTCCAGCACCTCGGACCAGGCAAACACGGTGAGCCCGGCAAACAGCGGCGCCACGTGCCGGCCGCCATTGATCGCCGCGATGTGGAACGCATTGGCAAGCCCGTTGAACGACAGCGCGCGCGCGAGCGAGATGACGTGCCCGCCGTAGATCAGGCGGCGGCCGAACCGACCATGCGATTCCGTGAACAGGTTGAAGTGGACGCGCGCCGTGTTCTGGTAGAGCCGGGTGGCGAGCTGATGCTCGGCCTCCTCGACCGTGATGCCGTCGACGTGATCGATCTTCTCGCCGACCGCGTAGTCGCCCCAGCGCGCCGTGCTTCCGGCAAGTGCGGTGTCGTAGGCCTTGATGTCGATTGCCGGGCACGCGCCGCCGAGCGTGCTGGGCTCGACGCTCTTGGGCAACTCCGGAACATGATCGCCCGGGGCGGGCGCGGCTTCGCTGCGCTTGTGCACCATCACCCAGCGCACATACTCGAGGACTTTGGTGCCGTCCTGGTTGGTGCCGGTCGAGCGCACATAAACCACGCCGGTCTTGCGGCTGGAATTCTCGCGCAGCCCGATGACCTCGGATGCGGCGCTCAAGGTGTCGTGGGGATAGACTGCCGCCAGGAACCGACAATCCGCGTAGCCAAGGTTGGCAACGGCGTTGAGCGAGATGTCGGGAACGCTCTTGCCGAACACGACATGGAAAATGAGCAGGCCATCGATCGGCGCGAGCGGGTAGCCGATCGCCTGAGCGAACGCGTCGGAGGATTGAACCGCAAAGCGCGAGCCGTAAAGCGCGGTATAAAGCGCGACGTCACCGACCGTCAGGGTGCGCGGGCTCGCGTGCTGGATCACCTGGCCGACGCGGAAATCCTCGAAGAAGTTGCCAGGATTGGCCTTGCCCATGGCACAACTCTAACGGTGGACTGTCGCCAAGTTACCGGCAATGGACATTGGTTCCTATCATCACTGCGGATAGGAACTTGAAACCAAAGGCTACTATTTGCCGGCCTCCGCATCAGGGACGCTCGCGCCACGCCATGACCCGCCGTCTGATCTCCACCGGTTCGCCGTTCGAAAAGACGGCCGGCTTTAGCCGCGCCGTCGTGGACGGCGATTTCTGCTTTGTGGCCGGCACCACCGGCTACGATTACGCCACGATGCAGATACCGCCCGACGTGACCGAGCAGACGCGCAACTGCTTCCGCACGATCGCCCGCGTCTTGGACGAAGCGGGCTTCGGCCTCGCCGACGTGGTGCGGGCTCGCTACTACATTCTCGACCGCACCGACGCCGATGCGGTGCTCGCGGTCTGTGGCGAGGTGTTTCGCGACATCCGGCCGGCCGCCGCGATCTTCGTAATTGCGGGGCTCCTGCGGCCCGAGATGCGGGTCGAGATCGAGGTGACCGCGAAGCGCGGCGGTTGAACCCAACCGTGGTCACCCCTTTGCGGGGCATCATCACGAGCGCGTGAGACGGAGCGGCACCGCAAAACCCGCGCGGCGGACGCCCGTAGCTGCCTGCGACGACGAGATCCGCATGCGCCCGGCACTCAGAGGACGGGCACGGGGATCTTCGTGCGTCGCAATCCGGGCGGTTCATTGCCCCCTCGACAACCCGATCAGGAGCTCCCCATGCCTCGCTTCAGCTTGTTTGCGTCGGCCGCGGTCGCGACCCTCCTTCTCGCGTCGATCCCGGCGTCGGCCGAGTCCATGAACGAGAAGACCGTGACCGTCGGCGGCGCGCCGATGTATCCGTCCAAAAACATCGTCCAGAACGCCGTCAACTCCAAGGACCACACCACGCTGGTCGCCGCCGTGAAGGCCGCAGGCCTCGTCGATACGCTGCAAAGCCCCGGCCCGTTCACGGTGTTCGCCCCGACCAACGCGGCATTCGCCAAGTTGCCGGCGGGCACCGTCGACAACCTGGTCAAGCCCGAGAACAAGGAGACGCTGACCAAGATCCTCACCTATCACGTTGTGCCGGGACGCCTGACCGCGACGACGCTGATGAAAGCGATCAAGGACGGCGAAGGCACCGCCAAGTTCAAGACCGTCGCGGGCGGCGACATCTGGATCAAGCAAGCCGGTCCCGGCAAGCTCTCGGTCACCGACGCCAAGGGCGACGTTGCGATGGTCACGATCCCGGATGTGCTGCAGTCGAACGGCGTGATCCACGTGATCGATACCGTGCTGCTGCCAATGTGAGGCGGCCTGGCCTCACGGCACGGTGTCGCAACGCCATTCCCTCTCCCCGCCCGCGGGGAGAGGGAGAACCGGCGCCGTGCCATTTGCCGGAGAGGAAGGGAAGCCCCTCCCGGAGGGGAAGGGAAACCCCTCGCGCAGCCGTGAGTTGATGTGACGCGACGCCAACCCGGTCTTTTTGCTAGGTTTCAGCACCACGGAAGCAATCATGTCGGCACAAGCCTTCGACGTCGTCACGCTGACAAGCCCCGCCGGCCCTGTCGTCCATCCGATCTGGGTGCGCGTTACCCATTGGATCAACGCACTGGCCATGATCTTCATGATCGGCTCGGGATGGACGATCTACAACGCGTCGCCGCTGTTTCCGTTTGTGTTCCCGGTCGGGATCGGCAACTGGCTCGCCGGCGCGTTGCTGGTGCATTTCGCCGCCATGTGGGTGCTTGCGATCAACGGTATCGTCTATCTGACGCTCGGAATTGCTACAGGGCGGTTCCGTCGCAAGCTGTTCCCGATCCGGCCTGCCGATGTCGCGCGCGACCTTGTGGCCGCGCTGCGCGGCCGGCTCTCGCATGAGGATCTGTCGGTCTACAACGCGGTGCAGCGGCTGCTCTACCTGGGCGTGATCCTGGCGGGTGTCGTCGCGGTGTTTTCGGGGCTTTCGATCTGGAAGCCGGTGCAGGTACAGCAATTGACCGCGTTGTTCGGCGGCTATGACGCCGCCCGCTACGTCCATTTCTTCGCCATGACGGCAATCGTCGGTTTCCTCGTGATCCACATTGTGCTGGCGCTGATCGTTCCCAAGAGTCTGCGCGCCATGGTGACCGGGAGATGACCATGCGCGTGCGCAAACAACCCCCCGGCGTCGACCCCAAACTCCTGATCAAGGATGCGGCGAAGCTCCTGCCCGAACCATCGCGCAGGCGGTTTCTGCGCGGCGCAACCAGCCTTGGCGCGCTGACGCTTCTCACCGGCTGCGATATTCTGGACAGTCCGTCGGCAGAGCATGCACTGCGCGTCGTCTCCAAATTCAACGATTGGGTGCAGGCGCGGATGTTCCAGCCGCACAAGCTCGCGCCGACCTACCCGGAGAGCGCCGTTACCAAGCCGTTCCCGTTCAACGCCTATTATTCGGAAGATGAAGCCCCGGAGGTCGACGGGGAAACCTACAAGCTCGAGATCGCCGGGCTGGTCGACAACAAGCAATCGTGGACCCTGGACCAGCTTTACCAGCTGCCGCAGGAAAAGCAGATCACCCGGCTCATCTGCGTCGAAGGCTGGAGCGCGATCGGCAGCTGGACCGGCGCGCGCTTGTCCGACTTTCTGACCCGCATCGGCGCCGATCTCACCGCCAAGTATGTCTATTTCATCTGCGCGGAAGGTTACTCCAACACGATCGACATGCCGACTGCGCTGCATCCGCAGACCCAGATGACGTTCCGCTTCGCCGACGAGATCCTGCCGCGCAAATACGGATACCCGATGAAGATCCGAATCCCGACCAAGCTCGGGTTCAAGAACCCCAAGCACGTGGTGGCGATGGTTGTTACCAACGAGGATCGCGGCGGCTATTGGGAAGACCAGGGGTACAACTGGTTCAGCGGAAGCTGACCGGCGAAAGATCGCGCTGGGCGGCCGCCAATGCCGCCGCGAGCACCAACAAGCCGGCGGAGGCTATGAGCCCGACCAACAGATCGCCGGTGGCATCGGTGATCGCGCCGCTGAGCACCGGGCCGATCATCTGGCCGAGCCCGAACGCCACCGTCATGGCGCCGACCCCGCTCGGCCACGCCGCCGACGAAAGATTTCGCCGCACGAACGCTGTGGTGCCCGCCACCACCGCAAGCAGCACCGAACCGAAACCGAACGCCGACAGGAACTGTAACGCGCGCCCATCGGCGAACAGTCCCACCATAACGGCCACAAACGTGATCGCCGTCAGCAGGGCGATGGCGCGGCCACCGCGCGCTCCAGCAAGCATCCACGACCACAGGAACGGCGATGCGACGCCGCCGAGGCCCAGGCATGTCCAGAATGCGCCCTGCACAAGCGCCCCAGCGCCCGCGTTGACGAGCCAGGCAATCATGAAGGTCATGTAGGCGATGGTGGCGACGCTGAAGATGCAATAGCTTGCAAGCACCAACCTCATTGGCGCGAGTGGCGCGCGGACGTGCATTTTTGCCGGATCGCCCGCCCCCGTCCCGGTCCGCGCGACGATCAGCAGAAGGCAGAGAACTCCCGTGACGGCGGCGAGCGCCCCCCAGACAATCCACCACGATCCCGGCCCGAGCGCCGCCAACAACAGCGGCGCGGCTAAGCCGGACAAAACGATGCCGATGCCGGGCCCGATGTAATAGAGGCTGAGGAGAAACGCTGCGTGCGCGGGGTGGCGCTGCGACAGGCGCGCAGCTGCAACGCCGCCCCCGACGAACGCAATCGCCCCGCCGACGCCGGCTGCAAGCCGCGCCGCGCTCAGCACCAGAAAATTTCCCGAAGCCGCCGACAGCGCGAGCGCGATCACGCAGACCAGCGAGCCGTAGAAGATTGCCCTAGACTCGCCGATGCGCCGGATCGCGCCGGCCGCCGCCAGCGCGCCGATCAGATATCCGGCGGCGTTGACGGTATTCATGAACCCGGCCGCGGCGTAGCTCCAGCCGAGGCTCGCGCGCATGTCGGGCAACAGCAGCGAATAGGAAAAGCGCGCGATGCCAACGCCGATCGCCGGCGCCAGCGCCAGGATGACGATGATGACACCGTCGCGCCAAAGCGCGCGGTCAAGATGATGATCAGGCCGCATCACCGCAAACATCGTGCGCGCCGCGGGCAGCCGCAATCGGCGATTGACGTAGCCAGGCTTCGCGAAGCTCGAAGCCCGAACCATGCCTTGCCAATCCGGGCCGCGCTCGATAGCACTTCGCGCGAGTTCAATCCGTGAAAGCGATCGTTATGGCTGCCATCAACCTTCTTCTGCTTCCCGGCGACGGCATCGGCCCCGAGGTCATGGCCGAGGTGAAACGGGTGATTGCCCGGATGAACCAGCGCGGCATCGCCCAGTTCAAGACTGAGGAGGCGCTGGTCGGCGGATCGGCTTACGACGCCCACAAGGTTGCGGTGACCGACGAGACCATGGCGAAGGCGAAAGCCGCCGACGCGGTGCTGTTCGGCGCGGTCGGCGGGCCAAAATGGGACAACGTGCCCTACGAGGTCCGGCCCGAAGCCGGCCTGCTGCGGCTGCGCAAGGATCTCGCCCTATTCGCCAACATCCGCCCGGCGCTCTGCTATCCGGCATTAGCGGACTCCTCCAGCCTCAAGCGCGAGGTCGTCGACGGCCTCGACATCATCATCCTGCGCGAGCTCACCGGCGGGGTGTACTTCGGTGAACCGAAGACCATCACCGACCTCGGCAACGGCCAGAAGCGCGCAATTGATACCCAGGTCTACGATACCTACGAGATCGAGCGCATCGGCCGCGTTGCGTTCGAACTCGCGCGGGCGCGGCGCAACAAGGTCACCTCGATGGAAAAGCGCAACGTCATGAAGACCGGCGTGCTCTGGCACGAGGTGATCGCGGCGTTGCACCAGCGCGAATACAAGGACGTCACGCTCGAGCACCAGCTCGCCGACGCCGGCGGGATGCAGCTGGTGCGCTGGCCAAAACAGTTTGACGTGATCGTCACGGACAATCTGTTCGGCGACATGCTCTCAGACGTCGCCGCGATGCTTACCGGCTCGCTCGGCATGCTGCCGTCGGCCTCGCTTGGCGAGGTCGACCCCATGACCAAGAAGCGGCGGGCGCTCTACGAGCCGGTACACGGCTCGGCGCCGGACATCGCCGGCAAGGGGCTCGCCAACCCGATCGCCATGATCGCGTCGTTCGCGATGGCGCTGCGCTATTCGTTCGGGATGGGCAAGGAGGCCGACCTTGTCGACCGCGCGATCGCCGCCGCGCTTGCCAAGGGTTTGCGCACCGCCGACATCAAGTCGGAGGGGACCACGGTGGTCGGCACCGCCGAGATGGGCGGCGCGATCCTCAAGGAGATGGAGACGTTGGCCGCCTAGGCCTCAGAAGCCGGTGTTCCAACCGCCGCCGGGCACGTCGAACGGTCCGGGAAGCGGATTGCGCGACCACGTGCCGTTGTAGTTGTTGCGGTCGTAGAAGACCGAATAGTTCGGCGGCATGGCGTAATCGAGCGATTTGTTGCTGCCCGGAATTTCCTCCGGCCCGGGGTCGAGCCAAGAGCGCGGGCGCACCGTCACCTTGGTGCGGGTCCTGCCGGTTTCGTCGATGATCGTAATGGTCTCGGTCGCGCCCGCGGGTGCGCGACGCGACTGGGCCTGCGCCGGAAGCGCGAGGGCAGCGGCTGAAGCGGCGAGCACCGCGAGCCCCACAACGAACCGAAAGCGCATGATCGCTCGTCCTATGTGTGTTTGATCAGTGTAATGTGTTCGACCTGCGGGAACAAGCAAAGGTACGATGGCGAGCGTTTCGCCATCCACTTCGCCGGCCGATGTGGCGAAACGGCCACAATCACCACGGCCGGCGAGCGCCGGAATCACTACGTTTGGGTGAGGTGGGCGTTGAATTGGCGCAATTTCACGCTTACATCCGCCTGCACCGGCATTAACCCTAAGCCACCGTGCGAAACGACGGATTGAACCTTAGGTCAGTGTCGCGGAACCGCGGATTCAGCTAGAACCAGCGGCCATTTTGTTCGGAGACAGGACGATGGGCTTCAAGGTCGCGGTCGCGGGTGCCACCGGCAATGTCGGGCGCGAGATGCTCGACATTCTGGCCGAGCGGGCGTTTCCGGCCGATGAGGTCGTCGCGCTGGCGTCGCGCCGCAGCCTCGGCCAGGAGGTCTCCTACGGGGACCGCGATCTCAAGGTCCGGGCGCTCGATCACTATGATTTCTCCGACGTCGACATCTGCCTGATGTCGGCGGGCTCTGCCGTCTCCAAGGAATGGTCGCCCAAGATCGCGGCGGCTGGCGCCGTGGTGATCGATAATTCGTCCTGCTGGCGCTACGACGCCGACGTTCCGCTCGTTGTTCCGGAAGTTAATGCCGATGCGGTCGCCGGCTTTCGCCGCAAGGGCATCATCGCCAACCCGAATTGCTCCACCGCGCAGCTCGTGGTGGCCCTCAAGCCGCTTCACGACAAGGCCAAGATCAAGCGCGTCGTAGTGGCGACCTATCAATCCGTCTCGGGTGCCGGCAAAGAAGCGATGGACGAATTGTTCGCACAGACCAAGGCGGTATTCACCGTCGACGACATCACGCCGGCGAAGTTTCCAAAGCGTATCGCCTTCAACGTGATCCCGCACATCGACGTGTTCATGGAAGACGGGTTCACCAAGGAAGAATGGAAGATGGTGGTCGAGACCAAGAAGATCCTCGACCCCAAGATCAAGGTGGTGGCGACGTGCGTGCGCGTGCCGGTCTTTATCGGACATTCCGAGGCGGTGAACGTCGAGTTCGAGGAGCCGATCACCGCCGAAGAAGCGCAGGATATTCTGCGGGACGCGCCGGGCTGCATCGTCATCGACAAGCGCGAGCCGGGCGGGTACGTCACGCCGCACGAAGCCGCCGGTGAAGACGCGACCTACATCAGCCGTATTCGCGAAGATCCAACAATCGACAATGGGCTCGCGTTCTGGTGCGTGTCCGACAATCTGCGCAAGGGCGCCGCGCTCAACGCCATCCAGATCGCGGAGTGTCTGGTCAACCGCAAGCTGATCGAAGCCAAGCGCAAGGCGGCGTAATCGTCCGAACGTCTACGGCGCGCACGAGAACGGTGAGCTGCGGGTGTCAACGGCTATTCGGCGGCCAGTGCTGCGTTCTTGATCAGCGCTTCGAACCGGCCAGTGGCTGGATCCCTAACCGTTAGCTCGCCCGACGACACGTCGAAATGAGCGGCGTGCAGAGTGAGTCGACCTTGTTCGATCTGCTCTCGCACGAAGGGAAACGTCATCAAATTGTCGAGTGTACCCGCCAACGACGCTTGTTCCAGCTTCGTCAAATAGTTGCCAGAGGCATCTTTGCTCGGTTCGATCGCCTTGGCCGCTGGTGCAATAAGCGACATCCACTTGCCAATGAAATCACCGGGCGACAGCGGGGCGCTGCGCTCCGCAAAGGCCCGGATGCCGCCGCAACGTCCGTGGCCGAGAACCACGATGTGTTTCACCTTCAGCACCTGAACGGCATATTCGAGCGCGGACGACACACCTTGAAATGATGCGCCCGGCGCATACGGAGGTACCAGGTTGGCGACGTTACGCACGACGAACAGTTCGCCGGGCCCGGAATCGAAAATGACCTCTGGCGACACGCGCGAGTCGCAGCAGCCGATCACCATGGTTTCAGGCGCTTGGCCGTTGTCGGCGAGTTCGCGATAGCGCGCCTGCTCCCGTCGCAACCGCCCCCTGCGAAATGCCCGATAGCCGTCGATCAGATCTTCCGGCAGCGGCATATCGGCCCCTCCTCTTGCGTTTCGTGCAAACCGTGTGCCTGCGGACCGGCCGGCAGGTTCAGTATCTTACGACTATCCGCCGATATTGACGCTTGTGCTACAGCGCGCGTACGGCTGGCACACGTCCTGCACGCCGTTTAGTCTGAGGTTTGGACTAGAGGGGTGTGCCATGACCATCCGCCCGCGCCGCAGCGTGCTCTACATGCCGGGATCGAACCTCCGCGCGCTCGAGAAGGCCAAGACGCTGCCCGCCGACGGTCTCATCCTCGATCTCGAGGACGCGGTCGCCCCCGACGCCAAGGCAACGGCGCGGGCGCAGGTCGTTCACGCCGTCAAGGCCGGCGGCTTCGGCAAGCGCGAGATTTTCATTCGAGTCAACGGCATCGACACCGCTTGGTTCTCCGAGGACGTGGAGGCCGCGGTGCACGCGGCACCGGACGCGATCCTGGTGCCGAAAATTTCGACGCCACAGCAACTCGACATGATCGGCCAGCGCCTTCTCGATATGCGTGCCGACAAGCGCATTCGCATTTGGGCGATGATCGAAACGCCGTTGGCGATCTTCAACGCGGTGGTTCTCGCCGGCCAGGCGCGCGATTCCGAGGATCGGCTCGGGGGCTTTGTGATGGGCACCAACGACCTCGCCAAGGAGACGCGGGCGCGCATCGTGCCGGGGCGCGCGCCGATGTTGCCCTGGCTGACGACCTGCGTACTCGCCGCACGCACGTATGGGATCGACATCCTGGACGGCGTCTACAACAACCTGACGGACGCCGAGGGCTTCGCGCGTGAATGCGCAGAAGCCCGCGACATGGGCTTCGACGGCAAGACGCTGATTCATCCCAATCAGATCGAATCGTGCAACGCGGTGTTTTCGCCAACCCCGGATGAAGTGACCCAGGCGCGCGCAATCATTGCGGCATTCGCGCTCCCGGAGAACAAGGGCAAGGGTGTGGTCCAGGTCGGCGGCCGCATGGTTGAACTGTTGCATGCCGAGATGGCGCAGCGCACGGTCGCGGTGGCGGACGCGATTGCGGCGAGCCTATAGTCGGTGCCTAGTGCCGGTCGGGAGTAAGCCGTGCGATTGGAATCCGTAGCCGGCCTCGCGCTGTTCTTTATTGCAACTGCGCCTGCCCTCGCCAGTGACATTGCCCCGACCGGCGCACTGCGTGCGGTCTATCTCGCGAGCAATCCGGCCCAGGCGGTACGCGATCCAACGAGCGGTGAGACCCGCGGCGCCTCCGCCGACTTGGCGCGCGAATTGGGCCGCCGGATCGGCGTGCCGGTAACGCTCATCCCTTCGGCCAATCCGCAAACCGTGATCGAGGCCGTGAGCAAAGGCGACGCCGATATCGGCTTTGTTGCTTATGCGCCTTCGCGCACCGGTACGGTCTCGTTTTCACAGACCTACATGCTGGTGCGACAGAGCTTCCTGGTGCCTGGCAACTCACCAATCCGGTCGGTCGATGATATCGACCAGCCGGGCCGCCGAATCGGCGGCGGGCACGGCGATTCGATCACGCTGTTTCTGGCGCGCACGCTCAAGCGAGCCACGCTCGTCGAGACGGACAACACGCCGGCCGACGCCAAGCGCAAATTCGCGGCTGCCGAGATCGACGCGTTCGGCGCCAACCGTCAACGCTTGACCAATTTGATCGCCGAGCTGCCCGGATACCGACTGCTGCCGGACAACATCTTCGACGTGCCGCAGACGATCATTGTGCCGAACGGGAAGGCCGACGTGCTCGCCGACATCAATCGGTTCATCGACGATGTGCGCGCATCGGGCTTTCTGGCGCAAGCGATCGAGAAAAGCCGCATCCCCGGCATCGACGTGGCGCCCGCCGGCTACGGCTATGGAAAGGCTGAAGGTCCCTGAAGCCTGGTTCAGGCCCACGGCCGCGCTGCGTGCGCCTTGCGCTCGAAGTTGTCGATCTTGCTGCTCTTCTCGAGCGTCAGTCCGATGTCGTCGAGGCCGTTGAGCAAGCAATGCTTGCGGTGCTGGTCGATCTCGAACGCCACCATGCCGCCGTCAGGACCACGGATCTCCTGTTTCACGAGATCGATGGTGAGGGTCGCGTTGGCGCCGCGCTCGGCATCGTCAAACAACTTGTCGAGATCCTCGCGCGAGACCTTGATCGGCAGAATGCCGTTCTTGAAACAGTTGTTGTAGAAGATGTCGCCAAACGAGGTTGAGATCACGCAGCGGATGCCGAAATCGAGCAGCGCCCAGGGCGCGTGCTCGCGCGACGATCCGCAGCCGAAGTTGTCGCCGGCGACCAGGATTTTGGCCTTGCGGTAGGCCGGTTTGTTGAGCACGAAATCCGGGTTCTCGCTGCCATCGTCCCGATAGCGCTTTTCCGAAAACAGCCCTTTGCCGAGGCCGGTGCGCTTGATGGTCTTTAGATACTGCTTGGGAATGATCATGTCGGTATCGACATTGATCTGGTCGAGCGGCGCGGCGACCCCTTCAAGCGTCGTAAACTTGTCCATGGGCTTCTCCAGTGGGAGGACATGCAGGTTTGGGGGCCGGCGGTCAAGCCGCCTATTCGCAGGCGTGGGTTGACTTTGAACCGAAAAACGCCTGAATGACGCCGGGGCGAACCACGGTAAGGATGGGGTGGGCGATGAGCGACTCGATCTGGCGGAGGTCGGACTGGCCGATCGTTGGCGTGTGTCTGATGCTCAGCGGCTTCGGCCTGTCGGCCGTCCCCTTCATCGGCAGCAAATATGGCGATTGGCCCGAAGCCATGGCGCTCGGGATCGGCCTGCTACCGCTAGTCTATGTCGGTATCTACATGGGCATGCGGTTCAGCGCCCGCCTTGCCGACATCGATGAACGCCTGCGCCACCTGGAGGCGCGGCCCACCCCGGTCAGGCTTCACTCGGCGTCCGCCTCGATCTCGGCAATATCGGCATCCGACAAACCAAAGTGATGACCGATTTCGTGCACCAGGACGTGCGCGACCACGGCACCCAGTGATTCTTCGTGCTCGGCCCAGTAATCCAAGATTGGTCGACGGTAGAGCCAGATCATGTTCGGCATAACGCCGGACGCGCTTTCCGAACGAAACGGCAGCCCGATCCCGTGAAACAGGCCCATCAGATCGAAGGGGCTTTCGATCCCCATCTGGTCGAGGACGTCGTCAGTTGGAAAATCCTCGACCTGGATCACCAGATCCGCGCAGAGCGCGCGAAATTTCTCCGGCAGCGCGCGAAACACCTCCGCGGCCAGGCGTTCGAATTCCGCCAATGAGGGCGCCTGCAGGGCGCGCCAAGCCGACGGTTCGGAGTGCGGCATATCGGGGGTTTTAACCAGGAACCGGCGTCGACGCCACGTTGACGGCGACGCAGCAATGCGCGAGCGTCGCCGCACGGAGGGGCCCTGCGATGCGAAGACTGTTCCTGATCGTGGCGACCGTGGCCTGGGCGATTGCGTCCGCGGCGACCTTGGCGTTCGCGCAAGGCTATGCACCGGGGCCCGTTTATGTGCCACCACCTTCACGTCCGCTGCCGCGCGTTGAAATCACGCCGCGGCTGCGCGTGCAGTACTATCGAGATTGCATCGACGCTCTTGTGGTTGAGCCGCGTCTGACCGGCCCAACCATCGTGCCGCACTCGCGCTGTCGATGGGTGAAGCGCTACTACGCGTATTAGTCGAACGAATTAGCCCAATCACCTATGCGCGTGCGATTAATCACAGCGCGGGCGCCGGAACCCTCCTCTGCGCGCAGGCGTTTTCCATTAACGAAGAAAACGCTTTCCGGAGGAGAACATGCACAAACTTGTGATGCTTGGCGCGGGGGCATGTTTGGCGGTCTTGCTTGGTGCGAACGCGCAGGCGACGCCGCTCTCGCAAGCGGGCTCAGCCAACATCAACATCGAGCGTGCGATGCCCGACCAGGGCGTGACCAAGGTTTGGTGGCATCGCCGCCACTATGGCTGGTACCGCGGCCATCACTACGGCTGGCGTCACCGCCACTGGCACCGCTACGCGTACTCGCGTTGGTGAGTGATAGGCGCTGCGGATCAGCGCCACTCGCGAACATCGACGAAGTGACCCGCGATGGCGGCGGCAGCTGCCATCGCGGGCGATACAAGGTGCGTGCGGCCCTTGTAGCCCTGACGGCCCTCGAAGTTGCGGTTCGAGGTCGAGGCGCAGCGCTCGCCCGGCTTGAGCTTGTCGGGGTTCATCGCGAGACACATCGAGCAACCCGGCTCGCGCCATTCAAACCCGGCCTTCACAAATATTTTGTCGAGACCTTCCGCCTCGGCCTGCGCTTTCACCAGGCCTGAGCCCGGCACAATCATGGCGCTGACGTTCGGGTTGACGGACTTGCCGTTAACGACGCGCGCGACCTCGCGCAAATCCTCGATGCGGCCGTTGGTGCACGAGCCGATGAACACCCGGTTGAGCCCGATCTCGGTGATCTTCTCGCCGCCGGCGAGCCCCATGTAGGCGAGCGCAGTCTCAGCAGCCTTGCGCTTGTGCTCATCGGCAATCTCAGCCGGAACCGGCACGCGACCCGCAATCGATGTAACCTGCTCGGGACTCGTTCCCCATGTCACCAGCGGCGGCAGTTTCGCGGCGTCGAGTTTCACGACGGCGTCGAACACCGCACCTTCGTCTGAGCGCAGCGTCTCCCAATAGTGCATCGCCGCGTCCCAGCCCGCGCCCTTCGGCGACTTCGGCCGATCCTTCAGATAGGCGTAGGTCTTCTCATCCGGCGCGACCATGCCGGCGCGGGCACCGCCTTCGATCGACATGTTGCACATGGTCATGCGCCCTTCCATCGAGAGCGCACGCACGGCTTCGCCCGCGTATTCGATCGCGTAGCCGGTGCCGCCGGCTGTTCCGATCTCGCCGATCAGCGCCAGGATGATGTCCTTGGCGGTGACGCCGGGCGGCAGGCGGCCGTCGACATCAACCAGCATGTTCTTCGATTTCTTCTGGATCAGCGTCTGGGTGGCGAGCACGTGCTCGACCTCCGACGTCCCGATCCCGTAGGCGAGCGCGCCGAATGCGCCGTGCGTCGCCGTATGGCTGTCGCCGCACACGATCGTGGTGCCCGGCAGCGTGAACCCCTGCTCCGGGCCGATGATGTGCACGATGCCTTGGCGTCGGTCGAACTCATCGAAATATTCGATTCCGAAATCCTTGGCGTTCTTCGCCAGGGTTTTGATCTGCTCGGCACTTTCCGGATCGGGATTTGGCAGTTTGCGATCGGTCGTCGGCACGTTGTGATCGACGACGGCCAATGTCTTCTCCGGCGCCCGCATCTTGCGGCCGGATGCGCGTAACCCCTCGAACGCCTGCGGGCTCGTCACTTCGTGCACGAGATGCCGGTCGATATAGAGCAGGCAGGTGCCGTCTGGCGCTTCGTCGACCAGATGGTCGTCCCAGATCTTGTCATAGAGGGTACGCATGTCAGAAATCACCAACCCGTCGTCAGGACGCGGCAGCAATCACCAATCGGCGAAACCAGATCTAAGCGCTGGTTGCTGACGTCCAATCCCTGCCGACCGCATGGCCGGTGTTACTCCGCGGCCTTTGACTCCGCGCCTTCGGCGCCATGGCCCTGGCCTTCGGCGATGCGGGCGGACTTGCCGCGGCGGCCGCGCAGGTAATAGAGCTTGGCGCGGCGCACCTTGCCGCGGCGGACCACCTTGATGGAGTCGAGCATCGGCGAATAGAGCGGAAACACGCGCTCGACGCCTTCGCCGTAGGAAATCTTGCGGACCGTGAAGTTCTCGTTCACGCCGTGGCCGGAACGCCCGATGCACACGCCCTCGTAGGCCTGGATACGGGTGCGGTCGCCTTCGACCACCTTGACGTTGACCTGCAGGGTATCGCCCGGCTCGAAGTCCGGTATTTCCTTGCCGGCGGAAAGCTTCGCCACCTGCTCTTTTTCGAGCTGTTCGATCAGATTCATTGGATTTCTCCGTCGGCTGCGCCGGTTAATGCGGGGCGCACGTCGGCGTATGTTTCGGGTTGCGCAGGCTTCTACGCTAAACCGTCCGCCTTGTCACCCTTTCGTCATGGGCTTTCGTTGGGGCTTTTTGACCGCCGCCGGTGGGTCTCCCATAAATCGGGCCGCCGTTCGCGGGTGATCCGTTCAGCCTCGGCACGCCGCCAGGCCGCCACCTTGGCATGGTCGCCCGAGAGCAGCACGTCCGGGATCGGGCAGCCCTCGAACACCTGCGGCCGCGTGAATTGCGGATATTCCAAAAGCCCGTCGGAGAAGCTGTCTTCCGCCACGGACGCCTGCGCCCCGACCACCCCCGGTAACAGCCGCACGCAGGCATCGAGCAGCACCAGCGCCGCGACCTCGCCGCCCGATAGCACGTAATCGCCGAGCGAGACCTCCTCGAGGGCGCGGCCCGCGATCACCCGTTCGTCGACCCCCTCGAACCGGCCGCACACGACGATCACGCCTGGCCCGCGGGCGAGCGCTTGGACCCGCGCCTGCGTCAGCGGCTTGCCGCGCGGGCTCATCAGCAGGCGCGGGCGCCCCTCGGGCAAAACCGCATCGATCGCGCGGGCCAGCACGTCGGGCTTGATGACCATCCCGGGTCCACCTCCCGCCGGGGTGTCGTCGACGGTGCGATGGCGGTCGGTGGCGCTGGCGCGAATGTCGCGTGCGTCGAGCGCCCACACGCCCGACGCCAGGGCCTTGCCGGCGAGGCTCGCGGCCAGCGGACCCGGAAAGAGGTCGGGGAACAGGGTCAGGACGGTCGCACGCCACATGGGTGGGCTCAGGATCTTGCAGCGTCGAAATCGTAGTCGATCACGACGTTACCGGCCGCGACATCGATCTTGGGCACCGTGCGCTCAGTAAACGGCACCAGCACGGTCTCGCCGCCGGCATTCGGTTTCACCTCGAGCAGGTCGCCGGCGCCGAAATTGTGGACCGCCACGATGGTCCCGAGCGTGCCGCCGTCAGGCGCCAGCGCCGTCAGGCCGACCAGATCCGCGTGATAGAACTCATCGGGCGCCTCGATCGCGGGCAGCCGGTCACGGGGTACGAACAGCTCGACATTGCGCAGCGCTTCGGCGGCAGTGCGGTCGTGCACGCCCTTGAGGCGCGCGACCACGTGACCGCGCGCCGGCCGCAGCGCCTCGACCTCGAACGTGCGCGCGCCGTCGGCGGTCGCAAGCGCACCGTAGGAAGCGATCGCCAGCGGGTCGGCGGTGAACGGCCAAAGCTTTACCTCGCCGCGCACACCATGCGGCGCGCCGATCCTGCCGACGCAGATGCGCTTCAAGCGGCCGGTGCCGCGGCCGGGGCTGCGCCGCCCGCCTTGGCGGCTTCGGCGCGCGCCTTGCGCTCTTTGCGCGGAACAGCCTTCTCGGGATTGTTGCGCGGCTCGCGCTTGCGAATGCCCTCGGCGTCGAGGAAGCGCATGATGCGGTCGGACGGCTGCGCGCCCTTGGCGAGCCAGCCCTTGACCTTTTCGTAGTCGACCTTGAGGCGTTCCTTGTTGTCCTTCGGCAGTAGCGGATTGAAAAATCCGAGCCGCTCAATGAAGCGCCCGTCGCGCGGCGAGCGGCTGTCGGCCACCACAATGTGGTAGATCGGCCGCTTCTTGGTGCCCGCGCGGGCCATCCGGATTTTCAGAGACATCGCATTTCCTTTCTGACGAACGTCGTTTCAATCGATTGAACCGCAGAACTCATTTCTTCTTCCCGAGGCCGGGGAATCCGCCCAGTCCGGGCAACGCTCCGCCGGGAAGCTTGCCGCCGAGCCCTGGCAGCGCGCCCGGAAGCCCGCCGCGCAATTTCGGCGGCAGGCCAGGCATTGTCGGTGGCAGACCGGGCCCGGGCGCGCCTCCCGGCAACCCCGGCGGCAGTCCGCCCGGCATCTTCTCGGCGAGCTTTGCCAGCTCCTCGGGCGACGGCGTCCCGCCGCCCAATCCCATCATGTTGGCAAGGCCCGCGAGCGGACCCCGCTTGCCGCTCCCCATCGCCTTCATCATGTCGGCCATGGTGCGATGCATCTTGAGCAGCTTGTTGATGTCCTCGACCCTGGTGCCGGAGCCGGCGGCGACGCGCCTTTTGCGGCTCGCCTTGAGCACGTCGGGATTGCGCCGCTCCTGCAGGGTCATCGAATCGATGATCGCGACCTGATGCTTGAGCATGTTCTCATTCAGGTTCGCGGCCGCGATCTGGTTCTTCATCTTGGCGATGCCCGGGAGCATGCCCATCAGACCGCCAAGCCCGCCCATGCGCTGCATCTGCCCGAGTTGCTCGCGCAGGTCGTTGAGGTCGAATGCGCCTTTGCGCATCCGCTCGGCGGTGCGCGCGGCCTTCTCGGCGTCGATGGTCGCGGCCGCCTTCTCGACCAGCGACACGATATCGCCCATGCCGAGGATGCGATCGGCGATGCGTGCGGGATGAAAATCTTCCAGCGCATCCATCTTCTCGCCGGTGCCGATGAGTTTGATCGGCTTGCCGGTGACGGCCCGCATGGAAAGCGCGGCGCCGCCGCGGCCATCGCCGTCGACGCGGGTGAGCACGATGCCGGTCAGCCCGACCCGCTCATTGAACGCGCGCGCCATGTTGACGGCGTCTTGTCCGGTGAGCGCATCGGCCACGAGCAGCACTTCGTGCGGGCTGGCGGCACGCTCGACTTCAGCGGCCTCCGCCATCATGGCTTCGTCGAGCGTGATGCGGCCGGCGGTGTCGAGCAACACCGCGTCGTAGCCGCCGAGCCGGCCGGCTTCGAGCGCGCGCCGGGCGATCTGCACCGGCGTCTGGCCGGCGACGATCGGCAAGGTGTCGACCCCGACTTGCTGGCCGAGCACGGCGAGTTGTTCCATGGCGGCCGGACGGCGGGTATCGAGCGACGCCATCAGCACCTTGCGGCGCATCTGCTCGGTGAGCCGCTTGGCGATCTTGGCCGTGGTCGTGGTTTTGCCGGAGCCCTGCAGGCCGACCATCATGATCGCCACCGGCGCCGGCGCGTTGAGGTCGATCGGATCGGCGGTCGAACCGAGCACGGCGACGAGCTCGTCGTGCACGATCTTCACGACCATTTGTCCGGGCTTTACCGACTTGATGACTTCGACGCCGACCGCGCGCTCGCGCAATTTCTCGACGAACGCCCGCACCACGTCGAGCGCCACGTCGGCTTCGAGCAGGGCGCGCCGGACCTCGCGCGCGGCTGCATCGACGTCCGCAGCCGACAGCGCGCCGCGCCCGGTGAGGCGGTCGAGAATGCCCGATAACTTCTCCGAGAGGCTGTCGAACATGGCTTTTCCCAGACACCGCGCGGAAAGCGCAGCAATTCCAACGCGTTTCGCGCCCGAGGGCGCATCGCGCTGTCGGGCGTTGGCCGCCGATCACACGGGATCGGTCGGAACCATAGGAGTTCCGTCTCTTACGAGAACGGCGGACAGGTAGGCGAGGACGGGGCTCGAGTCAACCGGCCCGATTATTTGATCGGGACGAAGATATTCACGACGAGTTTGTCTTCCGGCGTGGTGACTGGATCGGTGACATACTCCTCTATGAATAAATCCTTGGCCTCAAGCTGCTTATCGTCGAGGTAATTGGTGATGGCCTCGTAGGTCGAGTCCATCGCGTCATAGGACCCGCGGTGGACGAACTTGAATGCGCGGCCCGCGGGTGACTTGCCGGCTGCGAGATCGCCTTTGGGCGGATCCGCCGGAAGCTCGGCGACCGGCACCGCCGCCTGGAACTGGAAACTGCTGTCGTCGGTCGACGTGTAGATCGTCATCGGGGCGCCATCGGACTTGATGCCCTGCTTGGCCAGAAACGCGTTCACCGTCTTGAACGCATCGACGATCGTCTCAAAGGCCGCATCCCAATTCCCGGTGCCGTTGAAATAGATGATGTTCCTTTCCGGCAAGGTGACTTCTTCGCCGAACGGATCGGCATCGGGGGATTTCGGCTGTGCCGGAGTGGGAGCCGTCGGCTGACCCAGGACCGGCATGACGCCAACGGCCCAAGCAGCCGCGAGGGCAAGCGTGGCCCTGCGAGAAAATGACATGGTGGCCTCCCCGTCGATGGAGGAATCAACGGTTCCGCATCGACTATCGGCCAATGGGGGACGCAAGTCACGGGGTCGCCGGCGCATGACCCCATCAAGTATCTGCGATAGACCTCAAGCCGCACGTCATTGCCCGCATGCGGCCATTGCCCATATAAGGTGCAGCCATGAGCGCCCTTGCGAACTACCGATTTCTCAAGATGAACGGTCTCGGCAACGAGATTGTCGTGGTCGACATGCGCCATGCCCCGGTGGTCATCACCGCGGTCGACGTGCGCGCCGCCGCCGGCGCCGTGCATTTCGATCAGATGATGGTGCTTTATCCCGGGCGCGTCCCGGAGACCGACGCGTTCGTGCGCATTTACAACAACGACGGGTCGGAAGCGGGCGCCTGCGGCAACGGCATGCGTTGCGTCGCCGATGTGCTGTTCCAAGAAACCGCAAAGGCCGTGCTAACGTTCGAGACCAAGGCCGGGTTTGTGAACTGCTGGCCGGGAGAGCGCGCGCTGGTGTCGACCGTCGACATGGGCGCGCCGCGATTTGGCTGGGATGAGATCCCGCTTGCCGAGGAGTGTCGCGACACAACTGCGATCGCGCTGGCGATCGGGCCGCTCGACGAGCCGCTGCTGCAATCACCGTCGGCCGTCAACATGGGCAATCCGCACGCGGTGTTCTGGGTCGACGACGTTGACGCCTACGATCTCGCGCGACTGGGCCCGACGCTGGAAACCCATCCGATGTTTCCGGAGCGCGCCAATATCTCGCTTGCGGTGGTGACATCGGCATCGAGCGTGCTCGTGCGCACCTGGGAGCGCGGCGCCGGCCTGACCAAGGCTTGCGGTTCGGCCGCCTGCGCGGTCGCGGTCGCGGCTGCTCGCACCCGCCGAGCCGGCCGCAAGGTGACGGTCACATTGCCGGGCGGCGATCTTTTGATCGAGTGGCGCGAAAGCGACGGGCATGTGCTGATGACCGGCCCGGTCGAGTACGAATTCGAGGGACGGTTCGAACCGTCCGCCAAGCAAGGCGCCGCGTGAGCATCGACATCGCCACTTTTGGTTGCCGGCTCAATGCCTCCGAGTCGGATGTAATCCGCGCCGAGGCGACCGCGGCGGGCCTGGACAACGTGGTTGTATTTAATACTTGCGCGGTCACGGCCGAAGCGGTGCGCCAGGCGCGGCAATCAATCCGTGCGCACGCGCGCGCGCGTCCGGATGCGCGCATCGTCGTCACCGGCTGCGCGGCCCAGACCGATCCGGCCTCGTTTGCCGAAATGCCTGAGGTCGATCGCGTCATCGGCAACGACGACAAGCTGAGTGCCGGCGCGTGGGCTGCAACGCGTCTGGCGCTTCGCACACCAGAACCCGCGACAGCCACCCAGAAAATCGCCGTGAGCAACATCATGATGGCCGGGTCGCGCACAGCGCCGGCGATCGAGGCCCGCGGCGGGCGGTTACGAGCGTTCGTCCAGGTGCAGAACGGATGCGATCACCGTTGCACGTTCTGCATTATTCCGTTTGGGCGCGGCAATTCGCGCTCGACGCCGGTCGCCGCCGTCATCGCGCAGGTGCGCGCGTTGGTCGAACGAGGCGTGCGCGAAGTCGTGCTCACCGGGGTCGATGTCACGAGTTACGCGACCGACGATGCGCCCAAGCTCGGCATGCTGGTGAAGCACGTCTTGCGCGAGGTGCCGGAGCTTGCGCGCCTGCGGCTCGGGTCGATCGATTCGATCGAGGCCGATCGCGATCTGATCGACGCGCTCGCCAATGAGCCGCGGCTGATGCCGCACCTGCACCTGTCGCTGCAGGCCGGCGACGACCTCATTCTCAAGCGCATGAAGCGGCGTCATCTGCGCGCCGACGCGATCGCGTTCTGCCGCAATATGCGGCAGCTGCGCCCCGACGTCGCGTTCGGCGCCGACATCATCGCCGGCTTCCCGACCGAGACCGAAGACATGTTTGCGCGCTCGCTCGATCTGGTCGCGGAATGCGAGCTCGTGCATCTGCACGTGTTTCCATTCTCGCCGCGACCCGGCACGCCGGCGGCGCGCATGCCGCAGGTCGACCGCGCGGTGGTCAAGGACCGTGCGCAGCAGCTGCGCCAACGCGGCGACGAGGCGCTCAACGCGCATCTGCAAGCGCAGGTCGGCTCGCGCCAGCGCGTGCTGACTGAATCGCCCGCCGCCGGACACACCGAGCAGTTCAGCAAGGTGCGGTTTGCGGCGCCGGTCGCGCCCGGCCGCATTATCGAGGTTGCGATCGGCGGTCAGGACGGACGCGAGCTGATCGCCGCCTGAAACCCGCCGACGGTCTTCGAAAATCGCCGCTGCCAATAACAACTAGCTCTCAGCCCTATGCGCGGGCAGCAGCAACAGCAACACCGTCGTTAGCGCCGCCGCAACGACGTCGTAGCTCAATGCAACGGCGAACGCACGCGCGTGCGCGTTTGCGCTCGTCATCCCGATGCCGACGGCATCGAGCGCGCCAAAATACATGATCCCCGCAATCGCGATGCCGACGGCGCCACCGACCTGCTGCATCGTGGACACCAATCCTGAAGCCGCGCCCACGTCGGCGGACGAAACCGTTCCCAGGATCAGATTGAGCAGCTGGGTCAAAAGCAAGCCCTGGCCCATGCCGACCAGCAGCATGCCGGCGAGCAAGGCCGGACCGTCGAGTCCGGCGCCGAGCCGCCACGCCATGAGGGCGGTCAACGCAAGACCAAGCGTGATGGTCGCGCCGCCAACAGCGAGAAGGAGACGCCCATGCCGGACCGCGAAGCGGTTGGCCACAAGTGAGGCGCCGCAATAGACGACGGCGATCGGAGTAAAGATCAGCGCGGCCGTGAACGAAGAATAACCGAAGCCGGCTTGCAGGAGGAACGCGAGCAGCATGTAGAGCGACGGCGTCGCCGTGTAGAGAAGGAGAGCCGCCATGACGCCGAGCGTGAATGCGCGACGCGTAAACAACCGCGTGTGCAACAGAGGCGATGCGCCGCGGCGCGTCCGTCCATGCTGATGGGCGGCAAATCCCAGGAGCGTCGGCGCCGAGACCGCCAGCAGGATCAGGGTCCAGAGCGGCCAACCAGCCTCCCGGCCTGCGATCAGGGGATAGAGCAGGAGCGACAGTCCGGTTGCGCTGAGCACGACGCCCGTGACGTCGAGGCGGACTGCGGTCGCCGCCCGCGACTCGCGGATCACCCACAGGGTGGCCATTGTTGCAGCGAGCCCAAGCGGCAGGTTGATCAGAAAGACGGGGCGCCACGCGAGGCCCCAGAGATTCGCGTGAACGATGACCCCGCCAAGGACTTGCCCGGCAATCGAGGCCGCCCCCTGGGCAGCGCCGAGGACCGCGAACGCGGTAGCGCGCTCGTGCGGATCGGCGAACGTCACGCGCAAAAGCGACAGCACCTGCGGAAAGATCAGCGAGGCGGCAAACCCCTGCAGCAAGCGGGCCGCGACTAACGCGCCGGCGCTGGGCGCCAACCCGCAGAACACGGAAGCGGCAGTGAAGCCGGTGAGCCCGATCACAAGTATGCGCCGGCGGCCGTAGAGGTCGCCGAGCCGGCCCGCGGTGATGAGAAACACCGCGTAGCTCAGGCCGTAGCCCGCGATCACGAGCTCGGCTTGCGCGACGCTGGCCGAGAGATCCGCCCGGATGCTCGGCAGTGCAATGTTGACGATAAACGCGTCCATGATCGCCATGAACACGCCGGCGACCAGAACGCCGAGCGCAAGCCAGCGGCGCGGCGCGGCGAAATCGGATGCGGGCGGCGCGAGCCGCGCCGGTACGACGTGCTGATTCACGTTGAACTCCTGAAGGATTGGTCAAAGGCCGTGCCGACGTTTGGGCGCGCCTTACTGACCCGGTTTCCTTCAGGTACGCGAACTGTTATCCTATTTGTAGAGAACTACTTATCCTATTACTAATACTACCACGAGGTGCATTGAATCATGCCGAGCCTCGCCCGCAACAAGGAACGCGACGACCTCGTGGTGTTTCTGAGGAATCGCCGCGCGCGGCTTTCGCCGCTCGATGTTGGTCTGTTGCCCGGCGCGCGTCGACGTACGCCGGGCCTGCGGCGCGAAGAGGTCGCCGCGCTCGCCGGCGTCGGCGCCACCTGGTACACGTGGTTTGAGCAAGGGCGTGACATTCAGGTCTCAGCTCATTTCCTGGAAAATCTGGCGCGCGCACTGCGGTTGGAGGGCGCCGAGCGCGATCACCTGTTTGCGCTGGCGCAGCATCGGCCGCCGCCCTTGCGCGCGCACACGCCCCCACAGGTGACGCCGGCGATGGCGCACATGATCGAGACCCTGCCCAACCCGGCTCATCTGCGCACCGCGCGCTGGGATATCGCCGCCTGGAACAAACATCTCACGACGCTGTTCGGTGACTATGCGCGTGTCCCGCCTGAACGACGCAACAGCCTGTGGTTGTTCTTCACCGATCCGATCTACCGAAAGCTCATGCCGTCCTGGGAGATAGACGCACGGCGCGTGATCGCGAAGTTTCGCCTGGATTTCGGCCGCTCCAACAACGATCAGGCATTCCGGGATCTGGTGGGCGAGCTCAACGACGCAAGTCCGGAATTTCGTCGCTGGTGGCCGCAGCACGACGTCGACGGCTATGGCGAAGGCTTAAAGCTGATCCGGCACCCGCGCCTGGGCGACATCGAGTTTGAACACACCGCGTTCGCGACCGAAAGCGATACAAATCTGCGCCTGATCATCTACACGCCGGCGCCCGGCGAGAGCACCTGCAAGGCAAAACGTCTGTTCCAGGCAGGATCAGGAACAGGAACGTGACGCTTCCGCAGCGGCGATCGGCGCAACGTGTTCGTGGGTCCACCCGCAGGCTTCGAGCCGCGCATGCATGTGCGCGGGCACCGGTGCGGTGACGCGCACCGGTTCGCGACTCTTCGAGATCGGCACCACCACCTCGCGCGCGTGCAGATGGAGAACCGGACCGCTGCTCCGAGGTGCCTTGCCGTAGATCGTGTCCCCCACGATCGGCCAACCCATCGCGGCACAGTGGACGCGCAGCTGATGCGTACGCCCGGTGAGCGGCTCGAGCGCGAGCCAGGTCAGTTCGGGCGCACGCCCCAGGACCTGCCAGCGCGTGATCGCTGGAACGCCGTGCGGGTCGGGCTTCATCCACCAGCCGCGCGCGTCGTTGAGTCGACCGAGTGGCAGATCGATGGTGCCTTGATCCGCCTTCGGGCTTCCCTCGACGACGGCCCAGTAGGTCTTGCCGACCTTGCCGTGCCTGAACAGCAGCCCAAGATGCGCCAGCGCCTTGCGGTGGCGGCCGAGCACCAGGCAGCCGGAGGTATCCTTGTCGAGCCGGTGCGCGAGCGCGGGCGCGCGCGGCAAACCGAAGCGCAGCGCGTCGAAATAGTCCTCGAAACTGGCGCCGCCTTTCGGCCCGCGATGCACCGGGAGACCGGCCGGCTTGTCGATCACCAGCATCAAGCCGTCGCGATAGAGGACGCGCGACAGCATTCCGTCGGCGTCAAGCCCATTGCGCACGGCACCTTTCAGCATCATCTGCAAACCGCTATCACGACAGCGCGCCGCAACCAGTGTAGGAACTTCAAATCGGCGGCACTAGCAATATGGACAACAGCACAAACACGGCGTCGAAGAGTTGGTGGCAGCGCCTCACCGGCGGCCTGCGGCGCACCTCCTCGTCGATCGGGGGCGCGATTACCGACCTCGTTTCGAAGCGCAAGCTCGACGCCGCCGCCATCGAGGAACTGGAAGATGTTCTGATTCGCGCCGATCTCGGGGTCGATACCGCGGCACGCGTCGGGGCCGCGATCGCGGAACGCCGCTACGACAAGGACGTATCGCCCGACGATGTGAAGGCGATCCTTGCCGCGGAAGTCGAGAAAATTCTCACCCCGGTCGCCCAGCCCCTGCTCGTCGCCCCCGACGCACGGCCATTCGTGATCCTCGTGGTGGGGGTCAACGGCTCGGGCAAGACCACGACGATCGGCAAGCTCGCAGCGCAGCTTCGCGCCGAGCGCAAGTCGGTCACCCTGGTCGCGGGCGATACGTTTCGCGCCGCCGCCACCGAGCAGCTCAAGATCTGGAGTACGCGCACCGGTGCCGGCATCGTGGCCGGCGCGACCGGCGCCGACGCGGCCGGGCTCGCCTTTGAGGCGCTCGCGGCGGCGCGCACGGCAGCTACCGATGTCCTGATCGTCGACACGGCGGGACGTCTGCAGAACAAGACCGCGCTGATGAGCGAACTCGACAAGATCGTGCGCGTGATGAAGAAGCTCGACCCCGCGGCACCGCACGCGGTCCTGCTGGTGCTCGATGCGACGGTCGGACAGAACGCGCTCTCGCAGGTCGGCGAATTTCAGAAGACCGCCGGCGTGACCGGCCTCGTGATGACCAAGCTCGACGGCACCGCGCGCGGCGGAATTCTGGTCGCACTGGCCGCGAAATACGGCTTGCCGGTGCATTTTATCGGCGTCGGCGAAGGCGTTGACGACCTGGCGCCGTTTGCCGCAAGGGATTTCGCCCGCGCAATTGCGGGACTAGTGCCCGCTTCCGAAGTTGGTGATACATTGGGATAATCTCCGACACGAACTTCGGAAGCAAAGGGCACTAGCAAAAATATGATTCTAGTGCCGCTTTTCGATTTGAAGTTCCTGAACGAGTGCCGCCATCGCCGTAGGAACTTCAAATCGGCGGAACTAGAGTGAACAGATGGACCAAGCCGCCAAGCCGCAGATTAATCCGTTCCTCAAGATCGCGCTCGACCTCGGGCCCCTGGTGCTGTTCTTCATCGCCAACAGCCGGTTCGGCATTTTTGGCGCGACCGCCGTGTTCATGGTGGCGACCGTGCTGGCGCTGGCGATCGGATACCTGCTCACCAAGCACGTGCCGATCATACCGCTGGTCTCGGCCGTGATCGTGCTGGTGTTCGGTTCGCTCACGCTCTACTTGCAGGATGAGACGTTCATCAAGATCAAACCGACGATCATCTACGTGTTGTTCGGCGCGGTGCTGCTCGGCGGACAGGTGATGGGCAAGCCGCTGCTGGCGATGGTGTTCGATCAAGTCTTTCACCTCAATGAGGAAGGCTGGCGCAAGCTCACCATTCGCTGGGCGCTGTTCTTTTTTGCGCTCGCCGTGCTCAACGAGATCATCTGGCGCACCCAATCGACCGATACCTGGGTGGCCTTCAAGGCGTTCGGCTTCCTGCCGCTCACGCTCGTGTTCGCCGCCCTGCAATATCCGCTGATGCAGAAGTACGCGGCTAATGAGCCCGCGGAATAGCTAGGCAACTGAGCCCACCACGCCGCCATCGACCCGCAGGGCGGCGCGGCCGTAGCCTCTGTTAGCGTCCTGTCAAAATTCGCGCCCATCATGCGGCTTCGCCATGCGAATCGGGAGGCCGACATGCGCATCATTGGCAAGCCAACCATCCTGCGGGCGCCGTTGGTTTCGCGCCGGCGCTTCCTTGCGACCGCGGCGGCCGGCACGGCCGGTGTCATTGCGCGGCCGGCGATCAGCCGTGCCGGCGATCGGCCCCGGGTCAGCCACGGGGTGCAATCGGGCGACGTGTCGACGAACTCAGGGGTCGTGTGGGCGCGCGCCGATCGGCCGGCCCGCATGCAGGTCGAACTCGCCACCACCGATTCGTTCAAGGACATCCGCGGCGGCGTGTTTGTCGACGCGTTGCCGGAAACGGACCTCACCGCCAAGGCCCTGATCGAGGGTCTGCCGTCCGGCCAGGACGTTTTCTATCGCATCCGCTTCCAGGACCTCTCGCAGCCGACCCTCACGGGCGACCCGGTCATCGGGCGCTTTCGCACCGCGCCGGCCGATCTGCGCTCGATCTCGTTCGTCTGGTCGGGCGATACCGCCGGCCAGGGCTGGGGGATCGACGAGGCCCGTGGCGGGATGCGCACCTATGCCACCATGCGCAAGAGCCGGCCGGATTTCTTCATTCACTCCGGCGACAACATCTACGCCGACGGACCGATACCGGCCGAGATCAAGCTTCCCAACGGCGAGACATGGAAGAACATCGTCACCGAGGAAAAGTCGAAGCCGGCCGAAACGCTAGCCGAGTTCCGCGGCAACTACAAATACAATCTCCTCGATGCCAACGTACGCGCCTTCAACGCCGAGGTCCCGATCTTCAGCCAGTGGGACGACCACGAGGTGACCAACAACTGGTGGCCGGGCGAGCCGCTCACCCGGGCCGAGCATCAGCGCAAGAAATATGTCGATCCCAATGTGCTGCTGCTCGCCGCGCGCTCGAGCCGCGCGTTTCACGAATACATGCCGTTAGTCGATCAGCCGGCAGAACCCGGGCGCGTTTACCGCAAGATCGCCTACGGGCCGCTGCTCGATGTGTTCATGCTCGACATGCGCAGCTATCGCGGCCCCAACGGCGAAAGCAACGAAGAGAAGTACGGTCCCGCCGCCTATTTCCTCGGCCCGCAGCAGACCGAGTGGCTCAAGCGCGAGTTGTTGAATTCGCGCGCGACCTGGAAGGTGATCGCCGCGGACATGCCGATCAGCCTTGTCGTGGTCTATGACATCGATCGCAAATGGGGCGTTGAGGCGGTCGCGCAAGGCGACGGGCCGGCGCGCGGACGCGAACTCGAGATCGCCGATATCCTGTCGTTTATTCGCCGTGCCGGCATCACCAACACGGTGTGGCTGACGGCCGACGTGCACTACACCGCCGCCCATTATTACGATCCCAACAAGGCGGTGTTTCAGGACTTCGAGCCGTTCTGGGAATTCGTCTCCGGCCCGATCCACGCCGGCAGCTTCGGACCGAACCAGCTCGACAACACCTTCGGGCCGCAGCTCGTCTACATCAAGGCGCCGACCAAGGAGCAGGGCCAGAATGCTGCGCCGACCTACGGACTGCAGTTCTTCGGGCACGTCGCGATCGATGGCACAACCGGCGCGATGACGGTCACGCTCAAGGACTGGGACGACAATGCACTGTGGTCGACCAAGCTTGAGCCGAAGCGCGGGTAGGATGGGTTAGGCGCAACCCGGGCCCAACCCATCGAACAAAACGCGCGATTACCTTACGCCGGCAGCACGAGCGGCTTGTTGTTGGGGAAGCGCGCGATCACCGACGGATCGACATTGAGATGCTGGGCCACGAGCGAACGCGGCGCATGGGTGAGCCAATCCGATAGCGATACGTCTTCAAAGCGGGGAGCCCGGAAGATTTCCAGGAACACAAGGTCGGTATTGCCGGTGTTCTTGATGTAGTGGCCCAGCGATTTCTTCACGTAGCCGATATCTCCCGGCTTGAAGTTTTGGGTCACCGCACGCGGCCCGACGTTGAAGATCGTCATCTCGCCTTGGCCCTCGATGTAGTACTGCCACTCGTCAGCATTCGGATGCCAATGCATCTCGCGCAGGCCACCGGGATGCACCCTCACCAGCGCGGCCGCGATGGTCGTGGAGGCCTTGAAATTGCTGCTGTCGGCGATTCGCACTTCGCCGCCCGCGGTCTTGCGGACCGGCAGCATGCTGGCGAGTGCGAACGTCGACGGATTCGGCATCTTGCCCACCGAGCCCTGGGCTTGCGCCTGTTCCTCGGCCAGCGGCCCCGGCATCTGGCCGGGGAAGATGTAGAGCTGGCGCAGCGGAATCTTTGAAAACGTGTCGGCCGGCACGTTGAAGTTCTGCGCCAGGATGTCGGGCGGCGTGTGAGCGAGCCAGTCGCTGAGCAACAGCGTGTTGTATTCGGTCTGGCGTCCGTTATCGAACGCCAAGATGAACTCGGCGCCGTCCTCGCCGATCCCCTGCAGCGAGTGCGGCAGACCGGACGGGAAATACCAAAGTCCGCCTTCGCCGATGTCTTCCACGTTGGCGCGGCCCTCGACGTCGATGGTCGTGACGCGCACCGCCCCTTTGGTGACGTAGGCCCACTCGGCGGCCTGGTGCCAGTGCAGCTCGCGGATGCCGCCGCGGATCAACCGCATGTTGACGCCGGAAATTTCCTCCGCGATCTGAAAGTCCGACTGCGTGACCTGCCGGGCCCAGCCGCCATTTTGAATGCGGCGGGGCGCATTGTTGAACGAGGCCCAGAACATCGGCATGTCGCCGACGTCGGTCGGCGGGGGCGAGAATGCGCTTGGAAACTGTGAGGCGATCGCCGGGTTCTGCGGGCCTGGGTCGGTGAAGCTCGATGGATTGGCCGTCGTGTTGATCTGACCCTGGGGCGGCTCGTCCGGGTTGCCGAAACTCGCGGCGTTGGCGGCTGCGGCGGCGGTTGCAACGGTGCCAGCGGCGGCAGCGGCGAGAACGCCTCGACGTGATACGGGATCCATTGAGCCTCTCCTTTATAGCAGGGGAAACGCGTCTTAAGGGTCGGATTACCTACAATTCCAGAAAAATGTCGTCGGGAACATATCGCCCGGGCGCACCGATCCGATGACAGCGGTGCTGGCTCGTTTCGCCCATTGCTTTGCCATCGATCGTGACTATATTGCGCCGCAACACGCGGGCTCGCGCGCCGTCAGGCTAAGTGGGCACCGGTTAGCCGCCCGGACGGCGCGCTCGATTTTATTTCTAGAGCGCGCTCGGGCGCAAAACCGGCGACCACTTTTGCTAACGCGCTCTATGCCCGCGATTCGTTTTCCGGACCCCGTATGAACCTGCGCAACGTCGCCATCATCGCCCATGTCGACCACGGCAAGACCACGCTGGTCGACCGGCTGCTGCAGCAGTCCGGCGCCTTCCGCGAGAATCAGCGGGTGGCCGAGCGCGCCATGGATTCCAACGATCTCGAGCGCGAACGCGGCATCACGATCCTGGCCAAGGCAACGTCGGTCGTCTGGCACGGCACCCGGATCAATATCGTCGACACGCCCGGACACGCCGATTTCGGCGGTGAGGTCGAGCGCATCCTGAATATGGTTGATGGCGCGATCGTGCTGGTCGACGCCGCCGAAGGTCCGTTGCCACAAACCAAGTTCGTCGTCTCCAAGGCGCTCAAGATGGGCCTGCGTCCGATCGTGGCGATCAACAAAGTTGATCGCCACGACGCGCGTCCGGTGCAGGTCGTCAATGAAGTGTTTGATCTGTTTGCCGCCCTCGACGCCACCGACGAACAGCTCGACTTTCCGATTCTCTACGGCTCCGCCAAGGAAGGCTGGATGGCCCGCAGCCTGGAGGGACCCAAGCAGTCGATGGCGCCGCTATTCGATCTCGTGATCAGCCACGTCGCGCCGCCCGCGGTCGAAGGTGGGCTGTTCCGCATGCTCGGAACAATCATTGAGGCCAACCCATATCTCGGCCGTCTTGTTACCGGCCGCATCCGGTCCGGCTCGGTCGGACCAAACCAGACCCTGAAGGTGCTCGACCGCGACGGCAATCTGATCGAGCAGGGCCGCGTCACCAAGGTGCTTGCATTTCGCGGACTGGAACGCCAACCGATCGAGGAAGGCACCGCCGGCGACATCGTGGCGATCGCCGGCTTGCCGGAGGCGACTGTGTCGCACACCTTGTGCGATCCGCAGGTTGCAGCGCCCTTGCCGGCGCAACCGATCGATCCGCCGACGCTGGCGATGACCTTTCGGATCAACGACTCGCCGCTGGCCGGCACCGAGGGCGACAAGGTGCAGAGCCGTGTCATTCGCGAGCGGCTGCTGCGCGAAGCCGAGGGCAACGTCGCGCTCAAGGTCAGCGAGTCCGACGAGAAGGATTCGATGGAGGTCGCGGGTCGCGGCGAGCTGCAGCTCGGAATCCTGATCGAGACGATGCGACGCGAGGGCTTCGAGCTGTCGGTGTCGCGACCGAAGGTGCTGATCCGGCCTGACGAGCGTGGCAATCTGCTCGAGCCGATCGAAGAGGTTGTGGTCGACGTCGACGACGCGCATTCCGGAATCGTGGTGCAGAAGCTGTCGGAGCGAAAAGCCGAACTGACCGAGATGCGGCCGTCCGGCGGCGGGCGGACGCGGCTCGTGTTCCTGGCGCCGACGCGCGGCCTGATCGGATACCAGAGCGAGCTTCTGACCGACACGCGCGGCACCGCGGTGATGAACCGGCTGTTCCACGCCTACGGGCCGCACCGCGGTCCGATCGCCGGACGCTCCAACGGTGTTTTGATTTCCACGGATGCCGGCGAGGCGGTCGCCTACGCGCTGTGGAACTTGGAGGACCGCGGCCCGATGATGATCGAGCCGGGCTGGAAGGTTTATCGCGGCATGATCGTTGGTGAACATACCCGCGGCAACGACCTCGAAGTCAACGTGCTCAAGGGCAAGAAGCTCACCAATATCCGCACCACCGCCAAGGACGAGGCCGTGCGGCTCACCCCGCCGATCCGCATGACGCTCGAAAAGGCATTGTCCTACATCGAAGACGACGAACTGGTCGAGGTGACGCCGAAATCGATCCGGCTGCGCAAGAAGACACTCGATCCGAACGACCGCAAAAAAGAGGAGCGGCAAAAGGAAGCCGCCGGCGTGTGATCCTCGGCAGGATGGGGTGAGGCGCGTCGTCCCGAACCCGTCAATCGTCGCCCAGCGCGATGACAACGGCTGGTTATTCCTGCACATTCCTCCTCAGATCTTTGTTGACCCCACAAGAACGCGGTATCGTCGCCCGACGGGATGGGGCCGTCGACGAACGGGCGCGCAAGGAGGGCATCGATGACCGGAACACTCGCCGCCTGCTCGACGGCTGTACTCGCGATTGCGTTGGGCATCGCGCCAGTCGCCGCCCAGACCGGGGCCGAGGCGCAAGACAGGTGCAAGGATGTCTTGCCCAGACAGGCGTTCAGCAATCCGGACGTCAAGCAGGATACGTTCTACTGGCTGGCCCGCTTTTCCGCCGAGGTCGCCCAACAAAGCGATGGCCGGCTCGATATTCCCTTCGTCATTGATGGGATTACGGCCCCGCTTTCGGCGGCGGATGCGGACCGTTTGCTGCGGCCGCTGCTCGCGACAACCGACTGGCAGACTATTTATCAAAACCGTGCCGCGGTCCTGCTCGCGTCGGGCCAGGAGCCGATTCTGAAAGCCTGGCAACAATGCCTGGCCGATCAAGGCGGCGGGCTGACGGCATATTTCGTGGCCGGACCGGGTAACGCGGTCGAGTTGCGCATCGCCTATCGCAAGCCAGAGAACGCGCCCGATCTTCCCGCCCTCAAGGTCGCGCGCACCCTCCCGATTGACGCGAGACTGGGCAAGGTCACGGAGGGATCGGAATGCCTGGTGCGGAACTACACATACGAGCCAGGCAAAGAGTGCGTGGTGAAGATCGAGGCTGTCTCGAGATGGATCACTGGCACCGTCGCCGTCCCGGTGACTGACGGCAAGGACACCAAGGAGTTTCCGGCCTATCTCGCGCCGCGCGCAACGCTGCGCGGTGAGCAGAAGGCATGGCCGACCGAGAAAATGATATCCGACTGGGCGAGCGCGCATCCGGACGGCAACCAAATCAACGTTCTGTCTCGCTACGCGGACGAGCGCACCGGTGCGCGGGCTTGGGACATCACCGCGCAACGCGACGCCGAAGACGGCTGGTACTTTATCGAGGGGGCGCGCACGATGAGCCCCGATAGCACTTATGCGCTGCAAAGCAACGGCGTGCGCGTCGTCAGCAAATTTGGCGGCGCTGCCAACGCCGGAACCTGCATCGGCGGCTATCAGATCGATCCGACCGGAAAGAGCCTGACCATGGGTATCGGGCTGGGTGTTTCCGGATCAGGCGAGAGCTGGTGCTACGTCACCGTGACCGCCACTATGGCGAGACTGACGTGGGATCCGCCGATGACAGGCACTGCCGCTGCGGCGCCGGCCTCCGCGGCTGCGCCAGCGCCTCGGCGCGCCAACGTGCCGGCGGGCGAAGATCGTACCGCCTACTGCCAGCAGCGCTACCGCTCCTACGATCCGCAGACCGGCACCTATCTCGGCTCCGACGGCAATCGCCATCCATGTCCGTGAGATCGGGGCGGCGAAAGGAAACCCGATGCTAGAACTCTACCACAGCGGATTGACGACTTGTTCCAAGCAAGTGCGCCATTGCCTGCGCGAGAAGAGGCTCGCCTACCAGAGTCGTTATGTTGAGCTCTGGCGCTATGAGAATCTGAGTCCGGAGTATCTCAAGCTCAATCCCAACGGCGTGGTGCCGACCCTGGTGCACGATGGGGTTCCGATCATCAATTCATTCTGCATCAACGAGTATATCGAGGATGTATTTCCACAGCCATCGCTGCGTCCCACTGATCCGAAAGAGCGAGCGCGCATGCGCTACTGGGCGTGGACCGCAGACGACGTCCACCACGCAACCGCGCGTCTGACCCACGCGCATATGATGCAGACAAAGATCCGGGACATGAGCGCTGCGGACCAGAAGTTCATGCTGGCGCACACCCCGGTTCCGGACAAGCGCGAACGATGGCGGGTGCTGATCGAGCGCGGCTATTCGGCCGAGCAGCTGGCCGAGGCGCTCGACAGCGTGACCTTCGTGTTCGAGCAGATGGAGCGGCAACTCGAGCAAGGCGGACCTTGGCTCGCCGGACGGATGTTCTCGCTCGGTGATATCAGCATGGCTGCGATCGTTCATCGCACGCTCGAGCTCTATCCCGACAAGCTTGGGCGCGGCGTCTTCCCGCGCCTGAACGAGTGGTGGGAGTGCCTGTTGGCACGGCCGGCGGCGAAATACGTTTACAGCGACGGCCTCGAGGAAACGCCGAAACGGCCGACAAAGCAGTCGGTGGCAGGCATCAGCGAATTTCGCATCTGAGGGCGCGTGCGCGGTTGGCCGCGCAACACTCCGCAGCCTCGTCCTGAGGAGCGCCCGCAGGGCGCGTCTCGAAGGACGGCCACGGGCCGAGCGTGTTCCCCTTGGCCATCCTTCGAGACGCTCGGCCTTCGGCCTCGCTCCTCAGGATGAGGTCGGAGAGTGTGGCCAGCGTGCCGTGCCCTTTTTCAGAGCGTCACTTCAGCCGCGCCAGGAAGCCGGCAACTATAGGCGCCCACACCGCCGCGCCATCGTCCGCCTCCGCGAGTCGATGGCCTTCGAGGCCGAACGCCGGCACGAGAACGAGATCAACGCGACCGCCGCCGTCGCGCCAGGCGTCCGCCATGCGGCGCACGAGCGACGGGGCAAAGTAGCTGTCGTTCTCCGCGTAGATCCACAGCGTTGGAATACGCGCCGTCGCGCCGAACACGCGAGCAGTTTCGATCAAGCGTTCCGGTGCGCAATTGTTGTTGGCATGATCGAACGAGCGGCCGCCGCGACCGCCGGCAAAGTCGATAACCGCGGCGACACCGCGCGGATTGCGGCTCGCGAGCGCGAGCGCGCCCCATCCACCGGCCGAGTGTCCGATAATAAGCGCGCCGGTTTTGCGGACGTCGGCGCGCGCCTGCATGGCGGCGAGCGCAGCCTCGATGCTGGCCGCACCACCGCGGCCCGCGCGCGCATAGTCGGCATCATCGCAGCCGCCCTGATCTTCGAGATACGGCCCGCCGGTGCGGCCGTGACCGGGTCGCTGCGGCAATGCCACCAAATAGCCACGCTTTACAAGCCACGTGGTCAGCGCCGCATAGCTCGGCTCCGGCAAAAGTCCGCGCCGCTCGGCGTTTTCGGTCGACGCGTGGTTGATCAGCGCGAGCGGAAACGGCCCCGCGCCGGCCGGGCGCACGATCATCGTGTGCATCGAAATTCCGAGATTCGGCAACGGGATGAGCGTGCGTTCTGCGATGTCGCGGGAAGCGGGGCGTTGCGCCGGCTGCGACTGCGCGCATGACGTACCACCGAAAGCTGCGACACATGCGCTGAGGCAGGCGCAAAACAGCGTCGATTTCGCCTGCGCGCGGGCGACAGCGCGACAAATTCGCAACACCTTTTTGGAATATTTCATCGACATATCCAAACACTAAACGAAAGACTTGCCGTCTGCCGCCCGAATTGATTCAATCAAAACCATGAGCACAACCCTCATAGAGATCAGGCGCGCAAGGCCTTCGGATGCGCGAGCCGTGGCATCGGCTCACGACGAGGCGTGGCGCACTGCCTATCAGGGTATTATTCCCGGCCTCGAACTCGAGCGCCTGATCAATCGGCGCGGTGCGGCGTGGTGGGACGGCTCGATCCGCAAAGGCAGTCGCGTATCGCTGTTCATGTTCGGCGACACCGTTGCGGGCTACGCGAACTACGGCCGCAATCGCGCGCGCAGCCTCAATTACGATGGCGAGATCTACGAGCTCTATCTGCGTCCGCAATATCAGGGTCTCGGCTTTGGGCGCCGGCTGTTTAGCACGGCTCGCCGGGACCTGCTGCAAAGCGGCGTCAAGAGCCTCGTGGTTTGGGCGCTCTCTGACAACGAGCCTGCCGTTCAGTTCTATCGCGCTCTCGGCGGTCAGGCGGTCGCGCGTTCGTCGGAAGCCTTTGGCGGCAAGGTGCTCGACAAAGTGGCTTACGCCTGGAACGCGTAAGACCGCGATCAACCGCATCCCGATCACTGATCCGGCGGACCGTTTCCCGCCAACTCAGGCTTATCGATTCCACACCTGAACGCGCGCGCCTTTTCGTCCGCAAGCTTGCGCGCGAGTTCATTGGCGTCCGGATTGGCGCGAGCGTCGACATAGCCGACGTGGCAGACGCCGCCAGGACCGAGCTTCGTTACCACGAGCCTGCGTCCACTCGTTCGTCGATCATCCGGACTCGTCATGAAATTCCAGCGAAGGATCGTGGCGAAGGGCTTAAGCTTGCCGTCGCGACTGCGTTCGAGCCGCCACTCGATCGTCCCCTTGTAGACGTCGTTGAAGCCGGCAATCGTTTCGCCCGCCGCCGGCTCGCGCGCCGCGTTGCGACCAAAACTCACATACATCCGCTGATCGCCGGCCGCGAGCCGTACCGGGATGTCACCGTATCCCCGGCAGAGCCACGAGCCGTAATCCTCCACATCGCGCCCGCGCGTATGGCGGCACTTGTCCGAGTCAAATGTCGTATAGGCACTTTCAATCGCACCATGCGATTGACCGACCGCCGCCGCCGACCAAATCGTCAGAACCGCGAGGATCGTCGAACGCCGGATCATGCGCATGAGACGCAGCGGCGGCCCGATCGGTTCAAACGGCGGGCGCCGGCAGACCGCGCGCCGCGCACGCAGCGCGCAATGTATTGACCAGAAGGCACGCAATCGTCATCGGGCCGACGCCGCCCGGAACGGGCGTGATCGCGCCCGCGCGCGCGGCCGCTTGCGCGTAGTCGACGTCCCCGACGATGCGGGTCTTGCCCGGCGCCGTGGCCGGGACACGATTGATCCCAACGTCGATCACGGTGGCACCTGGCTTGACCCAGTCGCCCTTGATCATCTCGGCGCGGCCGACGGCGGCGAACAGAAGATCGGCACGTTGGCACACCGCCGGCAAATCGGCGGTTTTGGAATGCGCGACCGTTACCGTTGCGCTCTCCGCGATCAGCAACGCCGCCAGCGGCTTGCCGACGATATTGGATCGGCCGACCACCACTGCATCAAGTCCCGCCAGTGTTGGTCGCACCGACTTGGCCAGGATGATGCAGCCAAGCGGCGTGCAGGGCACCAGCGCAGGCAGGCCCGTGGCAAGCCGGCCGGCGTTGAGCGGATGAAATCCGTCCACGTCCTTGCCAGGATCGATGGCGTTGATGACCTTCTGGGCATCGATCTGTTTCGGCAACGGCAGCTGCACGAGGATTCCGCTGACCGCCGGATCCGCATTGAGCCTCGCGATGAGTTGCAACAGCTCGGCCTCGCTGACGCTTTCGGGCAGATGATGGTCGAATGATTTCATTCCGGATTCGACGGTCATTTTTTTCTTGCTGCCGACGTACACTTCGCTTGCGGGATTGTTGCCGACCAGCACCACCGCGAGCCCCGGCACCACTGCGTGCTGCTGGGCGAGGCGGGCGACCTCGACCGCGACCTTGGTGCGTGTCTCCGCGGCGATCGCCTTGCCGTCGATGATTGTGGCGGTCATTTCTCTACTCCCATGATCTTCTCCAACGCGGCCGCGATCGTGCTTGCATCGCCGACCACCTTGAGCCGCTTGATCCGAGCGGTCGCACCGGCGACCAAGGTGACCCGCGACGGCGGCACTGCGAGCGTACGCGCGATCAGGTTCGTCAGCGCTGCGTTAGCTTCCCCCTCGCTCGCCGCCGCTCGCACGCGCGCTTTCACCACGGTCCGTCCGTCAACCATTGCTTCGATGCCCTCGACCGCGTCGCGCCCGCCCTTGGGGGTGAGCCGCACGGTCAACAGGATGCCGTCGCCGGTAATCGTCCAGGGCGGCGCCGGGTCGATGCTCAATAGACGTTCGGAAGAATGTAGAGGGCGATAACGTAGCGGATGAAGATGATGATCAGAATGAGGATCACGGGCGAGATGTCGATACCGCCCAGGTCCGGCATCAGGTTGCGGATCGGGCGCAACGCCGGTTCGGTGATCCGGTAAAGGAAGTCGCCGATCATGCCGACGACCTGGTTGCGGGTGTTCACGACGTTGAACGCGACCAGCCAGGACAGGATCGCGGCCGCGATCAGAAGCCAAATGTAGATATCGAGGGCAAGATCGATGACCAGAAACAGCGCGCGCATGGGGGGACCCCGAAATGAGCGATGCGCACATGTAGCGGGTCGCCGGTGTGCGAACAAGTCGGCGTTGCGGCCGCCGATCCTTGACACTGGCAGACCCGCGCCGTAAATGGCCCCACTCGTTTGTTGCCCATTCCATCCCGGGTGGGCCGACGGGGCCGTAGCTCAGTTGGGAGAGCGCCGCAATCGCACTGCGGAGGTCAGGGGTTCAAATCCCCTCGGCTCCACCAGCCTTCGCAAACTCAATCCTCAAAGCCCTCTCCCGCCGCGCCACAGGGTGCGAAGCGGCGAAGGCTGCCCGTCTTGGCCCCGTTTCGTCCGGTCCACATACCGCACATGCCAACTACCGCGAAGCCGAAAAAGGCGGGCTAATGTAGTGTTCGCCTGACGGCGACGTCTATCCCGACCACCAAGATACTGTCTCTCCCAACAATGCAAATGACTGCCGAGCCCGCGTCCTACTCGCTGTTCCGGCACCGGCCGGTATTTCTGCTTTGGCTCGCGCGGGTCGCGACATCGATCGCCTACCAGATGCAGGTGGTCGCGGTCGGCTGGCAGATCTATGTTATGACATCGAGCCCGCTGCAGCTCGGCCTTGTGGGACTGATGCAGTTCATCCCGCAATTCGCCCTGGTGCTGATCGCCGGTCACGTGGTCGATCAGCACGACCGCAAGCGTGTGATGCTGAGCGCGCAGAGTGTCGAGGCCTGCGCAGTCGCAATCCTGGCGGCCGCGACCGCACTCGGGTTAGCAACGTCCGGATTGATCCTGAGCGCCGTGTTCGTTCTGGGCGCGGCTCGCTCCTTCGAAGCAACGACGCTGCAGACGATCGCACCCGCGATCGTGCCGCCCGCGGCCCTGCCACGGGTGATTGCCCAGCTCGCATCGGCGACCCAGACTGCCACGATCGTGGGCCCCGCAGTTGGGGGCGTCATGCTGATCCTCGGCACCAGTTATGTCTACGCGATGTGCGCGCTGCTGTTCCTCGGGTCGACTGTTCTGATCTGGTGCATCCCGATGGAACGCATGGTTTCCAAGCGTACTCCGTTGTCGTTCGACACGCTGTTCGCCGGCGTGAATTTCGTCCGCCGCAACCCGGTCGTGCTGGGAGCGATGTCGCTCGACATGTTCGCGGTGATTTTCGCCGGCGCGACCGCGCTGCTGCCGATTTTCGCGCGCGACATTTTCGCCGTCGGGTCCTGGGGGCTTGGATTGATGCGCGCGGCGCCCGCCGTCGGCGCGCTGACCTGTTCGTTCGTGGTCGCGCGCTGGCCGCTCACCAGGCGTGTTGGGTTTGTGATGTACGCGGCGGTCGCGACGTTTGGATTGGCTACGGTTCTATTCGGACTGTCGACCTCGTTCATCTTGTCGATGGCCATGCTGGTGGTGATCGGCGCGTCCGACATGCTGAGCGTCGTGATCAGGCAGCCAGTGATCCAGCTCGAGACGCCGGATGCCATGCGCGGACGCGTCAGTGCCGTCAATTCGCTGTTCATCGGGACGTCCAATCAGATCGGCGAGTTCCGTGCCGGCGTAACCGCCGGTCTGTTCGGCACCATCCCGTCGGTGCTGATCGGCGGCATCGGCACGCTGCTGGTCGTGCTGATCTGGATCAAGGCGTTCCCGGCCCTGTTCCGGATGAGCAGCTTCGAGCAGCGCTACCGCTGATCGTTGGGGTGCCAAGATCAAACGCTAGATCCGCAGGAAGCCCCATGGCGCGGTGTGCAGGCGCTCGAAGCCGGTGGGCGTGATCCGCACCATTTCGCCGAGTTGGACGCCCGCGCGGTGGTCGCGGGTAATCACGTTCGGCTGCACGACCACCGTCATGTTGGCCTCAAGTCTCATGTCCGGGATCGGCCCCGCCGGGCGGCTCTTTGTGCCGAGCACCGGCGGCCAATAGCCGCCGCCAAAACCGTGCACGATGTCGTCGTAGATCGTGAAACCCGCGGTTTCGATGAGACCGGTGGCGTCGACGATCTCCTGGCACGACACGCCGGCATGCAAAATACCGGTGACCGCATCGAAGGCCGCGTCCGCGACCTCATAAAGCTCGCGAAACAGTGGGGTCGGCTCGGCGCCGACCGCGAACGTGCGCAGAACCTGACCGGGCGAATCCCAGAAACTGGCGGTAATCTCGACAAACATCATGTCGCCGGGCTTGAGCCTGCGCGAGGAATGATATTGTGGCGGCACACACACATCGGGGCTCGCCATGTTGTTGATCCCGATGAAGTGGATCACGGTGGCCCCGCCGAGCGGCAGGTAATCGCATTCCACCAGCGCGCCCAGTTCGCGCTCGGTCATTCCCGGTTTGGCCTCGCGCAGCAACGCCTCGACACCGAGATCGCTGAAGGCCGCGCCGATCCTCAGCCATTCGACCTCCTCATCCGACTTGCGCATGCGCAATTGCGCGTATTCGCCATTGAGATCGACGAGATCGAATTGGCCGGACAACAGACGCGCCTTGGCCCAGGACAGCATCCCCATGATGCCGAGCCGCTTGACGCCGCGATGCGCGGCCTCCTCTGCGGGGAGGCGGGCCCCCTGCCGCTTGGCCCAGCGAACCTCCGCGTCACGTGCAATCAGCGTGGCGTTCGGAACATGATTGTAGTGCTCGACCCAAAGCACGTCGCGCTCGCCCGGTTCAAACAGGACCAGTGCCTCGGTCGTCGTGGACCATCCGGTGAGCCAACCCACGCCGGTGCCGGCGCGCTGCTCCCCGCACAACAGCAGCGCGTCGCAACCATGTTTTTCCATGACCTCGGCCAGGGCGCGCCGTCGGCGCGCGAACTCGGCGTCGGAAAAGCGCCCATAGGGAGCAGCCAGAATGGCGGAAATTTCTGGATCGCGCAGGATCTCATGCGCCATCGTGGCGGCCCAACTGCTTCACGCGACGGCGGCGACGCCAATCCAGCGGTCGAGAAAGTCCGCCAGCCAACGGCGTATCGCCGGGTCGTAAACCGGCCGGTCGGCATAGTGCGCGGCACGCGGACGCGCTCCCGGCATTTCCATCCTGGTGTGCCCGCGCGTCGTCCACCGGCACATCATGGCGTGCGTCACTTCGGCGTGAAATTGGACCCCGAACGCGGCCGCGCCATACCGGAAGGCCTGCACCGCGAAGATATCGCCCTCCGCCAACAATTTCGCACCGGCCGGCAGATCGAAGCCCTCGCGGTGCCATTGGTAGACGTGGGAGGGCCACGCCTCGCACACCTCGCGTCCGAACGGTGTGACCCGCAGCGGGTAGTAACCGATTTCGACCATGCCCTCCGGATGGAAGCAGACCTTGGCCCCGAGGTGACGCGCCAGCATTTGGGCCCCGAGGCAAATGCCGAGAAACGGCTTTTGCTCCCGCAATGGCACCGAGAGCCAGTCAATCTCGCGCCTGATGAAATCGGTCTCGTCATTGGCGCTCATCGGCCCGCCGAACACGACAATTGCCGCGTGATCGGCGAGCGTTTCGGGCAGCGGATCGCCCAGAGCGGGCCGGCGAATGTCGAGCCGGTAACCGCGCGCCTGCAGATGGTGGCCGACGCGGCCGGGCGTCGACATTTCCTGGTGCAAGACAACCAGCACCGGTTGCCGCGCCGGCTCGCTTGCGTTGGGGGCTCGAATCAAACCGTGCACAGACGAACTCGTATCGGGTTCACCCGCTCAAGAGAATACGATTCCATAATCGGAGACAGCATAACAGGCTTCTCGCGCCACGAGCTTAGCGTGCCTGCATGCGACCCATCTGATCGGCGAGCAGGGTACGAGGCACGAGCCGCGGCAGGAACGTGATGATCCTGTTGGCCAAGCCCGGTACCACGACCGCCTTTCCAGCCAGCAGGCCGCGATACCCCGCAAGCGCGACCTGTTCAGCGCTGCGGGCGAGCCATCGGTTCGTCTCAGAGTGGGGCACGCCGCCGGCGCGGGCTTGAAACTCGGTTGGCACCGGACCGGGGCACAGCGTGGTGACGCGAACGTCGCGCGGCATCAACTCGGCGCGCAGGGCCTCGCTGAACGACAGCACGAACGCCTTGCTGGCGTAATAGACCGTCATATAGGGCCCGGGCAGAAACGCGGCGACCGAAGCGACATTGAGGATGCCGCCGCGATGGCGTGCCAGACTATCCACGAAGGCCAGCGAGAGATCGACCAGCGTGCGCACATTGAGGTCGACCATGGCGAGCTGTTCGTCGCGGCTAAGCTGTGCCGACGCCCCCCACAGGCCGAAGCCGGCGTTGTTGACCACGTACTGCGGCTCGAGATCCGTCACCGCCAGTGCCGCGGCGACCCGTTCCGATGCTCCCGGCTGGGTGAGATCGAGACCCAACACGAGCGGTCGCGGTCTGTTTCGTGCGGCGATCTCCTGGGCGAGTTCCCGCAGCCGATCTTCGCGCCGGGCGATGAGCACCAGTTCGTGGCCATGATCGGCGAAAACCCGCGCCAGCGCCGTTCCGATGCCCGCCGAGGCCCCCGTTATGATGGCGACTGGACGTGCCACGGGACCCTCCCCCTCACGGTTTGTCGGTGGGCTCGCTCTGCTCGTCGGCAACTTGGTGCCGAAGCTCAATCCGTTCGCGCGCACAAACGCCGAGGAGGTCGGAGACCCGCCACATCACGTTCTCCTCGAACTCGCTCACCTTCCCGTCGGCGTAGACCATTTCCCACATCATTTCGACGATGCGTTGCCGGCCTTCCTCATTGAGCGCCCGGTTGAGCAGACTCGTGAAATGATAGAAATCAATCGCCTCGTGGTCGGCGGCCACCGCCACGTCGATCAGCTCGTTGGTCAACGCATCATTGAGCTCGAAACGCGATTGCAGCAGGGCGTGCAATTTCTGACGCGCCGCCACGGAAAGCTCCCCCTCCAGCGTGGCGACATGCACCAGCAACGCCGCCGCCGCCAGCCGGTAATCGTTGTCTTCGAAATGGGCCACCTCCTTGCCACCTGTGAGGTCGGCAAAGAAGGATTTGATCTCTTTGAGCATCGGGCGGGCCTCTCGTGCCCGGTTCCGATTGCATTCCTCGCCGATGGCGTCAATCGCGGATTTGCAGGTCCGATGCGCCTGCGCATGCTCGACAGCGCACGCTCACCCGGCGACAATAGACCCAACCGATGGAGCAGCATTCGATGAGTGACGTGATCGCGGTGATTGCGGCCGGCGAAATGGGAGCCGGGATCGGCAAGCGCCTGACCGAGCGCGGGGCGCGGGTCCTGACCTCGCTCCGAGGACGGGGTGCCGCCAGCGCGAAGCGCGCCGGCGAGGCCGGCATGGTGTCGGTCGAGGACGCCGATCTGGCACAGCAGGCGGCTGTCATCCT
>JBPYFJ010000054.1:0-112069 GCA_051985675.1 Xanthobacteraceae bacterium | reverse complement strand
GGTCTCGTCAAGGCAGGCGCATGCGTGACGCTTGTGCATCTGATGGATCGGCTGATGGAGCGTCAGCTCGACGCCGCCGCAGCCGACATGCTGCGCCGCACCGTCGAGGCGCGCGGCGTCGAGGTCCTGCTCGAGGCCGAGACGGTGCGGGTCGTGGGCGCGCGGCGCGTCGAGGCGGTCGAGCTCGAGGACGGCCGTGTGCTTGCGGCCGATCTCGTCGTGGTGGCGGTCGGCGTTCGTCCCAATGCGGCGCTCGCCGCCGAGGCCGGCCTTGCGGTCAATCGCGGCATCGTGGTGGACGACCATCTCGCGACCAGCATGCCCGGCGTGTTCGCGATCGGCGAATGCGTCGAGCATCGCGGCCAGACCTACGGCCTGGTCGAGCCGGGATACGAGCAGGCCGCCGTGCTGGCGCGCCGGCTCGCCGGCGAGGACGCGCGCTATCCCGGCTCTGTCGTCGCCACCAACCTCAAGGTCTCCGGCGTCGACGTCTTTTCGGCCGGCGATTTTCTCGGGAGTCCCGGCACCGAGCCGGTCGTGCTGCACGACCCCGGCCTCGGCATCTACCGCAAGCTGGTGATCGCGCAGGACCGCCTGGTCGGCGCGGTGCTGTGCGGCGATAACGCCGATGCCACGTGGTACCTCGAGCTGATCCGCAGCGGCCGCCCGATCGATGCGTTGCGCGACGAACTCGCCTTCGGCCGCGCGCTGGCCGATCGCGCGGCAGCGTGAGGCCGGGCATGAGTCGCGCTCCGCCCCCCACGCGGCCCGGCTGTTGGTCGTGCTGCATTGCAGCACAAAAGGTGGGCGAATTGCCGTCCAAAGGGGCAGGAAATCTCGCGGGCGAATTTTTAGGCAGTTATTTCGCGCGCTCTAAGCCATTGAAATATTGGGAAGACAGCTTTGGGGCGGCCTTGGCACGCTCCTTGAATAACGGAATGGCGGCGACCGATCACAGGCGATCGCGCGCTGCCGCCCGCCGACGGGCTTCCACATCAGCAACGCCGCTGCATCGGACCGCTCTGCCGGTCCGTGGGAGCGGCTGTTTCGCTCGGCTCGGCGGAGCCGCTCCTCAGCGCAGCGATGACGAGCCGAGGAGGCGACCCATGGACTACGCCAAGCCGACCGAGGTGGTGAAGACGATGATCGACAGCGCCGGCAACAAGCTCGCGCTCGCGCCGCGCGACCTCATGATCCGCGGAATGCTGTCCGGCGCACTGCTCGGCGCCGCCACCAGCCTCGCGTTCACCGGCGCGCTCTCGACCGGCCAACCGCTGGTCGGCGCGCTGATCTTCCCGGTCGGCCTGGTGATGATCGTGGTGCTCGGGCTCGAGCTCGTCACCGGCAGCTTCGCACTGGTGCCGCTGCCCTATCTCGAAGGCCGCGCCTCGCTCGGCGCGGTGATCGCCAACTGGAGCTGGGTGTTCCTCGGCAATCTCCTGGGCAGCATCGCGTACGGGGTGCTGCTCGCAATCGCGCTCACCAACTTCTGGCATGCGGAGCCGGCCGGCGTCGCCGCCCGCATCGTGCAGGTCGCGGAGGCCAAGACCACCGGCTTTGCGGCGCTCGGCGCCGCCGGCATGACGGTCGCCTTCGTCAAGGCGATGCTGTGCAACTGGCTGGTCTGCCTCGGCGTGGTGCTGGCGATGACCAGCAAGTCCACCATCGGCAAGATTGCCGCCACGTGGATGCCGATCTTCGTGTTCTTCGCCCAGGGCTTCGAGCATGCCGTGGTGAACATGTTCATCATCCCAACCGGCATGCTGCTCGGCGCCAAGGTGACGTTCGCCGACTGGTGGCTATGGAATCAGATCCCGGTGACGCTCGGCAACCTGGTCGGCGGTGCCGTGTTCACCGGCCTCGCAATCTACCTGACCTACCGGCCCAAGCGCGCCAGCGCGCCGATCGCCGCCGTGCAGGTGGCGGCCGAGTGACGCGAGTGTGAACGACAAGCATGAATGCGATCACCACGAGCGGCGATTTCACCCCCGAGCAGAAGCGCTATCTCGAAGGCTTCACGTCCGGCCTGCAGGCCGGACGTGCGGCTCGCACGCTGGCGCCCGGCGCGGCGGGTGGCGCGCCGCCCGGTTCCGTGCCGGTCGGCCCCGATGCGGCGGCCATCAAGGCTCAGGATCGCGTCATTGCCGATGGCAAGAAGCTGTCGGACCAGGAAAAGTTCAAGCGCGAGCTGCACCCGTTCGACGGCTACGAGAAGCTCAAGGCGCAGGCCGCCGCCAACGAGGCGCCCAAGCCGGACGATAATTTCCGCTGGCGTTTCTTCGGGCTGTTTTACTGCGCGCCGACCCAGAAGACCTACATGTGCCGGCTGCGCATCCCCAACGGCGTACTCAAGCATTGGCAGTTTGCGGGGATCGCCGATCTCGCAGAACGCTACGCCGGCGGCTATGCGCACGTCACCACCCGCGCCAACCTGCAGATGCGGGAGATCGAGCCGAAAAACGCGGTCGCCATGGTGGAGGCGATCCAGGACCTCGGTCTCGCTTCGCGCGGGTCGGGCGCCGACAATATCCGCAACGTCACCGGCACACCCACCGCCGGCATCGACCCGCAGGAACTGCTCGACACCCGCCCGTACGCGCGCGAGTGGCATTTCCATATTCTCAACGATCGCTCGCTCTACGGCATCCCGCGCAAGTTCAATGTCGGGTTCGACGGCGCCGGCCGCATCCCGGTGCTCGAGGACACCAATGATATCGGCTTTCAAGCGGTCGAGGTCGCCGACGGCTTCGGGATCGAGCCGGGCATCTGGTTTCGCGTCATGCTCGGCGGCATCACCGGCCACCATGACTTCGCGCGCGAAACCGGCGTCATCGTTAAGCCCGCGGAGGCGACCGCGGTCGCGGACGCCGTGGTGCGCGTGTTCATCGATCACGGCAACCGCACCGACCGAACCAAGGCGCGGCTCAAATACGTGCTCGACGCGATGGGGATCGAGAAGTTCCTCACGCTGATCGAGGACAAGCTCGGCCGCCAGCTCGTGCGTGTCGCCCCGGCGGCGCTCAAGCGTCCGACGCAGGATCGGGCGGCGCATATCGGGGTGCACGCGCAGAAACAGGCGGACCTCAACTGGATCGGCGTCGTGCTGCCGGTCGGCAGGCTCACCGGTCCGCAGCTGCGCGGCCTCGCCAAGATTGCGGCTGATCTCGGCGACGGCGATATCCGCCTCACGGTCTGGCAGAACCTGCTAATCTCCGGCGTGCCCGACGGTAAGGTCGCACTCGCCGAAGCCGCCGTCGCGGCGCTCGGGCTCACCACCAAGGCGACCTCGATCCGCGCCGGCCTCGTCGCCTGCACCGGCAATGTCGGCTGCAAGTTTGCCGCCTCCGACACCAAGCGCCACGCCGAAGAGATCGCCCGCTGGTGCGAGACGCGCGTCGCGCTCGACGGGCCGATCAACATCCATCTCACCGGATGCCATCACTCCTGCGCCCAGCACTATATCGGCGACGTCGGCCTCCTGGCCTGCAAGGTGCAGACGTCAGACGAGGGCGACACGGTCGAGGGCTACCACGTGCTGGTCGGCGGCGGGTTCGGGCCCGAGGCCACACTGGCGCGCGACGTCTATCGCGACGTGAAGGCGGAGGACGCGCCGCGCGTCGTTGAGCGCATCCTCAAGGCTTATCTCGCACACCGCGCCGCCCCTGAAGAAACATTCCTGGCGTTCACGCGCCGCCACGACGTTGCGGCGCTCAAAACCTTGTTCGACGCGGAGACGGTTGAATGACGCAGGCTGTCGCACCCCCACGCGTCGAATTGCTTGGACCGAACGCGCCGTTTTCGCCCGAGCAGCGCGACTGGCTCAACGGTTTCTTCGCCGGCCTGATCTCGCTCGACGGCGCCGGCGTCACCGCGCTGTCGCCGGAAGCGTCGGCCGCGCTGATGCCGAGCGCCCCCGGCGCACCGGCCGGTGATGGCGATGACGGGGAAGCACCGTGGCACGATCAGTCGCTCGAGCTTCCCGAGCGTATGAAGCTTGCCGAGGGGCGTCCGCTGCGCCGGCGCATGATGGCGGCGATGGCGCAGCAGGACTGCGGCCAGTGCGGCTACAACTGCAACGACTATTCGGAGGCGTTGTTCGCCAGGACAGAAGAGCGGCTGAACCTGTGCGTGCCGGGGGGCAAAGACACCAACCGCATGCTCAAGAAGCTGTTCGAGGAGATGGACGCGAGGCCGGCCGCGCCCGCGATCATCTCTCGCGTAGAGGATAATGCGACGCCGGCGGCAACGCCCGCCGGCGTGACGCGCGATACGCCCGCTCTGGCGCGCTTTCGTTCGCGCACACGCCTCAACAAGAAGGGATCGGAGAAGGAGACCTGGCACATTGAGTTCGACCTCACCGGCAGCGGGATCGACTACGTGGTGGGTGACTCGTTCGGTCTCTATCCGACCAACGATCCAGCTCTGGTCGACGCCGTCATCCGCACGGTTGGCGCGCCGGCGGACTTTCCGATCGGTGGCCACGCGTTGCGCGACGTGTTGATCGACAGCGTGTCGCTCGCTCCTGCGCCCGACATGCTCTTTCAACTCATCTCCTACATCACCGGTGGCGAGCGTCGCCAGAAGGCCCGCGGGCTGGCGGAGGGCGAGAATCCCGATGGTGACGCCGAAACCCTCGACGTTCTGGCGGCGCTCGAGAAATTTGCCGGCGTACGCCCTGACCCCGAGGCTTTCATCGAATCGCTCGAGCCGCTGCAGCCGCGACTCTATTCGATTGCCTGCTCGCCCAAAAGCAACCCGAACGCGGTCGCGCTCACGGTCGACGCCGTGCGCTACGCGATCGGCGGCCGGCGCCGCCTCGGTGTCGCCTCGACGTTCCTGGCGGAACGCGTTGCACCCGGCGATCGGATCAAGGCCTACGTCCAGAAAGCGCACGCGTTCGCACTGCCCGGCGATCCCGCAACCCCGATCATCATGATCGGTCCTGGCACCGGCGTGGCGCCGTTCCGCGCATTCCTGCATGAGCGGATGGCAACCAAAGCGCCCGGCCGTAACTGGCTGTTCTTCGGCCACCAGCGGCGCGACTGCGACTTCTTCTACGAAGACGAGTTCACCGGCATGAAGGCGGCCGGCGTGTTGACGCGCTTGTCGCTCGCGTGGTCGCGCGACGGGCAGGAAAAATTCTACGTACAGGACCGCATGCGTGAGGTCGGGCGCGAACTGTGGGCGTGGCTCGCCGACGGCGCGCACCTTTACGTCTGCGGCGACGGCAAGCGCATGGCCAAGGACGTGGAGCGCGCGCTCGTCGACATCACTGCCCAGTTTGGCGCGCGCACGACCGACGAGGCGATCGCGTTCGTGGCCGACCTCAAACGCAAGGGCCGCTACCAGCAGGACGTCTATTGAGGGCCGTCATGGGGGCCCTCCGCGCGCATCCCAAGCACAGTGACCGGCACGCGCGGCCGGCAAATGACCCATGTGCCCAACGACCCTTAGATGGCATATTGGGGTCACGTCCGGCCCGCGGATGGAAGGATTTTCTTTATTTGGTCGCCTTATTGCGCTCGTTTAAAATAAAATTCTATCTATGGGGATCGGCCCTTCTTCTCGAGAGCTGCGACCATGTCCCTTCAAACGAGCCATCCGGCCGATTGGACCGGCGCGAACCGGGCGGCGCGCAGCGACACCGCCCAGGTCCCATGGATCAGCGAGGATTGGCTGTCCGTGGTGATCGGCCTCTTCATCTTTGTTCTGGCGCTGGCGGTGCTGGCCAACGTCGATCTGATCGGGTGGGTCGTCACCACCTCGGTCTGGAACAACCTGGCGCTTGCGCTCAACACCAGCTCGAAGGCGTTCGCCGGGCTCGGCGGCGTCGGCGCGCTGGCGGCGACCTACGTGGCGCTGCTCATCATGTTCAGTATTGCGGCGGTCGCGCTCAAGAGCAACGTGAAGAAATTCGCGCTCGCGTTCACGGCCGTGTTCTGGATCGCCTATGCGAGCTGGATCGCCGGCAACTTCGCCAATTTTGCTGCGGTGACGCCGGCCGAGCTGCAGAAATTCGGGATCAGCTGGTCGCTCAAGCTCACCAACGAGGGCGCCTACATCTTCGCGCTGATCGCCGGGCTGTTGATCGCGAATTTTCTTCCGCGCTTCGCCGAGGCGATCAAGGACGCGGTCCGGCCCGAACTCTACATCAAGGTCGCGATCGTAATTTTGGGCGGCTTCTTCGCGGTGACGGCCGCCGGCAAGCTCAATCTGGCCAGTGCGCTGCTGCTGCGCGGGGTCGCGGCGATCATCGAGGCTTATCTGATCTATTGGGCGGTGGTTTATTTCGTCGCCCGCAAGTGGTTCGGCTTCAATCGCGAATGGGCGGCCCCGCTCGCATCCGGCATCTCGATCTGCGGCGTATCGGCGGCGATCGCGACCGGCGGCGCGATCCGGGCGCGGCCGATCATCCCGGTGCTGGTGTCGTCGCTGGTCGTCGTGTTCGCGGTGATCGAAGTGCTGATCCTGCCGTTCCTGGCACAGACCTTCCTGTCCGGCGAGCCGCTGGTGGCCGGCGCCTGGATGGGGCTTGCGGTCAAGACGGACGGCGCCGCGGTTGCGGCCGGCGGGATTACCGAGTCGCTCATCCTGGCGAAGTCCGCGGCCGCCGGCGTGAAGTATCAGCCGGGTTGGATCCTCGGCACCGCGGCAACCGTGAAGGTGTTCATCGACATTTTCATCGGTATTTGGGCGTTCGTGCTCGGCTGGATCTGGACCAACCACATCAACAAGACCGGCAGCGACAAGGCCAAGATCGTGGAGATTTGGGAGCGCTTTCCCAAGTTCATCATCGGGTTCGTGATCACGTTCGCGGTCGGACTGTATCTCGCGCTCGGAACTCCGGCCGAGATCGCCTCGAAGGTGCCGGCTGCGATCGGCGAGGCCAACGCGTTCCGCGTCATCTTCTTCATCCTGACGTTCTTCTCGATCGGCGTGCTCTCCAACTTCCGGAAGCTGTGGCAGGAAGGCATCGGCAAGCTCGCCGCCGTCTACGTGATCAGCCTGTTTGGCTTCGTGATCTGGGTTGGCCTGCTGATCTCGTGGCTGTTCTTCGCCGGCATCAAGCCGCCGCTGGCCGGCTGAACCTTGGAGTAACTTGTCATGTCGCAACCGAACATCCGCGACGAACTGCGCAAAGCCCCGACCGAGCCGCTGCTGCCGATCGAAAAACAATTGATCGGCTGGAGCCTCGGCATCGGTGTCGCGCTGTTGATCGTGCTTGCAGTCGTCAACCACTACTTCCCGGTGACGCTGTAGCATCCGCTTGCCTGGTGTACCCGGGACCGCGTGGCGCGCAGCGCCGTCGCGTGTTCCGGGGTCCAGGAGAAGACACGAGCCCCAGGAGAAGGTGGCTCGCATGAATATTCATCAACCGCCGGCGGTGCGCACGACCTGTCCCTATTGCGGGGTCGGGTGCGGCTTGCTGGCGGCGCCCGACGGCCGCGGCGGTGCGACGATTTCCGCCGACCCGGCGCATCCAGCGAACCTCGGTCGCATGTGCTCGAAGGGGGCGGCGCTCGGCGATACGCTCGGTCTCGCCGGACGGCTGTTGCACCCGATGCTGCGCCAGCGCGACGGCACCTTCGCGCGCGTGGATTGGACGAGCGCGCTTAATCGCGTTGCCGGGGAATTCGAGCGCATCCTCGATCGGGACGGACCGGACGCGATCGCGTTCTATCTCTCCGGTCAGCTTCTGACCGAGGACTATTACGTCGCCAACAAGCTCATGAAGGGCTTTCTCGGGTCCGCCAATGTCGACACCAATTCACGGTTGTGCATGGCCTCGACCGTCGCGGGACATCGGCGGGCATTCGGATCCGACACCGTGCCGGGCGCCTACGAGGATCTCGATGGCGCCGACCTGATCGTGCTGGTCGGCTCCAACGCCGCCTGGTGCCATCCGGTGCTCTATCAACGCATCATCGCCAACAAGCGCACTCGCGGGGCAAAGATCATCGTGATCGATCCCCGCCGCACCGCGACCGCCGAAGACGCCGATCTGGTCCTGCAGGTTACGAGCGGAAGCGATAGTGCGCTGTTCTGCGGCTTGCTGGTGCACCTCGCCGAAGCCGGCGCGCTCGACCGCGTTGCCATTGAGGCCCATACCAGCGGCTTCGACCAGGCGCTGGCGCGCGCCTACGAGATCGCACCCGACGTCCGCGCCACTGCGCGCGCAACCGGTTTGAGCCCGGACGAGGTAACGCGCTTCTTTGCTGTGTTCCGCACGACCGATAAAGTCGTGACCGCCTTCTCCCAGGGCGTCAACCAGTCGGCGCAGGGCACCGACAAGGTCAACGCGATCATCAATTGTCATCTGGCGACCGGGCGCATTGGCAAGCCCGGCATGGGACCGTTCTCGCTCACCGGCCAGCCCAACGCCATGGGCGGGCGGGAAGTCGGCGGCCTCGCCAATCAACTCGCCGCCCACATAGGCTTTGCGCCCGCCGAGATCGATCGCGTGCGCCGGTTCTGGGACGCGCCGCGCATGGCGACCGGCGAGGGCCGCAAGGCGGTCGCCATGTTCGACGCGATCGCGCGCAGCGAGATCAAGGCGCTGTGGGTGATGGCGACCAATCCGGCGGTCTCGATGCCGAATGCGTCCCTGGCGCGCGCGGCGTTGGGCAAGCTCGAGTTGCTGGTCGTGTCCGACAACGTCCTCTCCAACGACACCATCAACAGCGGCGCCCATATCCTGTTGCCGGCGGCGGCCTGGGGGGAAAAGGGCGGCACCGTGACCAATTCGGAACGGCGGATCTCGCGGCAACGCGCATTCCTGCCGCTTCCGAGCGACGCGATGCCGGACTGGTGGATGGTCACGCAGGTCGCGCACCGGCTCGGGTTCGGCGACCAGTTCCCCTACCGTTCCGCCGCCGACATATTTCGCGAGCACGCTGCCCTCTCGGCGTTCGAGAATGACGGCACGCGCGACTTCGACATCGGCGCGCTCGCCGCGCTCGACGACGATGGCTACGACGCGCTCGAACCGACGCAATGGCCCGCGCCGGCGGGGCGCCCGGGCCGCGAACGCCTGTTCGCCGACGGTTGCTTTTTCACGCCCGACCAGAAGGCGCGATTCATCTCGCCCGAGCCGCCAGCGCCCGCCGCGGCTACGCCTGAGTTTCCGTTCCGCCTCAACACCGGGCGCGTGCGCGATCACTGGCACACCATGACGCGCACCGGCCTGAGCCCAAAGCTCTCGGCGCATCGTGCCGAGCCGTTCGTCGATATCCATCCGGACGACGCGGCGCGCATCGGCCTGCGCAACGATGGCTTTGCGCGCGTTACGACCCGGTACGGCTCCGGGGTGCTCAAGGTCCGCCTCGATGCCGGCCAGCCGCCCGGCACGCTGTTTGTTCCGATTCACTGGAGCGAGGCCAACTCCGCGGCCGCGCGTGTCGGCGATCTCATAGCGCCCATGACCGACCCCCACTCGGGCCAGCCGGACGCCAAGGCAACGCCCGCGTCGATCGCGCCGGTTGAGTTTCGCATGCGGGGGTTTGCGCTCACCCGCGCGCCGATCGCACTGCTCGGCGACACCTGGTGGGTCCGGATCACAGTCGCCAACGGGTTCGGCTACAGCTTCGCGACCAACAAGAGCCCTGCCGCTTGGCGCGATCATCTGGCCGGGACCTTCGCAGTCCAACCCGCCGAGTATGTCGACGAGGCCCGCGGCATCTTCCGGGCCGCGTCGTTCATCGACGGGCGCCTTGACGGCTGTATCTTCGTCGGCTCCGCCGCCGACGGCGCGGGCGCGGTGCCGCCCTGGGATGCGGTCAAGGCTTTGTTCGAGGCCGACGCCATCGCGGAACGTGAACGTCAGACATTGCTGTCCGGCCGCAACGGCCTGCCGGACCCCGGGCCGGTGGTATGTGCCTGCTTTGCGGTCGGTCTCGCGCAGATTCAAAACATGGTTGCGTCCGGCGCAACAACGGTCGAAAACATCGGCAAGGCGTTGCGCGCCGGGACCAATTGCGGCTCGTGCTTGCCCGAGCTGCGAAAAATTGTCGCCCGCACGCAAGCCGTGGAGGTTAGTCATGCGCGCGTCTGACCGGACCCGCCAACCGAGCGAAGCGCGTTCGCCGCGCATGGATGACCTGGCGCGCCTGCCGGTGTTCTTTGCGCTTGAGGGCAAGCGCGCGATGCTCGCCGGCGCGGGCCCCGGGGCGCCCTGGAAGGTCGAACTCCTGTCGGCCGCCGGTGCCCAGGTTGACGTCTACGCCGGCGCGCACGCCGAAGACTTCGCCGAAATCGCCGCGCAGGCGCCGCGCGGCCCGGTTCGCGTTCACGCGCGCGCCTGGCAGGCGGCTGATTTCGCCGGCGCAGCCCTTGCGATCGGCGGCTTTGAGCACGACGCGGACGCCGCGCGCTTCGCGCAGGCGGCGCGCGAGGCCGGCGTCCCGGTCAACGTGATCGACAAGCCGCAATTCTGCGATTTCGCCTTCGGCGCGATCGTCAACCGCTCCCCGCTGGTGATCGGCATTTCGACCGACGGCGCAGCGCCGGTGTTTGGTCAGGCCATTCGGGCCAAGCTCGAGGCGCTGATCCCGCGCGGCTTTGCCGCGTGGGCGGACGCGGCGCGGCGCTGGCGCGAGGAGGTCAAGGCTTCCGGCCTGTCGTTTGGTGCGCGCCGGCGCTTCTGGCAATTGTTCACCGCTGATGCGCTCCGCAACCCTAACAAGGAGCCGGAGGACACCGACTTTGAGGACTTGCTGGAACTGACCCGCAGTCAGGCACAGGCCGCCGAATCGGGATCGGTGACATTGGTCGGCGCGGGGCCCGGCGATCCGGAGCTGCTCACCCTGAAAGCGGTCCGCGCGCTGCAATCCGCCGACGTGATCCTGTTCGACGCGCTGGTCGACCGCGACGTGCTGGAATTCGCGCGCCGCGAAGCCAAGAAGATGCTGGTCGGCAAGACTGGCTACGGGCCCTCGTGCAAGCAGGACGACATCAACGCGCTGATGGTGTCGCTCGCGAAAAGCGGCCGCCGCGTCGTTCGGCTCAAGGGCGGCGATCCGCTGATCTTCTCGCGCGCCGGCGAGGAGATCGCCGCCTGCCGCGCCGCCGGCATCGTGGTCGAGGTCGTACCCGGCATCACCGCCGCGCAGGGCGCAGCCGCAAGCCTCGGGGTCTCGCTGACCCACCGCTCGCACGCACGGCGCCTACAGTACATCACCGGCCACGACCGCGATGGCCACCTGCCGGCGGACATCGACTGGTCGAGTGTGGCCGATCCGTCAGCGACCACGGTGGTTTACATGCCGAAGAAGACGCTCGCCGAACTCGCCAGCCGCGCGATCGCGCAGGGGCTCGACCCGGCGACGCCGGCAATCGCGATGGCGCAGGCGACAAGGCCGGGCGAAGTCGCAATCGCAGCCCCGATCTCGGAGATCGCCGACAGGCTCGATCAAGCCGCCGTCAAAGGCCCGGTCCTGGTGCTCATCGGGCGCGCGCTGGAGAGCGTGATGCAGGAAACGGCTGCGGTCGATGTGCGCAGGATGGGTTGAGCACCGCTCAACCATCCACGAGCTCCCGTCAACTCCCCACCACCTCGCGTAGCGCCGCGGCCGCAGCCTTATGGTCGCGCACGATGATCTCGACCGGATTGGCGATCTTGCCATCCTGCTCGCTCAGCAGCCGACCTGGGCGCTCGGGCGCGCGGCCCCAGCCGCACGGCGCGGCGAGCCCAAACCGGGGCAGATATTTGCGCACCGCCTCGAGCTGAGGCTTGAGGCCGCGCGCGCCGTGCAGATGATGGATCGCCCCGATGTAGGTCGTAGCGCCGTCGGTCTTGAGGTCCTTGAGCGGCGCGAAGAACGAATCCTCGGTCGAGCCGAGCGTCGGGATGTGGAGGAAATCGACGCGCCGGTTTGAGGCGGCGATCGCGGCGTTGAGCAGCAGTACCGCGCCCTCGAGGCTCGCGGGCTGGCGCGAGGGCCATCCGTTGAGCGTGCCGAAGCAGGCGTGATGGCCGAGCGCGACCGCGTCGGGAATCGGCATCTCACCGGCCGGGGCCATCACCCGCTCGGCTTCGCGCGCGCCCGCCTTCGGGTCCTCCGCCATCTTGTTCTCGATCAGCCGGTGCTCGATTGCGAGGTCCCATTGGATCGCGAGGTCCTGTGGCGGAATGAGCTCCACCAGCTTGGCGATCTCGGCCCGGAACGCAGCGGTGATTCCGGGGATCACCTTCTCGACGTCGCCCGGCTCAGGGAAGAAATAGGTCACCGCGCTGTAGCTCAGCGGCAGGCAGACCTGAAAGCGCACGTGCGCCGGGATGACGCCTTCCCGCTTAAGCGCGCGGAAGATCGCGTAGGAATTGACGGCATCGCGCGTGTAACCGAGCCGCCAGCCAGGATCGCCGAACCGCACCCGCTTGACTCCCGGCTTGACCCGGAACGCGAACTCGTCGTGACGGCCGCGCGGCTTCCACCATTCGACGCCGTCCTCGTCCGGCGCCGGCCGCTTGATGGTCTCGATCTCGGGATGCCCGTTGAGCACCCGGTAGGCGAGCCCATCGATCCAATAGCTGCGCAATCCGACTTCGCCGTCCGGCATGTAGGCGAGCCACTGTCCGAGCGGCGCGCCAACTTGGCGAAACGCCTGCTCGGCAGTTTCAACCGGAATACTCCCAACCAACAACAATTCACCGGGCATCGCTCCTCCTCGCTACAGTGATTCTGATTGGCGTTGCCCGGACCGCGTGATCCGGGGTCCAGGAGAAGTTGCGGCACAGCGGACAATGTCGTCGCTGCGTAAATTCGCCCCTGGATCCCGGATCATCGCGCCCTGCGCGGCGCTCGTCCGGGACACGATAGCTACTCAAACCCCTTCCCCTCCGCCGCGAGCTTTGCCAGCAGCGGCGCCGGCTCGTGTCGGCGATCGCCGGTCAGCGCTTCGAACTTTTGCAACCGGTCGCACACATGCGCAAGCCCGACCGTGTTGGCGTAATGCATCGGGCCGCCGCGCCACGCCGGAAACCCATAGCCATAGACCCAGATCACGTCGATATCGCCGGCGCTTTGCGCGATGCCTTCGTGGAGAATGCGTGCGCCTTCGTTGATCATCGGAAACAGCAGACGCTCGACGATGTCCTTCGGCTGGAAGACGTGCCGGGCGACGCCGAGCTTGTAGGAGGTCGCCAGAATGATCCGCTCCACGTCCTCGTCCGGTTTGGGCGTGCGCGAGCCCGGTTCGTAGAGGTAGAAGCCGCGGCCGGTCTTCTGCCCGAAGCGCCCGAGCTCGCACAGCTGATCGGCGATCGGTGCGCTGAAACCCTCCGCCTTGCGCATGCGCCAGCTGATGTCGAGACCGGCGAGATCGCTCACGGCGAGCGGACCCATCGCGAACCCGAACGCCGTCATGGCGGCGTCTATCTCCCGCGGCAGCGGGCCCTCGAGCAGCACGCGCTCGGTCTCGACCGAGCGGATGCGGTGCATGCGGTTGCCCACAAAGCCGTGACAGACGCCGACCACGACCGGCGCCTTGCCGATCTTGCGGCCGACGCCTACCGCGGTTGCGAGCGCCCGCGGCGAGGTCTTGTTGCCGCGCACCACTTCCAAGAGCCGCATCACGTTCGCCGGGCTGAAGAAGTGCATCCCAACCACGGCGTCGGGGCGCCCCGTCATGCCAGCGATCGCATTGACGTCGAGATAGGACGTGTTGGTCGCGAGCACCGCGCCCGGCTTGGCGATGCGATCGAGCGCGGTGAACACCTGGTTCTTGACCCCCACGTCCTCGAACACGGCCTCGACGATCAGATCGGCGCCGGCGACCGCGGCGAGGTCGGTGGTCCCCTGCAGCAAACCCATGCGGCGCGTAACGTCGTCCTTGGCGAGGCCGCCGCGCGCGGCCGACGCCTGATAGTTCTTGGCAATGGTGGCAAGGCCGCGGTCGAGCGCCTCCTGCGAGGTCTCGACGATGGTCACAGGAATCCCCGCGTTGGCAAAGCACATGGCAATGCCGCCGCCCATGGTGCCGGCGCCGATCACGGCGGCCTGCTTGACCTCCGCCGGTTTGACATCGCCGGCGCCCGCCGCCTTGGCGGCTTCGCGTTCGGCGAAAAAGATGTGCCGCTGTCCCTTGGATTCTTCGCTCGCCACCAGTTCGAGGAAATTTGCCCGCTCGCGTGCCAGCGCGCGATCGATCGGCAGTTCGATCGCGTCGCGCAACGACTGCAGGGCGCGGGCCGGCGCCAGCGGTCCGCCGACGCGCCGCGGCGCTTTGGCGGCGATCGCGTCGAACCTGGCGGGATCTGCCCTGAGTGGCGCTAGCTTGTCGTCGCGGTCGCGGGCGAGCGCCAGCGGGCGTTTCTCGGCGACAGCCCGGCGCGCGAACGCGGTCGCTGCCGCCGCCACGTCGCCGTCCGCAATCTCGTCGACCACGCCGCATGCCAGGGCGTCCGCCGCGGTGAGCGGATCGCCGGACAGGATCATGGTGAGCGCCTTGTCCATCCCGGCGAGGCGCGGCAGGCGCTGGGTGCCGCCGGCGCCCGGCATCAGCCCCAGCTTGATCTCGGGCAAGGCCATGCGCGCGGCGGGGGCCGCGACCCGGAAATGACAGGCGAGCGCGATCTCGAACCCCGCACCCATCGGGGTTCCGAACAGCGCGGCGACGACCGGCTTTTTCATCCGCTCGATCGTCGCGATCACGTCGAGCGTCGTAGGTTCGCGCAGCGGCTGACCGAACTCCGAAATGTCGGCGCCAGCCATGAAGGTGCGGCCCGCGCAGGCCAGCACCACCGCGTCAATTCCGGCATTGCGGCCGGCATCATCCAGCGCCGAAACCAATCCGACACGTACCGCATTGCTGACGGCGTTGACCGGTGGATTGTCGACGGTGATGACGCCGACCGAACCGTCGATGGTGAGAGTAACCGGAGGCACGGATGAGGTTCCCTGTGTTGAGCGGGGCATCGTAGAGCATTTTGCACGGGCGTGCTCGACTCCGGACCGTGTGGCGCGCAGCACCATCGCGCGATCCGGAGTCCAGCCAAACGGCCGCGTTGACACATGCGCGCAACGCCTCAATGCTGGTATGCGATTGCCAAACGCGATCACGCGGGGCGTCGTCGTGTAACCGGTGAGATGCGCGTGAGACGGGGCATTGGGAGTGCGCTCGCTGCGTCGGCCGCGGCGCTTTTGCTCGCGCTGCCGGTTTGCGCACAGCAGCCGGACCCGGTCTCCGCCAGTCCGGAGGTTGATCGCACCACCGGCGCCTATTTCTACGCACGTTATTGCGCCGCCTGTCACGGGCGCGACGGACGCGGCACCTTGGTCGGTTTTCCGCTGGTGGAGCGGCCCTCCGGGCCGGTGACGCTGGAGCTTTTACTGGAATCGCTGCGCACGCCGCTGCAGCTGATGCCGAGCTTCCCGCGCGATGTCATCAACGACGACGTTGCGGCCCTAATTGCCTATCACATCGCAACGCTCGAACACGCCGCAACCGGGGCGGCCATGCCGTCCCCGCCCGAGGTCCCGGCCACCGCGCTGCGTGCAGACCCCGCCTTGCCGCCGCCACCGGACGTGACGCCGGCCGATCCGCGCACGTATGAGATCAAGGAGTTCGACGCGGGCAGCTGCGGCGTGGGCCACGATCTCGCAGTCGCCCCGGATGGACGGGTCTGGTACGCCGGCATCGAGCGCAACACCATCGTGATGTTTGATCCGCGCGGCGAGCGCTTCCGGTGCTGGCCGGTTCCGACCCGCAACGGCCAGCCGCAGGGCCTTCGGGTCGATCGTGACGGGCTGGTCTGGTTCACGCTCCCCGGCCTGCCCGACAACAAGGTCGCAATGTTTGATCCAAGGACCGAGTTGTTCAGCGAGTTTCTGTTGCCGCACCGGCCGCGGCCGTTTGTTTACCCACATACGCTAGCGTTCAACGCCGAACGCGACCCGGTGTTCTCGCTAGCCTATGGCGACGGCGCCGGGCGCATCGATCGCAAGACCGGGCATTTCGACTTCTTTCCGGTCCCGACCTACCGGGCGTTTCCCGACGGTATCGAGGTTGCCCGCAACGGTCATATCTGGATGGCCGAATTCATCGCCAACAAGCTGGTCGAAATCGATCCGAGGACCGGCAAGGCGCTCGAGTATCCGCATCCGCGGGCGAGCGAGGACCCGGGCCTGCGCGGGATCGCGTTCGACTCCCGCGGCAACGTCTGGCTTTCCGAACACGAATTCGGCAGCATCAGCATGTTCGATCCGCGCACCAGGCGCTGGCGCGGCTGGCGTGCGCCGGCGAACGGCGGCAAGGCCTACGGAACTTACGCCGTCAACGTCGACCGCCGCGACGCGATCTGGTTCAGTCACTTCGGTGGCAACTACATCGGGCGGTTCGATCCGCGCACGGACGCGTTTTCGGTTTATCCGCTGCCGACCCCCGATACCGACTGCAGGTCCATGGATTTCACCCGGGATGGCGCGCTGTGGTGCGTAAGCTCGCGTATGCCCAAGCTGGTACGCCTGACGGTCAAGCCGGCCGGGCCAGCCACATATAGCCCTACGCTATCAGCACCGATACCGCATCAGCCGTAGCAGTTCGTGTTTGAACCCGCGCCGGAGTCATGCAAAAAAACGTTGTGCACGACAGCGCATCAGCACTTGGCCTTTTGCTCGCCGGCGATCCCGCACTCTACGGCATCGTCAGGCTTTCGCTGTTCGTGAGCCTCGCCGCTACCGTGCTCGCGGCGGTCATCGCTCTACCGCTGGGCGCGGCACTCGCCTTGACGCGTTTTCCCGGACGGGCGGCCGTCATTGTCGTGCTCAACGCCTCGATGGGGCTGCCGCCGGTCGTCGTCGGGCTCGTCGTCTACCTGCTACTGTCCCGCTCCGGTCCGCTCGGCTTTCTGGGAATTCTGTTTACGCCGCAGGCGATGGCGCTGGCCCAGGCCATTCTGGTCATGCCGATCATCGCCGCGCTGACACGCCAGACCGTCGAGGACGTCTGGCTGGAGTACCGCGACGAACTGACCGCCATGCGGGTCGCGCCGATGCGGCGCGTGGTGACGCTGATCTGGGACGCGCGCTTCAGCCTGACCACCGCCCTGCTTGCGGGCTTTGGCCGAGCAGCCGCGGAGGTCGGCACGGTGATCATCGTGGGCGGCAACATCGAAGGCTTCACGCGGGTGATGACCACGACGATTGCGCTTGAGACCTCCAAGGGTGACCTGCCGCTCGCGCTCGGCCTCGGCCTTGTGCTGATTGCGCTCATCATCGTGGTCAACGCACTGGCGTGGGGCGTGCGCCGCTTCGGCGAGCTGCGGGCGGGATGACGTCATGCGTGCGCCGTCGAGCGACCTCCCGATTGTGTTTGCCGACACGTCGCTCCGCGCAAACGACGTTGCGATCCTGGATCGCGTCGCGTTGGCGTTGGGGCCAGGCCGGCCCACCGTGCTGGTCGGCCCGAATGGCGCCGGCAAGACATCGCTGATCCGTCTCGCCGCAAGCCTCGCCGCCCCCACGTCGGGTCAGGTGACCTGGGGCGGCAAGCCAGACACCGATGGTACGCGGATCGCGGTCGTGTTTCAGCGCCCAATCATGCTGCGCCGATCGGCGGCTGCGAATGTGGCTTTCGGCTTGCCGCAATGCCCGCGGGGTGAGCGCAGGCGGCGCATCGATAATCTGCTCGCCCGGGTCGGCCTCGCGCATGTGCGGGACCGGCCGGCCCGGCGATTGTCGGGCGGCGAGCAGCAACGGCTGGCGCTCGCGCGCGCGCTCGCGCGCGAACCCGAAGTGCTGTTTCTTGACGAGCCGACCGCGAGCCTCGATCCGGCCTCGGTGCGTGCGGTCGAAGAGGTGATCGGCGCCGCGGCGGCGTCCGGCGTCAAAGTCGTGATGGCGACCCAAAACCTCGGACAGGCGCGCCGCCTCGCGGGCGAGGTCGTGTTCATGCTGCGCGGACGCGTGCACGAGTGCGCGCCGGTGGCGGCGTTCTTCAACGCGCCGCAGACCGCGGAGGCCGCCGCATTCCTGCGCGGCGACCTCGTTGGGTAGTCAAGGGAGAGACACGATGCCGTCACGCCGCGTGCTGATCGCTTGGGTTGCGACATTGGCGCTGGCCGCCCCGGCACTCGCGCAGGACAAGCCGCGCGAGCCTTCGTCCGACAAGTCGATCGTCGTCGCGTCCACGACCTCGACCCAGGACTCCGGGCTATTTGGTCACATCCTGCCGATCTTCAAAGCCAAGACCGGCATCGACGTGAAGGTGATCGCGCAAGGCACCGGCCAGGCGCTCGACACCGGCCGGCGCGGCGACGCCGACGTCGTGTTCGTGCATGCCAAACCCGCCGAACAGCAGTTCGTGGCGGAAGGCGCGGGCGTTAAACGCAATCCGGTCATGTACAACGACTTCGTCCTGATCGGACCGAAGAGCGATCCCGCCGGCATCGCCGGCAGCAAGGACATCGTCGCCGCGCTCAAGGCGATCAAAGCCAAGGGGGCGCCATTCGTCTCGCGCGGCGATCGCTCCGGCACGCATCAGGCCGAGTTAGCGCTTTGGAAGCAGACCGGAATCGATATCGCGGCCGACAAGGGCCCCTGGTATCGCGACATCGGCCAGGGCATGGGCGCTGCGCTCAACACCGCGTCAGCCATGAATGCCTACCTGCTCTCCGACCGCGGCACCTGGATCGCGTTCAAGAATCGTGGCGATCTCGCCATCGCGGTCGAGGGCGACAACAAATTGTTCAACCAGTACGGCGTGATCCTGGTGAACCCGCAGAAACATCCGCACGTCAAGCAGGCGCTTGGACAGGCCTTCATCGACTGGCTGATCTCACCCGCAGGCCAGAAGGCGATCGCGGATTATAAGATCGACGGCCAGCAGTTGTTCTTCCCCAACGCTACCGTGCCGGGCGCGTGACGATCGTTCCTGGGGCGCGAAGAGAAAGCCCTCGCGCGTCAGGGATCGAGAACAAAAATGTCGTCGTAGTGCTGGAAGGCGGTCACCGCCGGGACCCGGCGGCTCTCCGGGATATGGAATTGTGGGCCGGCGACGGCGCGGTGTTGCAGGTAGGTGCGGGCGATTTTCGCCTTCGGATGATGACCGGCCGCATGCGCGGTCCTGGCCGCCGCCGGATCCGCCAGGAGCGCAACTGCCGCACCGGCGATCAGCATTGACGTGAGTTTGCGCGACATTGGGGGTCTTCGGGTTGCACCCGCCCGCGCCTCGTAGATGGGTGCGTTTGGTCTGTTGTGCCAACACGTTACCGTGAGTTGTGGCTCTCCTGGCTGCCGGTCGCACCGCAGCAACGTTCTCCAGCCTATGTTGCACTAGAGGTACAGACTTACGGTGGCCCGTTTGGCATGATGCGCGCGCGACGTCACGGGGCAGCGATCGGGGGGCGCTCCCATGGATCGCAGAGGCGCAATCGGGCTGGTCGTGGCGACGTGCCTGGCAGGCAGCGCCGCGCATGCCGATCAATGGACCGTCCCGTCCGTGCCATGGCTGCTTGGCGATTGGGGCGGATTGCGCACGCGCCTCTATCAGCAGGGTATCGATTTTCAGTTCGGATACGCGAATGAGTTCGGGACCAACACCCAGGGCGGCGTGAGACGTTGGGCGGGCTACGCCGATCAGTCCCAGGCCGGCGCAACGCTCAACCTCGAACGCCTAGTCGGCGTGAAGGATGCGATATTTCAGATCACGTACACCGAGCGCACCGGCCGCAACCTCGTGACCGATGCGCAGATCAATACGCTGCAGCTCGTTCAGGAGGTGTGGGGGCGCGGCCAGACCGCGCGGCTCACCCAATTCTGGTACGACCAACACTACCTGGACAATTTCATCAGCTTGAAAGTGGGCCGCATGCCAGTGGGCGGAGATTTTGCGGCATTCACCTGCGACTACCAGAACCTCACGTTCTGCGGCGCCAACATCGGCAACCTTGTCGGCAACTACATCTACAACTGGCCGATCAGCCAGTGGGCCGCACGCATCAAGTTCAACTTCAACGGATTCGGGTATTTCCAGCTCGGCGCCTACGATCAGAACCAGCAGTATCTGGGCTACACCGAGGCGCTGGCCCCGGTGTTCTATAAGGATTCCAGCGGCGTCCTGCTGCCGGCCGAATTGGCATGGCTCCCCAAGTTCGCCAACGGCATGCTGCCGGGCAGCTACAAGTTCGGCGCGTGGTTTTCCTCGGCGACGCAGCCCGATGTCGTTCTCGACGTCAATGGAAATCAAGCTGCCTTTACCAACCAACCTCCGCTCAAACACCGGGGACTCTACGGCTCCTATATCAACTTCCTGCAACAGCTGACGCGCAACGCCAGCGAGAACCCCAACGGCGGGTTGAGCGCATTTCTGAATGCAGTAATGGCCGACAAGCGAACGTCGTTCACCGACCGTCAGATCGCAGCCGGCATCATGTACACGGCGCCGTTCAGCTGGCGTCCCAACGACAACATTGCGTTCGCTTGGGGCACGACCCACGTGAACAATCGCGTCGCCACGGTCGAGACCTTGCAGAACATCCTGAGCAACAATGGACCCGTGCCGATTCAACATTCCGAGTATGTCTACGAGCTGTTCTACACCTACGTGCCGACGCCCGGGCTGTATTTCCGGCCGAACTTCCAGATCGTGCAGTATCCCGGTGGAACCAGCCTCAACAAAAATGCCGTTGTGCTCGGCCTGAAAACCCTGGCCAGTTTTTGAACGAATTGGCGATGTCAGACTGGATATTGCGCGGGCCAAAATCTTGGTTCTAAAGGGTGTTCGTGGCAGCATTGACGACACCAACATTTTCCAGCGAGGTAGCTGCTGCATGATTGAGACCCCGCGTCGCTCATCGTCGTTGCTGCCGACCGCGTTCCTGTTCGCCGCCGTCGCCGCGGTATCGTCGGGGCGAGCCGAAGACGCGAGCGTTTGCCGCGAGCTCGGTATCAAGCTTGATCTGATCAAGTCGCAGATCACGTCGGTCGAGACCAATCAGACGTTGTTTGCCTCCGCCGACCGGGGATGCGGAGAGCTTGCCCGCCGCCTGCTCGCCGATGGGGCCTCGCTCGAGGCGCGCGACCGGCTCGGAGCGATGCCGCTTGCGCACGCCGCCCGGGCCGGCCACACCACACTGGTCGAGCTCTTCCTGCAGAAAGGGGCCGCCGTCAACGCGCGCAACCTTGCAGGCTCGACGGCCCTCTATGCAGCGGCCGAAAACCAGCACGCCGACGCAATCGATCTGCTGCTGCGCGGCGGCGCCGATCCCAATTTGCCGGGGCGATCAGGGGTCACCCCGCTTGCGGCGGCGGCCTTCCAGGGCAACGACAATATTGTCGGGCTGCTGCTGGCGCGCGGTGCCGACCCGAACCTGCGCGACAGCACCGGCAAGACGGCGATGACCTACGCGGCCGCGCGCGGCTTTCATACCATCGTAACGCGGCTGCTCGACGCCAACGTTCCGCCCAACGAACGCTACGGCAACGATCTGACCGCGCTGATGTGGGCAGCCGGCCATGCCGAGGGGGTTGATCCGGCCGCGGCCGATGCCGTGATCGGGCTGCTGCTCGATCGCGGCGCCGCAATCGATGCAACTGACAATCGCGGCCGCACTGCGCTCATGATCGCAGCGGAGCTGGGCGACGCCGCGACGGTCGGGCAACTGCTGAAACGGGGCGCAGATCCCACGCAGCGCGACCACCAGGGCAAAACGGCGCTTGATCTCGCAACGCGTGAGCCCGTGCGCGCCGCGCTGTCAGAACGGCGTTAGTTATTCAGCTGCAGCCCGGCGAGATATTGCGCCATTGCGGCGAGATCGCCCTCCGGCGTCGCGATCATGAGGTCGGACATACCGGGATTGTTGCCACGCTCGCGCGTGCGGAAATCAATCATCGATTTCGCCAGATACTCCTCAGTCTGCCCGGCGAGGCGGGGTTGCGTGCCGTCGCCCTGATATTGCGCCAGGTGGCATCCGGTGCACACCACCGCCGCATTGGTTCGCAGGGCGCGCGCAGCGATCGGTTCGGGCGCGGGCGGCTGGCGCAGATCCGGCCAGGACTTTTTGGAAAAATAGGCCGCGAGCGCCATCATATCGTCGCGCTCCAACGCTTCCACGAACGGTGCCATGGCGGCGCTCTTGCGCGTGCCGCTTTTGAAATCGCGCAGCTGCAGATAGAGGTAGCCCTGATGCTGCCCCCAAATCACTGGAAATGTCTTATCCGGCGGGATGCCATTTTCGCCGTGGCACGCGGCACACGCCTCGGCCTTTTCTTCAATCGTCTGCGCATGCGTCAAAGGCCCCGCTACAAACAGCAGGCCTGTGAGTGCGATGCGAGCCGCGATCGTCGTCACCAGCTTTCTCATCAAATCTCAAACCGCCATGATCGGGCGTCACCGCGCATGACGCCTCGGCAAAAAAAGACGGGACCAAGGTCCCGTCTTTGTTGGCACCCGCTAGTGGCGCCGATTTCAAGTTCCTACAGCAACTGCAGCAAGCTCGTGCGGGAACTTGAAATCGATAAGCGGCACTAGAATCATGTACTTGCTAGTGCCCCTTGCCTCCGAAGTTCGTGTTAGGGGATGCTGCAATGTATCACGAACTTCGGAGGCGGGGCACTAGTGCCGGTTTGCGATCAGTCGAGCGTGAACGCGATGACGCTGTTCCCGCGCTTGGAGTCGATCTGCACGTTGCCGCCAGCCGCGACGACGACGTACTGCTTGCCGGCGACGCTGTAGGAGGATGGCGGCGCATTGACGCCCGCGCCAGCATTGAATGTCCACAGCACCTTGCCGTTGGCCGCGTCATAGGCGCGGAAGCGGCCATTCGCCTCGCCCGCGAATACGACGCCGCCGGCGGTCGCCAGAATGCCGCCGATCATCGGCTCCGGCGTCTTCACCTGCCAGCGGATCTTACCGGTGTTGTAGTCGACGGCGGTTATGTTGCCGGATTGCTGCTCGCTCGGGATGACCTTGAACGCGCCGCCGAGCCAGAGCTTGCCGCTCGGGTAGGGCGTGCTTTGCACATGATAGGTCATCGGCTGATGCAGGTTGATGGCGTAGGTAAGCCCGAGACCCGGATTGACGGTCATGGGCGACCATTCGACGCCGCCATTGGCCCCGGGCAGCATGCGCGCGCCCTCAGGGGTCGGCAGCACCCACATGTTCTCCTGGGCGACCATCGCATCGGAGAAGCGGATCAGGCTGCAATCCTTGCGGTCGTGCACGTACACATGCCCGGTCTTGCCCGCATGGATCACGCCCGGGATGGTTTTGCCGCTCTTGTCCCTGACATTGACCAGTACGGGCGGGCTGACCGCGTCGAGATCCCACACGTCGTGGGCAATGTACTGGAAGTGGCAGACGTATTTGCCGGTATCGAGGTCAAGCGAAACCAGCGAGTCGGTGTAGAGGTTGTCGCCAGGACGCAATGAACCGTCGAGGTCTGGCGACGGATTGCCGACCATGAAGTAGATGCGCTTGGTCGCGAGGTCGACCGCCGGATTCTGCCAGACGCCACCGCCCAGCGTTTTATAGGGGTCGCCATTCTTGGCAAGCGCTTCCTTCTCGGCCGCGATGTCGCGATGCATATCGCGCCCGGTCGCGTCTTTCGTCGCCCAGACGCCGACCGAGTTCTCCGGAATGGTGTTGAAGGTCCAAAGCACCTTGCCGTCCTTCGCATCGAAGGCCTTGACGAAGCCGCGGATGCCGTACTCGCCGCCGTTGGTGCCAAGCAGAATCTTGCCGTTCACCACGGTCGGCGCCATCGTCTCGCTGTAGCCAAGCTCGGGATCCGCCACGGTCACTGTCCACGCCGGCTTGCCGGTCTTGGCGTCGAGCGCCACCAACTTGGAGTCGAGCGTGGCGAGATAGACCTTGTCGTCCAGAACCGCGACGCCGCGGTTGTTCGGCCCGCAGCAGTAAGTCGTGATTGGGCCCATATTGTGCTTGTAGTGCCAGATCTCCTCGCCGGTCGCAGCGTTGAGCGCGTAGACGTGACTGAACGAAGTGGTGATGTACATGACGCCGTTGACGACAATCGGCGAGGTCTCCATCGACTCCCTCACCTCGGTCTGGAAAATCCAGGCCGGCCGCAACCGCGCGACGTTGCGCGGTGTGATCTGCTTGTTCGGATAAAAGCGCTGCTGAGTGTAGTCGCCGTTGGTGTGGAGGAAATTCTTGTCGTCGCCAGCGGACTTGTTGAGCATGTCCTGGGTCACCGGGGTGGCGACCACGGGGGCAACGACCGGCGCAGCCGGACCCTGACCGACCTCCTGGGCGGATGCGATGCCCGTGACCGCGAAGACGGATGCACCAAAAATAGCCACGAGCGACGGTCGTCGAGTTGGATCACGACTCATTTGAACTCCTCCCGTGTTGCAAATTTGCAGAAGAATTGAGTGGTCTACGCTTGTTGTTGGTGCATGACCGGCCCGCGTCTATTTTTCGGGTCATGCAAGGCATATCGTAGCGCCGTTACCGGCGGTCTGCCAACGCCATCGTCGACACCTGCGCCGTTTTCGTGCTGGTTGCATCGCAGCGACCGTGATTGCCTTCACCTCCTCACGGTCACGACGACCGCACTCGCCGCCGGCAAGCCGATTGCGATCCCGGCGTCGGTAACGGGTGCCTCCTGGTGCGCCGGCGTCCATCCGCCGACGTCGTCAACGCTCGCGCCGCCCAACATCACCCCGGCGGTCGCGTCGAGGCCCGGACCGGCAAGCCACGTGAGCGCAGCACCCGAGGCGCGATCGCGTCCGGGATCGATGCGCAGCCGCAGGTCGTTTTGGCCGTCCTTGTTGATCACGACAACGCGGAGCCCCCCATCCGCCGCGCGCACGGCATAGGCGCGGACGTCGGGCGTAGCAGGCACAACGCGCACTGGGACAAGCGCGCCGCGCGCGGCTTGCGCGAATGCGAGCATGCCATAGTAGAGCGCGGCCGCCCGGTAGCCGCCGCCGCTGCGCGCTATGGGCGTGTAGGCCTTGTCCTCGCCGGCGCGCAGATTGTGAACCCCGGCGTGAAAATTCACACCGGCGGCGCCCGCCGCCGCAATCTGAAACATCAGCTCGAGGCCCCACAGCGCCGCGCCGAGCGTATCACTTACGCCACGTTGGCCTTCGTTGTAGACGGAGTTAGCTTCGGTGATCCGAAACGGCAGGTGATAGGTGCGTCCGGCGCGCCCGAGCCGCTCGAGCACAGACGCGATTTCCTGATCGGAGCGCAGCAGCTTCCCAAGCGACACTTGCGGCGCCCCAGCGGGCCCTTCTGCATAGTAGTGCCGAGTCAGGAGCACGAGACCATCGGGTGCTTTCTCTGCCAATGCCGCGACCCACGCGGTCTCACTGGCGACGTCCGGACCAGCAAAGCGCGCCTCGGGCACGCGGGCCCGAACCGCCGCGCGAAATGAATCCCATTCGGTCAGGTAGGCCGGAACGTCATAGGTTTTGGGCCGCACCGCGTTCCAGCGGCCAAACCCGTCCGGTTCATTGCCGATCTGGAGTGCGAGAAGATTTGCCCCGACGACGCGCGCCACGTAGGCCGCCTCCTCGGCAGCAGCTTGCGGAGTACCGCTCGCGAGATTGAGCCCATAGATCAGCTTCCATCCGAGCAGACGCAGGACCGCGGCCAAGCGATCAATACTCGTGGGCGTCAGGACGAGGCTGCCCGGCGGCGCGGGTTCATCGCGCAAACGCCAGATCGTGCGTTCGCTGGTGTTGCCGCCGACGCGGATGACACCGTTGGGTCCGAGCAAACGGATCAGTCCGAGAAGCGACGTGTTGCTCGGGGTGAAATAGTCACCGCCCGCGAGAATCGCCGATTCGTAGCTTAGCCCGATGAAGTCAGATGGGATTTGCGTTCCGGCGATATGGTCATCGACGACAACGCGAACGTCGATCGCCGCTTGCGCCCGACCAATCTCGCAAGCGCACAAACCAAGAGCCGTACTCGTCATTCCGGTCACCAAGCTCCGGCGTGTCAGGGTGTGCGGGCAGATCACCGCGTTTGGGGAAGATGTTTTTTTCATTCATGCAAGAGCCGATCCCGGTTCATGGCTTTCTCGAAATTCTTGGCAGCATCGAGCCCGATCGGGTTCACGAGGCGGGCAGACGCAAGGTCGGCACCGAAGAAGTCAGCGCCGCTGATCGTGATTGCGGTGAGGTTGGCGCCCCCAAACAGGGCGTCGCGCAATGAGGCGCCGGTCAAATCGGCGGCAACGAGCGATGCGAATTCGAGGTTGGCACCGGATAGATTGGCGTGCCGCAAGTTCGCTCCGCTCAGATTCGCGGATTGCAGAACGGCGCGCATGAGGCCCATGGACTGGTTGTCGGCGCTCAGATTTGCATCTGTCAGAATGGTGCCAACCAGGCTCGCGCGGGTCATATCAGCCGTTATACGCGCACCCGACAGGTTGGCGCCGTCGAGCTTCGTGCGCTGCATTTGTGCGGCAACAATGTTGGCTTTCTGTAGGCTCGCATAGCTCAAGTCGGCATCCAGGAGCCAGGCCTGGTCGAGGACGGCGCCGTCGAGCTTCGCATCATTGAGCCTGGTCTTGTTGAGACGTGCGGCGCGCAGCACGACGCCCGACAGATCGAGCCCGGACAGGTCGAGGCCGGATAATCTTTTGCCTGTGAAATCGGTTTGATGCGACGCCAGCGCAGCCTCGACGTCGGCACGCGTCATCTCGGCCGTCACCATGTCGGGTGACGTGAGATCGAGATGTCGCATCATGTCCTGCGCCAGCGCCGCCACCGGCCACGCCGAAGCGCTGCCGAGACCCGCGAGGAACGCACGACGCTTCATCGGAAACGACATTATTGCGTGGCCTGAAGCCGGAACGCCGGAACGCCGGAACAACCCTAGCACGGTTGTGAGGGCATACGCGTCGGGAGCCGGCGCCGGCCTTCTGGCCGGGAACTCGTCGTCATGATTTAGGCGCGGGCGATGTCAGCGCCTGCGCCATGGTTTCAAGCCCGAGAAACGCGGTGTTGGGATGGGTGATCAGCCAGCAGGGAATTCCCTTGAGATAGGGGCTCAGGCGCCCCTTGTCGTCGAAGCGCTGCCGGAACGCGGAAGTCTCGAGTTCTTTGACGAAGCGCGGGACGATACCGCCGGCGATGTAGGCGCCGCCGCGCGCCCCGTAGGCCAACGCCAAGTTGCCGGCGCACTCGCCCAACAACGCGAAAAACAGATCGACGGTCGCCCGGCTAGCAGGGCACGTCCCGTCGAGGGCGGCTTGCGTGATCTCGGCGGCGGTCCGCTTGGGAACGTCGAGGCCATCCACCGCCGCGAGCGCGGCAAGCAGGTTCTCAAGCCCGCGTCCGGAGATCATCCGCTCCCACGAAACGCGCCCGTGGCGGCCGCGCAGATACTCGATGACGGCGTCGGTGCGCGGCGACCAGCTCGAGGCGTGCATGTGGCCCGCTTCAGTGGTGATGACCAGCGGCAGCCCTCCCGGGGAGGGGACCAGGCAAGCGACCCCGAGTCCCGTGCCGGGCCCCAGCACGAGGATGGGCTCGGTCGCGAGCGGCTCTTGGCCGCCGAGACGAAACAAATCGGTCGGCTTCAGGCTGGGCAGGGCACGGGCAACCGCTTCGAAATCGTTGACCACGCTCACGGCCTTGAAACCGTGCGCCCTCTTGAGCGCGTCGGCGTCGATCGTCCAGGGACTGTTGGTGAATTCGGCGCGCCCCATCCGCACCGGACCGGCGACCGCGATGACGCCGGCATCCACCTTGGTTCCACCGGCCTGATGATCGAGAAACGCCGTGAGCGCATCGTCAAAGCGCGCGTAATCGGCGACCGCGAAGTGCTGAACCGGCCCTGTCGTCTGCCCGGAGCGGAGCGCGAAGCGGGCGTTGGTGCCGCCGATATCGGCGAGCAGCACCAATCCATTGGGATCGATCGTCGTTGTCGACATGGCCTGCACCCGGTCGCTTAAGGCATCTTCCGCCAAAGTGGCCGCACGTCGTCCCAATTGATGCACCACAAAACCTAGAGGTCAAACGACCGTCGGCCAAGCGAACGGAACGTCGGGCGAGTCCGCTGGTTTGCGATCCGACTCGGCAGGGTCGTTGGGCAGATCCGAACAGTTGGCGATGATGGATACGCCCGGTGCCAGACCCTGCACTCCATACCAAAGGCGCGGAGCAATCGTGAGCAGCGCGTAGTGTTGCGATTGCTCCCCGAGCAGAAATTCGTCGAGCGAGCCGTGCGTCGGGCTGCCGGCACGATCGTCGTAGATGACGACGCGGATGAGTCCCGCCGGCACCGCGTAGTTGAGGGTTTTCTCGCGGTGCCGGTACCAGCCCTTGATCTTGCCGTGCCGCACGCCCGAAAAGTAGATCTCTCCGAATTGCCTGAAATGCGGATCGTCGTTGCGCAGCATGTGCATCGTTCGCCCGCGCTCGTCGACGAACTGACGCAGTGGATTAAGCGCTACGCCCTCAATCATTGCCGGCGTCGATCCAAGCCTGGTTGTATGTCTCGATTTGCGAATCCGTCAGCGCGGGAACCTTGGCGCCGTCCTGATAGGCCCGATACCAATGCACGGCCTGCCTGATCGACTCCGGATAGTTCCAGGTCGGCGACCAGTTGAGGTAATGGTCGGCACGATCGCAGTTGAGCTGCAACCAGTGGTCTTCATGCGGCGCATCGGGATCGCGTGCGATCTTCATTTCGCCGCTGCCCCACAGCCGGAGCAGGTCGCCGACGACTTCGCCGACGGTCTTGTTGGCGCTGTTGTTGGGACCGAAATTCCAGCTCTTGCAGTAGTCGCTACCCTGCGGCCCGCCCAGACGGCGGCCGAGATGCAGATAGGCGCCGAGCGGCTCGAGCACGTGCTGCCAGGGCCGGGTCGAGTCGGGATGATGGATTTCGATGGCTTCCTTCTTGCGAAGCGCGCGGATGCAATCGGGAATCAGGCGATCCTTCGCCCAGTCGCCGCCGCCGATGACGTTGCCCGCGCGGGTGGTCGCCGCGTTGACGCGACCGGGTTTCGACAAAAACGACGCCCAATAGGCGGCGAACACAAGCTCCGCGCAGCCTTTTGACGCGCTGTACGGATCGCGCCCGCCCAGTTCGTCGGTCTCGCGATATCCCCATTCCCAGTCGACATTGCGATAGCATTTGTCGGACGTGATGAAGACCAGCGTGCGGATGCTCTCAACGCGTGCAACCGCCTCGCACAGGTTCACGCCGCCCATGACGTTGGTATCGAACGTGGTTCTGGGATCGCGGTAGGATTCACGCACCAGCGACTGCGCGGCGAGGTGGAACACGATCTCGGGCTTGGCCTCGGTCATGGCGCGGGTGAGGTGGTCGAAATCGCACACATTGCCCACGACGTGCCGCATCCGGCGGTCGAGACCGAGGAGCTCGAAATGGCTCTCCGCATAGGCCGGCGGCAGCGCGTAGCCGGTGACCTTGGCGCCGAGCTTGAGCAGCCAGGCTGACAGCCACGACCCTTTGAAGCCGGTGTGGCCGGTCACGAACACGTTTTTGCCGTGATAGAAATTTCCGAACATATGCCTTCAAACCTAGCTCACTAAAACGGCACGCCGATAGGCCATAAACTGCCCGTCCTTGGCGGCCCGCTCAAGAGGTACCCATTTGTGCGAAACCCGAATACCGGGTGGCGCATTCACCGAGTGCAAGTCCTGTGGTTGAGTGGGCGAATGATGCGACGTTTCTCGACGGCCGGATGGCCGGTGGCCCGGTTGCTGAGCATGACCCTAGACGCCCAAGCTGCCGAGTTCGTTCATCTTTACGCGGCGGGCAGCCTGCGGCAGGCGCTCGACGATGCCGCCGAGGCGTTCGCGGATTCATCGGGTGTCACGGTCGAAACCAAATACGGTCCCTCCGGCCTGCTCAAGGACGCAATCGCGGCCGGCGCGGCGGCCGATGTTTTTGCCTCCGCCAACATGGAGCATCCGCGCGCGCTGGCGCAGGCCGGCAAGAGCGGCCCCGTGGTGCTGTTCGCGCGCAACAAGCTCTGCGCGCTGGTGCGAGCGGGTCTCGCAGTCGATCCGGCGAACCTGCTCGACCGCATGCTCGATCCCGGCGTCAAGCTCGGCACCTCGACACCCAAGTCGGACCCATCCGGCGACTACGCCTGGGAGCTGTTCGCCAAGGCCGACAAGCTCAAGCCCGGTGCCAAGGCGGTGCTCGCCGGCAAGGCGCTGCAACTCATGGGCGGACCAAATTCGCCACCGGCGCCGGCCAACCGCGTGATCTACGGCGCGCTGGTGGCCGACGGCAAAGCCGACATCCTTCTCGCCTACTGCACCGGCGCACGCGCCGCGCAGCGCGAGAACCCCGACCAGCAGATCGTGCAGTTGCCCGACGCGCTGGCGGTCGGTGCCGATTACGGTCTCACCGTCATGTCGGGCGCTCCGCCTGCCGCCTACCGGCTTACGATATTCATCCTTGCCGACGGGCAGAGGATCCTTGCCGAGTACGGCTTCGCGGCGCCGAACCTTGCGGCGACGTCGGCTCCATAGCACGCGTTCCACCGGATCAATTCCGCATGCCGCTTGACCGCCGAGTTTTCCTAAGTGTCCTGGCCGCGCTCGCAGCGCCGCGTGCAGCTCGCGCCGCAACGCTGACCGACGCGGCCGGAAGAACGGTCGCGATCCCTGCCAACGTCACCCGCGCGTTCCCGGCCGGGCCGCCGGCGGCGATCCTGCTCTATACGCTCGCACCCGACCTCCTGCTCGGCTGGCCACGCGCCAACAGCGCCGAGGAGCGCGAGTTCCTGCTGCCCGACGTCGGCGCGCGGCCCGAAGTTGGCCGGCTCACCGGGCGCGGCAACACCGCCAATCTCGAGTCCGTGATCGCGCTCAAGCCCGACCTCATTCTCGACGTTGGCTACCTCGACCCGACCTATGTGTCGCTTGCCGATCGGGTGCAGCAGCAGACCGGGATTCCCTATGCGCTGCTCGACGGGCATTTCGACAAGGCGGCCGCAACATATCGGACACTTGGTGAGCTCGTCGGGCGGCGCGACGAAGCCGAGAAGCTCGCGCGCTACACCGACGATACGCTGCGCACGATCACGCAGCGAATCGCGGGCGTACCGACCGAGCGACGACCGCGAGTCTATTACGCGCGCGGTCCGCGCGGGCTCGAGACCGCGCTCGGCGGCTCGATCAACGTCGAGACGATCGAGTTTCTGGGCGCGCGCAACGTCGCGGGTGAGCAGCGCGGCGGGCTAGCGCAGGTGTCGCTCGAGCAGGTGCTAAGCTGGAACCCGGACACGATCGTCACCGTCGATCGCGAGTTTGCCGAGAACGTCAAAACCGATCCGACCTGGGCCTCCGTTGCCGCGGTGAGGGAGGGGCGCGTCTATTCGGCGCCGCGACTACCGTTCGGCTGGGTCGATTTTCCGCCGTCAGTCAACCGGCTGATCGGCTTGTGGTGGTTGGCGAGAATTTTCTATCCGACTCGAATTCCTGAAAGCATCCGGTTCGTGACCCACCAGTTCTTCGCCACGTTTTATCACGTGACCCCGACCGACGATCAGATCACGCGCATTCTGGCTGGACGGGATTGAGGCCGAGGCGCGAGCGGCGATTTGGGTTAGCATCGTCGGCACAATGACCCGCTCCGCCCTCCCCGGCTTCGCTGTCGCGCTGATCGTCCTCTTGGCCGGCCTCGCGCTCGCCTTCACGCTCGGCCGCTACCCGATCGGACTTGGCGACGTGCTCGACGTGCTCGCCGCGAAGCTCACCGGGCGCGCGCCAAGCGTGCCAGGCGCGGTCGAGAACGTGATCCTGCAGGTGCGCGGGCCCCGCGTGACCGCCGCACTGCTGGTCGGCGCCGCGCTCGCCGTCGCCGGCACCGCGTTCCAGGGCCTGTTTCGCAATCCGCTGGTGTCGCCCGACATTCTGGGCGCCTCGTCGGGCGCGGCCCTCGGGGCAGTGCTGGGCATCTATTTTTCGCTCGGCGTATTCGGGATCGAAAGCATTGCGTTTCTCGGCGGGCTCGCGGCGGTCGCGGCGGTCTATCTGATCGGTACGCTGGTTCCGGCGCGCGATCCGATCCTGCTCCTGGTGCTGGCGGGCGTGGTGATCGGCGCCCTGCTAGGCGCAGGCGTCGGGCTCGTGAAATATCTGGCAGATCCCTACAACCAGCTGCCGGCGATGACGTTCTGGCTGCTCGGCAGCCTGGCGTCGACCAACGCGAACGACCTTGTGGCGCTGCTCACCCCGGTCGCGCTCGGCACGGCGGTGCTGGTGGCGCTGCGCTGGCGCATGAACGTGATGTCGCTCCCCGAGGAGGAGGCGCGCGCGCTCGGGGTACCGACCGGGCCGCTGCGGATCGCAATCGTCGCGGCCGCCACCCTGGTGACGTCGGCAAGCGTGGCGGCGGCCGGGATCATAGGCTGGGTCGGGCTGATCGTGCCGCACCTGGCGCGTGCGCTGGTCGGCCCCGACTTCGCGCGGCTGTTGCCCGCATCCGCCATGCTGGGCGGCGGGTACCTCCTGTTCATCGATACGATCGCGCGCACCGCCGCCAGCGTTGAGATTCCGCTCGGCATTCTCACCGCCTTCATCGGCACGCCGTTTTTCATCTGGCTGTTGGCGAGCGTGCAGCGGACCTGGTCATGACGCTCGAAGGTCACGCGCTCGCAATCGGCTATCGCGACCAGCTGGTCGGCAGCGGCCTCGACGTAGCGCTCCAGGAGGGCGAAGTGCTCGCCCTGCTCGGCCCCAACGGCGGCGGCAAGACGACGCTGCTCAAGACATTGCTGGGCCTGCTGCCGCCGCGCGCCGGCGAGGTGCGCTGCGCCGGTCGCGCGATCGCCTTAACCTCGATCCGCGAGCGCGCGCAGCTCCTCGCTTACGTACCGCAGTCGCATGTGGCGACGTTCGCGTTTCCGGTCGAGACCGTCGTGCTGATGGGACGTACCGCGCATTCAGGCCTGTTCAGCCGGCCGACGGCGCGCGACCGCGCAGTCGCGGCAGCGGCGCTCAAGCGGTTCGGCATCGAGCATCTCTCGGCGCGGCCCTACACCATGATCTCGGGCGGCGAACGGCAGCTCGTGCTGCTGGCGCGCGCGCTCGCCCAGGAGCCGCGCTTCATCGTGCTCGACGAGCCGACCGCGAGCCTCGACTTCGGCAACCAGGGCAAGGTCATGCGCGAGATCAGAACGCTGTCGGCCGCCGGCCACGGCGTGCTGTTCACCACGCATGATCCGAACCAGGCGCTGCGGCTCGCCGACCGTGCGTTTCTGCTGCGTGCCGGCACCCGGGTCACCGACGGGCCGGTGCGAACCGTGCTGACGCGCCAGAACCTGGAGGAACTCTACGACGCACCGGTCAGCGTTTTGACCGACGCGGCAACCGGACAGACGGCCTTTCTGCCGGGGTGAAAAAAGGACATTCCTCCTAAGCGGCGTGTGTGACGGGTGCCTCTCCGTCCCAATCGGGCATCCATGATGAGAGCACGAGAAAAATCCACGACTTATCAGGCCATTATCATGGATGCCCGGAATCGCCGAAAACGGGCATCCATGGCGGCATCCATGAGGGCAGCGTCCTGGACTTTATTCCTCAGCTGGCCCGCCCTGCCAGCGCCGCACCACCTTGGTCTCGATCCCAAAGAAATCGAGCAGGCGGCCGACCGTGTGGTTGACGATGTCGTCGACGCTCTTCGGCTTGGTGTAGAACGCCGGCACGATCGGAGCGACCACGGCGCCGATGTCGGCGAGCGTCGTCATGGTGCGCAGGTGCCCGCCATGCAGCGGCGTCTCGCGCAGCGCCAGCACCAGCCGGCGCTTCTCCTTCAGCACCACGTCGGCCGCGCGCGATAGGAGTGAGCTCGTCACCCCGGTTGCGATCTCGCTCATGGTGCGGATCGAGCACGGCGCAATGACCATGCCCATGGTGGGGAACGAGCCCGAAGAGATCGCGGCGCCAATGTCGGTCGCCGGATGGTTGACCGACGCCATCGCCTTCACGTCCTTCGGCTTGTAATCGGTCTCGTAGGCGAGCGTGAGCTCGGCCGACTTGCTCATCACGAGATGCGTCTCGACGTCGGTCTCGCGCAACAGCTCGAGCAGGCGGACCCCGTAGATCACCCCGGAAGCGCCCGAGATCCCGACGATGAGCCGGCGCGGGTCAGCGGCCATCGGCGACCTCGGCCAGGGCGCGCGCGAGGGTATCGACAGTTGCCGGCGGGAAGCTCTTTGCGGCGACCGTCTCGAACGTTTTGATGTTGCGGCGCGCCGCCTCCTCGGGCGAGCCCGCCGCCGTGGGCTTGAAGCGTTCGACCAGCGCCGCCATCGCGTTGAGCTGCAGCTGCTCGCCCTCGAGCTCGATCGTCTGCACCTTCTTGCGGAACGCCGCCGCCGCGTCCGCCGGCACCAGCGGTACATTCTCCTTGAGCAGCCGGCGCACGGCGCGGATCGGCACCACGACGGAACGCTGCCACGCGTGCGAGGTCGTGCTCACGAACTTCACGTCGTCGGGCGCCAAGCACCTCCCCTGCGCCGCCATCCACGCCAGGAACAGCAGCATGTTGACGTCGATGCCGTGGTCGTCCTGCAGGCCGATGAGCGCTTCGGAGACACCCTTTCGGCCATAATAGTTCAGGACGAAATCCCAAATCGGGGTACTGACGGCGGTTGCGGTCATGACGGTCAAGCTGCTCCGGCGGACGAGGGCGGGCCGCGCAATTAAGCATATAAACGCCGCCGCGACACCGCCTTTGTAACGCAGGCGTTGTAGCGCATAATGCGGCTTGCATTTTCCCGCAAAACCCGGTGTCCAGTACTGCGGACAATGCTCGTTGTGGAGAAACGTCATGGCGCCAACCGTCACCAAGCTGCGCACCGCGTTCGGCGACTATCCGATGACCGCCAAGCTCAAGAGCGGCGAGCTCAAGGAAGACGGCATCGAACTCGAGTTCGAGGAGATCAAGCCGGTCAATCGCGTGTTCAAGCCGATGGCGCAGGATCAGAAGTTCGATGTCGCCGAAATGGCGATCGTGACCTATCTGTTGGCGCGCGCCTACAACAAGCCGATCGTGCTGCTGCCGGCCGTGATGTACGGCCGCTTCCAGCACAACACGTTCGTGTACAGCGCCGAGCGCGGCAAGCTCACCCTGCATGACCTGCCGGGCAAGCGGATCGGCGTGCGCTCCTACACGCAGACCACCGGGGTGTGGATCCGCGGGATTGTTGAGAACGACTACGGCGTCGATCTCAACCAGGCGCACTGGACCGTGCAGGAAGGCGCCCACGTTGCCGAATACAAGGATCCGCCGGAGCTCAACCGCGTCTCAATGGAGCATGATCTGCTCAAGATGCTGCTCGCCCGGGAGATCGACGCGGTGATCTACGGGGCCAACCTGCCGGACGATCCACGGCTCAAGACCGTGATCGAGAACCCGAAGGAAGAAGCCGCCAGATGGTTCAAGAAGCACGCGGTGGTGCCGATCAATCACATGCTGGTGGTGAAGAAGTCGCTGGTCGAGCAGCAGCCTGACGCCGTCAAGAAGGTCTACGACCTGTTGCGCAAGGGCAAGACATCGACCCTGCCGACGGCAGACCCGATCGAGACCACGCCGTTCGGCATCGAGGCGACGCGGCCGGCGCTCGAGCTGATCATCGACTACGCGCACCAGCAGAAGATCATCCCGCGCCGCTACTCGGTTGATGAAATCTACGAGGACGCCGCGCGGATTATCGGGTGATAGAGCGCCTAATCGCTCACCCTCCAATGGATGAGTAAGCAACCTACGCCGCCGCCGCCTGCGCCAGCCGCTGCAGCGTGAAGTCGTAGCGCACTTCGTAGAACGGCTCGTTCAGGATCTCGCCGTTCGGCGCCTTGCTGCCGGCGGGCTTCTTCTCGAACTCGACGATCAGCGGCTCCTTCACGCCGTAAACCACGTCGGTCTCGATGTACTGGTCACCGCGCTGGAACAGGTGTGTGGTGACGGCGTGGAAGCCCGGCGCCTTGATCATGAAATGGATGTGCGCCGGCCGATACGGGCTGATGTTGTTGCGTTCGAACACTTCGCCGACCGTGCCGTCGAGCGGGATCGTGTAGCCGATCGGCGCGACCGTGCGGATCAGATAGCTGCCGTCCGGCTTGCTGTGATAGATGCCGCGCATCCAGGTATCGGTGATTTCCGGGCGCTGCGCCTCGTAGAGGCCCTCGCCGTCGGTCTGCCAGACGTCGAGCATGACGTTGGCGACCGGGCGTCCCTCCATGTCGGCCACCTTGCCGTGCACAAAGCAGGGAATCCCGGGCGCGCCATTGGCCATGTCGGCGCCGTCGGCGAGTTCCGGCGAATCGTGGATGTGGAACGGCCCGGTCACGGTGGTCGGCGTCGCCTTGCTGGAGAACCGGTGGTTGATCGCGTCCACCAGCATGCTCACCCCAAGCACGTCCGAGGTGAGGATGAATTCCTGGCGCTTGTCGGTGCACAGCTTGCCGGTGCGAGTCAGCCAATCGATCGCCGTGAACCACTCCGCCTCGGTCGGTTCGATCTCGCGGACGAACCCGTGCAGATGCTTGATGAGCGAGGTCATGATCTGGCGCAGGCGCGGATCGGGCACCTTGCTCCAGCGATCGAGGACAATGTCGGTGAGGTTCTTCTCGGTCACGTAGGGCATGGGTCCTCCAGCTAGGTCCGATCTAGTTCAATTCCTTGCGCACGATGTTGGTGCCGGCGACCATCGCCTGCATCTTACCGAAGGCCACCGCGCGCGGCAGATATTTCATGCCGCAGTCGGGCGCGATGACCAGTCGCTGCGCCGGCACGTATTTTAGCGCGGCGCGGATGCGCGCCGCCACCGTTTCCGGCGTCTCAACAGCCATGTCGCCGAGGTTGAGCACGCCCAGGATGATAGTCTTCGAGGGCAAGTCCTTGAGCACCGCGAGGTCGAGCTTCGGCTCCGCCGCTTCGATCGAGACCTGGTCGATCTTGGAACCCTCGAGTTCGGCCAGAAACGCGTAGGTTGACGGCTTGTTCTTCACCACGTGCGCGTAGCCCAGGCACAGATGCACGGCAGTCTTGCCGGTGGCGCCCTCGATCGCCCGGTTGAGCACGCTCACGCCGTACTTCCGCGCCCGGTCCGCGAACGACACCATCCAGGGTTCGTCGAGTTGCACGATGTCGGCGCCGGCGGCGAACAGATCCTTGATCTCCTCGTTGACCGCGGCCGCGTAGTCGTTCGCGAGCGCCTCCGGGTCCTTGTAGAAATCGTCCTGCGCCTGCACCGCCATGGTGAACGCGCCCGGCACGGTCGTCTTGACCATCCGATCGGTGTTGGCGCGCACGAGCTTCACGGCGTGAACCTCGACCGGATGCTTGCGCTTGATCCTGCCGGCGATGCGCGGGACCGGGATCATCTTGCCAAACCGGTTCGGCGTCTGGCCCGGCTTGTCGAGGTCGACGCCGTCGAGCGCGGTCGCGAAATGGTTGGAGTAGCTCTCGCGCGCCTGCTCGCCGTCGGACACGATGTCGAGACCGGCGCGCTCCTGGTCGCGCACCGCCAGGATGGTCGCATCGTCCTGCGCGGCCTCGCGATGCTCCCGGTCGATAAGCCACAGGTGTTCGGCGCGCAGCCGCACCACCGATTTGACGAGCTCGTCGCGGTCGATCAGCCAGTCCGGCTGCGGGTAGGATCCGACCAGGCTGGTCGGAAGCAGGATCGGCTTGGGCATCGGCTCTCCTTCCGGCATCGGCGGGGGTTATCCCAATCCGGATCACGCGGCGCAAGGTGCTGCCGAATTAACACACTGGCAACCATATCGCGCTGGGGGCGCGAACCCGCAGGAACCATTTAACGGCCGTCGGGTTACGATGCGGGTCAGTAAACACCCCGGATCGGAGAATGACGATGAGAGCGCTTGTCGCGGCCGCCGTGCTTGCGAGTGCGATTGCCTTGGGCCCCACGGTTGCCTGCGCGCAAGAACGCGTCGGGGAGACGGCGTTGGGCGCCCTGTCCGGTGCCATCGTCGGTGGCCCGATCGGCTTGGTCGTCGGCGGGGTCATCGGCTTTACGGCCGGCCCCAGCATCTCGAACGCGATGTTCCACAACCAAAGGCGCCCGCGTCGCTATTCGGGCGGACCGCGCGGCAGCTACGCGCAGTAACTACAGCAGGTCGCGCAACCAAGCCGCGATGCCGAACATATCGGCGTCGCGATCGGCGAACCCCATCACCTGCAGGCCGAGCGGCATCCCGTCGACGGAAAATACCGGCAGCGTGAGCGCCGGAATCCCGAGCAGCGAGGCGGGAACGTTCATCAAAACGACGCCGGTCGACTCGAGCCCCTTCGGGGCCGGCCCGACCGACCCCAGCGTGACGCAGCCGTCGCAGTCGGCGGCGAGTTCAGCATAGGCGGCACGGATCTCATCGCGGGTCGCGAGATCGCCGCGGTAGTCGGCGAGCGTAAGCGCCATTGCCTTGGGTATGCGCTCGCGCACCACCGGGCTGAGCTTTTTGATATCGCGATCCACGCACGACTGGATCAAGCTGCGCATTTCAAAATCGTTGATGCGCATCGAAAGATCGAACGCGCCAGCAAGGTCGGGCTCGATCGCATCGACGATCGCGTGCGTCGTACGGGTGAGGATCTCGACCCCCGCCGCTTCGATGCGCTTGAGCGCCGCCTCCATGCACTGCTTGGCCGGCGCATCGGCAGCGGCCCAGCCCGCCGTTTCCACGAATGCGAGCCGGCGCGGCTTTTTCGCCGGCGGTGCGTGGTCCGGGCCGACGAGCCCGGGCCAGCCCGGATCGCCGCCGGCGCGGGTGACGATCTCGTAGGCGACCTGCCAAGTGTCTTCCAGAGAGGCGGCGATGATCCCGGTGCAGCTCTGGCTCTGATAGTCGTGGCTGCCGGTTCGGTTGAGCGCGTGCACGCTCGGCTTGTAGCCGTAGACGCCGCAAAAGCTTGCCGGCCGCAGGGTCGAGCCGAGCACCTGCGTGCCGAGCCCGGCACTGATGATGCCGGCTGCAACCGCAGCCGCCGATCCGCTGCTCGAGCCGCCCGGCGTGTGATCGATGTTCCACGGATTGCGGGTGCCGCGCGGGAACGACATCGCAAACTCGGTGGTCACGGTCTTGCCCAGAATGACGGCCCCGGCCGCGCGCAACGCCACCACGCTGGCCGCGTCCTTCCACGATCGCCAGTCCTCGAACAGCGGAGAGCCGAGCTCGGTCGGCATGTCCGCGGTCTCGATCACATCTTTGATACCCATCGGGATGCCGTCGATCGGGGAGCGTGGCTTGCGCTCGCGCCAACGCGCGGTTGCCTGATCGGCCGCGGCGCGCGCCGCGGGCAGGTTGAGGTTGACGAAAGCGCCGATCTGCGGCTCCCACCAGTCGAGTTCTTTGAGGCAGCGTTCAAGAAATTCCCGCGGATTGTCGTCGCCGCTCGCAAAGCGCTTCGTTGCCTCGAGATACGGGCGCATGGCGGGCTTGATGCGAATATCCGTCGACATGGGAGCTCCTCTAATCACGAGCGCGGGGCAACTGGCAAACCGATCGCACGACCTGTATGGATACGCCCATTATCCAACGGCTGCAGGACGATCTCCATGGAATATCGCGATATCGGCACGTCCGACCTCAAGGTTTCGGTGGTCGGGCTGGGCTGCAACAATTTTGGCGCCCGCATGGATCTTTCGACGGCGCGGACGCTCGTGCATCACGCAATCGACCGCGGCATCAATCATTTCGACACGGCCGACATCTACGGCCCGCGCGGAAAGTCGGAGGAGATGCTCGGCGAGATCCTCGGCAGCAAGCGCAAGGATGTCGTGGTCGCCACCAAGTTCGGCATGGTGTTCGACGAAGCCGGTACCATGCAGGGCGCATCCCGCAAGTACACCATGACCGCGGTCGAGGGCAGCCTGCGGCGGCTCAGGAGTGACTACATCGATCTCTACTATCAGCATCGCGCCGATCCGAGCGTGCCGATCGAAGAAACGCTGCGTGCACTCGATGACCTCGTCAAGCAGGGCAAGGTGCGCCACATCGGCAACTCCAACTTCGTCGGCAAACAGCTCGACGGAGCGGATGCCACCGCACGCAAACTCGGGCTCACCCGCTTCATCTGTGCGCAGGACGAGCTCAGCCTGATCAAGCGTCACATCGAAAAGGATCGCATGCCCGCAATGGTGCGCAACAAGATCGCGCTGGTCCCGTACTTTCCGCTCGCCAGCGGCCTTTTGACCGGCAAATACCGGCGCGGCGCCCCCATGCCGGCGGGAACGCGGCTCGCCGCCAAGAACCGGCTCTCGGACTTGTTCTGGACGCAGGACAATCTCGAGCTCACCTACCGAATCGTCGAGTTCTGTGAGCAGCACAAGCTCAACGTGCTCGCCGTGGCGTTCGCGTGGCTGCTGGAAAAACCGTTTATTCCCAGTGTGATCGCGGGGGCCTCGCGGCCCGAGCAAATCGATGCGAATATCAAGGCGGCCGCCGCCAGGCTGTCGGGCGCCGAACTCGGCGCGTTGGACAAGCTGACCGAAAAGGCACTGGAGACGCAGCCGCATTGAGGGATCAACGATCTTCGGGTGGGTGATGAGGCGCTTCCAATTCGTTCTGGCGACGGTCGTCGCGATGTTAGCCGCGACGTACGCTTTCGCCGCGGCGCCATGCCGGACCTCCGGGTCGTTCGACCAGTGGCTGGCAAGCTTCAAGCAGGAGGCGCTGGCGCAAGGCATTTCGCGCAATGCCATCGCCCAGGCGTCGCCGTTCCTGGTCTACGACCAGCGCATCGTCAACATCGACCGCGGCCAGCGGGTGTTCGCGCAGAGCTTCATCGAGTTCTCGACCAAGATGCTGCCCGGCGGCCGAATCTCGCAGGGCATTGCCCAGATCAAGAAGAACGCCGCGACATTCGCGCGCGCCGAGCAGCAGTATGGCGTTCCGGCGGCGGTGATCGCCGGCTTCTGGGGACTTGAAAGCGACTTTGGCGCCAACATGGGCAAGGACCAGGCGCTGCGGTCGATCGTATCGCTTGCCTATGATTGCCGTCGCGCCGAGATGTTCCGCGGCCATCTGTTCGACGCGTTGCGGCTGATCGAGCGCGGCGATCTGACCGCGCCGGAAATGATCGGCTCCTGGGCGGGCGAGCTCGGTCAGACCCAGATGATGCCTTCGGAATACTACAAATATGCGGTCGACTACGAGGGCGACGGGCATCGCAACCTGCTCCGCAGCGCCGCGGACGTGATCGGCTCGACCGCGAATTATCTGGTCAACCTGGGCTGGAAACGCGGCGAGCCGTGGCTGGAGGAGATCCGCGTTCCGCAAAATCTGCCCTGGAAGGAGACCGGGCTCGACGTCAAGCAACCGCGCGGGCAATGGGCCAGGTGGGGCGTGACCTATCCCAACGGACGGCCGCTGCCGAACGACAGCCTGACGGCCTCCGTGCTGCTCCCGATGGGCCGCTTCGGCCCTGCGTTTCTCGCCTACGACAATTTCCAGGTCTATCTGAAGTGGAACAACTCGCTCGTCTATTCGACCACAGCCGCCTACTACGCGACGCGGCTCGCGGGCGCACCGCCGATGAGCAAGGGCGCCGGAACGGTGCCGCCGATCAGCATGGAACAGACGCGCGAACTGCAACAGCTGCTGATGAAGCATGGCTATGACGTCGGCGGCGCCGACGGCAAGCTCGGCACCGCCACGCGGGTCGCGGTCAAGGCCATGCAGGTCAAGCTCGGGCTGCCGGCCGACTCCTATCCGACGCCGGAGCTGATTACGCGGCTGCGGGCGACGCCGTAGCGAGCGGCTAGCGTCCCGCCACGCCGATCAGCCGCTGCAGCTTGGCCGGATCCGCCTTCAGTCCTGCGCTCGGTCCGTCATAGACCACGCGTCCGCGGTCGAGCACGACGGTGCGCGGCGATATTTCGAGTGCGAGCCGCGTATTCTGTTCCACAACGATCAGAGTGAGGCCCTCGGCCGAGGCCAGTCGCTTGATGGCGCGTGCAAGCTCTTCGACGATCACCGGTGCAAGCCCCTCCGAGGGCTCGTCCATCAGCACAACCGATGGATTGCCGACAAGCGCGCGGGCGATCGACAACATCTGCTGTTCGCCCCCGGAGAGCTGATTGCCGCGGTTGCCCTGGCGCTCTGCCAGCCGCGGAAACAGTGCGTAGACCGCTTCGATCGTCCACCTGCCCGGGCGCAGCGCGACCTCGAGATTCTCCCGCAGCGACAACGAGGGAAAGATCTCACGCTCCTGCGGCACGTAGCCGAGCCCCGCCCAGGACCGCCGATGCGGCGCGAGCCTGGTGATATCGCGGCCATGCAGCAGGATCGCACCGCCGTGCAAGGTGGTGTGACCCATCACCGTCGCCAGCAGCGTGGTCTTGCCGACGCCGTTGCGGCCGATGATCGATACCGTCTCGCCCTCGCGCATGGCCAGCCGCACGTCCTCGAGCACCACGGTCTCACCGTAGCCGGCGAACACGCTGGTGAGCTCCAGCGAGGCCGCGCTATTCATGGTGGACCTCTTCGCCGAGATAGACCGCACGGACGCGCTCGTCAGCGACGATCTCTGCCGGCGTTCCGTCGGTCAGCACTGCACCCTGCACCAGGACGGTGATGTGTTTGGCGACCCGGAACACGACATCCATGTCGTGCTCGATGATGAGGATCGCGATATCCGGATCGAGGCCCGCGATCACGTCGAGGATAAGATGGCTTTCGGACGATGGTACGCCGGCGGCCGGCTCGTCGAGCAGCAGCACCTTTGGACGCAGCGCCAGCGCGATCGCGATCTCGACCAGCCGCAACCGGCCGTAAGGGAGTTCGCGTACAAGCTTGAGCGCGTCATCGGCGAGCCGCAGTGCGTCGAGATGCGCGAGCGCTTCCTCGATCACGGCGCGCTCAGCGCCAACCGGGCGCCACAGGTGATTGCAGACGCCCTCGCGTTCGGCCACCGCCAGGTAAACGTTCTCGAGAACCGTGAGCCCACGGAACAGCTGATTGATCTGGAACGTGCGCGCAATTCCGCGCCTCGTGCGGGCTGCTTGCGGCAGCCGCGTAATATCCTGGCCCTCGAGCAGCACGTGACCGGCCGAGGGTCGCAGCACGCCCGTGATGAGGTTCACGAGCGTCGTTTTGCCGGCGCCGTTCGGACCAATCAGCGCATGCCGAGCGCCGCGCTCGAGCACGAGGTTGACGTCGCGCGTGACCGCCAGCGCGCCGAAGCTTTTGCGCAGATCGCGGATTTCGAGGGCAGCGCTCATGCCGGTTTCCGCCGCAGTCTGTCGCCGAGATCCTGAGCCAGCCCAAACAGCCCGCGGCGTGCGAACAGCACCACCAGCACCAGCACCAGACCGATGCCGAACTGCCAGAATTCGGGACTGAGTTTGGAGAGCGAATCCTCCAGCAACATGTAGATCACGCCACCGGCGAATGCGCCGTAGAGCCGTCCGGTGCCGCCCAGGATCAGGATCGTCATGACGCCGGCGCTGCGGTCAAAGTCGAACACGCCGAGCGTCACGTAGGCGCTGGTCTGGGTGAACAACGCCCCCGATACGCCGGCGATCGCCGCCGAGATCGTATAGACGATCACGAGCCGCCACCGCACCGGCGACCCGATCGCGTGCATACGGTTGACGTTCTCGCGGATGCCGGCGAGCGCCTCGCCGAACGATGAGTGGACGATTCGGCGCACGACGTAGAACAGGACAGCGAGCACCACCAGGCAATAGATGTAGTTGGTATGGTTGTAGAGGTCGTAGTCGAACAAACCGAGCAGCGGCCAGATGGTGATCCCGGGAATGCCGTCGTAGCCGCCGGTGATGTCCTTGAATAGGTTGCCGACCTCCTGCAGCAGGATCGTGGTCGAGAGCGTCAGCACGAGCAGCGTCAATCCGCGATAGCGCAACAGCACCAGACCGGTCAGGAAGCCCACCGCTGCCGCGACCGCGGCAGCAGCGAACAAGCCGGTGATCGGCTCGCCGTAACCCGCGCGCACCGACAACAGCCCGACCGTGTAGGCGCCCAAGCCGAAGAACGCCGCTTGCCCGAGCGTCACGATGCCGGCGTAGCCCAGGATCAGGTCGAGCGAGAGCGCAAACAGCACCATCACCAGCACCTGGGTGCCGAACGTCATACGATCCGGAAAGGCAAAAAAGGCTGCGATCGCGATCAGCCACGGCAGTGCCTCGGCCCAGTGCCAATGGTGGCGCGTGGCCAGATAGGCGCGGGCGCGCGCATGCGGATCGGCTGCGCTGCTTGCCACCTCACTCACGGCCGTAAAGCCCCGCCGGCCGAACAAGCAGGATCGCCATGGCGATCGCGTAGATGAAGAACCCACCGGCGTCGGCGTAGAGATACTTTCCGGCGGTATCGAAAATGCCGAGGATCAGCGCGGCCAGCAGAGTACCCTTGAAACTGCCGAGCCCCCCGACGGCGACGACCAACAGGAAGAACACCAGGTAGATCACCGCAAAGCTTGGGCTCAGCCCGACCAGCTGCACCGCCAGCCCGCCGCCGAGCGCCGCGAGCCCGCTGCCGATTCCGAATGTGAGCGTGAACAGGCGATCGACGTCGATCCCGATCGACTGGGCCATGCGGCGATTATCGACCGCGGCGCGGATCTTGGCGCCGATATTGGTGCGTTCGAAGACGTACCAGAGCACGGCGATCAGGATCGCCCCGATCGCGATCATGAACACCCTATAGGTCGGGAAGGTCCGAAAACCGCCGTCGATCTGACCGGTGAGATAGCTCGGCAGGCGGATTGATTGCTGGCTCGGTCCGTAAAAGTAGGTGTAGGCGGCGATCGCCATGAAGGCGAGACCGATCGTGAGCAGCACCTGGTCGAGCTCGGTCGCGCGGTAAAGACGGACGTAGAGCGTTCGTTCGAAGATCACGCTCACGGCCCCGACCATCAGGAACGTAATGGCGAGGGACGGCAGGAACCCGATGCCCCAACTGCGGGTGAGCGTCAGCATCATGTAGCCGCCCGCCATCGCGAAGGCGCCGTGCGCGAGGTTGACGATGCCCATCAGGCCCATCGTGACCGAGAGCCCGACCGACACGATGAACAGGAACATCGCGTAAGCCAGGCCGTCGAACAGGATGCTGATGAACGTGTTGAGGTTGAGCGCCACCGATTCCCTACACGCGCTGTTGCATCACGCCAGGAGACTTCAAATGTTCAGCCCTCACCCCGAGCAGCCCGCGCGACCGCGCGAGTGTCTCGAGAGGATGAGGGCTGACGGTTCGCGCGCGCTTCAGAACGAAGTCTGAAAAACGTCCCTATCACGCCGTAGCATTATTGCTGCTGCCCGCAGCGGCCGACTTTCTGTTCCTTGCACTGGTCCTTCACCTGCGCGATCGTCCCCAGCACCTTGAGACCGAGCTTGCCGTCGGGCTTCTTGTAAACTTCCATGGCGCGCTCGTCCTCGACGATGTCGCGCGTCGCCGGATCGATCATGACGGCGCCGCGAGGGCCGTTTATTGTCAGCCCCTTGAAGGCGTCGACCACCGCCATTCCGTCGTCGAGGTTACCCTTGAGTTTCTTGATGACCGCAAAAATGCCGGCCATCGTGTCCCAGGCGGCGGCCGACATGAAATCGGGATAGCTGTTGGGCCCGTAGGCCTCGTGCCAGGCCTTCACGAATTCCTGGTTGGCGGAGTTGTCGAGGTCGGCGGCGTAATGGCCCATCACGATGGTGCCGATCGCGGCGTCACCCATGTCCTGCAGCTTGGTGTCGGGCACCACGTCCATCGGACCAATCAGCTTGATGCCGGCCTGTTTCATGCCGACCTCGCCGTAGGTCTTGACCACGCCTGAGGCGTGCGAGCCGGACGGAATGAAGACATAGAAACAATCCGGCTTCTGATCCTTCACGCGCTGGAAGAACGGCGTGAAGTCCGGCACCTGCGCCGGGTTGCCCATGGGGATCGAGTCGACGACCTTGCCGCCGGCCTGCTCGAAGCCCGCCTTGAACGCGTCGGTGGAATCCTTGCCGGGCGGGAAATCCGTGTAGCCCATCGCGGCGGTCTTGCAGCCCAGCGTCTTGGCGGCAAACGTGCCCATCGGGTAGGCCGGATGCCACATGCTAAAGGAGAAGCGCACGATGTAGGGCGACAGGGTGGTGATCCAAGCCGTGCCGGCGTTGGAAATAATCAGCGGCACCTTGGCCTGCGTCATCACCGGGGCGACCGCGATCGCGGACGGCGAGAACACCACGCCCGCGATCAGCTTGATCTTCTCAACCGTGATCAGCTCCGTTGCAACCGTCTTGGCATTGGCTCCGGAGGGCGGGCCCTCGTCGCGCTTGACGATGTCGAGCTTGTAGGGCTCGAGGTCTTTCGCATGCAGCTTCATATAGAGGTCGAAGCCCTTGATCTGAGCGTCGCCCAGGTCCGCATTGACCCCCGAGAACGGCAGCATGAGGCCGATCTTGATGGTTTGCGCCGATGCTGCGTTGATTCCGAATGCGAGGGCCAGAGCACCCAGCCCGACCGCAAAAACCTTCATCATGTCCTCCCAGAAGCGCATCACAGCCGTTCACCGCGTGACGATACGGTTGATCGGCCGTAGATTACCATAAGACCTGTACCGCAACTCAAGTCGCACATTTCCGGGAAAAGCTGGCCCAAAGTGACGCAGGGACTGACGCACGTGTTGGAACGGACCTACGACGGCATCATCATCGGCGCCGGACACCACGGGCTGGTGCTCGGCGCATACCTGGCGCGGCAAGGGCTTGACATTCTGCTGCTCGAGCGCCGCCTCAGGTACGGAGGCGGGCTCGCTACCGAAGAAGCAACACTGCCGGGCTTCTACCACAACCTGCACTCGATCAATCATTTCCACATCAGCGACACTCCCTGGTTTCAAGACCTTGGTCTGGCCGAGCGCGTCACCTACATCACGCCGCGCTACGAGTTTGGGCAGGCGCACCGCGACGGGACCGCGCTGGTGTTCGGCCGCGACCTCGAGGAGACCGTCGCCAACATCGCCCGCTTCTCCAAGCGCGACGCCAAGACGTTCCGCGACTGGAACGCGCGGGCCGAGGAGATGACGCGCCGGATCCTCATCCCGGAGCGATTTGCCGAGCCGCTGCCGCAACCTGAGCGCGACGCGCTGCTGGCCCGGACGCCGCTCGGGCGCGATTTCCACGCCGTTACCCAACGCCAGCCGCTCGATGTCGTCGAGGAGCTGTTCGAGAACGAGCATGTGCGGCTGCTGTTCCTGTTCAAGGTTTCGCTGTTCGGCACCTGGCTCACAGACACGATGTCGAAGACGAGCCCGATGGGCTCGGTCATCCGCGCCTTTGACCTCACGACCGGCTACCAGCTGTGCCAGGGCGGCTCGTTCAACCTGGCGCGTGGATTGATGGAGACCTTCATCGCGACGGGCGGGTGCTATGCGCCGCAGGTCGCGATCGATCGAATCGTAATCGAAGGCGGCCGCGCCACCGGCATCACGTTGGCCGACGGCCGCACGGTCCGTGCGCGCCAGTTCGTCGCCTCAACCATCGACGTGCACCAGACCTTCGAGGCCATGATCGGACGCACCCAACTGCCCGCGGCGATGCAGGCCAAACTCGACGCATTTCAATACACGGCCTGGACCTTGTTCGGACTGCACCTCGCCCTCAACGAGAGCCCGCGTTTCGCCGCGGAGGCGTTCGAGCCCAATATCAACCGTGCGTTGAAATGGAGCTTCGGGGCGGAGACGATGGAAGATCTCGCGACCGCCCATCGTGAAGTGCAGCAGGGCCGCGTGCCGTCGATGGTCCAGTTCGGCTCGGGTCCGCTCAGTCTGCTTGATCCGACGCAGGCGCCCCCCGGCAAGCACACCACTTATGCCTGGCACGTGATGCCGCTCAATCCGGATACCGGAGGCGCTGCTTACGAGGAGTGGAAACGGGAATTCGCCGACAAGATCATCGAGACTTTCGCGCGCTATTGCCCGAACATGACGAGGCGCAACATTCTCGGGCAATATATCTACACCGGGCGCGAGTACACCCAGGAACTGGTCAACATGCGGGGCGGCGACATTTTCATGGGGGCGTTCTGCGCCGAGCAGGTGATGTACAATCACTTCGGCTATCGCACCCCGATCCCAAACCTTTACTACGCGGGGTCGGCGGCGCATCCCGGCGGGGCGATCTCCGGCGGCTCCGGCTACATCACGGCCGGCATCATCGCGCGCGACCTCGGGCTCAAGCCGTGGTGGCAGGCGTGGGACGCGCGCGGCGCGCTGGAGCAGATGGCGAGGGCGGCGTGAACCAGAGCGCCGCTACGTCATCGTGTTGGTGATCGATCCGATCTCGGCGATCTCGACCTTCACCACGTCGCCGGCCTTGAGGAACTCGCCGCGTCCGGCGCCGACGCCGGCCGGCGTACCGGTCATGATCACATCGCCCGGGTAGAGGGTAATGCCGGTCGACAGGTGCGAGATCTGCTCCGCAATGGTAAAGATCATGTTGCCGGAGTTCGAGTTCTGCTTGAGGGTGTCGTTAACCCACAGCTTGATGGCAAGCTTGCTGGGATTGGAGATGTAGGCCGCCGGCGTGATCCATGGTCCGAGCGGGCACGATCCATCGAAACTCTTGTGGCGAATCCAATCGGCTCGGAACGGTGACGACTCGGGGAGCTGTTGCCGAAAACCGAGATCGCGGGCGGAGAGGTCGTTGCCGACTGTGTACCCGGCAACACAGCTCAATGCATTCTCCAGCGGAAGATCCCGCGCCTTGCGTCCGATCACGACGGCGAGCTCCGCTTCCCAATCCATCTTCTTGGAGTATTTCGAAATACTGACCTTGGCGTCGGGATCGGTCACCGAGCGCGCCGCCTTGATGAAGAACCAGGGCTTTAGTCCGAGCTCGTGCGGATCGGGCTGCGGCGGCTGGCCGGAGGCCTTCCACATTTCCTCGGCATGGTCCTGATAGTTCGCGCCCGCGCAGTAGATCGTGCCGGGCCAGCGAAGCGGCGCGAGGAATTTCGTTTGCTTCACCGGTTTGCCGTCGCCCTTTGGCGCCTTCGCGGCCGCGTCGAGGAGTTTGTGCGCGGTGTCCCAATCGTCGAGCACATCGAGCACAGTCGCGTACTTGGGTTGGCTGGTGAGCGCGGCGATGTCGTACACCAGATCGTTGATGACCGCACCGGCGCGAGGTCCTTGAGCGGATTCGTAAGTCGCCAATTTGTATCCGGCCATGTGGTCCTCCCTGCTTTGCGGCCCCGGGAATATCGCATTTTCCGGAACGTGCCTATATGCGCGCGAGCGCGTAGCGTCCACGCAGGTGCATAGCGGTTTTGCGTTCGGATCGCGCGCGATGCGCTATAATGACCAAAGCTTCTCTTGGGTCGCATTTCTGCGCAAAGCCGAGGGCCGCTTGACCTGAAAAATGCTCCGTGTGGAGGAAACAATGATCAAAGCGCGCCGGATAGGTCACGCCGTATTTGAAACGCCCGATGTCGAGCGGCTGAGCGATCACTACACCGATGTGGTCGGCCTGATACCCGCCGCCAAGGACAAGGGCCGACGTTATCTTGCCAGCAAGCTCGGGCACCTTGCGATCGAGCTGCGGCCGGGAAGCTCGGCGGGATGCCGCAAGCTCTCGTTCGAGATCGCGCCCGGGACTGACCTCAACGAGGCCGCGCGCGAACTAGACCGGAACGGGATCCGCAGCGAGCGCAGCAACGACCCGGCCCCCGGCATTGCCCAAACGCTGACGTTCAGCGACCCGAAGGACACCGAAATCGAGCTGTTCACGACCTGGAATTCGCTCGGCAACGGAACGCAACCCAAGGGCGTGGCGGCCACCAAGCTCGGCCATCTCGCGTATTTCGCGCCCGACCTGCAGAAGATCCTCGATTTCTACGGCGGCCTGCTTGGGTTCCGAGTGTCCGATTGGATCGGCGACTATTTCCTGTTCATGCGCTGCAATCCGGATCACCATACGGTCAATTTCGTGCACGATCCGCGCGCCCGCATGCACCACATCGCGTTCGAGCTCGCCGACATCGTACACTTGAAGGACGCTTGCGACATTCTTGCCAAGCACAAGATCGACATCATTTGGGGACCGGTGCGGCACGGTCCTGGCCACAACATCTCGATCTACTACCGCGAACCTGACGATCAGGTCGTCGAGCTGTTCTGCGAGCTCGACCAGATGAAGGACGAGGAGCTCGGCTATTTCGAACCACGCCCCTGGCATCGCGATCGGCCGCAGCGTCCGAAGGTATGGGAACCTGGCCCTTTGACGAATATCTGGGGGCCGCCGCCAACGCCGGAGTTCCTGCGCGGCCGGCCGTAGCTATGTCTTGCGTTCCAGCATGGTCTCGTAGCTCGCGCCCATGACCTTCGAGACCGGTTCGCCGCGATCGACCGCCGCCGCCATCTGATCGCTTTTCGCCAGAATTGCCTCGGCGCGCGCCAGCACGTCGGCAATATGCGCCGCCGGAATCACCACACAGCCGCTGCGGTCGGCCGCGACGTAGTCGCCGGGCATGACGATGGCATCGCCCAGCCGGATCGTGACCTGGCAGCCAGCCTCGTGGATGCGACCTCGCGCCGTGCGCGCCGTGCAGCCGCGCGCATACACCGGATAGCCGAGCTTATTGGCCTCCTCGACGTCGCGGGTCAGACCATCGACGATCGAGCCCGCAATGCCACAATGTTGCGCGGCGCGCGAGAGGATACCGCCCCAGCCGGCGGCGTCGATGCCAGTTCGCTGCTCGACCACGATCACGTTGTCAGATCCCCCGGCCTCCACCGCGGCCGTGGAGAGATGGCGCGTCACGCCCGGCGGCGACGGACCAGCCCCAATACGCACCGTGATGGCGCGCCCCGCGATCGAGCGCGCACCGCTCGTCAAGACCAGCCCTGTCACCGCCGGGGTCATGCCGAGAGCGTCAATCGCGTCCGAGAGATCGCAGACGTCGAGCACACGCAACCGACCAAGAAACGGATCTTTGGACATCTGCGTTCACCTCTATGTTGACTCGCGAATCTTGCAGCCGAAGGGCTCGTTCTAAGCCGCAAACGGAAACTTCTCCAAATAGATTTTGTACTCATCCTCAAGGTCAACGCGCAGCGCAGCCAGGATCCGCACCACCCCGTTATAGTTGGCGATGGCGTAGAGCAGATCTACGAGCTGCGCATTGTCGAACGCGGCGCGCAGTTCCACAAAGGTTGCATCCGAGAGCGCAAGGCCGTCGGTCATCTCGCGCGCGGCGCGCAGCACGGACTTGGCGAGCGGTTCGAGCTTGCTTGGTCGCCCCGCCGTTTCATCGGCGATCGCGTGCAGATCGTTTTCGGTCACGCCGAACGAAAACCCGATCTTGATGTGATGCGTATATTCGTACGCGGAGCGCGCCGAGTAGCCGACCTGGATGATGGCGAGTTCACGCAGGCGTGGGTCGACCTTGCTGCCGTGGCGGATATAGCGCGCCATCGAACCGGACAAAAACGCCAGTTGCGGGCTGTTGGAGAGCGCGCGTGTGACGTTGGCGTCGCTGCTAAGCTGGTTGCGGTACTGCTCAGGCAAATCCGTGTTGTCGACGTACGGAACGCGTGCCATCCGGCGGCTCCTCGAGATCATTGACAGACTGCGCCCATTATCGACCGTCACAACGCGATGGGACAGACGTAGCGCGAATGCAAGACGATGAGCCTGATGGGGCATGCCGCGCGCAGCGTCGATACGTTAAGATCTGTGCGTCGCTTCGCGAGAGACCGGTGGATGGCGAGTGAAACGCGAATAGGCTTCATCGGCATTGGGGCCATGGGCGGCCGCATGGCGGCCAACCTGGCACGCGCGGGCTATGATCTGGCGGTGCACGATGTCGATCGCGCGAGAGCCGAGCGCTTCACGCAATCGCACCAGGCACGGGCCGCGACGTCGCTGGCCGATCTCGGTCGCGGCTCCGACGTTGTCATTGCGATGCTGCCGACCGGACCGATCGTGCGCCGGGTCTTCCTTCAGGAAGAGGACGGCGCGCTGGCACGGTCACTCGCCGCCGGCAGCGTCGTCATCGACATGACCTCATCGGAACCGACCGGCACCCGTGAGCTCTCCGCCATCCTCGCCAAACGCGGCGTCGCGCTGATCGACGCACCGGTTTCCGGCGGCATCACCGGCGCCGAGCAGGGTCGGCTGGTCATGATGGTCGGGACCGACGACAAGGCGGCGCTGGAGCGCATGCGTCCGGTCCTGGCGGTGCTCGGGCATCGCGTCTTCGAGGTCGGTGGATCGGGCGCCGGACACGCCATGAAGGCGCTCAACAACTACGTCTCCGGCACGGGCTTCATGGCGGCCGTCGAAGCGCTGGTGATCGGAAAGAGTTTCGGGCTGGACCCGGCCTTGATGGTCGATGTGCTCAATGAGTCGACCGGCCGAAATTTCGCAACGACAAACACGCTTAAGCAGGAGGTGATCAGCCGCACATTCGGCACCCAGTTCGGGCTCGGCCTGCTGGCCAAGGACTTCAAGATCGCGGCCGATCTTGCGGAGGATATCGGGGTCAACGCCCCGCTCGCCGGCGCGAGCCGCGACCTCATCCTGCGCGCCCGCGATGCCGTCGGTGCCGACGCCGATCACACCGCCGCGGTCAAATACTGGGAAGCGCTCAACGCGGTGGTGGTCAACGGACCGACTCGAGTGAAGGAGTAAGACATGGCGCTTGCCGAGATCGCCCGCGACGCGTCAAGGGGCACGTCCTTGGCTGAGAAGGCCAAGGAGCTGCACCCGCTCTTTGCCGGCGAAGCGGCCCGCGGCGAGGCCAAGGGAATGCTGACGGATGCGACCATTGCGGCGCTACGCGACAATGGCTTTCTCGGCATGTGGATTCCGCGATGTTTCGGCGGGAGCGAGACTGGGCCGGTCGAATTCCTCGAGGTGATCGAGCAAACGAGCTACTCGGACGGCTCGACCGGCTGGGTGCTGATGGCTGCGCAGGTCGCGATGGGGACTGCCGCCGCTTATCTCGAATCCGGCGCGGCCAACGCACTGTTCGGGACGCGCATGCCGGTGATCGCGGGCCAGGGGGCACCCAACGGGCGCGCCGATGTCGAGGGCCACGGTTATCGGCTCACCGGCAAGTGGTCCTACGGCAGCGGGCTGCTGCATTCGGAATACATCCACACCGGGGCGGTCGTGCATGAGAACGGTTCGCCCCGCATGCTCCCCGGCGGCCGGTTTCCCGACATCCGCATTTTCATCCTGCCGATCGCGCAGGCGAAGCTGACCGGCAACTGGGATGTGCTTGGACTACGCGCCACAGGCTCGGTCGACTATACAATCGACAATGTCTACGTCCCGGAAGACATGACCCACCTGCAGTCGGCCAACGTCGCGGTACAGGGCGGCAATCTGTTCAAGCTGCGCATCTTCGGGCTGAGCACCATTGGGCATACCGGATTCGCGCTCGGGATCGGGCGCCGCATTCTCGATGAGCTCGCGCGGCTCGCACGCCAGGAGACCGGCCGGCCCCAAATCCTCCCGCAGCAGGGCGGTGGCGAAAGCTTTCACGAGCAATTCGGCCTGGCCGAGGCCAAGGTACGCGCCTCACGCGCCTTCGCGTATGAGAGCTGGCGCGATATCGAGGCGACACTCGACCGCGGCGAGGAACCCGGGACGCGCCAGATCACCCTGGCCCGGCTTGCGCTCAACTATGCGACCTCTGCGATCGCCGAGGTCTGCGCGTTCGCGTATCACTACGGGGGAGGCGTCGCGCTGCGCGATGGCATCCTGCAGCGCTGCTTCCGCGACATGCACGCCGGCACCCAGCACGCGACCACGTCGACCGGCATCCTGCGGGAATGCGCCCGCGAATTGCTCGGGGTGGCGCCCGGCAAAGTATGGGCGCCGCGCATGCTGATCGATCCGTAGGCTCGTCTTACGGCCTACGCCATATTCCGCAGGCTGAGCGACAGCGCCACCCACGCGCCCCCGTAGAAGATCAGCTCGATGCCCACGAACATTCCGATCACCCACAGTCCGGAGATCGGCCATTGCGCCAGCACGAGAACGCCCAGGATGAGCGTGATCGCCCCGTTGACGACGTGCCAGCCCCAGCCCGGCAGACCGATCCAGAACGGCTCGATCAGCTGAAACAGGCCGGCCACCAGGAAGAACGCGCCCATCAGCAAGGTCACGATTTCGGCCGTCACCACCGGTCGCCACACCATCAGCACGCCGACCACGCCGAACAAAACCGCCGCGAGCACGTGCTGGAACTGACCGGCCCATTTGCCAACCATGATGAGCTGCACGATCTCGATGCCGGCGGCGATCACCAGCAGCCATCCGAAGAACAGCATCGACACGACGGTCGCGGCCACAGAGCGGACGACGGCCAGCACGCCGAGCAGTACAAGACCGATACCAAAGGCCAGGAACCAGCCCCAATTGTGGATGATCTCCGCCGGAACGCGGACATCCAGTACCGAAATCTCGCTCATGACCTCGCCTCCCCGTACGGCTCGATAGGACTTGCTCGCGGTTCTTATTCTGCCCGATGATACGGCAGCAACAAAGTACTAGTCCGCCGATTTCGCGGTTCGCCACACACAGGGAAACCTCCATGGCCGTTCAAGAGCGCTCCGGCAAAGCCAAGCCCACCCCGGGCGGGAACAACGTCAAAGTCGAATTCAAGGATCGGATCGCCTGGGTAATCCTCAACCGCCCGGAAAAGCGCAACGCGATGAGCCCGGCGCTCAATCGCGAAATGATCGAAGTACTTGATGCGCTCGAGATCGACGATCGCTGCGAGGTGCTGGTGCTCACCGGGGCAGGCGAAGCATTCACGGCCGGAATGGACCTCAAAGAGTATTTTCGCGAAGTCGACAGCGCGACTCCGGTCGAGGCGATGCGGGTGCGCCGTGACTCGATGGCCTGGCAGTGGCGGCGGCTGCGGTTCTTTCCCAAGCCGACGATCGCCATGGTCAATGGCTGGTGCTTCGGCGGCGGGTTCACGCCGCTCGTCTCCTGCGACATCGCGATTGCGGCGGAAGATGCAACCTTTGGCCTTTCGGAGATCAACTGGGGCATCATCCCGGCCGGCAATGTGACGCGCGCCGTCGCCGAGAAAATGATGCCGGCCGATGCGCTCTACTATTTGATGACGGGCGAGACCTTCGACGGACGCAAGGCGGCCGCCATGCGGCTCGTCAACGAGGCGGTTCCGCGCGCGCAATTGCGCGAGCGCACCGAGGAGATTGCCAAGAAGCTCATGGAGAAGAACCAGCACGTGCTCAGCGCGGTCAAGCTCGCGTATCGGCGTGTAAAAGACATGACCTGGGATGAATCCGAGGATTTTCTCTACGCCAAGGCGCAGGAGACGTACTCAACCGATCCCGAAGAAGGTCGCAAGAAGGGCATGAGCCAGTTTCTGGACGAGAAGTCGTTCCGTCCGGGACTAAAGAATTATCGGCGCGATTGAGCCCGCACCACATCGACGATGTGGGGATATGCCCTTCGCAGGAGATGATTTGTCATGGACTTAAAGCTGACCGGCCGCAGTGTGCTGATCACCGGCGCTTCCAAGGGAATCGGTCTCGGAATCGCCAAATGGTTCGCCAGCGAGGGTGTGCATCCCCGGTTGGTGGCGCGCTCCGCCGATCTGCTCGCCAGGGAAGCCGAGGCCATTCGCAAATCCGCACAGGTCAACGTCGAGACCATGGCGGCCGATCTCTCCGACCCGACGGCGCGGCGCAAAGTGTTCGAAGCCTTCCCCGACGTCGACATCGTCGTCAACAACGCGGGCGCGATCCCCGGCGGAACGATCGAGGATGTCGACGAGAAGGCCTGGCGATCCGGTTGGGACCTCAAGGTGTACGCGCATGTCGACTTCACCCGGCTCTACCTCGCGCGCATGAAGGCGCGCCGGCGCGGGGTCATCATCAACATCATCGGCGCGGGCGGCGAAAAGCTGACCTATGGCTATATCGCGGGCTCGACCGGCAACGCCGCGCTCATGGCGTTCACGCGCGCGATCGGCGGCAGCAGCCCCGATTTCGGCGTGCGCGTAGTCGGCGTCAATCCGGGGCCGGTTGCCACCGAGCGTGTCGAGTACCTGGCGCGGCAGCGCGCCGCCAAAGCTGGTGACGAGAGCCGCTGGCGCGAGAGCTTCAAACACATGCCGTTCGGCCGGCCCGCAACAGTCGACGAGATCGCCGCCACGGTCGTGTTCCTGGCGTCGGACCTCTCGTCCTATACCAGCGGTACGATCGTGAGCGTCGACGGCGGCCTGGTGCACAAGGGGCCGTTGCCGTAGCGGATTGGTGAGCTAGACCTTCAGCCCCATCAGTCCCGCGAGCAGGTTGCGTTGTATCTGCGAGGTGCCGGCCGCGATCGTCGCTGCGCGCGCATCGCGATAGTGCCGCTGCATGTCGAATTCCATGCTGTAGCCGAATCCGCCGAAAATCTGCATCCCGGTATTGGCCGCCTTCACATAGGTTTCGGACGCAAACAGTTTGGCCATGGTGATTTCACGCAGCGCGTCCTTGCCGGCAGCGACCAGCGAGGCGGCACGCAAGGTCAGCGCCCACGCGGCTTCGACTTCGGTCTGCATGTCTGCCAGCATGTGGGCGATCGACTGAAAGGTGCCGATCGCGCGTCCAAACTGCCTGCGCTCGCTTGCGTAATGCAGCGCGAGCTCGAACACTCCGCGCGCACTGCCGCAATCGCAGGCAGCCGCGAATACGCGCTCGGCCTGCAGACCCGACAGAACGCAGTCCCATCCCTTGTTCTCGGCCCCTACCAAGTGATCAGCTGGCACCCGAACGTCGTTAAAGAACAGTTCGTAGGTACCGACGGAGCGCCGCCCCAGCATGTCGAGCTTGCGGATCTCGAGACCGGGTGAGCCGCCATCGACCAGGAACAAGGACATGCCAGCCCGGTAATGCGCCTTGGGATCGGTCTTCGCATAGACGTTGATGTAGTTGTTTTTGGCGCCGGCCCCGGTCTGCCAGATCTTTTGCCCGTTGATGACGTAGTGATCGCCGTCGCGACGCGCTTGCGTGCGCATGGCGCCGATATCGGAGCCCGCGTCAGGCTCCGATATCGAGATCGTCATGCGAATCTCGCCGGCAAGCAGCTTGGGCAGAAAATGGCGCTTTTGCTCCTCGCTGCCATTGCGCAGCAGATTGAGGCCGCAGAACACACTGCCGCCGTAAGCCATGACGAGATCGGCGCTCGGACATGCGAGCTCTTCTGCAACGATCGCCATGTCGACGATACTGCTGCCCAATCCGCCGTATTGTTCAGGAAATGGCAGGCGCAACAGGCCAGCGTCGGCCCAGGCCCGATAGAGCTCGTATGGATAAAGGCGCTCGCGATCGAGCCGGCGGATATAGTCCGGAGTTGCGATTCGTGCCATCAGCTTGCGCACGCTCTCGCGCAGCATGAGTTGTTCTTCGGTGAAGTTGCAGTCCATTGGTCTGATCCGCCGCTGTGCTTTGGCGCAGCATATCAGACCGGCCGGCCACCACCGGCTTCCCCGTGCGGGATAACTCATGCGAGGCCGTCCCACCGGACGGCCTGCTCTTCGAACCGACCAATACGGCCTTGGCCTGAGGTCGCTATCCTACATAGGCGACGCGAGTCTGTTCCTCGACTTCGGCTGGTGTCGCCGGTTGTGCCGGCAACTGCAGCACGGTGGCTTCCTGGCCTTCGCACAATTCGGTCAGGAGCACGGACTCGCCGTCGGGGAACTCGAGGGCATCGTGGTGCCGGTGCGGCACATCCTTGTTGATCTGGCGGAATATCGCCGTCTGGTGAATGGCCTTCTTCGATCCCCAGCCCAGCAGGCCATGGGAAATGCAGGAGATCTCCTTGGAGAATGCGAGCTCCGTGCCCGGGAGCACGCACACCGCGGTGGTGGGATCTTCAGGCGCCGCGAAGCCACGAGTGCCGGTGCCAAAATTACGCGTAGTCAACTTGTCGCCGACGCTCGCAGGACGCGACTGAACGTTTTGCAGGCTGTAGTCGCACATGGTGCAGAGCTCCTTTGGTTGGCAGGCTTATCGCCCCCTTGAGAAGAGCTGTGCAAAAAGGGTGCCAGCCGTCGCTACGGCGCCGTGACAATCCCGCGGCAGGCTGTAGGCAGCTGCGCCAGCGTCGGTCCCTTGCGCTCTTCGACCGGCCCGGTTGGCGGCTTGGGATGGATGACCGACTCCTTGAACCAATCTTGGAGATCGCCGCAACCGTCGCCGGGCGGAATCGGATCCTGCGGTTTGCAGTCCCAATTCTCGGCCGGACATTTGATCCGAATGTGGAAGTGGTAGTCGTGGCCGTACATAGGGCGAACCTTGTTGAGCCAGGCGCGGTCGCCCGTGGCTTCACGGCAAAGCGCCTTCTTGATCGCCGCGTTCACGAAAATCCGCTGCACTTCCGGCGCTTGGGCTGCGGCCTTGATCACTTCGAAATGTCCGGGTGTCCAAACCTTCGGATCGACGTCGGTCCGGCTCTCAGCCACAACCATGGTGGCCGACATGTCCTCGCGCTCGGCGCGGGAGAGTTCGCGGTTCGGCATGGGCGTGAGCCAGGCATCGGCATCGAGCCCCACCTGATGGCTCGCATGACCCGTAAGCATCGGACCGCCCCGCGGCTGCGAGATGTCGCCAACTAAAAGTCCGGGCCACCCGGCGACTTTGTGCACCTTCACCGACAGGCGTTCGAGGAATTTGATCAAATGAGGGTTGCCCCAGTTGCGGTTGCGTGAGAGCCGCATGACCTGCCAGGTCTCGCCGTTGATCGGCAATGCGACCGCACCTGCCAAACACCCCTTCGAGTAGAACCCGATCGAACGCGGCGGCATCGCAACCGGATCGGGTTTACGGCCGAACAACTCCCGCGCCGGCAGCTTGGGGTCGTTCGGATTGGCGAGCGGCGGCAGCGGTTTGGGATCTAGGGTGCCCAGATCCTGCGCCCAGGATGGGCTAGTCGCAGCTGCTAACAGCAGTAACCACAGCCAACGCGGCGGCATGCCGCCTCCATGCGTGATTCTGACCCTTGGTATAAATGAACTTCCGCACCTTTTGAGCGACTATAAGGCAACCCGCGATTCGGCGGACCGTGCTGGGGGTTAACATGTCGAAATTGAAGGCCTTGGGCTTGGTGCCGCTCGTCGTAGCGATGTTCGGGCTGTTTGCTGCGGTACCTGCGCGCGCCGACCTCGTGGTTCATATCAGCAAGGGCGCGCAGCGGATGACGGTTGTTCGGGACGGGCACCCGATTCATACATGGGTGGTCTCGACAGGCCGCAGCGGATACGGCACACCCAGCGGCGTCTTCCGTCCGCAGCGGATGGCGCGAACCTGGTTCTCCAAGGCCTACTACAACTCGCCGATGCCGTACTCGATCTTCTTCTACGGCGGCTACGCGATCCACGGAACCTACGCGATCAACCAGCTCGGCGGCCCGGCTTCGCACGGCTGCGTGCGGCTCTATCCGGGCAACGCCGCGACCTTGTTCAGTCTGGTTCAGCGGGAAGGTCCGGGGCGGACAACGATCATCATCAACTGATTGCGGATCCCAAGTTTACACATCGACCTTGAGCGCCTCGATGAAGGCCTCCTGGGGGATCTCCACCTTGCCGAACTGGCGCATGCGCTTCTTGCCTTCCTTCTGCTTCTCGAGCAGCTTGCGCTTGCGCGTCACGTCGCCGCCGTAACACTTCGCCGTCACGTCCTTGCGCAGCGCGCGTACCGTCTCGCGCGCGATGATCTTGGCGCCGATCGCCGCCTGGATCGGCACCTGGAACATGTGCGGCGGAATCAGTTCCTTGAGCTTCTCGACCATGGCGCGTCCGCGGCTTTCGGCGCGGGTGCGATGAACCAGCATTGAGAGCGCATCGACCGGCTCGCCGTTGACCAGGATCGACATTTTCACCAGATCAGACGGACGATACTCGGTGAGGTGATAGTCGAAGGAGGCATAGCCCTTCGAAACCGACTTGAGCCGGTCGTAAAAGTCGAACACCACCTCGTTGAGAGGCAGGTTGTACTTCACCATGGCGCGCGCGCCGACGTAGTTAAGATCGACCTGCGACCCCCGCCGGTCCTGGCAGAGCTTGAGGATCGCGCCCAGGTACTCGTCTGGCGTGAGAATTGTCGCTTCGATCCACGGCTCCTCGATTTCCTCGATCCGGACCACGTCCGGCATATCGACCGGGTTGTGGATCTCGATCTCCGTGCCGTTGGTAAGCTTGATCTTGTAGATCACCGACGGAGCAGTCGCGATCAGGTTGAGATTAAACTCGCGTTCCAGACGCTCCTGGATGATCTCGAGGTGGAGAAGCCCGAGGAACCCGCACCGGAACCCGAAGCCGAGCGCAGCCGACGTCTCCATCTCGTAGGTGAAGCTCGCATCATTGAGGCGCAGCTTGCCCATTGCGGCGCGCAGCGCTTCGAAGTCGGCGGCGTCGACCGGGAACAATCCACAGAACACCACGGGGATCGCCGGCCGGAAGCCTGGCAGCGGGGCCGCGGTCGGCTTCTTGTCGTCGGTGATGGTGTCACCGACCCGGGTGTCGGCGACCTCTTTAATCGACGCCGTCAGAAACCCGATTTCGCCGGGGCCGAGCTCGGTCGCGTCACGCATCTTGGGCGTGAACACACCGATCTTGTCGACCTCGTAGGAGGCGTCGGTCCCCATCAGGCGGATGCGCTGGCCGCGCTTGAGCGCCCCATCGACCACGCGCAACAGCACCACGACGCCCAGGTAGGGGTCGTACCAGCTGTCGACGAGCAGCGCCTTGAGCGGCGCCTCGCGATCACCCTTGGGGGGCGGAAGGCGCGCGACGATCGCTTCGAGCACCTCTTCGATATTCTGGCCGGTCTTGGCGGAGATCAGGATCGCGTCCGAGGCGTCAAGGCCGATGACGTCCTCGATCTGCTGCTTGACCTTGTCGGGTTCGGCCGCGGGCAGATCGACCTTGTTGAGGACCGGCACGACCTCGTGATTGTTGTCGATCGCCTGGTAGACGTTGGCCAGCGTCTGCGCTTCGACGCCCTGGCTTGCGTCGACCACGAGCAACGAGCCTTCGCAGGCGGCGAGCGAGCGGTTGACCTCGTAAGCGAAATCCACGTGACCCGGCGTATCGATCAGGTTGAGGATGTAATCCTTGCCGTCGCGCGCCCGGTAGTTGAGGCGAACCGTCTGCGCCTTGATGGTAATGCCGCGCTCACGCTCGATATCCATCGAATCGAGCACCTGCTCGACCATCTCGCGATCGGCCAGCCCGCCAGTGATCTGGATGAGCCGGTCGGCCAGCGTCGACTTGCCATGGTCGATGTGCGCAACGATGGCGAAGTTGCGAATGTTCTCGATCGGTCCGCTCGTCATGGGGCGCGGGATAGCATCGGGTGTCTGGGGCGGCAAGGTCGCCCGACGATTGACAGCCTCGGGAGCTGCGCTCGCTGCGCCGCAGTGTGGCTCACTTCAGCGCGCGAAAAGGAAGCTATTCGGCGGCTATGCGCTGCGCCGCAAACATCGGCCGCAACTCGACCGGCTTGCCGGCGCGCGCGATCAGCATGTGATTCGTTGGCACCGCGTGCCAGATGTCCTGCTCCTTGTCGAGCGGCTCGGACACGACCACGACATCCTCGTCGACCGTCCGGTAATAGAGCGTGTTGGCATTGTCGTTGGCGGCATAGCGGAATGCATAGAGATGCTGGCCGTCGGCAAGCGCGGCGGTGAACCGCAGCGGCTCGCGCAGACCGTCAGTCGTGACCATGTTGGTCAGCACCTCAAGCACGCGCTCGGTCGCGCCGATCGGATCGCGGTCAGCCCCGGCCCCCATGATGGCCAGGAACGCGGCTTCGGAATCGGTCGTTCCGATTCGCAGTGGATAGAGCTCGTCCGGCACCAGCGCTTCGACCTTGCGGCGAAGCCGGCCCCAATTGCCGACAAGGCCGTTGTGCATGAACATCCAGCGGCCGCACACAAATGGATGGCAGTTCTGCCGGGTGATCGCCGTTCCGGTCGCGGCCCGCACATGGGCAAAGAACAGCCGCGAGCGCAGATGCCGGCACAGATAGCGCAAGTTTTCATCCGACCACGCCGGCCGCAGCTCCCGGTAGAGCCCGGGTTCCGGGTGATCGCCGTACCAGCCCAGCCCAAAGCCGTCGCCATTGATACTGGCGGTCGATTCGAGCGCGCGGATGCTCTGCTCGATCAAGGAATGGGACGGGGCGGTAACGTAGTGCTCAAGAGCAATCGTCTCGCCCCGGTAGGCAATCCAACGGCACATAGTAGTCCCGTCCGTGCGGTGGCTTCCCGGTATATGGCGGCCGAATCTGTTCCCTTTCGGGCAAGCGGCGGAAATTACCGCCGAATTTTGCGGCAATAACGCGCGCCAACGGGTTGCGCAAGGGGCTATCGGGCCAGTGGTCACAAGCGCCCTGAGGCTCTATTGAGGTGCCCAATTCACGGGGGACCAGCGGTTTGGCGACCACGACGGACCAAAGGCAAACATCGCCGCGGACGCTCTTTGCCCGCGTCGAGGCGGCGTTGGGGAGGCTCCTCGATGCGCTGGTCGATCCAAAACGGCGGGAACGATCGGTGCTGGTCGTGCTCGCGTGTTACGCGGCGCTGTGGACCATCTACGGGATCATAGCCAAAGGCAGCCAGGATCTCCATTTCGATTTCGGCGAGCAGTATTCATGGTCGCTCGACACGACCTGGGCCACGCCTAAACATCCGGCCCTCGCCCAGTGGCTGGTGGGCGCCTGGTTTGCGGCGTTTCCGCGCGCTGATTGGGCCTACTACCTGTTCGCGATGGCGATCGCGACGGCCGCGCTGTGGTTCGGGTGGCGGCTCATGGAGCCATATCTCGACGGTCCCAAGCGGGTCGCAGGACTTGCGTTGCTGACGTTCATTCCGGTGTTCAACTTCCATGCGTTGAAGTTCAACAACAACGCCATGTCGGTGCCGACTTGGGCGGCCACCATCTGGCTGTTCCTGCGTGCGTTCGAAACCCGGCGGGCAGACTATGCGGCTCTGGCCGGATTGGCGGCTGGCAGCGCCATGCTCAGCAAATATTGGTCGGTGTTCCTGCTGGCCGGTCTCGGCATCGCCGCTCTCGTCGATCGCCGCCGGCTTGAGTATCTGCGTTCGGCTTCGCCCTGGATCACCGTGGCGGTGGGCGCACTCGTCGTCGCACCGCACTTCATTTGGGTGGCGACGCACGGGTGGCGGACGTTCGAATGGATGTTTTCCTCCCATCCTGCGTCAGACCACTGGATCGCACTGTGGTCGGGGGTTCAATACATCGCCGGAACCGCCGGTTATTTGGCGGCACCGGTCCTGATTGCCCTGGTTGCGACCCGCCCTCAGCGCAACGTTGTTCGCGACATGCTGTGGCCCCAGGACCCTGGCCACCGCCTGGTCGTCCTGGCCTTTCTCTTTCCGCTGCTGCTCCCGGCGCTGGCCGCGCCATTGGTGGGGGGGAAACCGGTGTCGTTGTGGGCGCTCGCGGGAGTTATCACGCTGCCAGTGATTGTCCTGGCGCCTGCGCAACTCGTGCTGACGCGCGAAGCCGCGCTGCGTATCTTGGGCTTTGCGGTCGCGCTTCCGTTGCTCGCGATTGCCGCCGCGCCGGCAGTCGCGTTCATCATTCACCGCTTCGGCACGGACACCGATTCGCCGCACTACAGACAGGTCGCGCAAGCCGTGGAGAAAGTCTGGCGCGACACCACGGGCCAGCCGCTGCGTATCGTTGGGTCGTATGAGAATTTGCTGTCCGGAACCGTGTTCTACTATCGCGATGGCCCGTCAGCGTTCGAAATCGTCGACCCGCGCATGACGCCGTGGATCGACGATGCCCGGCTCGCCCGCGATGGCTTGGCGATGGTATGTCCGGCTGACAACGTCCTGTGCATGAACGCGCTTAACGCGCGGACCGCGCACGCCCCCGGCGGCAAGCGCGCCGAGGTCGCGATCTCGCGCACCTACATGGGATACTCGGACCCGCCGCAGCAATTTGTTATTGCAACGATTCCGCCCGGCGGGGCGCGGCAACCCGCGCCCCGCGATCGCAAGGACTGATCCCTCAGTACCGGTAGGCCTCCGGCTTATACGGGCCATTGACGGGAATGTTGATGTATTCCGCCTGCTTCTCGCTCAGCTTGGTGAGCTTGGCGCCGATCTTGTCGAGGTGCAGGCGCGCAACCTTCTCGTCGAGGTGCTTAGGCAGGGTATAGACCTTCTTCTCGTACTTCTTCGGATTGGTCCAAAGCTCGATCTGCGCCAGGGTCTGGTTGGTGAACGAGGACGACATCACGAAGCTCGGATGCCCCATCGCATTGCCGAGGTTCACGAGGCGGCCTTCCGACAGCAGGATGATGCGCTTGCCGTCCGGAAACTCGATCTCGTCCACCTGCGGCTTGACGTTGTGCCATTTGAAATTCTTGAGCCCAGCAACCTGGATCTCCGAATCGAAGTGCCCGATGTTGCAGACCACGGCACGATCCTTCATGGCGCGCATGTGGTCGACCGTGATCACGTCGAGGTTGCCGGTGGCGGTGACGAAAATGTCGGCGCGCGCCGCCGCGTCCTCCATCGTGGTGACCTCGTAGCCTTCCATTGCGGCCTGCAAGGCGCAAATCGGGTCGATCTCCGACACCATCACGCGGCAGCCCGCCTGCCGCAGCGACGCGGCCGAGCCCTTCCCAACGTCCCCGAAACCGGCGACCATTGCGACCTTGCCAGCCATCATCACATCGGTCCCGCGGCGAATGCCGTCGACCAGCGACTCGCGGCATCCGTAGAGGTTGTCGAACTTCGATTTGGTCACGCTGTCATTGACGTTGATCGCCGGCCACAGCAGCGTGCCCTTCTTCTGCATTTCGTAGAGCCGATGCACGCCGGTGGTGGTCTCCTCGCTCACGCCCTTGATGGCATCAGCGTTCTTTTTGTACCAGCCCGGCTTCTCTTTCAGCCGCTTCTTGATAGCGGCAAACAGAATCTCCTCTTCCTCGTTTGAGGGCTTGTCGAGGAACTTGGTGTCCCCCTGCTCGGCGCGCAGGCCGAGGTGAATGAGCAGCGTGGCGTCACCCCCGTCATCAAGAATCATGTTTGGGGTCCCGCCGTCGCCCCATTCGAAAATCCGGTGCTGGTAGTCCCAGTAGTCGTTCAGCGATTCACCCTTAATGGCGAAGATCGGAACGCCGCGCGCGACCAGCGCCGCGGCAGCGTGGTCCTGCGTCGAATAGATGTTGCACGACGCCCAGCGGATCTCGGCCCCGAGTTCGATCAGCGTTTCAATCAGCACCGCTGTCTGGATGGTCATATGCAGCGAACCGGCGATCTTGGCGCCCTTGAGCGGCTTCTTGGCGCCATATTCGGCGCGGGTCGCCATCAGACCTGGCATTTCCACCTCGGCAATGGCGATCTCTTTGCGGCCCCAGTCGGCCAGGCTGATGTCCTTAATGGCGCAGTCCTTGGTGGCGGTCATGGCAGTCCTTTGGATTTGGGAATTGGCGCAGCGGGCAAGTCCCGCCGGCGGCGCGCCCCTATAGCAGGGATATGGGGGGCCTGCAAGCTGACATAAAGAGTTCTTTATGTCTCTATCTATGCGGAGTCAGGCCGCCCTGCGGGTCGGCGGCAGGCAGACCGCTACTCGTCCTCGCCGAAGCGGCGCCCTAGGAGATCTTCCAGCGCCGCGATGACGGCGGCGGCGTCGCGACCGCTCGCCTCGACCGTGATGGAGGTCCCGGGCGATGCGGCGAGCATCATGAGACCCATGATCGACGTGCCGCCGACCGTCTCCGCGCCGCGGCTGACCCGGACCTCGGCGTCGAACTTTTCGACGGTTTGCACGAATTTCGCCGACGCCCGGGCGTGCAGGCCTTTCTGGTTGATGATGTGCATGACCCGCGTGATGGGCCCGGGAGCCGTCGCTTCGGCAGCCGGTCCGGTCATTTCCCGGCAAGCACCCGGCTGGCAATAGTGATGTACTTGCGGCCGGCCTCCTGTGCGAAGGCAACGGCCTCGGGCAGGGGAGAATCGTCGCGCACCTTCGCCAGCTTAACCAACATCGGCAGATTGATCCCCGCCAGGACCTCGACCTTGGGACGGCTCATCACTGAAATCGCGAGGTTGGATGGCGTGCCCCCGAACATGTCGGTCAATATCACAACACCATCGCCCGTATCCACGCGCCTGACGGCTTCGATGATTTCGTAACGCCGTTTTTCGACGTCATCGTCAGGCCCGATAGTGACGGTTTCGATTTGCGACTGCGGCCCGACCACGTGTTCAAGGGCGGCACGGAACTCAACGGCAAGCCGCCCGTGAGTAACAATAACAAGGCCGATCATCGAAGCTCCCCGCGGGCGCCGGGTGCACCGCACGAAAGGGCCCACATGTTGACCATCCAAAATCCGAGCGCAAGGGCCCTTTGGGCGTTTTAGGGTTGATGTTGCAATGCGGCAGCAATGCCGAAAACGCCATGATCCATTAGTCGAATTCGCTCTCCGCAACCCGCTCCGCTCGGCCAAGAGACACCCGATCGCGCGCGGGGACTCGAGCTTCCCGTGACGGCATTTTCGCGACTGAGTGCGCGTCGCGCGCAATCGTTGTTGACACCTACTTGTCGGGGTATTGGCGCAACTGCGCGAGAATCAAAGGCATCGGGTCGTGGCCGGATGCGACCGCGAGTCGCGGCAGTGGGATACCTTCAACCGTGACGATCTGGCTTGATGGCTCCGGCAGGCGCGGCGCATCAGCCGACAGATCGATGACCAGGAATACGGCCGCTACCGGTTCGTAGGGCACTCGCCTGATGCCCAGGCCACGAACTTCGATCAATCCGGCGAGTTCCGGCACTGGCTTTACCAACAGGCGCTGATGGGCAACTTCAAGCCGGGTTCGATCGTCGGAGACGAGACGCGCGAACACAAGCCGCCCGTCCTCGGCGGCCTGCAACAACGCCAAGGCGAGCCGCGATTTGCCCGACCCGGAGGGACCGCGAATCAGAACGGCGCGCGGCCCAACCAACACCGCCGAAGCGTGGATCGAAGGGCTTTCGCTGCCGGAGCGGTTGGCAGCGGCCATTACACGGCCGGCAGGCGCAGCGTAAACCGGGCGCCCAGCACCCGCTCCTGATCATCGACGCGGTTTTCCGCCCAAAGGCGCCCGCCATGTGCCTCAACAATCTGCTTGGAGATTGACAGGCCAAGTCCGGAGTTCTGGCCGAAATTCTGCTGCGGGCGGTCTGTGTAAAAACGCTCGAAAATCTTGTCGAGAGCCTCGGGCCGGATCCCGGGGCCGTCATCGTCGACAACGATCTCGATCTCATGCTTGACCCGCCGACAGATCACCCGCACGGCCCCGCCCGCCGGCGAGAACGAACGTGCGTTGTCGATCAGATTGTTGATCACCTGACCGAGCCGGGAGTCATGTCCGGGAACCACGAACCAGCTGCCCTCGAACGTCAAAGCGACCGTGGCCCCGTCGCGCTTGACCTCATTGGCGACGCCGACCACGGTTCGCAGCAAGCGGGCAAGATCGACCGGCCCGGTTTCCTGACGCTGCAACTCCGCGTCGAGACGGCTGGCATCGGAAATGTCAGAGATCAGCCGGTCGAGCCGGCGCACGTCGTGCTTGATGACGGACAGGAGACGCGAGCGGCTCTCGTCCGATCGGGCGAGCGGCAAGGTCTCCACCGCCGACCGCAGTGAGGTGAGCGGATTCTTGAGCTCGTGGGCAACGTCGGCGGCAAAGCTTTCGATCGCCTCCAGCCGACTGTAGAGCGCGTCGGTCATGGCGCGGAGCGTGCCGGACAGATGTCCGATCTCGTCGCGCCGCCGCGTGTAATCGGGAATCTCGACGCGCGACTTGATGCGCCGTCTCACGCGTTCGGCCGCTTCCGCGAGGCGCCGGATCGGCACCGCGATGGTGGCCGCGAGGAGCATGGAGAGTACCAACACCACGCCGGCTGCGACACCGGCGACCTTGAGGATCGCCCAGCGCTCCGCCTCGATGATCTGATCGATGTCGCCGCCTTGCGTCGAGAGCAACAGGGCGCCGCGTACCGTGCGGAAGCGCTGCACCGCCACTGCCACCGAGACGATGACTTCGCCCCGATTATTCATGGAGACGACGCTCGCCTTCTGTCCGTTGAGCGCCTGGATCACTTCCGGATAGCCACGGCCGTTCTCGGGGCCAAGCTCACGATAGGGCGGCAGATCCCCGCGACTGAGCCACTTGCGCAACCCGATATAGGCCCGTTCGAACAGACCCGGTTTTTCGGCATTTGGCGGCGGCAGATCGAAGCGCAGCACGTCGCCCCGACCATAGAGATTACGGCTGTCGAGAATAAGCGTGCCGTCGCGATCATAGATCCGGGCACGGGTGTGGGTCGGGGTGATGAGCCGCCGCAGGACCGGAGCGACGCGCTCCGGGTTGATCGGGAATTCGAGGCCGAACAGGGATTCGTCGGGCGGGCCGTAGCTCTGACCGGTTTGCAATTCGAGAAGTCGATCCGGGTCCGTTGTGATGGCATCGGTTTCCACTGTCGCCGAGGCCGCGATCGCGCCCGCGATGATCTCGCCTTGCACCACGAGGCTCTGTACGCGCGCGTCGATCAAGCCTTCACGCAGCTGCGACAAAAACAGGATGCCGGCCACGAACGCTACCAGCCCGATCATGTTGATGACGATGATGCGTCGGGTCAGGCTCGAGAAGCTCTGCTCGACGAAGAGCTGCCAGGCGTGGCGCAGGATGCCCGAGATCCCGTCGACCAGCAAAACTTGCCAGGTGCCGTGGAAGAACGCGCCGACGTGCGCCAACGACTTCTGGGCCGCGTAGGCTGCTCGTTTTGCTTTGATCGCGAGCACCGCGATCAGGACATTGCGCTTCTTGGCGAATTTCGTCGACTTGCCGGGCTGGACCGTCTCGGCAGCGCGTTCGCCAGGGTCGATGGTTCGATCGAGCACCGTGCGTTCCAGCAGTTCCGTGTGTGTGCCGCTCAGCGTCGCGAAACCCGCCCCATGTCGGCGCTGATCGTGTTCCAGCCCGTGATCGTCACATTTCCTTAAAGCGGTAGCCGACGCCATACAGCGTTTCGATCATGTCGAAGTCATCGTCGCTCTGCTTGAACTTCTTGCGCAACCGCTTGATGTGGCTGTCGATGGTGCGATCGTCTACGTACACCTGATCGTCATAGGCCGCGTCCATCAGCGCGTTGCGGCTTTTGACCACCCCCGGACGCTGTGCGAGCGCCTGCAGGATCAGGAACTCCGTCACTGTGAGCGTCACCGGTTCGTTCTTCCACGTACAGGTGTGGCGTTCCGGGTCCATGCGCAAAAGGCCACGCTCGAGGACCTTGGCGGAGTCGGTTTCCTTTGGTGCGGTCGCGTCCTTGGGGGAAACGCGGCGCAGCACCGCTTTCACGCGCTCGACCAGCAAGCGTTGCGAAAAAGGCTTACGGATGAAGTCGTCCGCGCCCATTTTCAGGCCGAACAACTCGTCGATCTCCTCGTCTTTCGACGTGAGGAATATCACCGGGATGTCGGTCTTCTGGCGGAGACGGCGCAACGTCTCCATACCGTCCATGCGCGGCATCTTGATATCGAGGATCGCGAGGTCCGGTGGCGACGTCTTGAAGCCATCGAGAGCGGATGCCCCGTCGGTGTACGTCATGATCCGATAGCCTTCGGCTTCGAGTGCTATGGACACCGAGGTCAAAATGTTGCGGTCATCGTCCACGAGCGCGATGGTCGGCATGAGCTTGTTCCGTGACGGAATTTCCCCCGTCCGTGGTAGGCCCTAAAGGTGGGCCAAAATGTGTCTAACCTGCAACAAGTATGTGATTCTGCTACAATTACAACCCTGTCTGCAAACGCCTGAAATTCTACATCTTTAACCCCTGGAAGGGCAATGGAGCGCAAATCCGAATTTGATCCCAAGGCGGCCGCCAAGAAGCTCTTGCGCGAGGGCCGTTCTGGCGCGCTCGCAACCCTGATGGAAGGGACTGGCGATCCATATTGCTCGCTCGTCAACATGGCGACCGCGGCCGACGGCGAGCCGCTGTTGCTGTTGTCTCGCCTTGCGTTGCACACCAAAAACCTTCTGGCGGATGCACGGGTGTCTCTGATGATCGATGAGCGCAAACCCGGTGATCCGCTCGAAGGCGCGCGAGTGATGTTGATGGGTCGCGCGTCGACGACTGACGACCCCGAGGCGCGCAGACGTTATCTCGACCGCCAGCCGGAGGCGGGGATGTTCGCGGAATTCGGCGATTTCGCGTATTACCGCGTCACGCTCACCCGAGCACATTTGGTCGCCGGATTCGGTCGCATCGTCGACCTCGAGCCAGGTGAAATCCTGCTCGATCTCGCCGGACGCGATTCGCTCGTTGCGGCGGAAGCGGAGGTTGTCGCGTACTTGAATCGCGACCGCACGGATACGGCGCGCCTCTATGCCACGAAGCTGCTTGGCGCGCCCGACGGCGATTGGCGATGCGCGGGATGCGATCCCGAAGGCCTCGAGCTGCAGGACGGCCGCACGGCGTTGCGGCTGACATTTCCTCGCCCGATCGATGGGCCCGGTATGTTGCGCCAGGTGCTCAGACAGCTCGCCGATCGGGCGCGGGCGGCATAACGTCCAGAGGACAGAAAGCGCATGCGGTTGGATGCGATTGCAATCGGTCTCGATCCGCCGCGCGACGTAAATGTCGTGATCGAGGTGTCGATCGGCGGCGAGCCGATCAAATATGAGATGGACAAGGCCGCTGGGACCCTGGTGGTCGACCGTTTCCTGCACACGCCGATGCGCTATCCCGGCAACTACGGCTTTGTACCGCATACGCTGTCCCAGGATGGCGACCCGATCGACGTGCTGATCGCCAACACGCGTCCCATCGTGCCGGGCGCCGTGATCAACGTGCGGCCGATTGGCGTGTTCAAGATGGAAGACGACGGCGGCATCGATGAAAAGATCGTCGCGGTGCCGGTGCCGAAGCTCACCAAGCGCTATGCCCATGTGACGAATTTCACGGACTTGCCTGAGATCACGCTGGCGCAGATCGAGCATTTCTTCGCGCACTACAAAGATCTGGAGCCCGGAAAATGGGGTGAAGGTGATCGGTTGGGGAGACGCCGAAGAGGCCCGCACAATGATCGCTGATGCGATCGTGCGGGCGAAGCCGTGAGCGCAGTCGCGCGCGCGGCCTATAGCTACTGCGCAGATCCGGCGGTTCCAAGCTTTCCCGACGATCGCCCGATCGTCGTCTTTGACGGTTATTGCGCGCTGTGCACGGGGTTTGCGCGATTCGTGCTCAGGCATGACCCCGCGGCGAAGTTCAGGCTGCTCGCGGCCCAATCGATCCTCGGACATGCGCTGTATGAGCACTACGGCCTCGATCCGCAAGACTACGAGACCAACATCCTGATTGCCGACGGGATCGCCTGGTTCAAATCCGAGGCCGCGATCCGTATCGCTGAACGCCTTGGCTGGCCGTGGTCGGTGATCGGATGCCTTCGCGTGTTTCCGCGGCCGGCGCGCGATGCTGCATACGACGTCATCGCCCGCAACCGGCTTCGGCTGTTCGGGAAGCGATCGAGTTGTTATGCGCCGTCCGCCGGGGCGCGGGACCGATTCCTTACCGACGATCAGACTTCACTTGCGTGACAATGGCTCTACTGCGAGGCCTGATAGGGACGGACGAGTTTCGCGCAATTCGATACGAACCCGCGGTTGTTGCCGAGCACGATGCCATCCCGGCATCGCACCAGCTCGGTTCCCTTGGATAGAAAGTAGACGCTGATCTCATCCTGGCCACCGGTCGTAATCACCTCAACCAGGGCGTAGCCCTGCTCGACCAACTCCGCCATGGAAGCCCCAAGATCTTTCCATTGTCCCATGTTCGGAGTGTCCGGCAGCGCGGGCCGCGGCTTTGCGAACACCGGCGAGCATGCGAGCGCCAAAACAGCGACAATCCCGATCACGAGTTTCATGGTACTTGGTCCTGGCTACAGGTACCCACCCGCGGACCATTATTTATGACGCTCGCACGTTTGGTTCGTCAATCAGGAAACCCGCCTTTGGTCAAAACCCGCGACCGCGCCTATTCGCTGGGAAGTCCGCTCTGCCAAAACGGTTTGGCACGGGCAAACACGTGCCAATCTTTGACCAGTCGCTCGTCGATCTCGGCAGCGCGACGCCGATGCCAGCCCAAGATGCATCCCGCCGCAAACGTGACTTTGCCCGACAAGGCCGATGCTGCGACCGGGTCGGAACCTTCATCCGGCGACACGCCGACCAAACGCGCAAGCCGTGCCTCGGCGACCGCGACGTCATTCATGCTGCCCAGGTCCTCCTGCAGTCGCGCCAGATCCTTGAAAAATCGCGTATGGCGCTCCGGGTCGAACACCCCGCCGAAGAAATCGATCGCGTACCTCAGCTTCTTGAGCGCTATCCGAACGCTGTGCCGTTCGGTCTGAGACAGCGTCTCGAAGTCGCGGCCGCGCTTGAGCAGCTTGCGGTGGGCTTTCGCAAGCGCAGCGGCCGCAAACTGCGGTAGCGGCCGATCGAGAGCTTCCGGTCCCAGCTTGGTTTTGGCGAGATCGTGATACTTGCCGTAACCGAAGGCGCACAGGTCGATCAGGAAGTGCCGATAGCGGCTCGACGAGAGGGCCTCATGAACCGCCGCGTAAGCGCGCACCCTGTTGTCCTCGAGCCCGGACACGAGCGGGGCGAGTTGATCGGTTTCTCCCAGCGCGCTGATGGCCGGCTCAAGTAAATCGGTACGCAACACGTCGAGATCGCGAGCCGAGCCGAGCACCTGGCCGAGCCACCGAACCTCGGCGTCGATCGGTTCAGCTCGCTTGCGCCGCAGAATCGTTTCGTAAGTCTTGAACAGCGAACGAAGCCGGCGCAGCGCAACCCGGCATTGATGTACTCCCTCCGGATCGAGGTTGAGGCGCGCGCAATCGTCGTTTGCGGTCAGATGTTCGAAACAGTTGCGCGCGATGGCCTTGAGCGCATCGCCCGCCGTCATTTCGGCATCCAGTTCGAGCGCCGGGGCCCGCGACCAGTGTTTTCGCGTACCGCGCACCAGCGCGTAGCCAACATCGGATTTCGTGCGGGCGTGCAAGCGCCCCGCGGCAATATCGCTCAGCCGTCGGGCCTCCGCGAACAGCTGCTCAACATCGCCGGACACCAGCTCGAGTTCAACCTCGCGGACGTCCTGACGCTGTTCGCCCGAGATGACCGCGCCCTCATCCAGCGACAGCTCGATCTGCGCTTGATCGGCTGTGACGCGTCGCGTGTCGCGCTTGACGTCGACGTCGAACAGGGGCTGCAGATCCGGCGCCGTCAACTTGCGAAACTCTTGCGGGAGTGCCGGATCGATCACCAGCGACGGATCCGGGATCGCGTCGGGAACAAGGGTCTCCCATTCACGGCGCGCCACCGAGGCCGACCCTCGGCCGGCCAGCTTGACCGTCTGAATGGTGTCGCGGCCATCGGTGCGGGTGCGCAAGCTGATGTCGAGCCGGCGCAGGCGCCGGTCGGAGGTATCGAAATAGACGCTGCGCAGGCGTTTGCGGCTTCCGCCGCCGAGCTGGCGCCACCAATCCGACTGGCGGATCTTGGCAACGCTGTCAGGGTCAATCCTTAGTTTGAGCTCGATTTCGTCGTGCCCGTCCATCGGTCCGCATCCTATCTTGGTAGCGCGTCGGCGTGTGCCGGTAGTCCGTTGCCAGAACCCTGTGGTGAAGCGTCCGGTGCGACTTCTCCAGCACATCGAGCCGCGCCTCGAGCAGCCGTAAGCGCTCGCTCAGGTTGTCGACGGTCGAGGGCCCATCGGCGGCGGTATTGAGGGCGGCGGCCAGCGCCCGACGCACCCAGCGTCCGACACTGACACCCTCCGCCTTCGCCGCCGCCTTCACGACCTTGCGCGTGGCGGCGTCGACCCCTCGGATCATCCAGCGGTCATCGTCGGCAATGACACGTTCTCCTTTGTTCGCCGAATCGCGCTATCATGATAACAATATGTCATATTGTTTGACATTTGTCAGCCCAAAAGCTGACATTATCCGCCAAGCCGCCAATCGCCAATCATGGCGAATGGAATGGAGGTCTCGACCACGATGCCCCGTCGAATTCTGTTCACCTCGCAGAAAGGCGGTGTCGGAAAGTCGACGCTGGCGCGCTCCACGGCGATCGCGCTCGCTTATGCGGGTCGCAAGGTTCTGCTCGCTGATTTTGACGTCGACCAACGCACCTGCATGCGTTGGCAGGCCCAACGCGTGGCGCGCGCGCTTGCACCGACAGTCGACGTCGCGGCGTTCTCGAAGGAGAAGAAGCTGGGACGCGTGGAATTCGAATATCAAGACATCGTGATCGACACGCGCGGGCAGCACGACGAGATCAGTCTCGACCTCGCGGTCTCTTCTGACGTGATCTTCCTGCCGTCGAGCTATTCGCTTGACGACGTGTCGCCGACGCTGCGTGTCGTCGAGTCGCTGCGCAATGCCGGCATTCCGTCCGATCGCGTAGCGATCGTGTTTTGTAGAACCGGCGGCTCCAAGCGGCAGGAGCAGCAAGCGCGCTCGATTCTCGAGATGAACCGCATCGCCGTGATAGATGCCGTTCTGCCGCAGAAAGACGGCTTCATTTCCCTGTACGCGACCGGACGAACCGGGCGGGAGGCCGGGCAACCGAAACTGCGCTCGGTTGCGCTGGCGGTGGATGAGGCGTTGCTGGCTTTTATCGAAGTCGCCCGCCGCGCGGCGGCGCCGGACATGGCTGCCTCCGCATGACCGGCACATAATTCCGCCAATCGGCGACCGCCGGCGACACACGACAATCAGTTGTTGATATACGCACGGGGATGAAGGTTCTCATTCTCGGCGGGTACGGTACCTTCGGCGGCCGTTTGGTGCAGCTGCTGGCCGACGAAACGGCGACCCTCATTGTTGCCGGGCGCAACCGGGAGAAAGCCGCGACGTTCTGTGCGCGTCTCGGCACAGCTAACACAGTACCTACTGTGTTTGATCGCGCCGGCGCGATCGAACCGCAGCTGGCTGAGCTTGCCCCCGACATCATCGTCGATGCTTCGGGGCCGTTTCAGCTCTACAGCGACCCCTACCGCGTGGTGCGGGCCGCGCTGGCCCAGGGGATCCATTATCTCGACCTGGCCGACGGTTCCGATTTCGTCAAAGGCATCGCGCAATTCGACGCCGAGGCGAAAGCACGCGGAATATTCTTGCTCGCCGGCGCCAGTAGTTTTCCGGTGCTGACGGCCGCCGTAATCCGCATGCTGGCACGCGACATGACAAGTCTCGAGTCGGTGTCGGGCGGAATTGCGCCGTCGCCTTACGCGGACATTGGTCTCAATGTCATGCGCGCGATCGCAAGCTACGCCGGCAAGCCGATCACACAAATGCCCGACGGCCAGCCGCACTTCGCGCTCGTCGAAACCCGACGCTACGTCATAGCGCCGCCAGGCCGCCTGCCACTCGATCAGATGCACTTCTCGCTGGTCGACGTCCCGGATCTCAAAGTCCTTCCCGAGCTCTGGCCAAGCCTGAAGGATGTGTGGATGGGCGCGGGCCCGGTGCCTAAGAGCCTGCACCGCGCCCTCAACGTCTTGGCTTACGCGGTACATCTGGGTTTACTGCCATCGCTCGAGCCATTTGCACCGTTCATGCACCGTCTCAGCCGCTCCGTGCGCTGGGGCGAACAACGCGGCGGCATGTTCGTCTCAGCTCATGGGACTGGGCCGCAAGGTCGCCGGATCGAACGCGCTTGGCACATGATTGCGGAGGGCGACGACGGGCCGTTCATCCCGTCGATGGCGGCGGCAGCGATCATCCGCCATTGTGTGGCCGGTCGCCGGCCGGCGGCCGGCGCGCGCCCCGCGAGCAGAGATTTGGAACTTTCCGACTACGAGGCGTTGTTCGCGCGCCGCCGCATCTACACGGGCGTGCGCAATTCAATGCCGGCGGCAGCGCCGCTCTACCGGCGCATACTCGGCGACGCGTTCGACACCATGCCGGCGCCCTGGCGCGCGATGCACGACTTCAAGGATGAGCTTGCCGCCGACGGCACAGCGCGTGTGGACCGCGGTCGTGGCCTGCTCGCCCGGCTCGTGGCCGGCATGTTGGGGTTTCCCGGAGCCGGCGACAACATGCCGATGACAGTCACCTTCAGGGCGCATGACGGCGTCGAAACCTGGCGGCGGCAGTTGGCGGGTCGCAGCTTCGTGAGCACGCAGGAGCAGGGACGCGGCCGGTTCGACCACCTCCTGTGTGAACGCTTCGGGCCGCTCCGGTTCGACCTTGCGCTAGTGACCGACAACGAGCGTATGCGCTTGATTGTGCGGCGGTGGAGCATCTTTGGCGTGGCTTTGCCACGGGCGTGGGCGCCCGTGAGCGCGGCCTACGAATTGGTCGACGAAGGGCGGTTCAACTACGACGTCGAGATCGGTCATCCGCTGACCGGCCTCATCGTGCGGTATCGGGGTTGGCTTGTGCCACGCGCTTCAGATTGAAGCTTTTGCACCGCACAACGCGTTTCGCGAAGTGACGGGATTAAACGTGATGCAGTCGCGTCCTACCGCTTGGCAGGGCCAGTTTGCCTGACTATAGCTCGCGCGGCTGTGGCCAAGGGGCTATAGTCCCGAAGCTGCAAAGCCAGCCCCGGGGGACATTCCGGCCGCCCGAACGAGCGCCGGACCGGCAGGTGGAGGTTATCCGTGCAAGAAACAGGATTGCGGAACGGTGCCCATGGCGCCGAGAAATTTGGTTTCAAAAGTCTGGCCGGCGTCCATTGGAATCTCACCGAGCCCGCGCTTTACGAACATGCAGTTGCCAATCGCGAAGGCTTCATCGTGAACGGCGGCGCGTTTTGCGCCGAGACCGGTACTCACACCGGCCGCTCCCCCAAGGACAAGTTCGTGGTGTGCGACGAGCAGACCGAAAAGACGGTGTGGTGGGAAAAGAACGGCAAGCTCACGCCCGCCCAGTTCGACCTCCTGCACAACGACTTTCTCGCGCATGCCAGCGGCATGCAACTGTTCGCCCAGGACCTCTATGGTGGCGCCGATCCGAAATACCGGATCAAGGCGCGCGTTTACACCGAGCTTGCGTGGCACTCGATGTTCATCAGGGCGTTGTTGATACGCCCCGATCGGGCCGAGCTTTCGACTTATGTGCCGGATTTCACGATTTTGTGCCTGCCGTCGTTTGCGGCCGATCCGAAGCGCCACGGCGTGCGCAGCGAAACTGTGATCGCCATCAACTTCAGCAAGCGCATAATCCTCATCGGCGGCAGCTTCTACGCCGGCGAGATGAAGAAGTCGGTGTTCACCACGCTTAACTATTACCTGCCGGCCGACAGCGTGATGCCGATGCACTGCTCGGCCAACGTCGGCCCCGCTGGCGACGTCGCGCTGTTTTTTGGGCTGTCAGGAACCGGCAAGACCACGTTGTCGGCGGATCCCAACCGCACCTTGATCGGCGATGACGAGCACGGCTGGGGGCCGCAAGGCGTATTCAATTTCGAGGGCGGCTGCTACGCGAAGTGCATCAAACTCTCGGCCGAGGCGGAGCCGGAGATCTACGCTACGACGCATCGGTTCGGGACCGTGCTCGAAAATGTCGTGTTCGATCCGGAAACGCGCATCTGCAACTTCGACGACGATTCCAAAACCGAGAATACGCGCGCCGCTTACCCGCTGGGGTTCATTCCGAACGCATCGCGCACCGGCCGCGCTGGCCAGCCCAAGAATCTGGTCATGCTCACCGCCGACGCCTACGGCGTGATGCCGCCGATCGCGAAGCTGACGCCGGCACAGGCGATGTACCATTTCCTTTCGGGCTACACCGCAAAGGTCGCGGGCACCGAGCGAGGTCTTACCGGTGTCCAGCCCGAATTCTCCACCTGCTTCGGCGCCCCGTTTCTGCCCCGGCACCCGTCGGTCTATGGAAATCTGCTGCGCGAACTGATCGGCGCCCACGGGGTCGATTGTTGGCTCGTCAACACCGGCTGGACCGGCGGCCGCTACGGTGTCGGTCGCCGCATGCCGATCAAAGTCACTCGCACGCTGCTGACTGCGGCGCTCGACGGTTCACTCAAGAACGCGAAGTTCCGGACCGATCCTTATTTCGGCTTCTCGGTGCCGACGGCCTTGGCGGGGGTCGAGCCGCATCTGCTCTACCCCTATAAGACCTGGCAGAACAAAGCCGAGTTCGACGAGACCGCGCGCAAGCTGGTCCGCATGTTCCAGGAGAATTTCACCAAGTATGAAAGTCACGTCGATGCCGACGTGCGCGCCGCCGCCCCCGAGGTCCGCATCGCGGCGGAATAGCAGATTATTGTTTAATTAACGTGCGGACGGGGCGGCCGCGAGGCCGCCCCTCTTTGTTGCCGGAAGCCCGATGAGCGCGAGCGCGGTGAAGACCGCCCCGGCGAGAAACGTGCCGGTCGGACCTACCGCATCCCACAGCGCGCCGGCAATTACGCTCGCCAGCAACGTCGCGATTCCAGTGACGAGGTTGAACATCCCGAAGGCCGTGCCGCGCAGCGACTCGGGAGCGTGATCGGCGACAAGGCTTGCCAGCAGACCCTGCGTGAGCCCCATGTGCAGGCCCCAAAGTGCGATCCCGATGCCAAGCACGGCGATGCCGTTCGCAAAGGCGAGCGCGAGGTCGGCGACAACCAGCAGGACAAACCCGCCTGCGAGCAGGTTGTAGCGGCCGAAGCGATCCGACAGTGCCCCCGTGGGCCACGCCGAGAGCGAGTAAGTGACGTTCATGATCACCAAGACGACAGGTACGACCGCGAGGGGGACGCCGACCGATTGCGCGCGCAGCAATAGGAACGCCTCGCTGCTGCGTGCCAGGGTGAACACGCTAGCAACGCCGACGACCAGCCAATAGGCGCCGCCCATACGGGAGAGCCCAGTCAGCGACAACGGCGAACGCCCTGCCGTTCCGGCGGCCGGGCGGTCGGGATCACTGACCCCGAACACAATGACGGCGAATGAGGCAAACGCCGGGATCACCGCGATCCAGAACACCGCGGTGAAATTGTCCGCCAGCACCAACATCAGCACCATCGCGGCCAGCGGTCCAAGCACCGCGCCGATGGTGTCGAGCGATTGCCGCAAGCCGTAGCTCGCCCCGCGCAAGTCAGCAGGCGTGAGGTCGGCGACGAGCGCATCGCGCGGTGCGCCGCGGATGCCCTTCCCGATGCGATCGATGAAACGTGCCGCGACCAGCCAGCCGATGGTCGGCGCAAGCGGGAACACCGGCTTGGTGAAGGCCGCGAGACCGTACCCCGAAGCTGCGAGCAGCTTGCGCTTGCCAAGATAGTCGCTGAGCGCGCCCGAGAAAATCTTGGTGATCATCGCGAGCGCTTCTGCAACGCCCTCGATCGTGCCGACCGTCAGCATCGAGGCACCGAGCACCGTCACCAAGTAAAGCGGCAGCAGCGCATGGATCATCTCCGAGGAGATGTCCATCAGCATCGACACGAAGCCGAGCGCCCATACTCCGGCTGGGATCTCGCGCCAACTCAGGAAGGAGCGCTTGGTGCCGGTGATCAGCGGCAATCACGCCGCCTTTTCGTGGCCGCCGGACGCGAAGCGCCCGTAGAAGCTCTCGCCCTTGGCGGCCATGTCGAGGAGAAGCTGCGCCGGCCTGAAGCGCTCGCCGTATTTGGCCTCAAGCTTGCGACATTGCTCAACGAACTGCCGCACCCCAATCATGTCGATGTAGCTCAGCGTGCCCCCAGAAAAGGGTGCGAACCCGAAACCAAGGATAGAACCGACGTCGGCCTCGCGCACATCGGTGAGCACATGGTCCTCGAAGCAGCGCACAGTTTCCAGGGCTTGAATACCGAGCAACCTGTGCTTGAGCTCCTCGATGTCGATTGAGTCGGGAGCAAGCTTTATCTGCTGGAGGTCGGCGAGCCCCGGCCACAGGCGCTTGGGGCCCTTGTCCGGATAGTCGTAGAAACCCTTGCGGTTTTTGCGGCCGTAGCGCTCCTTCTTTTCCACCATCTGCTCGAGCAGGGCCTTCTGGCGCGGATCGATCGCCTGCGGGCCAAGGTCGGCCTCGGTTGCCTGCAGGATTTTCCAGGCGAGATCGACCGCGACCTCGTCATTGAGGGCGAGCGGACCGACAGGCATGCCGGCCATGCGCGCGACATTCTCGATCATGGCGGGTGGAACGCCTTCGCTCAGCATCAGGTGACCTTCGCGAATGTAGGTGCCGACCACCCGCGACGTGTAGAAGCCGCGCGAGTCGTTGACGACGATCGGCGTCTTCTTGATCGCGCGCACATAGTCCATCGCGGTGGCGAGCGCTGCATCCCCGGTAGACTTGCCCGAGATAATCTCGACCAGCATCATTTTTTCGACCGGCGAAAAGAAATGAATGCCGATGAAGCGCGCCGGGTCTTTGAACTCGGTGGCTAGCGACGTGATCGGCAAGGTCGATGTGTTGGAGCCGAAGATCACCTTATCGCCGATAACATCCTGCGCCTTCTTGATGGCCTGTGCCTTCACGTCACGCCGTTCGAACACCGCCTCGATCACGAGGTCGCAATCCTTCAGCGCACCGTAGTCGCCCGTCGGCGTGATGCGCGCGAGCAGCGCATCGCGGTCGGCAGCGCTCGCGCGCCCGCGACTGACCTGCTCGCTGATCAACTTGTCCGAGACGGCTTTGCCGCGGTCCGCGCTTGCCTGGTCCTGATCGATCAGCACAACGTCGATGCCCGCCTGCGCTGTTACGTAACCGATGCTCGCGCCCATGAAGCCGGCGCCGACGATGCCGACGCGTTTAAGCCGAGTAGCAGGGATATTGGCGGGACGGCGCGCGCCTTTGTTGAGTTCCTGCATCGACACGAACAACGAGCGTGTCATCGCGGCGGCCTGCGGCGAACGCACGATCTTGGCGAACCAGCGCTGCTCGATGCGCAACGCATGATCGAACGGCACCAGCAGCCCCTCGTAGACGACCTGCATGATGGCGCGCGCGGCCGGATAGTTGTCGTAGGTCTCGCGCCGATAGATCGCGTTGGCGGCCGGGAACGTCATCATGCCGGCCTTGGAGTAGACCGCGCCGCCCGGCAACCGGAAGCCGTCCATGTCCCAGGGCTTCTTGGCGCTGCCGCCGGCCTTGATCCAATCTTTGGCGGTTTTCACCAGATCGGCGGCCGGCGCGACCGCGTCGATGAACTTCATTTTCAGGGCGCGGTCGGCGCGGAGCAGGTCGCCCTTGAGCAGGTACTGCAAGGCATCACCCGGCGGCAGAATGCGGGCGATGCGGGTGGTGCCGCCGGCACCGGGAAACAGGCCGACCTTGATCTCGGGCAAACCGACGCGCGTGCGCTCCTCGTTGCTGGCCACGCGATAGTGACAGGCCAGCGCGAGCTCGAAACCGCCGCCGACCGCCGTCCCGTTGATTGCGCACGCCCATGGTTTTCCGCAGGTCTCGATCTTTCGATAGAGCACCGATGCTTTGCGGCTCTCCTCAAAGAACATCAACGCGGCGGCTTCGTCACCCTGGGATTTGCGGACCTGCTCGAACTGGCTAAAGAGCTTCTGCAGCACCGTAAGATCGGCGCCGCCCGAGAACGTGTCCTTGCCGGTGGTGACAACCACACCTTTGACGCCGGCGTCGGCGGTGGTCTTGTCCAGCAACTCCTGCAGTTCTGCGAGCACGTCCGCGTTGAGGACGTTCATGGAGCGGCCAGGCATATCCCAGGTGATGAGGGCGATGCCGTCCTGGTCGACCTCATACTTGAAATTGGTCATGACGCTACTCCCTCAACGATACGGGTCGCCGGATTTGTGGCTAAGACGCAGTGCGCCGCTTTCTTCGCGAACAAAATCGAGATCGACGTCCGGGTAGTGCGCGTGTTCGCTAGCAGCGCGCGTGCCGACTTCGAGGTACACCGCGTCGCGCTGCGACCGGTTGATCAGATGATGACCATTGGGCACGCCAGCCTTGAAGCCGGCGGCATCGCCCGTCCGCAACAGAGTCTCACCCTCGTCCTCGATCAAGACGAGCTCGCCTTCTAGCACGTACACGAACTCGTCCTCGTTCTCGTGCCAGTGACGCAGCGCCGAAGCCGCACCAGGCTTGAGACGTGTCAGGTTGACGCCGAACTGCGTGAGGTCGGCGACGTTGCCGAGCGCCGCCTTCTCGCGCCCATCGCAGATGTGCTTGAACTCTGCCGGGTAAACCGTGCTGGTGCGCACAGGCACCTTGCCGACATCGATCTTGGGCATCGGGTCATACCCGCTCGATGATCGTCGCGGTGCCCATGCCGGCGCCGATGCAAAGCGTCACGAGCGCGGTCTGCAGTCCGCGCCGCTCGAGCTCATCAAGCACGGTACCGCAGATCATCGCGCCGGTCGCGCCGAGCGGATGCCCCATCGCGATGGCGCCCCCGTTCACGTTGATCCTGGCGTGGTCGATGTCGAACGCCTGCATGAAGCGCAGCACCACCGACGCGAACGCTTCGTTGAGTTCGAAGAGATCGATATCCTTGAGCTCCATACCGGCGCGCTTGAGCACCTTCCTGGTCACGTCAACAGGACCCGTGAGCATGATCGCAGGCTCGGAACCGATATTGGCGAATGCCCTGATCTTGGCGCGCGGTTTCAGCCCGCCGGCCTTGCCGGCGTCCTGGTTGCCGATCAGAACCGCGGCAGCACCGTCGACGATGCCGGACGAGTTACCGGCGTGATGCACGTGATTGACGAACTCGATCTCGGGATGCTTCTGGGTCGCGACCGCGTCGAAGCCGCCTTGCTCGCCCACCATGACGAACGACGGATTCAGCGCAGCCAGCGATTGCATGGTCGTGGATGGCCGCATGTGCTCGTCCTTTGCCAGCAACGTGATGCCGTTGACATCCTTGACCGGCGCGACCGAGTTCTTGAAATAGCCGCTCTCCCACGCGTGCGCGGCGCGCTTCTGGCTCTCGACCGCATAGGCGTCGACGTCATCGCGCGAAAAGCCGTACTTGGTGGCAATCAGATCGGCGGACACGCCCTGCGGCATGAAATAGGTCGGGACAGCGATTGAAGGATCCATCGGCCACGCGCCACCGGATGCGCCGATGCCGATGCGGCTCATGGACTCGACGCCACCGCCAATCGTCATGTCATGTTGGCCCGACATCACCTCGGCCGCGGCAAAATTGATCGCGTCGAGCCCGGACGCGCAGAATCGGCTGATCTGCACGCCCGGCACCTTGTCGCCGTAACCGGCTTTGAGCGCCGCCGCGCGCGGGATGACGCCGCCGGCCTCGCCGATCGGATCGACGCAGCCCATCACCACGTCGTCGACCAAGGTCGGTTCGAGCCGGTTGCGGTCCTTGATTGCGGCCAGCGCGTGGGTGGCAAGATCAAGCGCGGTCACCTCGTGCAGCGCGCCGTCCGGCTTGCCGCGACCGCGCGGCGTTCGGACGTGGTCATAGATAAATGCGTCGGTCATGGGGTTCTCCTGGTGGCGGGCGCTAGAGAGTCCGCGCGATCAGCACTTTCATAATCTCATTGGTACCGGCGTAGATGCGCATCACCCTGGCATCGCGGTACATGCGCGAGATCGGGTATTCCTCCATATAGCCGTAGCCCCCGAATAATTGCAGGCAGCGGTCGATGATTTTTCCCTGTGCGTCGGTGATCCAGTATTTCGCCATCGAGGCCGTAACCGTGTCGAGCTCACCCGCGATGTGCCGGCCAATGCAGTGGTCGAGAAAGACCTTGGCGAGCGTCGCCTCGGTCTTGCATTCGGCTAGCACGAACTGCGTGTTCTGAAACTCGATCACCTTCTTGCCGAAGGCCTGCCGCTCCTTGACATAGTCGATCGTCAATCGCAGCGCCCGCTCGATCATGGCCATGGCGTGGACAGCGACGATCAGACGTTCCTGTGGCAGATCGCTCATGAGTTGCGCAAAACCCTGTCCCTCTTGCGTGCCGAGCAGATTTTCGGCCGGCAGCATCACGTCCTCGAAAAACAGCTCGGACGTGTCGGCAGCGTCGAGCCCGAGCTTTTTGAGCCTGCGGCCGCGGCGGAAGCCGGGCGCATCGTCGGTCTCCACCACCATCAACGAGACGCCCTTCGCGCGTTCCTTGGGATCGGTCTTAGCCACAACGATTACGAGGTTCGCGTGCTGCCCATTGGTGATGAAGGTTTTCGAGCCGTTGAGCAGATAGCCATTGCCCTTTTTCACAGCGCTCGTGCGCACCGCCTGCAGATCCGATCCGATGCCCGGCTCGGACATCGCGATCGCCCCGATCAATGCACCGGTTGCCAGCCGAGGCAGCCAGCGCTTTTTCTGTTCCTCGGTGCCGTAGCGCAAGATGTAGGGGGCCACGATTCCGGAATGCAGCGGCGCCCCGAAAGCGTCGAGACCCGCGAGCGAGAATTCGCGGTCGATCACCGCCTCATGCGCGAACGTCCCGCCGGCGCCGCCGTACTCCTCGGGAATGCCGGCGCATAGGAGGCCCGCCTGGCCGGCTTTGCTCCACACCTCGCGCGGATAGAGATGGTCCTCGTTCCAACGTTCGACGTGGGGCGCGAATTCGGCAGCCAAAAAGCGGCGCGCCTGATCCTCCAGCAGCACCAGATCTTCGGTCATCCAAGCGGGTCGAGGTACGTTGAGGACGTCCATGATCAGAACGCCTCCATCGGCAGCTCCATGGTGGTCGTCGCGCCGGCTTGGATGCGGGCCAAGTGGGTCGCGGTTTCCGGCAGCATGCGCTCGACGAAGAATCGGCCGGTCACGAGTTTTGCCTTCATGCGATCGGCTGCGCCATCCGCCCCGTTGGCCAGCTTCGCATTCGCAGCCTCTACGATGCGGCACCACATGTAGCCAAGCGCCACCAAGCCGAAGAGATGCATGTAATCGGTCGAACCGGCGCCGGCGTTATCAGGCGCCTTCAAGGCATTCTGCATGAACCACATGGTGGCTTGCTGCAGATGAGCGAGCGCCTTGCCGAGCTGGTCGACGTAAGGTTTGAGCGCCGGCTCGGCGGCGTGATCCTTGATGTAGGACTGGACCTCGGCGAAGAACGCCATCACCGCACGCCCGCCGTCCTTGCCCAGCTTGCGGCCGACCAAATCGAGGCCCTGGATCCCGTTGGCGCCCTCGTAGATCATGGCGATGCGCGCATCGCGCACGAACTGCTCCATCCCGTGCTCGGCGATGTAACCGTGGCCGCCGAAGACCTGCTGTGCAGCGACCGTATTGGCAAACCCGGTATCGGTCAGCACGCCCTTGATAACGGGCGTCAGCAGTCCGCGCAGGTCATCAGACGCTTGCCGGGCTTTCGCGTCGCCAGATCGATGCGCCACGTCACCATTGAGTGCGATCCACAGCACCAGCGCCCGCGCAGCTTCGTTAAACGCGCGGATCGACATCAGGGTACGGCGAATGTCCGGGTGCACAATGATCGGATCAGCTGGCTTATCCGGGAATTTGGGTCCGGTTAGTGCACGGCCTTGCAGACGATCCTTGGCGTAGGTCACGGCGTTCTGGTAGGCGACCTCCGAGAGCGCCAGGCCCTGCAACCCTACGCCCAGACGGGCATCGTTCATCATCGTGAACATGGCGTTGAGGCCCCGGTTGGCCTCTCCAACCAGCCAACCGGTGGCCCCGTCGTAGTTCATCACGCAGGTCGAATTGCCATGGATGCCCATCTTGTGCTCGATCGAGCCGCAGGAAACCCCGTTGGGCCCGGCTAGCGTGCCGTCCGGCTTGATCGACACTTTCGGAACCACGAACAGCGAGATGCCCTTGGTGCCGGGCGGGGCGCCGTCGATGCGCGCCAGAACCAGATGGATGATGTTGTCGGTGAGATCCTGCTCGCCGCCCGAGATGAAGATCTTGGTGCCGGTGATTTTGTAGCTTCCGTTGGGCTGCGGCGCGGCCTTGGTGCGCAACAACCCGAGATCAGTGCCGCAATGCGGCTCCGTCAGGTTCATCGTGCCGGCCCACTCACCGGCAACCATCTTGGGCACAAACCTCTTCTTCTGGGTATCGTCGCCATGGGTGAGCAGCGCGGCCACGGCGCCCTGCACCAGACCCGAATACATGGCGAACGCCATGTTCGCAGAGATCACAAATTCATTGACGCAGGCTGACAAGGTCGCGGGCAATCCCTGGCCGCCATATTCGGCTGGCGCCGACAGACCGAGCCAACCTCCGTCGCGGAGCTGTTTGTAGGCGTCTTTGAAACCCCGGGGCGTGGTCACGCGCCCGTCGTCGTGCCGCTTGCAGCCTTCCAGATCGCCGACGCGATTGAGCGGTGCCAGCACCTCTTCGGAGAATTTCGCGGCTTCGCTCAGAATGGCGCTGACGACATCGGGGGAGGCGTCCGCAAACCCCGGGAGGTTGTCATAGCGCTCGAAATGAAGGACGTCGTAGAGCAGGAATTGCACGTCATCGACAGGAGCCTTGTAGGTCGGCATTGGTTTTCTCCCGGCTCGTGTCCCAATCCGAGGTTCGCGAGCTCTTGAGCGCTCCGAAGGGACGCCAAGCATTGTTCATTGGCGTGGGGCGGCCGTAAAGGTGGCAAATCGGACACACTCGGTCGCGATCGCGACGCCCCGTCCTCGTCCTGAACCGCATTTAACCGGCTGTTTACCTTAAAACTTAAGACTGCGTTCGGGCATTGGGGCCGCGCGTTCGTGTCGCTTCGACGACATCCGCCGCCGCATGGTTGTCGTCGTCGCGCGCCCGAGCCTCGCAAGCCGCGATTTGCAGAGTGACTTGTAATGAAATTGACCGCACCCTGGCACCGCAAGGCGCCATCGCAGACACGTGAACCGCAGCCGCCGTTGCTCGACGCCATCAGCGCGCAGCTTGATGAGCTGAGCCGCAAAGTCGATCGGCTCGAGCGCGTTCAGCCTCCGGGCGATCCCCCGGTTCAATCGGGGGATGCGCTCGAGACCGCCATTTCCGGCTTGCGCGGCATCGTTGCACACGACGCGTCCGCGGATGCGCTGGCGAGCCTCGATCGAGATGTGCGCGCCCTCGCCGACAAAGTCTGCGACGGAACGCCGGCGCAGGGGCGTGCCGGCGCGGCTGCGATCGACGATCTGGAGCAGCGGATCGGGTCGATCGCAGACGCTATCGCCGCATTTCGCGCGGAAAGCCGCCAGCGCACCGTTCGCAACATGGCGAGCTTGATCGAGATCCTGAACGAGAAGATCGAGGCTCTCCAAGTCCAGCAGGTGAACCCGCCCCCGCCGGCCGAAGTTCCGGCCCGCAAGCGGACGGGGCCGGTGCAAGAACCCGACTCCGGCAGCCTTGATTCGATCGAACGCGGCATCGCGGATCTGATCAAGGAGGTCAAGGAGGTGCGCGCGAACACCGCACAGTGTTCAGTCGGGCGAACGCGGGCCCCTGCTTGCAACCTCGAGCGCGATCTCGCCGATCTGCAGCAGACCCACTCGGTCGCGACGCGCCGCACCCAAGACTCGCTCGCGGCGGTCCACGGGACGATCGACGATTTGTTCGAACGCATGGCGCGCCTTGAAAGCGACATCCGCGACCGCGCAGCCGCGAGGCATGCGGCGCCCGCTCCGGCTCCAGTACCGGAGCCTGCCCCCGCGCCGGCGCCGGCGGAGCCCAATGAACCCTCGCTGGTGCCGGATTCTATGCCGAACCCCGATCGCGAGCCGCAGGACGCATTGCCTCAGACCGACGCCCCCGGCTTCGCGCGGCTGCGACACCGAGGGCGGGCCGACCCGCGCGCAGCCTCATCGGTAGCGGTCTGGCCGGAGCCGCGCGCCGAGGGCGAAGCCGTGCGAGATCGCAAGCTCGGCGGCGTCCTGCTCAAAGCGATGGTTGGCGTTGGCCTCGCGGCGGCAATCGTGGGCGCGCTTCTGCTCGTTGCGCCGCATCTGAGTGCGCGCGTCTCGCTCAACGCGCCGCAAGCCCGGATCGCGGAACGCGGGCCACGGCTTGACATTGCGGCGCCGAGTGTGGGGCAACGCGGCGAACCAATCGAAACCCTGGTGGCGGACTTGCCGCCGTCGATCGGCCCGCGGCTGGTCAAGTCGGCGGCCGATGGGGATCCCAGTGCGGCCTATGAGGTCGGCATGCGCCTGACCGGGGGTGCGAACGCGGGAGCCACCGGCGAGCAAGCGGTGGCCTGGTTGGAGCGCGCCGCACGGGCCGGCATGACGCCGGCGCTGCTCGCGCTCGGGAGCGTTTACGAGAAAGGAGTTGGGGTCGCGAGGGATCCACAGCGGGCGCGCGCCTATTATTTTGAGGCTGCGCGCAAGGGCAACGCCAAGGCCATGCATAACCTCGCCGTGCTCTACGCGCATGGGGTCGGCGGCAAGCTGGACCAGGCTGCCGCGGCGGAATGGTTCCGCAAAGCCGCGATGCACGGCGTCGTAGACAGCCAATTCAATATCGCTGTGCTCTACGAGCGCGGCGCCGGCGTCGAACAAAGCGCGGCGGAAGCCTACAAATGGTACGCGCTGGCCGCACGCCAGGGCGACGCAGGCGCGGCCCGGAAACGTGACGAAATCGCGCGGCAGCTGGATGCGCGTACTCTCACGGCCATGAATGCGGCAATCGAGACGTTCGTGACAGAGACGCAGTCGGAGGATTCCACTTCGGTCAAAACGCCGCCCGGCGGCTGGGACCGGGGCCCCGCCGAGCCACAGCCAGCGCCAAAACGTACGCCGCAATTCGGCCGCGGCATCGCAGCGCTTTCCGACGACACAGCGGTCCGGATGCGCTGACGGTTCGCGAGCGCAACCGGACAGATCCGCGCTTGTTCTAGAGAATCGCCATGCCGTCAGCGTTCGCGCAACGCGACGGCTTGGACCGCGCGTCGCGGGCGCGCTCGGTAGAGATGATGCGGTAGCACTCGCAGGCGCGCTGCTCCAGCACCGATCGATCGGCAATCTCGATCGCGCCGCGTGCGCGCCGAACTGCGCCGGCCTCTTCGAGCGAAGCGAGTGCTTCCGTGATCCCGGCGCGCCGCACCCCGAGCATCATCGAGAGAAGATCATGGGTAACCGGGATGACGTCGTCGTCGAGCCGGTCGTGCGTCAGCAACAACCAACGCGATAGGCGTTCCTGGAGTTCATGACGTGCATTACAGAGCGCAAACTGCGAATTTTGAATCAGCAGAAAATGCACGTAAGCCAACAATTGCTGACGAACGGCTTCGTTCGAGTTCATCGCGGCCACGAGTTCGCGCGCCGGGATGCGCAGCGCTTCCCCGTCCGTCTGCATCAAGCAACGGTGGGGGGAGCGCTTCACCCCGAGCAAAGCCGAAACTCCGACCAGTCCGAAGCGTCCGACCAGCGCGACTTGGACCGGTCCGTCCTGCGACGTCCAAGCGAAAATCGAGGCAACGCCACGTTCGATGAAATACACATGCTCGACCGGCCAATGGCGCTCTTGGACGATTGCGCGGCGCTTGATGTCGACGCGCTGCAGGTGCGGCTGCAGGTGAGCAAAAACCTCAGCCGGCAAGCCCGCCAACATCTGATTTCTGATGAGCAACTGATCCGGTCGATTTTCTGTCAGCATGCGACGGCTTGCCTCGAAGCGCGGTGCTCGATTCCAAGACTCTCGTACGGAATGCGCGACAGGCCGCCGCCAGCCTTAACGACCCTCTCAACACGAGGGAAATAGCGACGTGCCGCTACGCTGCGCAGCAGCTTGCCACCAGCTCGGCGATCCCCCATCCGCATGCCGCAATGGTCCGGCGGCGTACCTTTCCGCAGCATGGCCGTTTCATTAACAAACAGAAAGGTTAACCGGAGGGCAGGCGCGCTAGGCAGCCGACCCGATTCAATTTCCCCGTGTCCTCTGGGGCTTGTCTCAAATTCCGAGGCTGTAGAAGTCGCAATAACGTTCGATGTTAAGCGGCAAATATGCCTGATAGTTCAATAGGTTCGCATATTTTGGCAGTTTGATATTCTGCATCGCGTCGGCCAGGCATCTGCCCTCATCCGCCGCCTGTTTCATGGCAGCCGACAAATCCTGCAGATAGGAGAGTGCAAGTTGTGCGTCGTCCTTGGTCCCGGTTTGCCGACCGTCCGGACCGGGATGGCCGGGGATCAATCGCTCCCAATCCATTGCGATTACGGCCTTGAGCCGATCCTCGATGTCGGGGAGATAAGTGTCCGCCATGCCGCGGTAGGGAACGGTTTGCAATGGAATCCAATCGACCGTGAAGATGATCTTTTCCTTCGGCAGCCGCATGACGAGCGTGCCGTCGGAATGGTTTTTCCCGACATAGAGCAATTCGAGCGTAGTGCCGCCGAGGGTGATTGACCGCCTGTCGTCGACCACCTCGTCCGGCACCACCACATCGCGCGGGTTCAGGTGAACGATCTTCGCCTTGGCGTTCCGGTGCGCCACGAAAGTCGACCCCAGATCCTTGAACGGCTGACCGCCGGCAATGTGGTCAAAATGATTGTGGCTGTAGATCACGTACTTGATCGGCGCGGAGGTGATTTTGCGTATTTCCTCGATGTAGGCCTTTGCCGCCGGCCGGCGCAGGCCGATTGGGTCGGTTGCAATGACGCCCTCCGGCGTCACGATGAACATCGATTGATGCCGGGCATAGCGGAAGATGTAGACCCCGTCCGTCCCGTCGACCTTGGTGGTGGCGTAAAGTGGCGGCGCATCCGCTCGCGCCGCTGTGACGAGCGCTGCCAGCGCCAACCCGGCTAAACCGATCATCGAAGTACGGGACATGGCGACCTCACTGGACCAAAACGGCGGACCGCACCAGCGAAGGCCTGGCGTTGACCGATTCGATATCGAGCCCGGCCGCCTGCGCGAACGACCTCGGGCCGGCATCAAGCTCCTCCGGCGAAATCACGTCTTCGAGCCGTTCAAAACCGTTCGGCGCGCGCTCTTCGACGAGTTGCAGCGCGGTTTCCGGTCCGAATCGTCGATTGCGCAGCGTGATGTCGTTCATGACTGGCCGACGTTCCGCCTCATAGCGACGCAGCATCGAGGATCGCCTGCGAGCCGGCCTGTGATCCGGTCGGCTGCATGGGATGCGCGGCATCACCGATGAGGGTAACGCGCCCCGACGTCCAGCTCTCGACCGGATCGCGATCGACGAGGGGGAATTCGAAGATCTCCGCGGCGTGCTCGATCAGCGCCGGCACGTCTAGCCAGGGGAACCGCCAAGTGCCGAATGCCGCGAGCACGCGCTCCTTGCCGACGCGTCGATTCCAGTCCTCGCGTGGCGGCGCTTGATCGGGGACCGTCATCTGACAGATGCAGTTGGTCAGCAAACGGTCAGGAGATGCTGTCCACCCGATCGGATAGATGACCACGCGCTGGTGGAAATGGCCCGCAACGATCATGGTGCGGCCGCGAAGAAACGCATCGGTCTCGATCGCGGCGCGCCAAAGTATCTGTTGCTGGAACCGCGGCTCGCCCTCGCCCGGATGCAGGACATGACGAACCGCTGAGTGGATCCCGTCGGCGCCAATCAAAACGTCCGCGTCTTCGACATGGGTCGTTCCCGACAGGCTGTCGCGAAACGTGGCGATGACCTTGTCGCCCTCTTGTCGAAACGCGCTCAGCCGCAGCCCGTCGCGAACGTTGTGTTCGCCAACGCGCCGGCGCGTTGCCTGCAGCAGCAGGGACTGCAGCCGGCCGCGATGGATGGAATATTGCGGCCAGTTGTAGCCCGCGGCAACGCCACGCTTCTCGCTGTAGATGAGTTGGCCGAACTTGTTGAAGTAACTCAGGACGCCGGTCGGAATTCCGGTGCGGGCAAGCTCGTCGCCGAGACCGAGCTCCGTGAGCTCGCGCACCGCCGTCGGTTGCAGATTGATGCCGACGCCGAGCGGCGCCGGGTCGCGCACGGCCTCATAAACGCGGACCGGGATTCCTGCCTGGTGCAGGCTCAGCGCGGCGGTCGTCCCTGCGATGCCCGCGCCAACGACGATCACGTCCATGGTCGGCTCCCCACTCCCCTGCGGCCGTTCTTACGTGACTTTCAGCCAACCTCGAAACACGCCTGCGCGCAAGGCCGTATCAAGCCATGCAGTGAGCCGCCGCAAAGGCATAGAGCCGCCGGCCTCCAAGCAGATGCGCCGTGAAGGCGCGGGCAGTAAACACCTTGGCGAATGCCTTATCGAGGATATTGAGCCCGCCCGTGTACGCCCCGAACGCGGGCATGACGATGCGATCCCCGTCGGCGGCGAAGCAGCGGCGAACAATTGCATGCCCGCGCCAAGAGATGCGCGCCGAAGGGTGCAAGTGTCCGGCGACTTCACCCATGCCGCCGGTCGGCTCGTGCCGAAATACGATCGGCCCGAGCGCGAGCATGTGTGCGAACGTGCCCCCGATAGCAGGGGCCGGATCGGGGTCGTGGTTGCCAGCGATCCAGATCCACTCGCGCCCGCGCTGGAGAGCCAAGAGTTGATCGCGATCACGCCTCGCGAGGCGCGCCGGTCCACCGCCGTCATGAAAGCTGTCGCCAAGCGCGACCACCACACGGGGGGCATAGCGGGCGATCAACGCATCGAGGGCATGCAGGGTCGCACCTGTATCGTAGGGCGGCAGCAACATGCCGCGACGAGCGAAACTCGACCCTTTCTCGAGGTGCAGGTCGGCGACACACAAGAGGTGTTGCTCAGGCCAATAGAGTGCTCCGGCAGGGTCAGCCACGAGCGTGATGCCCGAAACATTGAGTGTGTGGGAAATCCTATGGCCCCCGCTTTTCGTCTCGCCGCACACCGTGGATGCACCCACCATCGCGAAGCGAGTTCCGGCGCGGGGATCGACCAGAGCGCGAGTCATTTGCCCATCGCCTCCCGCACCAAGTCAGCCTCGGCTTCCGCCAGCAGCGCGTCGGATGCTTCGCCTGCGACCGGCTCCGCGCCGATCTCCAGCAGCACCGGCACCGCCAAGGGCGAAACCCGATCGAGTGCCTTATGGACGATTCGCCCCTTGATGCGCGAGAGCATCGCGCCAAGCCGACGGACATCCAGGGCGCCGGTCGCGGCGTCCGCCCGCGCGGCGCGCAGCAGCATATGATCGCCCTGGTGGCGGCGAAGAACGTCGTAGACGAGGTCGGTCGAAATCGTCATCTGGCGCCGTGATTTCTCCTCGCCCGGGAAGCGCCGCTCGATCAGCCCGGCAATGATCGCGCAGTTTCGGAACGTACGCTTCATTAGTGCGGACTCGGCGAGCCAAGCCTCGAGTTCGTCACCCAGCATATCCTCGTCGAACAAGGCCGCGAGCGAAAGCTCCCCGCGATCGATCGCGCGCGCCGGGTCGCCCAGGCCCCACACCGCTAGCGCATATTCGTTGGCGACGAAACCAAGTGGGCGCAGGCGGGCGCGTTCGAGCCGGCGCGTGAGCAGCATGCCGAGCGTCTGGTGCGCGAGCCGCCCCTCGAACGGGTAGCAGACGATGAAATTCTTGTCGGCGCGCGGAAATGTCTCGACCAGAAGGTCGCGCGCGCTCGGAATGAGCGAGCGCCACTGCTGGATGTCGAGCCATTCGCGCACCTGATCGGGCAGCGCACGCCAATGGGTCGGATCTGCCAGCAGGCGGCGCACGCGCTCGGCGAGGTAGGTCGAGAGCGGAAACTTGCCGCCTTCGTAGGAGGGGATCTTTGGATCCTCTCCCGCCGCGCGCGAAACGTAGACTTCGTCTTCGACCAATGCCTCGTAACGCAGAATTTCACCCGAGAATACAAACGTGTCGCCTGGCGTCAGCGTTTCGATGAAATATTCCTCCACTTGACCAAGCAGTTTGCCGCCGCGTGCGATCGGACCCGAATAGCCGTGGCGTGGTTCGCGCGCGCGCACCAGCCTGACCTTGAGCATGTCGGCTTCCACAATGGTCCCGACGTTCATCCGGTAGCGCTGCGCGATCCGCGGATGCGCGATGCGCCAGCGACCGTCCTTGCTCTGCTTGATTTTGGCAAAACGCTCATAGACCTTGAGGGCGTAACCGCCGGTCGCCACGAAATCGACCACGTCGTCGAAATCGTTGCGCGTGAGATGCGCATACGGCGCCGCCTGGCGCACTTCGGCGTAGAGTTCGTCGGCCAAGAACGGTGCCCCGCAGGCGCAGCCGAGCACGTGCTGCGCCAGAACGTCGAGCGCGCCGGTCCGCAAGGGTGGCGTATCCTGGGCATTTTCCGTAACCGCCTCGATCGCTGCGGTGCATTCCAGCACTTCGAACCGGTTGGCCGGCACCAGCACCCCGCGCGAGGCTTCGTCCATGCGGTGATTGGCTCGGCCGATTCGTTGCAGCAGCCGACTCGACCCCTTCGGCGCGCCAACGTTGACGACAAGATCGATATCGCCCCAGTCGACGCCGAGATCGAGCGAGGAGGTGCAGACGACCGCGCGCAGCCGCCCGGCCGCCATGGCGCCTTCGACTTTGCGGCGCTGGGAAACGTCCAGCGAGCCGTGGTGAAGCGCGATCGCGAGCCCGTCTTCGTTGATGCGCCAGAGCGCCTGGAAGATCATCTCGGCCTGCATGCGGGTATTCACGAACACGAGCGTCGTGGTGTGGCGCTTAATTAGATCGTAGATGTCCTGGAACGCGTGCCGCGCCGAGTGCCCGGCCCAGGGCAGTTCTGCATCGCCGTCGAGCATCGTGACCACCGGAGCGGCGCCGCCCCGCGCCAGGATCAAGTCGGCCTCGGCTACCCCTCCGGCGGGCTGCGCCACCAAATAGCGGCACAACTCGGCCGGCTCGGCGACCGTCGCAGAGAGGCCGATGCTCGTCGTCTGCGGCGCCATCCGAAACAACCGCGCCAGTCCGAGCGCAAGCAGGTCGCCGCGTTTGGAGAGCACGAGGGAGTGCAACTCGTCGAGCACAACGCGGCTCAGACCACCGAAAATATACGGCGCGTCGGCGGACGCGAGCAGCAGCGCCAATTGTTCCGGCGTGGTGAGCAGGATGTCGGGTGGATCGCGCCGCTGCCGTTGGCGCTTGGAGGCGGGAGTGTCGCCGGTCCGCGTTTCAATCCGGATCGGCAACCGCACCTCCGCCACCGGCGTTTCCAGGTTGCGCGCGATGTCGACCGCCAGCGCTTTCAGCGGCGAGATGTAGAGCGTGTGCAAGCCGCCGGCGCGCCGCACACCGCGACCGGTGGATCCGAGGGCGCGAGACGCCTTGCCGGACGGGGAAGCGCTCTGGCTCAGTTCCACCAGCGTCGGCAGAAATCCGGCCAGCGTCTTGCCGCCGCCGGTGGGAGCGATCAGCAGTGTCGAGCGTCCGGCCTGCGCCTTGGCCAGCAGTTCCAGCTGGTGATCGCGCGGCGTCCAGCCGCGCGCGGCGAACCACCGGGCAAATACCTCCGGCAATCGCGGGGCGGCGACGGCGCGCGTGCGGGTCGACATTGACCAGAGGTAACGCCGCGTCGACAGCGGGTCGAGGGGGTGGGGCGAGGCTCGCGGCCGTCACCAAGCGTAGCGCGCGCGGGCGGTGCCGACGTAGGTTTGCGTACCGTCACCGAACTCGCCGTCAAACTTGCCCATCAGCGCCCAGCCGCTCGCCATGCGGATCTCGGCGCCGGCTGTGACGAGCGCGAGATCGGCCGCCGGCTTGCCGCCGTTGACGATGAAACTTGCAATCGGCGCAAGCCCAACGAATGTCGCGGTCGCCTGCGGCGTGTCCTCCCAGTCGTGCGCCCACGCGGCGCGCCCGAACGCGGTCACCAGCGCATTATCCGCGACCCGATAGGTGTTGGAGAGCCAGCTGCCGAGTTCGGAGCGCACCACGCTTGCCGTGTGTGAGGCGTATGACAAGGCGAATAGGTTGGAACCCGAGGTCGCGGTCTCCGTGTAGTTCGGGGTCGAGAAGCTCTGCGCCTGCACAGCCACATAGGGCGCAAGATTCACCGGCGCCCAGGCGATCCGATAGCCGGCCTCGGCGCGTCCGCCCCAGCTCTGGGCATTGAAGCCGGCGTTGAGCGTATCGATCGCCGGCAGCGTGATCGTGCGCGTGGTCGAGGCCCAATAATTGGCAAAAGCCACGGCCCCCGAGACGTACCAGGGTCCGAACTTCTGCGAGCCGTAAAGACCTGCCTGGAACGCATCGGTGCTGCCGCCGCCCAGGCCCTGCGATAGCCCCCACGAGGTGCCGCCGCCCGCAAGCGCGAAGCCGACCAATGTGTTCGGCGTAAGCTTGTAATCCACGCCGGCCGCGATCCCGCCGGTGCGCGCATTGAAGCCGTGGCTGCCGGTTCCGTTGGGGTCGCCATTGGTGTTGTTGGTGCCGCCGAAGGCGGAGGCCCAGACGTTCCAGCGCGCGGAGAACGGGACCGCTCGCTTGGACGCGGGCGTGACGGCTGCGTAGGCCTGTGCGACCTCGGGTGGCAGCGCGCGCTGCTGATCGGGCGCAAAGCGGGCAATGCCGTCGCCTGCCCCGAAGCCGGCGCCACCGAAACCGCCGCCGCGATCGGCATCGAACGGATTGAGCATCAGCAGCAGAAACTCGTTCATCAGCTGGAACGACGCCTGCTGGCCGCCGCCCGCGTTGTTCTCACCCGACAGCTGAGCCAGCGCCTCCGCGAGCTGCGCCGGCGTCAGGTTGAACAAACTCTGAAACGCGGGCGGGAGCGGCGGGTCGGCGATGTAGGCGTTGAGCGCATTTGCGACGCCCTTCGCGTTGCCCGACGCGCTGACCGGCATGGTCAGGAATGCCTGCGAGAAGGTCAGGAACACGTCGTGGGCATCGTAGCTCACGGTTGCCGTGACCGGCCCGCTCGTGGCGGTCGTGTTGACAAAGGTGCCGTTGATCCCGCCGGCCGCGCTAAGCACGGTATATTTGGTGCCGAACGCATAGCCGCTGCCTGGGGTGGCGTTGATGGCGAGCATGCCGTTCAGGCTCGCGGTGCCGCTAACCGTGGTGAGGCTTTGGGCCGCCGGCGATACCTGGACCAGATAGGTGGCGGCGCCCTGCATCACCAGGCTGCCCCTGGCGGTGAGCGTTCCGGGCGTGGACCGCAGGCCGGGCGCGAGCGTGGCGCCGTTGTTAATGGTGATGTTCTTGACGAAACCCGTGCCGCTGAGGGTGCCGCCGGCATTCGCGGTGACGCCGCTCGATGACGAGATATCGCCGGTCACCGCGAGCGTGCCATTATTGACGGTGGTCGCGCCCGTGTAGGTGCTGGCGGCCGACAGCGTGAACGTGCCGGTGCCGACCTTGGTGAGGCTCGTGGTGCCCGCCCCATCCTGGATGGTGCCGCTAAACGTGGTCGAAGTATTATCGCTGCCGGTTGTGAGGGTCGCTGGCGTTGCGCCAGAGTTGGTCACCGTTCCGGCGGGGCCTGCAAGTGAGCCGATCGATTGGTTGAAACCGCTGATGTCGAGTGTCGCTCCGGCCGCGATGGTGAATGCGCTCGCAGATGACAACGCGGTGGCCGCTCCGGCTCCCAGTGTCCCGGCGTTTACGTTGGTTGCGCCTGAATAGGTGTCGTTGCCGGAAAGAACGAGCACTCCGGTCCCCGTCTTGGTGAATCCACCGCCGCCGCCGATCGGGCCCGTAAGCGCTATTCCGTTCGCCTGAGTATCGATTGTGGCGGCGCCGCTGAGCGTGATGGCGTTGGCGAGCGACAGACCGGCAACAGCCGCCTGCAGCGTGGCGCCGTTCGCAATCGTGAGAGTTCCTGTTCCGAGCGCCGCGTTCGAGCCGACCGCCAGCGTACCCGCATTGAGCACGGTGCCGCCCGTGTAGGTATTGGTGCCTGAAAGCGTCAGCGTGCCTGCGCCGGCCTTAACGAGCGAGCCGCCGGTGGCACCGATCGCATTGCATTGCGTTCCTGCGATGCCGCAGTCGCTGATCACACCGCTCACGGTTGAATTCAAGCCGTTGCTGCCGACCGTCAGCTGGTTTGCACCGAGGAAATAGCTCCCCGCGCCCGCGATCGAACCGGCGCTGATCTGACGGTTGCTCGCGGGGCCGGTTGTGCCGGAAAAATCGACGATGCCGCCCGCGTTGGTGATGAACTGCGCATTGCCGCCGGTGCTGGTGTCCAAGAATTGGGTTTTGGCACCGGCGTTGGTGGTGATGGTCGCATTGGCGGCCGTGCTGTTGCCGGTGAACGAGAGCAGGCGGCCCACGCCATTGGTGGTGATGGCAGCACTGCTGGCCGATGTTCCGGCGTCGAATGTTGTCGAACCGTTATTGGTGATGGCGGTGATGCCGGACGTGTCGGCGCTTACAATCTCGAAAAATGCATTATTGGTCACGGTGCCGACGATTTTGGCGGTCGTGTTGCCGTCGCCCAGCAACAAAAACCCGCCGCTGATTGTCGTTCCGCCCGTATAGGTGTTGGTGCCGGTCAAGGTCAGGAAACCGGAGCCGGTCTTCGTCAAAGCCAGCTTGGCGCTGGGTCCATCCTTGAGCGTCCCGCTGAAGGTGGTCGACGTGTTGTCCGCGCCCGCCGTCAGGGTCGCGGCACCGGCACCGTTGTTGGTGACCGTTCCGGCACCGGCAATGGATCCGATGCTTTGATTGAAGCCGTTGAGGTCCAGGGTTGCGCCGGTGCCGACCGTGACTGCGCTTGCCGATGAGAACGTGTTGGCGGCACCGGCCTGCAGTGTCCCGGCATTGACGTTGGTTACACCCGAGTACGTGTTGAGGCCCGACAGCTTCAACGTACCGGCGCCGACCTTGGCGAGACCGCCGGCACCGGACAAGACGCCGCTCCAGGTTGCACCCAAGCCGTTGGTGTCGATCGTCGAAACGCCGCCCGTCAACGTGGCGTTCACGCTGGTCACCAGCGCTGCTTCGATGACCTTTATCGTGCCGCCGCCGAGATTGAATTGATATGGGTTGGACGTGCCGCCGTAGCCGGCCTTAAGGCCGGCGCCGCCGATCTCGAGCGTGCCGCCGTTCAGGTTGTAGACGCTGCTGCTGCTGTTGGCACCCGTAAGGTACAGCGTAGAGCCGTTGTGGATACGCAACGTCCCGCCCGTCTGATTGATCAATCCCTGTGATGTGTTGGGCGCAACGTTTTCGTTACCGTAGCCGATGATGATCGCGCCGCCGCCGGCCCCGTTTCCGGATAGGTCAATGACGCCGGTGCCGCTGATGTTCAGCGTGCCGGCGCTTGCGGGTTTGTTGCCGGTGCTGCGGCCGAGCTCATTGTTCCCGCCGACCAGATCGAGCTCGCCCCCACTGATGTTGTAGGTGCCGGTGCCGCCCTGGTTGCCGATGTGCAACGCGGCGCAGTGGCTGAAGTCCCCGCAGGTCGCCGCGACCGTGACGGTGCCGCCGGTCTGGTTGAGCGTTCCCTGACCCCCGAAATCGCCAACCTGCAACCCGGTCCCGAAACTGATGGTGCCGCCCGAGACGTTGAGGGCGCCGACGTTGGGATTGCCTCCGGTCGTGCCTGTTCCAACAGCCAAGTAGGTAAAGGTCGTGTTTCCACTTGTCTGCGCCATCGCGCCTTGGACGATATAGGACTCGCCCTGCGTGATCGTGGCGTTGTTGATCGTGAGCGTCCCGGTCCCTGTCTTGGCGAACGTCCCGTACGTCGGGTTGTACCCTTGGTTGGTCAGATTGATGGTGCCGGAGAAGGCCGTGTTGCTGTTGTTGGTGCCGACCGCGAGACCGTTGGTGCCCAAGTTGAGCGTGCCGGCGCCGGTCAGCGAACCGACCACCTGGTTGCTGGCGATCGACAGGCTGGCGCCTGCCGCGACCGTGAGGTCGGTGCCGGATGCAAACATTTGAGCGTTGGACAGCGCCAAATTTCCGGCGACGATGTTGATGGTCGTCACGCCGCCGGCAATGGCTGCATCAAGCTGGGCTTGGGTGCTGATATCGACTGCGAGCGCCGGTGTGGGCGCAATTGCCAGCGAAACGCAAACGGCCGCGCCGACGAGCGCCGTGCCCGACAAGAGCGCGCGGCGGGCGCGAAGCGCGTGCGTCGCGTACAATTTTGGCGCGCGCGCGCGATCGCCCCCGCGAGCGCGGTGCGACAACTTGTACATTGTTGGATTTCCTAAGAAATTCCCACTCGCCCACCATTCACAATAGCGGGGACCGGCGCAAACATCCCCCTACGGTTGTACCAGGTTACAACGCGGCGGTAATTTTCTCTCGGCTGTTGCGTGCCGGTAACATACGGCCCGAACCTTGCTGAGCACGGGACGCGCGGTCCCCCTACGAATGACCAACGACCGCGATCAAGCCTGCAACGGGGGCGCCACCCTCGGTTCGGATCGACAAATACTCCAGGAGAAAGGGGGCGAGACCGGCCGACACGACGGCGTTCTGCACATAAGCCTCGCTGTGCGCGTATCGCAACTTGTCGCCGAGCGCTATTGCCGCGTCGGTTTGCGTCTCGACGGTGAAGCAGAACAGACCGCCCGCGTCGAGCAGGGACTTCGCCTGCGCGATGATCTCCGCGAGTTCGCCGATGTACGGCAGGACGTCGGCCGCGAGGATCGGTGATAGCGGGACGACGCATTGCATTGCGCCTTCATGAACTGGCCGATATCCGCCACATCCAACCGATCATACAGACGCTTCTGCCGCGCGTTCGCGATCATACCCGGAGAAAGATCGACACCGACCAACCAGTCGCAGACGGGCCTGACCAAGGCGCCCATAAGCCCCGTGCCACAGCCGAGATCGAGCACGGTGCCGAACCGCAGTCGCTGTCCGCGCTGCGTGCGCCAGCGTCTGATTGCGTCGAGTAGCAACGCTGGGCCCCGATAAGACAATGCCTCGAGTGAGCTATCGAATCGTGGCGCATATTGATCAAACAACGCGCGCACATAGCCCGCCGGCATTGCATCCGGCACCTGTGCGTTGAGACGCGCGAGGCGCAGGCCGGCGCCGTGCCGATCGACGGGATCCGCGGCCTGCGCGCGCCGGAATGCCTCGACCGCGCCGGAACGGTCGCCCGACACTTCGCGCAGATCCGCAAGCGCAAACCATGCAAACGCGAAATCGGGCGCAAGCTCGATCGCTTGCATCAGCACATCGATTGCGCCGTGCCGATCTCCGCGCGCGGCAAGCTCGACCGCAACGCCATAGCGCCGATCGGCGAGGAGGTCGCCGGACGATTGGAACAGCGGGTCGACGCGTACTTCCATGGCGGTCGATATGACATATCTTGAAGCAATGCGCCCAGAGGACCTGCTTGCTCCGACCCCCGCCGGACTCTGTTGCCAGCGTGGCGGCTTCCACATCGATCCGGTTCGCCCGGTCGCCAAGGCGGTGATCACCCATGGCCATTCCGACCACGCACGGCGTGGCCATGGCGCGGTACTCGCCACACAGGAAACCCTCGACCTGATGCGGCTGCGGTATGGCGACGATTTCGCGGGAACCACACAGGCGGTCCGCTACGGCGAGACAGTGAATATCGATGGTACCGCCGTGACGTTGCATCCGGCCGGCCACGTCCTGGGGTCGGCGCAGGTCGCCGTCGCGGCGAACGGCCTCACCATCGTGGCTTCCGGCGATTACAAGGATGTTGCCGATCCAACCTGCGCGCCGTTCGAACTCGTGCGGTGCGACGTGTTCATTACCGAGGCGACGTTCGGCCTGCCGGTCTTTCGGCATGGCGATCCACGTACCGAGATCGACAAACTCATGCAATCTGTTGCGCTCTTTCCGGAGCGTACGCATCTGGTGGGCGCCTATTCGCTCGGCAAAGCCCAGCGCCTGATCGCGCTCATTCGCGCTACCGGCTACGACAAACCGATCTATCTACATGGCGCCCTTGACGCCATCACCCGTTACTATGCAAACACGATCGATCTCGGCGATGTGCGCAACGTGCGCGGGACGCGCAAGAGCGAACTTGCAGGCGCCGTTGCCCTTTGCCCGCCTTCCGCCCTCAGGGACGTCTGGACCCGCCGATTCCCGGATCCGCTCACCTCGTTTGCGTCGGGCTGGATGCGCGTGCGCGCCCGCGCGCGCCAACACGGGGTCGAACTGCCGCTGGTGATCTCCGATCACGCCGATTGGGACGGGCTCACCACGACGATCGCCGCAACCGGCGCAGCGCAGATCTTTGTCACCCACGGCGCCGAGGAAGCGTTGGTGCACTGGTGCGGGACGCAAGGCGTGATGGCGCGTCCGCTCCATATCGTCGGCTACGGTGACGAGGACGAGACCGACGACGTCGACGCCAGCGAGACGCAAGCATGAACCGCTTCGCGGCGCTGCTCGACCGGCTCGGCTATGAGCCAAGCCGCAACGGCAAGCTGCGGCTGATGACGGACTATTTTCGGACCACGCCCGATCCGGAGCGGGGCTACGCCTTGGCGGCGCTGACCGGCGCGCTTTCCTTTCAGCATGCCAAGCCGGGGTTGATCCGTACGTTGATCGGCGAGCGCGCGGACCCGATGCTGTTCGGACTGTCCTACGATTTTGTTGGGGATCTGTCCGAGACGGTCGCGCTGATGTGGCCGGCGCCTCCGCAGGGGCCGGCGGGGACCGAGCCTCCTACCCTATCGAGTGTGATCACGACGCTCGCGACATTGGGCAAAGCGCAACTTCCCGCGCGGCTCGCCCGCTGGCTCGATCAGCTCGATGAGACCGGTCGCTGGACGTTGCTCAAGCTTGTCACCGGGGCGCTGCGCATCGGCGTATCGGCACGCCTCGCCAAGACCGCGATCGCTGCGCTTGGCGACAAGGATCCCGACGAAATCGAGTTGCTCTGGCCCGGGCTGACCCCGCCCTACCTCGACTTGTTCGCCTGGCTAGAGGGCCGCGCCGGCAAGCCCGCAACCGGAGACCCAGTGCCGTTCCGGCCGGTGATGCTGTCACACGCGATCGAGGAGATCGATCTTGCGGCACTCGCTCCGGCCGAACATTATGCCGAATGGAAGTGGGACGGCATTCGCGTGCAAGCGGTGGCGGCATCGCGCCCGGACGGAACACGGCTCACCCGCCTCTATTCCCGCACCGGCGAGGATATCTCGGCGAGCTTTCCTGATCTGGCCGGAGCGCTGCGGTTTGACGGCGCAGTCGACGGCGAGTTGTTGATCATGCGCGAGCAGCGCGTGCAGTCTTTCAACGTTCTGCAACAGCGGCTCAACCGCAAATCCGTAACCCCAAAGCTCCTTGCCGAATTTCCCGCGCACTTGCGCGTCTATGATCTGTTGATCGAGCGGGAAGACGACCTGCGCGAGTTGCCGCTTGCGGAGCGGCGCGCACGACTGGAAGCGCTGGTGGCGCAGCTCGGCGAGCCCCGTATCGATGTGTCGCCGCAGATCGCGTTTGCGGATTGGGATGCACTCGCCCGCGCGCGTGCCAACCCCGCGGAAGCCGGCGCCGGAGGCGACGCCGAAGCCGTCGAAGGCGTCATGATCAAACGCCGCGACGCACCCTACTTGCCGGGTCGGCCGAAGGGACTGTGGTGGAAATGGAAGCGCGATCCATTCCTGGTCGACGCGGTGCTGATGTATGCGCAGCGTGGTCACGGCAAACGCTCGTCGTTCTATTCCGACTATACGTTCGGCGTCTGGAGCGCCGGCGAGAATGGCGACGAGCTGGTTCCGGTTGGCAAAGCCTATTTCGGGTTTACCGACGCGGAGCTGATCGACATCGATCGCTTCGTGCGTCGCAACACGATCGAGCGGTTCGGGCCGGTGCGCGAGGTAGTGCACGAACGCGAGCAAGGTCTGGTATTCGAGGTGGCGTTCGAAGGCCTGCAACGCTCGACCCGCCACAAGTCCGGCTTGGCCATGCGCTTCCCGCGCATCAGCCGCCTGCGTTGGGACAAGCCGCCGCGCGACGCGGACCGGATCGAGACGCTGGAGGCCATTTTGCGCAAGGTGGAAGGGCGATTTGCCAGCGGGTCATTGCCCGCTAAAGCCGACAGTGACACTGTCGCGTAAACGCCGGCGGGAGGAACGGAAGACCATGTCCGAACGGATCAAGCAGTTCTTCGGTGGGCCGCCACTTTCAGTCGCGGTGCGGCTCGTTCTGTTGTCGATCCTGGTCGGCGTTATCCTTTCGGCGCTGGGCCTCGACCCACTCAATCTCTGGCGCAGCTTGCAGAACCTCGTACGTCAGGTCTGGGACATGGGTTTTGATGCGATCTGGTGGCTGTGCCGCTATTTCCTGCTTGGCGCCGTCCTGGTGATCCCGATCTGGCTGGTCATGCGGCTCGCAAAAAGCACAAGCGGCCGAACGTAGCGCTCATTGTCCAATGATCATCCGGGCCAGAGCTCGCCGGTGATGGCCGCCGCATCGACCCCTACAAGATCGCTGAGGCCCTGTCCGCGGCTTGCGTCCAACGCGCGCAACAGCTCGGCCTTGATCTCCGCAATGAGCCCGAGGCCGCGGAATACCAAGCCGGAGTAAAGTTGGATCAGGCTGGCGCCGGCCCGCACCTTGGCGACCCCGGCCGCGCCCGTATCGATGCCGCCGACCCCAACCAATGGAAAAGCGTTCTCCGCCCGTACAAACGTCTCGGCGAGCATGCGGGTTGCGAGACGAAACAGCGGTTTGCCGGAGAGCCCGCCCGCCTGCTTGGCTTTCGGATCGCGCAAATCCGCGGGCCGGGAGGTCGTCGTGTTGCCGACGATCATGCCGTCGACGCGCCGACGGCGCGCCACCGCGACCACGTCGTCGAGCTCGGACAACGTGAGATCCGGAGCGATCTTCAGCAGCACCGGCGCAGCGCGGACCTTGAGCGCAGCACGTTCTCGGGCCGCGATGACCCGCGCCAGCAGATCATCGAGGGCGCGGGCCTGCTGCAGGTCGCGCAAGCCCGGCGTGTTGGGCGACGAGACGTTGACGGTAAAATAGCTAGCAACCGGCGCGTAGATCTCGATCAGCCGCACATAGTCGGAACCGCGGTCGACGGTGTCGCGGTTGGCACCGACGTTGATACCCACGATACCGCTGTTCGTGCCGCGGGCCTTCAGCCGTGCGAACACCACGTCCGCCCCCGGACTATTGAAGCCGAGGCGGTTGATGACGCCCTCGTCCGCATCAAGACGAAACAGCCGCGGGCGCGGATTGCCGGCCTGCGGTCGCGGCGTGATGGTGCCGACCTCGACGAACCCGAACCCGAGCCGGAGCAGCGCGTCCGGTACATCCGCGCCCTTGTCGTAGCCGGCCGCAATCCCGATTGGGTTAGGGAAATTCAGTCCGAAGGCCCGCACGCCAAGGCGCCGGTCATCGCTGACAGCGCGCATGAGCGGCGCGTATCTCAGCGCTTGCAAGCTCAAAGCATGGGCGTCCTCCGGATCGAGCGCGCGCAATAGCGGGCGGGCGAGACGGTCGAACAGGCCGATCACGGCGGGCTCCAGGAGTTGGGGTGCACCCTATAGCATCTTCCGCGGCGTTGCGGACTCCTCGACCGTCATCGGAGCGGAGCGGAAGTGTGCGGCGAGGCGCCACCCTGACGGCGATCAATCGCGCGAGTCCCGGGAAAGGTTGAAAACAACCTGGACATCGTCATTGCGAGGTTATAATTCCTAATCAGAGTACTTGCCGCTGACCGAATTTCCCCGAGTCTTCGTGATGTTGACCCACGCGCAAATCTGGGCGGCGATCGACCGGCTTGCCAAGCGCGCGAACCTGTCCGCGTCCGGGCTCGCCAAGCGCGCCGGGCTCGACCCGACCACGTTCAACAAGTCGAAGCGAATAACCCGGCAGGGGCGCGAGCGCTGGCCATCCACCGAATCAGTCGCGAAATCCCTCGCCGCAACCGGAATATCCATTGAGGAATTCGTCGGGCTGATTACGGATCGCCCCGCAGACGCCGGGCGCACACTGCCGCTCATGGGGTTTGGGCAGGTAAGCGCGATGAGCCATTTCGATGCCGCCGGATTTCCGACCGCGAAGGGGTGGGATGAAATCCGGTTTGCGGCGCCGCAAGACGAACACGCCTACGCGCTCGAAATCGCCGGCGACATCCTGCAGCCGACCTATCGGGACGGCACCGTCATCGTGATCTCGCCGGCTGCCCCGGTCCGTCGCGGCGACCGCGTCGTCGTCATGACGCGGACGGGAGAATTGCTAGCGACGGAGCTCCGGCGCACCGCCGGCAAGACGATCGACATCCGGACGCTCACGAGCGATCACGCGGAGCGCTCGCTTCCGGTCGAGGATGTCGCCTGGATGGCCCGCATCGTCTGGGCAACTCAGTGATCGTAAGCTTCCGGATTACGCCGACCTCGCCAGCGCGCCGTCAATCATATCAATCGTATTCTGCAAACCGTAGACGGCAACGAACGACCCGAACCGCGGGCCTTTTTCCTGGCCGAGCAGCACCTGGTACAGCATGTTGAACCAATCGAGCACGACGCCGGGCTTTCCGTCCTTGGTCTTGACCTTGCCAGACGTGTCGAGAAACGGCTCGCGCCGACCAACCTCGTAGACGACTTCCTGAATGCGCTCGGCCGTGGCGTCGGCCGGCAACTGTGCAAGTGCGTCGCGCAGGTCAATCAGCGCGGCGCGCTCCGCGAGTGTCGGCTCGCGGAACTTCTTTTCCGGCAGCACGAAGTCGCGGAAATAGTGGATCGCGTAATCCACCATTTGTCCGAGCTTGGGATGGGTCGCGGCCGTAACCCCCGGCCGATAGCGCCCGATAAACCCCCACAGGGTCTCGGCGTTCTCGGCGTTCGACGCCGTCACCAGACTAAGCAGCATCGCGAACGAGATTGGCATTTCGGGCTGCGGCGGCGCACCCGAATGAATGTGCCAGACCGGGTTGGACAGACGTTGGCGCGCATCCTGGCGCTGATAGGCTTCCAGAAACTGCTGATACTCGTCGACGTGACGCGGGATGACGTCGAAATAAAGCCGCTTCGCCGCCTTCGGCTCGCGATACATGAACAATGCGAGGCTTTCCGGGCTGGCGTACCGCAGCCACTCCTCGATGGTCAGGCCGTTGCCCTTCGACTTTGAAATTTTCTGGCCCTTCTCGTCGAGAAAGAGCTCGTAGTTGAAGCCTTCCGGCGGCGTACCGCCGAGCGCACGGCAGATCTCGCTCGAGAGCTTCACCGAATCGATCAGGTCCTTGCCGGCCATCTCGTAGTCGACGCCGAGTGCGAGCCAGCGCATGGCCCAGTCCGGCTTCCATTGCAGCTTGGCGCGCCCGCCCGTCACCGGCGCGGTCACGCGTTCGCCGCTGTCGGGGTCATCGTAGGTGATGGTGCCGGCGCGCGCATCGTGCGCCACGATCGGAACCTCCAACACGACGCCGGTTTTGGGCGAGATCGGTAGAAACGGCGAGTAAGTCGCGGCCCGCTCCTCGCGCAGCGACGGCAACATGATCGCCATCACCTGATCGAAGCGTTCCAGCACGCGCAGCAACGCATTATCGAAGCGGCCGGAGGTGTAACACGCCGTCGACGACAGGAACTCGTACTCGAACCCAAACGCGTCGAGGAACGCGCGCAGCCGCGCGTTATTGTGCTCGCCGAAGCTTGGGTGCGTTCCGAACGGATCAGGCACCCGCGTCAGCGGCTGCTTGAGATACTGCTCGACCAGATCCTTGTTGGGGATGTTGTCTGGGACTTTGCGCAGGCCATCCATGTCGTCCGAGAACGCGATCAGGCGCGTGCGCACCTTGTCGTCGGTCAGCACCCGAAAGGCATGCCGCACCATGGTGGTGCGCGCCACCTCGCCGAACGTCCCGATGTGTGGCAGGCCGGAGGGACCGTACCCGGTCTCGAAGATCACCTCGTCTTTCGGATGCGTCTTGAGGCGGCCGACGATCTTGCGGGCTTCTTCGAACGGCCAAGCGGTCGATTGCTCGGCGAGCGCGCGCAATGATGCGGCAGTGGTCTCGATATCAGTCATGCGCGGAAGAGATTAGTACGGATTGATCGGGAAATAACGCAGCCAGAGCTCGGCGAACTTGCCTTTTTCCCAGAGGCGAAACAGCGCCCAGTTGAAGGCCTGCCGCAGCGTATCATTGCCGCGTTTGACCGCTATGCCGACGCCCTCGCCGAACACGCGGCTTTCCGTATAGGGTCCGCCAACAAACGTGCAGCAATTGTTCGAATCGGTGCCGTTGAGCCAGGACGCCAGCGCAAATCCGTCGCCGAACAGGAGGTCGACCTCGCCGCGCCGGAGCGCGTCGCGCGCAGCCTCCATGCCGGGATACCGGCGGATGTCGCCTTGGGTGAACAGCGCGCGCGCATATTCGTCGTGGGCAGTGCCGGCCACGACCGCGATCTTCTTGCCGTCAAGCGGCTCTGGGAACACGCTGCCGGCGTCGCGCCTCGCCGCGAACCGGCCGATCGGGCGGTAATAGGGGTCGCTGAAGTCTAGCTTCTCGCGCGTTTGCGCGGTGACCGCCATGGAAGCGATGGCGGCATCGCCCTTGTTGTCATTGAGCGCATCGATCAGCGTGTCGAACCGGCGCATCTGCATGGTGCAGGGAACTTTCAACTCGTCGCAAATCAGGCGCGCGAGATCGACGTTGAATCCGATCGGATTTCCGTCCTGGCCCGCATAGTCGAACGGCGGATAATCGACTTCGGTCATGAAGCGGATCAGGTTGACGCGTGACAGATCCGGCCGCTCCGGCCGTCGCCGCGGATCCCAAAAGCTCGGCACCGGCGGCTTGGCAATCGCCGCTTGGGTGGCGGCCGATGGCGGAGCCGGCGTCGCCGGCAGCGCAGGGGCCGGCTGAGCCGCCGGCGGTGCGGGCGGCAGTTTCGACGGCAGGTTTTGGGCCGCGGCTGGAACGAGCGTGGCGGAGCAGAATCCCGCCAGGAGTCCGATCCACAGCAGACGCTTTGCCCCGATGCGCCGCGCCGGCGTCGAATCAGAGATAGCGGCGAAGGTCATCGGCGGCGGCTTCGGGAGTTCGGCGCAGGCTGAACGGCGCAACAAAATGTCCATCCTTATCCATCAGGTAGACGATGGCAGTGTGGTCCATCGTGTAGTCGTCGCCCTCGGTCGGGACCTTCTTGTAATAGACCCGGTAGGCTTTTGCGACGGCGGCGATTGCGGCCGCATCGCCGGTGGCGCCGCGCAGGTGCGGATCGAAGCTCGAGAGGTAATCCTTGAGCGACACCGGCGTATCGCGCTGCGGATCGACCGTGATGAACAGCGCGGCGGCCCGGTCGGCATCCGGACCGAGGCGCCGCAGAACCTCGGACACGTCGAACAGGGTGGTCGGGCAGACGTCGGGACAATGGGTGTAGCCAAAGAACACCAGCAGCGGCTTGCCGCGGAAATCCTGGTCGCTCACCTGGCGTCCGTCCTGGTCAACCAGATGGAACGGACCGCCGATGGCGGCCGCCTGCGCGCGGATCGGCGCGCCCGCTTGCCCGGTCACCAGCACGACCACGCCGAAGCAGACGATCAGGCCGGCCACAAAGGCGGCGAGCACGAGCAAGAGGCGCGTTGTCTTGGCGGTCATCGCGTTCTCACAGGCACCATGCCACCCCGGCCGCGATCATCTCGTAGAACACGGCCGTTCCGTAGTGCACCCAGAGCGCGACCGCAGCCGCGACCAGCAAGGTGACGGCGACGCCCACCGCCATCAGCGGGCGCGGCAAGGCGTGTAGGGAGGAGGAAAGCTGCGACATCGGACATCCGTGCGGCCGGATCAATCTCGGTTCGAGACCGAGTTTTCGGCGCTGAACATGCTCCAAATAGGGCCGATGACGGCCCCCGGCAACGCCCGCGCACAGCTGCTTTCGGCCGCGAACATGCTCGCCATGGATGCCCCATGTATGCTCAAAAACGGCGATTCCGGGCATCCATGACAACATATTGAATAGACGGTGGTTTTGGCGACGTTCTCGCCATGGATGCCCAATTCCACCAGAGAGGCATCAATGGGCGCGCGGATACGGACACGGACAGGCTTTTTGCCGGCGAATGCTCTAACCTCCCGGCCAAACGAACGGGGAGGACGCGGGATGGCCCGAACATACGCGGCGATCGTGCTGGCGGCTGCGCTCGGTGCCGGACTTGCGCCGGCGCGCGCTGAGTATCCGGAGCGCGCGGTGACGTTCGTCGTTCCGTTTGCTCCGGGCGGGTCGACCGACATCCTGGGCCGCATGCTGGCGGAGGCCCTGCACGACCGCCTCAAGCAGCCGTTCGTGGTCGAGAATCGCCCGGGCGCGAGCATGCAGATCGGCACGGCCGCGGTCGCAAAATCGCCGCCCGACGGCTCGATGCTGGTGATGTCATCGGCGACCTCGCTCGCCGTCAATCCCAACATCTACAAGTCGCTTCCCTACGACCCAATCAAGGACCTGGCGCCGGTGAGCCTCGTGGGGTCCGCCTATTTCGTGCTCGTCGCCAATCCGGCGCTCGGCTTAAAGACGCTCCCCGAGCTGATCGCCTATATCAAGGCCCGGCCCGGTCAGCTGAGCTACGCGTCCGCCGGACACGGCACGCCGCATCATCTGTTCATGGAATTGTTCATGAAGATGGCCGGCCTGAAGATGCAGCATGTGCCCTACAAGGGGAGCGTCCCCGCCCTGACCGACGTGATGGCGGGCGTGATCCCGGTGATGATGGTCGACCTGCTGCCGTCGATGCAGCTCATTCGCGACGGCAAGATCACGGCCTTCGGCGTCACGACGGACCATCGGGTCAAGGTCGTGCCCGACATCCCGACCATCGCCGAGGCGGCGCTGCCGGGCTATTCGGCACTCGGATGGTTCGCCGTGATGGCGCGCGCCGGGACACCGCGGCCGGCCATCGATACGCTCAACCGGGCGGTGGTCGAGTACATCCGGCGCCCGGACGTACAGGACAAGATGCAGGGGATGGCGGTCGAGCCGCTCACCAGCACACCGGAGGAACTCGCCGCATTCATTCCAGCCGAAACCGCAAAGTGGGGTCAGGTGGTGCGCGACGCCGGCATCACACCGGAATGATCACGCGTTATCCGAAGGCGGCCCGACATCGGTCTGTTCATCGATCGCGTAGTCGCCGCGCGCATCGGCCTTCACGATCTCACGCGCCCGCTCCAGGTACGCCTCGGGAACAAGGATCCTCACGCCGCCGATCGTGTACTTATAGAACACCTGCGTTGCCGTCTGCTTATCAACTACTATCGCCGGTACGCCCTCGGCTTCCAACCGTCCACGCAACATCTCGCCCTCAGTCGGATCCAGCAGGCGTGCGACTGCCACGAGATCGCCCTCGATCACCGGTTTGGGTTCGGGTTCCGGCCGCGGAGCCGGCGATGGTGCGGGAGCAGGTCGTACCGTATCGAGGCCGCGCTTCGCAAGCTCCGCTCTGGCGACGTCGGTTGCGAGTTCGGTCAAATCGCCGGATCGATAAAGCTTCAAAAGCTCGGCATCGGTGTAGAGGTTGAACGTCTCGCTCAGCGATTCCCGGGTGACGTCCATGTTCACAGCCTCGACACGTCGAGCAGCGCGCGGTCGCCGATCCAGGTCTTTGCAAGTTGCGCTTCGGCGTCCGCCGCCGCCTTGGCGTCGCCGCGTTTCCGGTAGAGCTGGGCAAGGCCGTAATAGGTCCAGCCGTTATTGGGCGCGCGCCTGAGCGCGAGCTGGAATTGCTCCCGCGCCTGGTCGAGCTTGCCCGCCTGCATCAGCGCAGCCGCGAGTGACTGCCGCACCGGATAATACCAGAACGGCGGCTCGGTGTAGCGAAGCGCGTCCTGAATCGCTGCCGCTTCGCCAAAGCGCGCGATCGCGGTCGCGCGGTCGCCCTTCGCCTGCGCGACGCGCGCCTCGACCACGGCCTGCGCGAGCTTGAGCACGTCGAGCGCGGGAATCCCTGCGTCCTTGAGGGGCGACAAGTCTCCGGTCTTGGCGATGGAGGCAATTGCATTTGCCTCGGTCGTACCAGCCGCGACATCACCGCGGCGCGCCTGTGCTACGCCGCGCGCGTAGTGCCACATGGCCGCAAGATACGGCGCCTTGGTGCCGGGATCGGGAAGCGCCAGGATCGTCTCGGGGGAACTGAACATCGCGTGGGCGAAGTAGATCGCCGCCTTGATCGGCTGCGTGCCCGGCGCCTTGCCCAGCTGCGCATCCGGAATCAGTCCTTCGAGCCTGTGGGCCGCTGTGATCGCGGCTTCGCCGTCGCCGGACATCTGCGCCGACGCCAATATGAAATGCACGTTGTGAGGATAGTAGCCGAGCCGGTAGACACCCATCGGTGCATTCGACGCCGCGAGGTATTTCTCGTCGGCTGCCACCGCGTCCTTGTTGACCGCGAGCGAGTCGAAGTAGCGGCCGATCCGATAGTAGATGTGGCCTGGCATATGGACCATATGGCCGGCGCCCGGCATGGATCCGCGCAACTGATCGGCCG